>JAERMQ010000082.1 GCA_016844745.1 Ignavibacteria bacterium | reverse complement strand
AGCGGTTAAATTAGAAAGAAATATACAACCGCTTTCTGACGATTATATCAAATTCATTCGTTTTGCACACTGGAAAATGGAAAAAGTTGAACGTGGTGTAATCGGCATAATTACGAATAATTCTTTCATTGACGGACTTATACACAGAGGTATGAGACAAGAACTAATGAAAGATTTTGATGAAATCTATATTTTCAATCTGCATGGAAATTCAAGAATAGGTGAAAAATGTCCCGACGGAACGAAAGATGAAAACGTATTTGATATAATGCAGGGAGTTTGCATTTCATTCTTTATTAAAAAGTCAAGTGCTGAAAATAAGCAGGCAAAAGTATTTTACCAAGACCTGCATGGATTAAGACAGGTCAAATACGCTGAACTTTTTGGAAAAACTATTAAAACAGTGAAGTGGAAAAAGTTGAAGCCTGATTCAAACTATCATTTCTTTGCTTTGAAAGATTTTTCAAGTAATGGGAACTATTTGAATTGTTTTAAAATAAATGAAATTTTTAATCTTTATACGAGTGGTATTAAAACTCACCATGACAATGAACTAATTGCATTTAAACCATTTAAAACTAATAATCAATTGTATAATTACCGTCCTTTTGATATTAGATTTATTGAATATGATTTGAAAAAGGTTGTTAGGCATAGGAATTCTATTATGCAGAATATGTTAAAAGACAATTTGGGATTATGTATAACAAGACAAGTCAATAGAGAACCTTTTCATCATTCGTTTATTTCGGATTGTTTGACTGATATTTGTTTTGTATCTATTCGAACCAAAGAATCAGCTTATATATTCTCACTTTACACTTATAATGAAAATAAAATTGAAAATGGTAACGGCAATGACTATCTTTTTAAAGAGGACGGCAAAAGAGACAATTTCACAAAGGATTTCCGGCATTATATTAAATCCAAATACCTGGAACATTTTTCGCCGAATCAAATATTAGGTTATATCTATGCAGTGCTGCACAGCCCGACTTACAGAACAAAATATATCGAATTCCTGAAAATTGATTTTCCGAGAATACCGTTCACCGAAGATGAAAACAAATTTCAAGAGTTATCTATTATTGGAGAAAAGCTGATAAATGCTCATTTGATGAAAGAAATACCTGCAAAAATCACTTGTCCTTTATTAGGTGGTAGTAATAATTTCAAAGTGGAATCAGTAAATTTTGATAAAGGAAAAGTTTGGTTCAATAATGAACGGTATTTTGATAATGTGCCGGAAGATGTTTGGAACTTCTATATCGGCGGTTATCAGGTTCTTGAAAAATGGTTTAAAGAGCGGAAAAAACATGAAATCACCTTAACGCCAGATGATTTCAGCCATTTTAGAGCAATGGTTAATGTAATAAATTTTACAATAAAAACAATGGGAATTATTAACGAATTAACTAAGGAGTGGATTTAAGATGGGTTCTAAAAATTCAATTTAGGCTGTCATTCTGAGCGAAGCGAAGAATCTATCTTGTTGATCTGTCATTCTGAGCGAAGCGAAGAATCTATCTTGTTGATTTTAAAGAAAACTGGATTCTTCGCTTCGCTCAGAATGACAATTTTTAGAACCTTCCTTAAGAAAAATTCGATTTCAATAATCATGATTAACTCTGGTAGAAATCACCACACTTGTTAACAAGAACTCTTGACTATTGGGAAGAAATGTGATTTTGAACGAAGTGAAGAATCCAGTCCCAATGCGGCTTATGGATTCTTCGCTTCGTTCTGAATGACATCTTATAATTATACCCTATATTTTCTTCGATAATGATTTTAAAAAGGCTACTATTTGCTTAACCTCTTCAGGCTTCAATTCTTTGTTTAGATTTAGTTGAGCCATTAATGGTACTGCTTCTTCAAGAGTTGCTACTGCACCATCATGGAAATATGGCTGAGTCAAAGCTATATTCCGCAGCGTAGGCACTTTGAACATAAATTTATCTGCTTCTTGCTTGGTTACTTCAAATCTACCCAAATCGGTTATATTTTTATATGGTTTATAAAGTCCAACCTTTTGGTATAAATTGCCGCCAATCATTTGACCGGTATGGCAGGTAATACATCCTACTTTGATGAAAGTGTTCAATCCGGCTAACTCGTCTTTGTCTAATACAGCCATGTTCCCGTTCATGAAATCATCGAATCTGGACTTCGTTACGAGAGTCCTTTCAAAGGCAGCAATAGCATTAGCCATGTTATCATAAGTAATTGCGGATTCTTCTTTTGGAAAAGCTTTAGCAAATAATGGTTTGTAAACGTCTGAAATTGACAGCATTTTAACTACATCTTCTTCAGATTTACTACCCATTTCGATTGGATTGAGAATCGGACCTTTGGCTTGTTCTTTGAGGTCTTTGGCTCTGCCATCCCAGAATTGAACAAAATGAAAACCTGCATTTAAAACGGTAGGTGAATTACGAGTTCCTTTTTTACCTAATGCCCCTTCAGAAGTAGGTTTATTGTCAACACCGGCACCCTTACCTTCGATATTGTGGCATGTATTGCAGGATTGAGAATTGTTGATTGAAAGCCCTTTCTCGAAGTATAACTTTTTGCCAAGCTCGATTAATTCGGGAGTATCGTTTTCCGAACCGGGCATTTTATCGGGTAAAGCGCCAAATATCTGCTTTGCCTGCGTCATTAAGGTGTGAGTATCCTCCTTTTGAGGAGTAGAGTCCTTCGATTTGTTGCATCCGACAAACATGAATAAAATAGCTACTAATAATACTAATAATTCTTTCATGATTTTCTCTAAATAAAGTGAATAATACATTTAAAAATAAGGAAAAATTTGATGAAATCAAAGTTATGACAATTTAAAAAGTAGTCCAAAATTATTATTTATTTGAGGGAGTCTATTTGAAAAGGATTAAGAATGTCATTCGCAAGCGAAGTGAATAATCCAGAAGCGGTATTGAGACTGGATACTTCAATACGTTCAGAATGACATTCTTCTATATAATTAGTTTTTCCACAGACTCTTAATAATCTATTTCAAAACTTTTTTTCCAAAAATTAAAATATATATTTGTTATATGCGTGTTTTTCAATAAATTGCTAATATTAGCCAACTTTGTTTTGAAAAAGTATGACTAATATTATACAATTATAACATAAAAATATTGAAGGAATGGGATGGTTGCTTGCTCCGCAATAATTGCGTGTATAACAAATATAAGTTAAATAATGAAAAATAGAACTTTCTTACAGATAATAATTGCTGCGGCAATATTAATTTCTATTGCCGGATGCCATAGATGGGATAATTTTACTACTTATTTCAATACCTATTACAATGCTAACAGGTTACTCAAAGAATCCGAAAACGAATTCGAATTCATAGATGAAAAAAAACGTGTAAAACCGAGAACTTTGGTTCCGGAACCGAAAATATTTCCTCCTTCTATGCAAAAATCAGGCACACCTCCATTTATGCAGGATTATGTAATCAGCAATCCCAAGCGCCAGCCTGTCGAAACAAAGCTGGATTCTATTATTATTAAATGCTCAAAAATTCTTGCCAAGCATCCTAAAAGCGATTATATCGAACGTAGTTTATTCCTTCTTGCAAAAACCTATTTCTATAAAAACGAATGGGGCAGTTCGCAAATTAAGTGCAGTGAAATGATTGACCGCTATCCCGAAGGCGAACTGTCACCTGATGCGCACTTGCTTTTGGCAAAGAATTATCTCGTCCAGCAGAAATTCGAGCCTGCAAAACTACTCCTCTCCCGAACAGTAGATATTTGCTGGTTTAAAAAAAGATATGATTTACTATCAGAAGCATTCAGGCTTCAAGCTGAAGTTGCACTTTTCGAGAACAATACCGAAAAAGCATTGCAGCCATACAAGCAAGCCGTAGCTCAAACAGATGATAATTCATTACGCGCCAAATGGCAGTTCGAATTAGCTGCCCTCCTTTTTCGCCTTGGGAAATTCGAACGTGCAGAAAAAGAATTCCTGAAAGTACATAACTATAATCCCGATTTTTTGACGGAATTCGAGGCAAATCTTTACAGGGCTGCTTGCCTTGCCAGAATTGGACAATTCGAGCAATCAGAGAAAATGTTATCCAAATTGGAGTCAAACAGGAATAATGAGGAATGGTTAGGCTGGATATATGCAGAGCGATTGAATCTTTCCTATTTGAGAGAATATACATTAAAGAGTAAATTTGAAAAGGAAAATCCGGATTCATCGTATATAAGTACAAAGAAAAGTGATATTCAAGCACTGGAAAAGTACTCCGATTCTGCTTATGTCGGCAATCCATCAATAAGCGCTGCTTACTTCTTAAAAGGAATGCAGCTATTCAAGGATTTTCAATATAAAGAAGCCAAGAATGCATTTTCCAAATCCCGCACTATTACTTCACCTATCAATAAAACTGCCGATAAGCTTTATAACCTTCTGACTGCTTACGAACAAAAGAAATCATTTGCTATACCGAAACTCCGGGAATATTATGAAAAAAAGGATTTACCCGAGGATATGAGAAGCCAGTTGGCTTTATCCTTATTTGAATTAGGCAGAATCAACGAGCAGCTTGGATTGCGTGATTCATCACATTTTTATTATAAAAGCGCTATTGAAGTTGCGCCGACAAAAGACCCTCGTTCAGCGCGAATTTATTTTGCATATTCAAGAATCATAGCCGATAGCCTGCCAAGGCTTTCAGACTCACTGCTTGAATATGTTGTCGAAAAATATCCTTTAACCGAGTATGGTAAAGAAGCTATGAAGATACTCGGATTTACTTCCGAATTCGTAATAGATACCGTTAAGGAATTATATTTTTCCGGCAATCAGCTTCGCAAAGCCGGCAATTATAATTTTGCTCTAAGACAATACATCAAGGTATATACTACATATCCCACTTCCGAGTATGCTCCAAAGGCTTTATATTCAATTGGCTGGATATTTGAAAATAATCTTCATGAACAGGAATGTGCCCTTTTTTATTATAAGTTGCTTTCAGAATTATATCCACATTCACCTTATGCTAAGGATGTTCAATTAAGCATGCAGTATCTTACGGCTTTATTAAAAAATGAGGAACTCCCGGAACAACTTCTTCCAAAGGAAGTCAAAGCTTATGTTCCTAATAATTCCCAACTTGAAATAGCACAACCCGGTGTGCAGCCTGATAAAAAAGACAAATTAAAAAAACCGGTTCTTCCCAGGCCAAAAAACGCAACTATAAAATCCGATGATATCTTAAAAAATCCGAATAGCTTTTTAGATGATATGAAGGAGAAGTTCAAAAATCCATTTGGCTCGGATGAAATCGATAATTTGAAGGATTCCGTTAATGCTTATAAGAATGTTATCGACGACCCGTCAAGTATTTTGAATAGTTTCAATATAAATAATACTAAAGCTAAAGATGCTATTAATGACCCGACTAAATTACTGCACCTGACACCGGCAGATTCTTCCCGTTCCAAAACGGATAGTTTAAGGCGTGAATTTAAGCAGGACAGCACTAATATTAATTCGAAAATACCGAAGAAATAGGTTTTTAATGGTCAATGGTTAATGGTCAATGGTTAATGAAAAAATTATGAATTATGAATTATAAGTATGAGTTAAAGTATAATAGAATTTAAATCCTAAAATCCTTTAATCCTATTAATCCTAATTCAGACAAGATAATTGTTAATGGTTAATGGTTAATGAAAAAATTATGAATTATGAATTATAAATTATAAAATACAGTATTGGATAGGAATTCATTAAAATCCTGTAATCCTTTAATCCTATAAATCTTAATTCAGACAAGACTTAATAAATAAAAACTAAAATTCAAGGTTCAGATATTTTTGAAAAAAGAAAGTAAAAAAATTAAAATAAACCAACTTGAATTGGTATCCCAGGATGAAAAGATTGCATTACTTGAAAAACAGCTTGCATGGTACAAATCCTTTTTCGATAAAGCTACCGATGCTGTTTTCATCGTTCAACCGGAAACCTGGTGTATCCTGGATGCGAATGAATATGCTTCAGTTCTTATGAGTATTGCCCGGGAAGAACTATTAGGTACGAGTCTTCCACAATTCAGAAGAATTTTTAAACTATTAAAAAAATCATCATCCCCTATTGTCCTGAGCGAACTTTCGCTCGATGTTCCTAATAATGCCAATTTAATGATGGAAGTTAGCGCCCGGTTTGTAGAATACGAAGGACAGCAGCTAATCCAGGCAATTGCACGCGATGTAAGCGAACAACACGCATTAACCGACAAATTAGTCCAGGCTGATAAATTAGTTCTTCTCGGTCAGCTTTCTGCCGGTGTTGCACACGAAATCAGGAATCCCCTTGCTGCTGTTAACCTTAATCTGCAGATATTGAAACGTAAAGTCCCACCTGAAGCGCCTGAATATACTTATATTTCCACTGCCCTGCAGGGTGTAGAGAGAATTACAAAAATTGTCGAAGTTACACTGAATTTCTCAAGACCTGCAATACCCGACGTGCAAGGTTTAAGCCTGAATAACCTTATCCGGACAAGCCTCGATATGGTATCATCTGTATTGAAACGAAAAGAAATCCAGGTCGATTTATCGTTCGATGAGAAATTACCGCAGGTAACAGCCGATGCAAAGCAAATGCAGCAGGTATTCATCAATTTAATTACCAATGCTGCCGATGCAATAAAAACCAAAGGAATAATAACCATTAATACATATAAAGAAAACGTAATGCAATTCGGTCAGGCTGAACATGCATGCGTATCCATTTCCGATACGGGTGTTGGAATACCTCCGGAAGATTTACCAAAAATATTTAATCCTTTCTTTACCAGAAAAGCAGACGGAACGGGATTGGGATTACCAATTTCACAAAGAATCCTGCACCAGCATAATGGTATTATCGATGTAGAAAGTTCCGAAGGTAAAGGAACAACAATGTATATCAAACTTCCTGTAACAGAATGAGATAAATAAAAAAATGAAAATAATTAATATTAAAATATAAGAGTACTTTATGCCAAAACAAAATTATTCTATTGTCGTAATCGAGGATGACCCGCTTGTAAACTCAACAGTGAAGGACATTCTTTCCGAAAAATATTCAAAAGTTATCTCTTTCCTCGAGGCCCCAAAAGCGCTGGAAGAATTGAGTATTATCGGACCAGACCTTATCTTACTTGATATTTTCTTAGGGCATGAAAATGGTTTGGATATTCTTGGGAAAATGCGCGAAGAAGGTTATACAATGCCGGTTATAATGATAACGGCTTTCAACGATGTAAAATTGATTGTCAAGGCAATGAAATTAGGCGCTGAAGACTATATCATTAAGCCTTTAGACCTCGAGCAATTGGAAGGTGCAGTTGAACGTTCTCTTCAGAACTACGATTTACGACGTAAGGTCAATTTATTACAAGAGCAATTAAGCAATGAACAACCGAACGAAATACTCGGAAATTCAGAAGGTATACAGAAAGCTATCGCCATGGCTCGTATTGTTTCAAGCGCAGGCGATACTACTGCTCTTATTTTAGGTGATTCCGGTACTGGCAAGGAATTAATCGCACGATTTATTCATGAAAACTCCCAAAGAGCCCGTGGACCATTTATAACGATTAACTGTGGTGCAATCCCCCGTGAATTGGCAGAAAATGAATTGTTTGGTTATGAGCGCGGTGCATTTACAGGAGCAACGGAGAAAATCAAGCAGGGCCGTTTCGAACAGGCTCAACACGGCACAATACTTTTCGATGAAATTGCTGAACTTAGTCAGGAACTTCAGGTTAAGTTATTAAGAGTACTTCAAGAGAGAAAATTTTACCGTTTGGGTGGTTCGAAGGAAATTTCCGTCGATGTTAGAGTGATAGCATCTACCAATCGTGATTTGTGGAAATTGGTTGAAGAAAACCAGTTCCGGGAGGATTTGTTTTATAGATTGAATGTTGCAAAAATTGAAATCCCTCCACTAAGGGAAAGAGGCTCTGACATTATAATGATTGCTACTTCGTTAATAAAAGAATTTAATAAAAAATTCACAAAAAATGTAACTGGTTTTTCCCCGGAAGCAGCAGAAATACTTACATCTTATCAGTGGCGTGGAAATGTCCGCGAGTTACGAAACGTTATAGAAAGAGTTGTACTCCTTGCTACGGAAGATATTATTACTCAAAAATCTTTGGACTTTTTGAAGGGAGGCACAGCTCAACCGGTTTCACAAACTAAATCAGTAGCCGATTTACATGATGGTGAGCATTTTCTTCAAATTGCCAAATCAGGCGTTTCGATGGGTAGCGTATTGAAAGATTTGATAATTCAGACTTTGAAAATAACAGGTGGAAATCAAATTAAAGCTGGTAAATTACTTGGAATATCCAGGGCTAAGTTAAGATATAGAATCGAACAACTTGGTATAAATATTTCCGGAAAAACAGTTTCATGAAACAATTAATTAAATATTTTAAAAAATAGTTGCTTAAAACCATTGATTTTATTAAATTATAAGTTCTTTGAAAGTAATTATACAGCACTTTATTTGCAAAAATAATTTGCAGGGAAAACCAATGAAAAAATGAAGAATAATAGGTACATAGGATGAGTGAAAACGATATAGATGCTTTGCGTCAAATGGCAGAGTCTGTCTTAACGAATAAAGTTTACGATACATTTGCATTAATGGCTCTCGTCAAAGGTTTATACGTTGAAGATAACGGCATTAAGGATGTGTGCAGCAGGGCTCTATCCTACCCACCCGTTGAATTTGCTTCTGAAGCAGCCAGGCTTACATCCGAATGTATTCGGGAGGAAGATATCGAGATAAGGAACCTCGCTGCCGATATACTTATCAACATAGGCAATCCGGCTTGTGAACATCTGATTCAATATTTATCTGATGAAGATAATGATGTTCGAAAATTTGCATGTGATGTGTTAGGCTTGGTTGGTGACGAATCAGCCGTCGATGCAATTTTAGCTCTGTTCGACGATTCGGATGAAAATGTAATTTTTGCAGCTTATGAAGCAGTTGGGAATATAAAATCGCCGAAAGCATTGGAAAAATTATTAGCACAATACGGAAAATACGATGATTTAAAACCTGTAATTATTGAAGCAGCCGGCAAAATCGGTGGTACCGAAGCCCAGGGTTTCCTTATTAATACAATGAAAACAGAAGCGGATATGCTCTTACAAACTACTTGTATCGATGCACTTTCGATGAGCGGAAGCGATTTGAATATATGCGATTATTTATTGTTAGAGTTACCCTGGACACCGACGGAACTTCAACCCATGCTTTTAAAGACCATTTATGCGATAGCTTACCGCCAAAATCTTAAAATAGAATTCCCCTCCCCGCTTAGGGATGTTGCACGCAATGCCCTTATGGATGATGATGAAGATATTCGTATGTCCGGTTTGCTTGCATTGGGTGATGAATATTTTGAAGATGATGTTCCTTGTTTAATTAAAATTACTTTACAGAATAATCCCGACGTGATTCAACAAATCTTGTTTAATCTCATATCTAATTCTGATGAGTCTATATTGAGATTTTTTGTTGAAAAGATATATCAGGAGAATTTCACTAATGAAACAATTGGAGAGTTTTTCCAATACTTACCTGATATTATGAATTCATTTTCTAAGGAAAAAAAGGAATCCGTGATAAATATTCTATTTGATATTATGGTGAAATATCCGATGCCGGGAAATATTGAACTTGCAGAGATTCTATCGAAAATTTCCCGGGATTATATCCTGGCAAAAGCCAAGTGCCTTTCAATAGATAGTTCCCAGGAATTGGACGATTTAATTAATGCCATAAAGTGATTGAGATATGCTAATATTTAGTTATAAAAAAATAAAGTATTTTGAAATACTAATGTATAATCAAGAAATATATGTCATCTGACCTTTTTAAATTTAAATTCACAAAACCCACATCGGGAGATATTGAATCGAATTCTTCTACAGGCAGGGAATTCGAACAGGTAATGACCGATGAAACATTCGTAAATTTCAGGGATGTTATATATAAATTATGCGGAATTTATTATACTGAAAGCAAAAAGTATCTTCTCGAAGGCAGAATAGCAAAAAGGCTAATAGCTTGCAAAATACAAACATTCCTTGAATATATTAAATACATCAAATCATTTAGTGGTAAGGAAGAACTTTATAATCTTTTTGAAGCTATTACAATCAATGAAACCTATTTTTACAGAGCTCAATTTCAATTCGATGCCTTAGAAAACATAATCATACCTGAAATAATTCAAAATAAAGCAGGCTTTCAAAGACCAATATTCCGTATTTGGAGCGCCGCATCTTCAACCGGTGAAGAGGCTTATACCATTGCATTAATGATTCTTGAACGCATTGGTAAGAAATATCCGAATTTTAATTTCCAGATTCTTGCAAGTGATATTAATAATGCAGTTTTAGAAAATGCAAAAGCAGGAGTTTACAAAGAATATGCTATAAGGAATGTGCCTCCGGATGTACTAAACAGATATTTTAAAAAGGGTAATAATACATATACATTGACAGATGAAGTTCGCAGAATGGTCAAATTTATGAATATTAATTTGTACGACCAGGCAACTATGCGAACGATTGTCGGATGCGATGTGATTCTATGCTGCAATGTTTTAATTTATTTCGATATACCATCAAAACAAAAAGTCATAACTCACTTATATGATTCATTGAATAAAGGTGGATATTTATTCATAGGGTATTCCGAATCTCTTCATGGTATATCAAAGGCTTTTAAGCTGGTTCACTTTCCAAAGGCGATGGTATATAAAAAGGAATAATTGATAATGGTCAATGATTAATGGTCAATGGTTAATGGTCAATGATTAATGGTTAATGGTCAATGATTAATGGTTAATTAAAAAAAGTAATGCAAAAAACTATATTATTAGCAGATGATTCTGCTTCCATACGAAAATTTGTTTCTTTAGCTTTGAAACTGAAAGGCTATAAAGTCGTTCAAGCTGTGGACGGTATGGATGCGTACGAAAAATTGGGTTTGGAACAAATTGATATTCTCATAACTGACCTAAATATGCCTAACATGGATGGATTGAAATTAATAAAAACTATCAGGGAGAATCCTGGTTTTCAAAGTCTTCCTATCATTATTTTATCATCTCTTGTAAAGGACAAAGATATTGAAACTGGTATGGCATCCGGCGCTAACTCTTATTTGATTAAACCCTTCAATCAAAAACGAATTCAATATGAGGTAGCTAAGTATTTGGAAGAGGACTAAAAATTATGAATTATATGGGTACAGGGTTTAGGGCATAGGATTTAGGGTAAAAATAACCCTTTAAACCCTAAACCCAATACCCTAAACCAATATAATTAATATAAGTAAACAAAAAATAATAATATTAAAGGAAGATGAAATGAAGTTTTTGGTTGTTGACGATTCCCCAACAATGAGGCGTATTGTAATCAATGCATTGGCAAGTTTCGGATTTAAAGAAGTATCAGAAGCAGCAGACGGACAAGAAGCTTTAGCTAAACTGGCTTCCGAAAACTTTGATTTTATAATTACGGACTGGAATATGCCAAATATGAGCGGATTAGAGCTAACTCTGGCTATTCGGGAAGACCCATCCATGAAGCATCTTCCTATATTAATGGTTACTACCCGGGGGTTGAAACAGGATATTGTAGAAGCATTAAAGGCAAAAGTAAATAACTATGTTGTAAAACCATTCACACCACAGGTTTTAAGAGAGAAAATGGATGCAGTTTTAAAATCCATCGGTAAGTCGGGTTTATAATTACAATTTAATCTTAGGGAGATACAATGCGCGAAAAAGATATCACCATATTACTAAAAAAAGCTGAAGAACTTAAGGCTTTATTTGTTTTAGGTCAGAGAGTAATACCTTTTCTGGAAGAAATTTTTGTTTTCGTTAGTGAAATTAAACCAATTTTAGATGAAATCAATGTTTCAATTGCCGATAATCTTAAGAAAATGCCGAATGCATCGAAACAATTATCCAAAGTTACCGAAGCAACGGAATTAGCAACAACGGAAATAATGGATATTGTTGAGGCTCTTGTTGATAAAGCTGACTCAATTTCCGAATCGCTTTCCGAAATTAAACAAAATAATATCAATCAATCTTCGGAACCTTTAAAATTATTAGAGATAATCTTCAAAGCAATTCAAAAGGAATCTGACCAAAAGGTATTATTACCCAAAATTGCTAAGTCGATTCAACAATTGCGGAAATCAAACGAAATTCGCTCTGAAGAGAACACCAGGAAAATCGAAAATGTGCTGCAAAGTATCCGGGAAGATTCCAGTTCTATTATGATGTCCTTACAGGTTCAGGATATTACCACACAACAAATTGCAGCAGTAAATCACTTACTCGAAACCATACAGGATAAATTATCCCGAATTCTAAGTCAATTCCAGGAAGCCGATGTAGATAGTCTTGTTGATGGTGATAATTTATATCATGAAAATATTAATATCACCAAACTTCATCGCTCAATTGCATTCGACCCTGAAGCAGTCGATGCAATATCTTTCAAAGAATCCCGGCAGGACTTAGTAGATGATTTATTAAGGGAGCATAACAAAGCAAATGATATTACTAAAACTTTAAATAAAAATGAATCTGATATCCCCTTTAATACTAATAAAAATTCTTTAAAACAGTCTAAAATTACTGAACAAACCGATGACTCTTTAGAAACATTTAGTCAGGAGGATATCGATGCAATGTTCGGAAAATAGTTAATATTAGTCTTAATTATATTTAAATAAAAGAAGATTATGGGTGCTCCCCTTTTTAATGACCCGGAAATGCAGGAAATATTCGAAGGTTATTTAATCGAAACAAGGGAACTGCTCGATAACCTTTCCCAGGATTTAATGATAATTGAAAAGCAGCCTGATGATTTGGAATTAATTAACGGAATTTTTAGGAATTTCCATACTATTAAAGGCACTTCATCATTTATGGGGTTCAGTGTAATTGCCGGAATTACCCACCATGCCGAAGATATATTAAATAAACTTCGGCGAAATGAATTAAAAATTAATCTACCTATTATTGATTGCCTGCTTCAGGTACATGATATTATTGAAGGATCGGTTGAAAGCCTCCGCACAGGAGAAATCGAATCAGGTGACTTTTCTGAAATTATTAATAAAATTGAAGAACTAAAGAATCCCGGCGCTGCCCCTGATATCGAATTGTTAGTTAATGAAGATACTACTGGAAATAAAAAAGATTCCTCCAAAAAATCGAAAAAGGATACTCAAAAGAGCGCTTTAGATGATGTTTTGACTAATCAGGAATTAGTTTCAGGACAAGATGATTTTTCTGAGGAAGAATTAGCCTTAATTCAGGCAGCCTTTGAAGAAGTAAATCAACAATTCGTTCAGGACAATGCACAAGTAGCATTTATACAAGATAGTGGTCAACAAGTTTCCCAACCTGAAAAACTATCATCCGAACCTGTTATTGAGAAAAAACCTGAAATCAAACAGGTTGAACATAGCAAAACAACAAACGCTCCAATTGCAAAAGCAGGCGCAGCAGCGGCAAAACCAGCATCAGAAACAATTCGAATCGATGTTAACCGCGTTGAAACACTTATGGATTTGTCCGGTGAATTAGTACTCGGGCGAAACAGGCTTGCCCAGATAACTGATTTGATTCAGCTCGAACCTGATAACAAAGACCGTATTCGGGAATTATCCGAAACAACAGCCCAGATCGATTTCGTTACTTCGGAAATACAATCCGCCGTTATGCGTATGCGAATGGTTCCAATAGGGAAATTATATCAAAAAGCTCCTCGTATCGTTCGTGATTTAGCAAAAGAATTCAATAAAAAAATAAATCTGGTTGTCAAAGGTGAGGAAACGGAAATCGACCGCGGTATAATCGAAGAGTTGAACGACCCGCTCGTTCACATGATTCGTAATTCCTGCGACCATGGGGTAGAATCTCCCGAAGAGCGTGTAAAAATCGGGAAACCTGAGATAGGTACAATTACTTTGGATGCCGACCAGGAAGGAAATAATATAGTTCTTCGAATTTCCGATGATGGTCGAGGTATGGACCCTGAAAAACTGAAAGCAAAAGCAGTTGAAAAAGGGATTATCACTCAGGAACAAGCATCAACTATGACAAGCCGCGAAGCATTCCAGTTAATATTTCTTCCCGGATTTTCAACAGCTGTAAAAGTGTCGAGCGTTTCAGGCAGGGGCGTTGGTATGGATGTTGTTCGAACAAATATCCAAAACCTTAAAGGAATGATAGAAATTGATTCTACTTTAGGCACCGGTTCTATTTTTATAATTAAATTACCTTTGACTCTTGCTATTATTCAGGGACTATTGGTTCGCGTAAAAAATGAAACTTATGCACTCCCTTTAAGTTCGGTTCTTGAAGTTGTTGCCATCGATGATGAATCAATTTATTCGATAAATCAACAGGAAGTAATAAGAATTCGCAAGGAAGTACTGCCTTTGCTACGCCTCGATTTGGCATTAAAGGTTAAAGACCCGAAAACAGATTTAAAAGACAGAAATGTTGTAGTAGTCGGCTTAGGTACTCATAAAATCGGGATAGTCGTTGATGATTTACTTGGGCAGCAGGAAATTGTTATAAAATCACTCGGCGAATACTTAGGAAGTATATCCGGTATCGCCGGTTCAACCATATTAGGCGATGGACGGGTAATAATGATTATTGACGTTACTCAACTAATTCAATTAGTATTCAGTAAAACAATATTTAAAATGTAAACAATTATAAATTATGAGTTATGAGTTATAAGTTGAAATTGGATTTTGATTATTTCAAAAGTTAGGCATTGTCTGAATTAGGATTTTTAGGATTAAAGGATTATAGGATTTATCATTAACCATTGACCATTAACCATTAACTATTGACCATTAACCATTGACCATTAACCATTGACCATTAACCATTGACCATTAACCATTGACCATTAATTAAGATGACTCCAATAAAAGTATTGATAGTAGACGATTCGGCATTTTTGCGTAATACAATAAAAAGAATTCTTACAATCCCTGAAATTGAAGTAGTCGGTACGGCTGAAAACGGTAAAATCGGAGTAGAACTTGCCTACGAACTCGAACCCGATATCATTACTATGGATATTGAAATGCCTGTTATGAACGGTCTCGAAGCCCTGAAAGAAATAATGAGCCTCTGCCCTACTCCGGTTATTATGGTTAGCACATTAACAAGCGAAGGCGCCGAAGCTACATTCGAAGCGCTATCGTTAGGAGCTATTGACTTTATTACAAAGCACACAGGATTTGGCGAAGTGATGAGCATGAAGGAAGAGCTAATTTCAAAAATAATTGCAATAGCAACAAATATCAGCCTTCGGAATAGATTTATCCTGAAAAGGAGGTTAATCAAAACTGCTAAATTCAAAGCTGCAATTGCCCAATCTTCAGCTATAGAACATCAGGAAATAAAAGAAATATCCAAACCCTCATCGGAATCTAAAATAATCAGAACTATTAGTAATCCAAAACCGTTAAAGAGTGAAATATCAGTCGTATCAATAGGTGTTTCTACAGGCGGTCCTTATGCTTTGCAAACCCTTTTTAAAGCATTGCCTGGTATCATACCGGTTGGAATCCTGATTACACTCCACATGCCTGCTGAGTTTACTAAATCACTTGCAAACAGGCTTAACAATTGCTCGCTATTAAGCGTTAAGGAAGCCCAAACCGGGGATACAATCGACCCAAAGTGTGCGTATCTTGCTCCCGGCGGCAGGCAGATGGTCGTTAATCGCAATAGAAATATTATCATCACAGATGAGCCTAAAACTTCATTATTCAAGCCATCGGTGAACGTTACGATGAATTCTTTGGTTAATATTTACGGAAAGAGATTTGTCGGAGTTATGATGACCGGTATGGGCAACGATGGCTTGGAAGCATTGACCAATCTGCATAAAGCCGGCGGATATGTAATTGCCCAGGATTTGGAATCCTGCGTTGTCGGCGGAATGCCTAAGTCGGTAATGGATGCAAACTTAGCCTGCGAAATTCATCCTTTGGATTCATTGGCTGGCGCTATTGCAGGACTTTTTGGATTGCATGCAGTTAGTTGATATTATTTGAAATATTAATATTGTCTGAACTGTGATTTATTTGATTTCTATGATTAAGATGATTTTATAATAACTACAAATATACAAATTTATTTAATTATTTGATTCTTTCAATGCCGTTGACACTACTATGCCAAACAAATTTTTGATATTTGCTTTTCAAGGTTTTTGGCTTGTTTTAAAATAATTTTTTTATCGTTATCTGCATTAATATCTTCAATCAATTTCTCAATCAAACATTCAAGGTTTGTTTTTTCCCTTGCCAGGGCATAAAAAGCTCTGAACTCAGGATTTTTCATTTTCTCATCAAAATATATCTCTGCATTAGTTTTCATGTTTTCTCCGATTTATAAAGATTTTTATATCTAATTGCTTTCTCAATTTCTTCGTTCGGGGTTTTATTAGTTTTCTTAATAAACCCATGCGTAAAAATAATCATTTTAACTATATCCTTAATCAGTGAGTAAAAATCAGATGATAGAATTAGCCTGATTTTTATACAAATTTTTTAATTTCAGCGATATGTGCTAATTTTCCTTATTCTTTTTG
>JAERMQ010000031.1:41360-44593 GCA_016844745.1 Ignavibacteria bacterium | reverse complement strand
CGCTCATTTTTGTTCGGTGAAGTGGTTAAAATTGTTTAACTTATAATTTGTTATGACGTTTATAATTGCAATTTCATTTATTTTCACTGATTAAGGTATGAATTATGAATTATAAATTATGAGTCCACTCTAAAAAGCGTAAATTGTCATTGCCAAGAAGGAGGATGTGTGAAAACGTAGATAATGGGAAGAATGTCATTCTGAACTTGTTTCAGAATCCATAAGCCGCATTGGGACTGGATTCTGAAACAAGTTCAGAATGACATTCTTCAATTTTTGATGGTTTTACACAGCCTCATTCGCAAGAATTGCAATTTTTAGAACTTCACTTATAATTCATAACTTATAATTTATAACTTTTAACTATAAAATAACTTTGCAATTCCTTAGTCATATAAAATAATTAGTTTGCTTACATTTGGAGAAAGCCATGTTTGCAATAAGGCTTTCGAGACGATATATTTGGTTTATATTATTATACTTTACGATATATAGCAATGTCTTTTGCGAGGTGATTTTAACTACAAAAGGGCAGGATTTCTGGTTTACTTATTTACCGAACTTCCATCAACCTAACATTCAAAACGAATATTTCACCGATTCTTTATATCTTTTTATTGTTGCACAGGAACCGACCAAGGGAATTATAACCTATTCGGATACTTATGGAACAACACATTCGCATAGTTTCAGTATTATTGATTCGAATGAAATATACCTGTATTCATTATCTTACAAGAATATTGAACTAAAGGGATATAACTATGAAATGTTTATAACCGATTCAAATGATTGTGAGAAGCCTGTCCCAAAATCTTTCCATATCACATCCGATAAAGATATTATAGTTTACGGTCATAGCCAGGCTTATAAAACAAGTGAATCTTTTTTGGTACTCCCGACGCCATCCCTGGGTCTTGAATATTTTGTTATGAGCTATAATAGTGACGGACAATTTTCATTGGATAGACTTACGATGATTAAATATCTTAGCAGTTCATCAACACCATCCCAATTTGCTATCGTAGCGACGGAAGACAGCACTAATATTGTTATCAAACCTAAAGTACCGACATATAAAAACGGATTAATGAACCAGAATTTCATGCTTAATAAGGGAGAAGTATATCTTGTCCAAACCCTTATTGATGAGGTTAATTTACAGCCTGATTTTACCGGCACTGAAATTACTTCCGATAAACCTATTGCTGTTTTTTCAGGGCAACAGCGTGCTAAAATACCCATCGGCTCTTTTTACAACGGTACATCGCGTGATGTTTTGATTGAACAGATGTTTCCAATAAGGGCATGGGGAACAAATGCGCTTTTAGTTCCTTTCCCCCAACCCAATAACATAACATCTAATGGAGATGATTTATACAGAATCCTGGCAGCTTACGATAATACTCAAATCTATATTGATAGTGTATATGAAAAAGACCTCCAGAAAGGCGAGTATTTTGAAAGCTCTCTGACAAAACCTGCAAAAATAGAAGCTACTGCTCCAATAATGGTGGTTGCCTTTAAAAAAACAGCCGGCGGTTCGTTCAATCAGCAGAATAGTAGTAATAGCGACCCCCTGTTAATGAATGTTTCAATGGTTGAGCAATTCGATAAATACTGCAGGTTCCTGAATCTTCAAGCTATGGAATTTAAATATGTTAATCAAGGCATTCCGGTTTATCAAAAAGTATATACTCTTCAATATATTACGATAATTGCACAGACCAATGATACAAAAAATGTCCGCTTAGACGGTATTGCGGTAGATACCAACCTATTTGCACCAATTCCTAAGTCAGGATATTCGTATGCAACTATATCAACATCCGACGGACCTCATTCAATTATATCAAAAAATAATATCGGAATATATATATTCGGATATGGCGAGCATAATTCTTATGGTTATTCGGGTGGTATGGTTTTCAGGAGTATGGATTATCATCCACCTACAATATCATCAAAATATAATTGCTTTGATGCTTCCGGAACCATTCAGGATTCTTTAGAATCGGACAGGGGATTGAAAACTTTATCTGCACCCGCTCAAAATATCAGGAACTGTTCGGTATTCATCGACGATATTAAAATCCCAACAAAACCGGTTTCATATAAAGCTTCCCTTATAGATATTTACCAGGATGGCAGCTTTACTATTGTTGCTTATGATTCTGCTTCCTATCGAGCAGAAAAAACGGTTAACATTCCGGGTTTCACAGTTAAAGCCGTATCGGCAACAGCTATGTATGTCCTCGATACGGTCATTCCATTAAAGCGTGGATTGACTACTCAAATTAAACTACACAATTACGGAAAGTTCCCCCAGACTATCACGAAAAAGAATTTGTTTTTCGGATATTCCGAATTTAAGCTTAAATCAACTTTACCCGTCACTATTCAGCCGGGCGGGACGGATATAATTACAGTGGATTTCTATTCGGATTGGTCGAGAAAATATACTGATTCCATCGTTATTGGGAATGACTGCTGTGAAAGAACCATAGCAGCAATAAGCGTTGAACCTACTCCTGATACCGACTCTCCGGCTATTCTTATGGTTACGGACAAATGTAACAGGATGATAAAGATGGATATTTCCGATTCCCTCAACTCAGACTACGGAATTAAAAGTATTACTGTTATTGATACAAAAAATTGTATTTTTAAAATGGAGCAATTTTCAATTAGAAAAATAAATTGCTCGGTAGAAGTCATCAGTCCTTATAGTGATGCTTATTTTAAATTGGTTGCAATTGATTCGGCAAATAATCAAAAAGAAATTGCCCGTGGTATACCGGGATTTACTATATCATTTCCCCAGTTAACGGCTTCCAATGGTTTTTTTGATTTTGATAAAAATTCAATTGGTTCGCTCTCCTGCAAGGATTTGCTCATCCAAAATACGGGGGATTTTACTTTAACATTTGATAATACGGATTTATTCCAAAATGTATATTTTTCCATTCCTCAATCACAATTCCCATTTTCCGTTTTGCCTCGGCAAACTGCAGGATTAACAGTATGTCATCGTCCGGTGAGTATTAACGATAAACCTTATAGCGATACAATTTATTTCTATAATAATTGCCAAAGAATATCCGTTCCTCTTCTTGGCACCGGCATTCCCTATAATGAAAACGGAAGAACCGATTGCGGAATACCGGTTAAAATTATTGTTAATAAAATTCCAATGAATTATTCGGTTGAACCGCCATTTCCCAATCCGGCTA
>JAERMQ010000031.1:0-41331 GCA_016844745.1 Ignavibacteria bacterium | reverse complement strand
AGCAACAATAAAAATCGGTGTGCCGGAGAAAAATGATGCTGATGTTGGTATATATGATATTATCGGAAATCTGCGCAAGACCTATTATTTAGTTGGCATTGAACCGGGGATATTAGAAATTTCAATACCTTTGGATGAGCTCAATGATGGAGTTTACCGGCTTAATATTAACATTAACGGAAAACTGTTTACCCAAAGTTTATGTATAGTCAGGTAAAACAAAGGAGAAAAATGCAGGTTCATTTAATCGACAGACTACCTTTCCCAATTACTGTTTGTGCTAAGGATGGCATAATAACCTACATGAATTCACGTTCAATAGAAATGTTTAAAGATGACGGTGGTGACGGTCTCATTGGCTCCAATGTCCTGGATTGCCACCCGGAGCCTTCCCGCACGCAATTGGAATCTATGCTGAAAGAACAAACAACCAATTGCTATACCATCGAAAAAAAAGGCAAAAAGAAAATTATTTATCATGCTCCGATGTATAAAGAAGGCATTTATGACGGATTTGTTGAAATATCATTTGAAATTCCGGAGCAGATGCAGCATTTTATCAGGAAATAAATTTGATTTAGTAATAAATTACTTTAAGGAAATTTAAAAACAGTCATTCATGTGGATGCTGTAATCTCCTGAATCGCAATTGAGGGTATTCCTGCATCTGCATGAATGACATTTTTTTCTCTTATCAAATAATTACTTATATTCCGACAAATCCGGTAATAAATTATTTTCAATATTAATTCTAGAGATATTGTTAAAAAATTAATTCTCTATCAATTCGTCTTATTACAACTGTATAAGAAATAAATAGTAAAGAAATTAGATAAAACGTATGGAAGATAAACATAGCTCAAAAAAACCGCTGCGTCCGGTAACCAATATTAAGGACGTTTATAACACTTATATCAAAAATAAGCCTGCAAGCAGGAGTATTCCAATCAGCGATGTATTTCAGGAACCACCTATCGATTCGCGTATCGATGAAATAAATACCGATATTGAATCTGAGGTTCATGAGGCAATCCAGGAGGAAGAAAATGAACTAATTGAAAAAATTACCGAATTAGAAACAAAATTAGCCGACGCAATCAGGGAACGCGAAGAATTCCGTGACCAGGCAATTCGTACTGTTGCGGAAATGGAAAATTTCAGGAAACGAACCCTTCGCGAAAAACAAGAATTACTCGAATTTGGAAATGAACGAATTCTATTCCGCTTTCTCGATATTCTGGATGATTTGGGCAATGCAGTTTCAGCCGGTCGTCAGGCAGATAATTCCTCATCAATTTTATCCGGGATTGAGATGATTTACCAAAAAGCATTGCGATTATTCGATACCGTTGGAGTAAAGCAAATGGAATCGCCAATCGGTAATCCTTTCGATGTAAACCTGCATGAAGCATTAATGGTAATGGAATCCGACCAACCTGAAGGAAATGTCTGCCAGGTAGCCCAAGCCGGGTATTTCCTTAATGACAAAGTTTTGCGACATGCTAAGGTGATTACATCATCCGGCACGAAGAAAGAATTAACAGAAGAAGTTTCCGGACAAAATGAAATGGCAGGTAATTAGGCTGTAGGCTTTTAGGCATTTAGGAAATTATGAATTATTAGTTATAAGTTATCATAGTTTTATTCTTATTAAGAGTGTTAGAACAATCTTTTTAACTCATAACTCATAACTCATAACTCATAACTTATAACTCATAACTCATAACTCATAACTCATAACTTATAACTTATAACTCATAACTCATAACTTATAACTCATAATTTATAAATCAGCTTATTCCGGTATCCAAATGCTAAAAATCTCAACACGATTAACATTATGGTACGTTTTCGCAACGGGATTTATCATTATTTTCATGGCATTCGGCATGTATTATATTTACGATGCTCAGCGGCGGACTGCAATTGATTCCGATTTAATTAACTTCGCCGATTTTTTAACAGGTGATATAGGCGAAGGTCCAACGGATTTAGATAACATTTTCAATGAATTGAGGGAAAAAAAATCCCATCCTTCAGTAAGGCTTCGTGCTTTGCGATTTGCTTTGGCTACCAACGATTCAGTTATTTTCGAACCAAGCGTTTTACCTAACTTGGATTCCCTGATAAACGAATTGGAAAATCGAAAAGAATTCTCTTTCGAATCCGAATTCAACACAATACACCACAGTAATAATGACTTCAGGCTGTATATTAAGAAAATCAAACTACGGCGTGAAAACTTACAGTTGATTGTCTTTACCTCGCTCGATAGGTTTTATGAATCCTTAACTCAATTAAGATATATCCTGTTTTTTCTAAGCTCAATATCACTACTTGCATCGGGATTAATCGGATTATTCATAGCAAGGAAAGCATTGTCACCTGTACGGGATTTAACCGAAACGGCATCTGTGATTACTTCGGAAAATCTGGACAAACGGGTTCCTGTTGGGAAATCCCAGGACGAACTGGCTCTACTCGCCCGCACATTTAATGATATGATAGACCGCTTAGATGCAACCTTCCGAAGCCAGCAAAGATTCATTGCCGATGCTTCGCATGATATTAGGACACCATTAACAGTAATTCAAATGGAACTTGATATGCTGCTCCTACGGGAAAATATTTCAGATGAAGAAATCAATGAATCGCTCGAACGCTGCAATATTGAAATAGGAAGGCTTTCGAAACTTGCAGATAATTTATTAATTTTAGCACGCGCCGATTCTCATCAGTTAAAACTCGATTTTAAACCTGTCCGCTATGAAGAACTTCTTTTTGAGTGCATATCTCAATTGAACAATTTAGCCAAAAATAAGAATATAAGATTCAGGTTCAATGTAAGCCAGTCGGTTGAATCCAAAGCCGATGAGGCTATGCTTAGGCGGGTATTTATGAACGTATTGGATAATGCTATTAAATATTCCCCTGAGAATGAAATTATCTCGATTGATATTAGTAAGAATAAAAAATATATCACAATTAATATTACCAATAAAGGTCACGAGATACCGCCGGAACTTATTACGAAAATTTTTGACCGGTTCCAGAGAGGAGACCCGTCCCGCACCAAGCAGGGTTTCGGTTTAGGTTTGGCAATTGCAAAAGCTTTGACGGAAGCTCATGGTGGAACCATCGGGTTGACTTCTGATGTGCTAAACGGTACAATATTAAAATTTTCATTCCCAATTCAAAAATAATTTTTTACTTTCATTTTATTTTCATCTGTGCGTCGTAATTTTGTTATATGTTTATTTGACATTATAAAAAAATTGTTTATTAACTCTATAATTAAGGACAAATTTATGAAAAAACTTATTGCAGTATTCGTTTTATTCGCATTCGTTGCGGTTAACGTATTTGCTCAAGCTCCGGCAACCGTAAAGAAAGAAAAAGCACCGGAAAAAGCCAAGACCGTAAAAGCAGAGAAAAAAGAAGCTAAAACAGAGAAAAAAGAAGCTAAAGCAGAGAAAAAAGAAGCTAAAGTAGAGAAAAAAGAAGCCAAAACAGAAAAGAAAGAAAAAGCTGTAAAGAAAGAAAAACCGGCAAAGAAAGAAAAAGCTGAGAAGAAAGAAAAAGCAGAAAAGAAAGAAAAAGCTCCAAAGAAAGAAAAAGCAGAGAAAAAAGAAGCAGCACCGAAGAAATAATAAATTTTCTGAAGATACTAAACTTAAAAGCCGGACCGTTATTTCCGGCTTTTTTATTCAGGATTTACCCGACCAAGAACTTCGATTTCAATATCGGCAATACCATCGATAACCATATCCAATTTCTCTGCGGCGGCTCGCGATAAATCAATAATTCTTCCCACGACGAAGGGTCCCCTGTCGTTAATTTTTACAATTACACTTTTTTTATTTTTTAAATTGGTTACCTGTACAAAAACTCCAAAAGGCAGGGAAAGATGTGCTGCGGTAAATTTGTCGTTTGAAAATATTTCTCCGTTTGATGTTTTCCTGCCTTCGAATTCTCCCCCGTAATATGATGCTAATCCCCGGAATTTTGCTCCGGTCTCAATGCCGGTCTGGTCGGATTTGACAATATTCTGATTCGTTTTATTTGATGAAAAACGAACAATTGAAGTACAGGATGATATTAAGAATGTAGAAAGAATAAAAAGCCATGCTGCATTCGTTGGTAGTAAATAGAACCGTATTGAATTGCTTTTATAACTCAATTGAGCAGTCCTTATGGTTTTTATAATAATCTCGCAAACAGGGATGATATTTATCAGATAGCAATTAATATAAGTCGTTAAATGTGTTTGTTTATATTCCTTCTTTTCATAACATCCACAAGCTCTTTAACATCGTCCGAAGCGCCCCTGCGGCAAATCAGCAGGGCATAATCGCTATCGACTATTATTAAATCTTTTATGCCGGCAGTTCCTATTATTCGTGCATTGGAATTAATAAAGCAATCGGTAGTATTAATCGAAATGACATCACCTTCTATAACGTTGTTTTTGGCGTCCTTCATCGATATCCTGTAAAGCTCGTCCCAAGTTCCGACATCACTCCAGCGAAACGATGACTCAACAACGAAAACGTTATCTGCTTTTTCCAATATGGCATAATCAATTGAGACCGATGAAATCTGACGGTACAAATGTTCGATATTTTTCTTAAATGAAGTTCTATTGATATAATGCTTCTGCAGCCTGAATAGCGATGCATCCTCCAATAAATACTTTTCCAAAGCAGTCCAGAACGTATCGAATCGCCAAATAAAAATACCGCTATTCCAAAGGAAATCGCCGGATTCGATAAATCGACGTGCAGTGGATATGTCCGGCTTCTCGGCAAATGTTGTCGAGTAACGTAAGCCTTTATCGAAAAGATTGCCTAAGCCATCTTTAATCTTTTTGTATTGGACATAACCATAATTCGTTTCCGGACGTGATGCCTGAACGCCTAAAATAACAATTCTGTCACCTTCGGAAGCGGCAGTATATGCCGTTTCGATACTTTCGCAGAATTCCTGCCAGTTGAAAATCACATGGTCAGCGGGAAATGCTGCCAATACAGCATCATCCGAATATTTTTCGCTTAGTTGCAGAGCCGACAAAGCTAATGCAGGAGCGGTGTTTTTACCGAAAGGTTCAACGAATATATTCTCTTTGGGAAATTGCGGCAATTGATATTCTATTATTTCAGCCATCGATTCCAAAGTAATAATGTAAATATCTTCGGGAGGAAAAATCTTGGCTAATCGTTGGTAGGTATTTTGAATCAGGGTACCTTCGCCGGTCAGATGGATGAACTGCTTAGGATTATTTTCAGTCGAGCGGGGCCACAGACGGGCTCCGGAACCTCCTGCCATAATAACGGCGGCTACTTTACCTTTTTCGAATAATTGTCCTTCCATTCCGGCATTTCAATAGTTCATCAAAATTACGCAATATTTATTGATAATAAAAGAGAATGGAATGAAAAAAGGAACACATCTCTTATACCAAGTTGCGTTCAAACAGACAAGGATGTCTGTTCTACCAAAAACAGTAGAACAGACATCCTTGTCTGTTTGAACGCAACTTGGTATAAATCGCTTTTCAGGAGCGGCTTAATTTGAAATTCCATCCTGAAAGATGATTAAAAGTCTGTGGAAAAACTAATATATGGAAGAATGTCATTCTGAACGGAGTGAAGAATCCAGTCCCAATGCCGCTTCTGGATTCTTCGCTTCGCTCAGAATGACAGCCTTCTTTACTTTTTCAACAAGCTCTTAGGGGAGGTCTCCTCTAAGGATTTGATTTTATTTTTATTTTTTTGCTTTCTCAGGACATCGATAAATTTCCTGCTGGCAATTGTAATCAGCAAGCTATGAACATTTGCGATTTCCTTTTTTGTTTGCAGCAATTCAAAAAGAGCGAGCCATGTTTCCTGGAAAATGTTATCAGCTATATCTTTACTGCAGATTGAGTAACGAAGGTAAGCATAAAGATTCCTTGAGTAGGATTGGTACAATTCATTAAAATTAGGCTGAGCAGGCTCACATGTATGGTGATTAGTCCCGATTTTCACGATTTCATTATTATACTCGTTCAGATTCAATATTTCCTTTTGTTCCTTCATCTGAAATAATAGTCGATAATTTATCAAAAAATCGGACAAAACTGCTTAATGCTCCTGCAGCCAGCGCTCAGCATCTATTGCAGCCGAACATCCGCTGCCCGCTGCCGTTACTGCCTGGCGGTATATCCAATCCTGGCAGTCGCCGCATGCAAATACTCCGGGAACGTTGGTGTAGGTTGATTTGCCATGTGTAAGTATATAGCCCTCTTCGTTCATATCGAGAATACCTTTGAATATCGAAGTATTTGGCGTATGCCCAATTGCAATGAATACTCCATCCGCAGAATGAACGGTCATTTCACCCGATTTAACATTCTCGACCCGAATCGAAGTCAGGCTCGGAAATCCGCCGACATCCTCACCCAAATATTCATCAATCACACTATCTAAAAGCAAATTGATTTTCGGATTTTCTTTGGCTCTATCTACCATAATCTTGGAAGCACGAAATTCCTGACGACGGTGTATAATCGTTACAGATTCGCCGAAGTGTGTAAGGTAATTAGCTTCCTCCATAGCCGTATCGCCACCGCCAACCACGAAAATCTTCTTACCACGATAGAAGAATCCGTCGCAAGTAGCGCAAGCCGAAATGCCGCGTCCCCAATATGTATCCTCGCCCTTGGTATGAAGCAGGCGTGCTGTAGCGCCGGTTGAGACAATAACAGCATCGCATGTATAATGATTGCCGTCCTCCGTCCATAAATTGAAAGGTCGTGAAGTGAAATCTACCTTATTGACTAATTCATAAATTGATTTAGCACCGAATCTATGCGCCTGCTGACGGAACAGTTCCATCATTTCAGGACCCTGGACTCCGGCGGGGAAGCCGGGATAATTCTCTACTTCTGTAGTGATTGTAAGCTGCCCGCCGGGTTGATTACCTTCGAATACAACTGCTTCCAAATTCGCCCTGCTTGCATAGATAGCTGCTGTAAATCCTGCCGGACCCGAACCGATTACTATTACTTTGTGATGTTGACTCATTTTTTATCCTTATAATTGAAAACTAACAAACTTTAAAATTAACTATTTTTTTCCTAATAAAATAAAGGATTGGATTAATAAAGGTTGAATTGTAATTCCGCAAATGAGACACTGTGAAAAGTCAAGAAGAATGTCATTCAGGGGCAAAGGTAAAACAGAGTTTCTCTGACAAAATGATGAACTGATTTTTACCACCCCCTACCCCCTCCTAAAATAGGAGGGGATTTAAATTTTTTTTATCCCCTCCTATTTTAGGAGGGGGTAGGGGGTGGTAAAATCTAATATTAATTTAATTAAGCCATGATTAAATAAATTGGGTCTGTTAAATTTTTAAATTCTTTAATCCTTTATCTCAAGATAAAAGACTACATAATGCTTCAGCTTGTAATATTTGTGCCACTCTGCAACCGGTTTGTAATTTAGGATGCAATATCCTTTGGCTCCTCCCTCCATTTCAAAAGGCGGAGAATATGCAATAATAGGTATTTTTTTATTTAGAGGTATAAAACCGGTATAATTGCCACATGCTTTTAAGTCCCTTAATGAATACAAATCAAGATTTGGTTTTTTATTGATTTTTAGTTCAAGATGTAATCGTGGATAATGAATATTGAGATTGGCTTTATCACTTTTCGAATTATCACATATAAAATCAATAATATAAATACTATCTCCTTTATGAAAGGAATTTTTTTCACATGGGTCTGATGACATATAATAAGAAGTATCTCCACCTATTACCATAGGAATAGTATCGGCACCGCACTTTACCAATTCCTGTTCTCCCACCTTTTTCCCCTTTACATATTCTGCTTTCGAGAGTATAAACTTTTTCCCTATTAACAGAGTATCATCAAAAGAAAGAGTAATCTTTTCTACCTTAATAATGTTTGCCAGTAAATTCATCTCATTATCGACAAATCCTATTTTTATTGAAAACTGAGTGCTGTCAAGGGCAAATAAATTAATACTTGAGAATAAAATCAAAATCACGAAGGAATAGAGTAGGGTTATGTTTGAACCAAAAATCGGGAATTGAATCCTAGGGAGGATCTGTTCATTCGTCAAATTCCGAAGCATAAAAACTCCTGTTAAAATTGTTGGATATGATTATTTAAGTTAACATTTTATTCTATTAAAAGCAAATTTCGATATTTAGAATGATTATCGGAGTTGAATATTCTGTTTTAAAATTAGCTCGAATTTCCATATATTTATATTTTATATATTGTTATAATTTGAAATTATTTTTTTATTCTGGTAAAATACAAATAATGAGGTTACATAGATGATTATAGATATTGTAATGCCAAAGTTAGGCGAGTCATTGCAGGAAGGCACAATATTGAAATGGCTTAAAGGTGTTGGCGATAGAGTGGAACGTGACGAAATGATTATGGAAATTTCTACTGATAAAGTAGATACCGAAGTGCCATCGCCCAATTCCGGCATTATTGTAAAAATATTAGCTGCGGAAAACGAAACTGTCGAAGTTGGAAAAAAGATAGCCGAAATAGAAACCGACGAAGCCGCTGCCGTAATTACCTCACAGCCTGATACTAAGGAAGAACCTCCATCACCGGCTCCAACTCCTGCTGCCGAAACGCCAAAACTACAGGAAATCAAACCGGCAGTCGAACCGGCAGGTATTGTCGATGTCGTTATGCCGAAATTAGGAGAATCTTTGCAGGAAGGCACAATAATCAAATGGCTCAAAAAGCCGGGAGATGCGATAGGAAGAGATGAAATGCTTCTGGAAATTTCTACCGATAAAGTTGATACCGAAGTGCCATCACCCGTCGAAGGAACAATCTACGAACTGCTTGCAGCGGAAAATGAAACCGTTGAAGTTGGTAAAGTAATAGCTAAAATTGCAACCGGAAGCACTGGAGTAGTTGCACCTACCGCTTCTACCGCAGCCTCTGCACCTATTCAATCCCCTCCATCAGTGGTTCAGCAAACAGAAAAAATAGAACCGTCTGCCGAAATTCCCTCCAAATCCGGCGGTAGATTCTATTCTCCGCTTGTTCGTTCGATTGCAAAAGAAAATAATATTTCATTAGCTGAACTTGAGCCTTTGAAAGGCTCAGGCGCTGACGGCAGACTTAATAAAGCTGATATACTTACTTATATTGAAAATAAAAAGCAGGGAAAAACAACTCTTCCGGCAGTGCCGCAGCCAACTTCAATTGCAGTCAGACCTCCGATGGAAATTTCGCAGACTTCGAAATCCTATCCGGTAACTTACGGAGAGGAAGATGAAGTTATTCCAATGGACAGGGTACGGCAGCTAATTGCCGAGCACATGGTTTATTCCAAACAGACATCGGCACACGTTACAAGCGTTGGCGAAGCCGACGTTACGGGAATGGTAAAGCTGAGAACTAAATTTGCACCTGAATTCCTAAAAAGAGAAGGATTCAAATTAACTTTTACTCCGTTTTTCTCCAAGTCTGTTATTGATGGAATTAAAGCATTTCCAATGGTTAATGTTAGCGTTGACGGCAAGAATATAGTTCGCCACAAACACATTCATTTATCTGTGGCAACTGCATTGGAGGATGGGAATTTAATCGTGCCTGTCGTAAAGAATGCCGATTCATTAGGCATAACCGGATTAGCAAGAGCCATTAGCGATTTAGCCGGACGCGCCCGTTCGAAGAAATTAAATCCTGACGATATACAGGGCGGTACCATAGCTTTAACCAATGTAGGAACATTTGGGACATTATTCGGAACTCCGATAATTAATCAACCCCAGACTGCGATTATAGGAGTTGGAATGATAACAAAGCGCCCTGTTGTACGAAATTTCAACGCCGAGGACGTAATTGTTATTCGTGATATGATGTATGTTTCGATAACTTATGACCATCGGGTAATTGACGGGATGTTGGCAGGCAAGTGCTTATCGGCAATTATAAAAAGCCTGGAAGGAATGGACGAAAGCTCGGTAATTCTATAAATATTTGCAGATTAGATACAATTAATATTACATGGAAAGCAGCACCATTCCTAATATAGCCGAAGAATTCCGTACTCATAGAGGGCTTGGCAATGAACGCATAATGGAAGAGGATTTCCTTCCCATAAAAAGGTTTTTTGCCCTAGATTCCCGTGCTTATGAAAGCGGAGCCATCTCATCGAAATATAAAGAACTGATGGGATTGGTAGCATCGGCTGTTCTTCGGTGTAATGATTGTATCTCATACCATTTAGACAGATGTATTTCAGAAGGTTGCTCGAAAGAGGAGCTAAATGAAGCATTAAATATTGCCCTTATCGTTGGAGGCTCGATTGTTATTCCGCATTTACGTCATGCATATTCTATGATTGACGGGCTTTTTGAGTTGCAAAAGAAGGGTGGCGCTGTGTTAGATATATGTTGACATTAAATAAATTTGACATTTTCATTAAAGAGATATAGAGGCCTCTGAAAACAAAAAAATTGAATTCCAAAGTACAACTTTGGAATTAGTAAGTCCTTGATAATACTCATTTTAAAAATCAGATTTTGGAATGAATTTTTCATAAAAAATGCTTTTTAGAGTGGAATCATAATTTAAAATTCCATAGCCGATAATAATAATTCTTATTCCCATTCGTTTAAAATGAATATGATGACAATTGAAGAACATATTGCATATTGGATTGAAGGCTCTGAACGTGATTTAAAATCAGCCGAAAGTAATTTTCAAAGCGGGAATTATGACTGGTGCTTGTTTATTGGTCATTTGGTATTAGAGAAAATGTTAAAAGCTTTGTATGTAAAGAATATTAAAGGAAAAACACCACCCAGGATTCATAATCTAATACGTTTATCTTCTCTTGCAAAAATTGAATTAAATCCTGAAGTGAAATCTTTCTTTGATGAAGTAAATGATTTTCATCTTGAAACTCGATATCCGGATTATAAAAAAGAATTTTATAAAATGGCTAATAATGAATTTACTAAAATGAAATTCAATAAAATTAAGGAATATTATTTATGGCTCAGATCCCTAATGAAATAATCCAAATTATAAAAAAATTTGTATTTGAAGCCAAAGCAGATAATATTACAATTGAGAAAGCTGTTCTGTTCGGTAGTTATGCTAAAGGAACAAATCATGAATTCAGCGACATTGACCTTGCTGTTGTTTCAAATGATTTTGAAGGAATTAGATTTTATGATAACCGAAAACTTTCCCATTCCAAATTAATCGCAAGTATCGACCTGGAAACCCATCCATACCGCCCTGAGGACTTCACGGAAGATAATCCGTTCGTAAAAGAAATTTTAGAACATGGAATAAGAATTATTTAATTGTCAAAGAGCACTTTGTTTAAATTCATCCGATGACTCCCAGTCATCGGATGAATAGGTAAATTCCACATGATTATACAAAAGTTTTCAATTTTGAGTCTAATCTAAAAAGGGTCATTCCCACGAAAGTGGGAATCCAAACACCGCATTAATACTGGATTCCCACTTTAGTGGGAATGACAATTTCAGCTTTTTAGAGTGGACTCAAGATTAAGAACTTTATAAAATTTCCTTTAGATTAAATTAATTAAAAAAGTATTCATTAAATATATAAATTTAGTTCAAAATCAAAATTTATTTATTACAATCTTATCCTGCAACAAAACCTGTCGCAGGATAAGATATGATGGAAGATTCTAAAACCTCCGGAAAAGTCATCCCTGCAAATGAATCGCTATAAAAAGCCATAAAGAATAACATTCTAAAATAAATTTGGATTATGAGACAGCCACTTTTTCCAATTTATTGTCCTTATAAAATTAATAAAAATATTTCCTAATAAAAGCTAAATATTTTTAAAATAAAGCCGATTATAATAAATGTATGGAAAGATAAAAGATGAAAATTGCTGATGCAAATATATCGATGGTTGGTTCCCGCATTGCAACGAGTTATACGGAAGTTAAGGAAACCTTAACAATGTGGAGTGGTAACCAAAGCCAAACAGTTGAGTCCAAAAAAACCGGCTCACCGGCAGTCCTGAATTCTGTAAATACTAAATTTTTGAATAACAATCAATTTTTTGGATTGCCGAAAATGCTTGATTCTTTTGCAAAGAATTTTCCTCCACCGGTTATTGTAAGTAAAATTAAAGCTAATAATAATAACCAAAATAATGCTAAATCCTTGATTCCCTTGCCTAAAGTTGATTTAAAACCAATAAATTCAACTACTTCAAAGGAAGATGATTCGCAACTTGACCCGGAAATTAAATTATTAAAAGACCTTCTGGAAATATTGCTTGGCAAAAAAATTGACTTGCATACAGCAGATTACACTAAAATACAGGCAAATATTGAAAAACAGCAGGCAAAATATAATAAAATGCGGGAGGAACTGAATGCCGGCAATCCTATGGTTGGAACGCCTCAAGTTCCCGATGTACAAAATAATGATGCCGGTTTGGAATATAATAGAACAGTAATGCGTTACGAATCCGAATCAATGCAATTCTCAGCGAGCGGGATTATTAAAACAGCGGATGGTCAGGAAATCAAATTTAACCTAAGTCTCGAAATGACCCGTGAACATTACGAGGAAAGTAATCTCAATATTCAGATAGGCACGCCGCGCAAGCAAGACCCGCTTGTTGTGAATTTTGACGGAACTGCTGCACGTCTTACCGATAAGCAATTTACATTCGATTTAAATAATGACGGTAAAGCAGAAAATATGAACTTCCCTGGTTTTGGAAGCGGTTTCCTAACATTGGATAGAAATAATGACGGGGCGATTACTAACGGGACAGAGCTTTTCGGTACTTCAACGGGAAACGGATTTTCTGAATTATCAGCATTCGATTCCGATAAAAACGGCTGGCTTGATGAATCCGACCCGGCTTTCGGAAATCTTGGAATTTTAACTAAGGACGATTCAGGCAAGGATGCCATTTATTCTTTACAACAGAAAAATATCGGGGCTTTGTATTTGAAGAATCAGGATACTGCATTTACATTCAAAAGCAGCCTTTACGACAATCCCTCCGGTGAAGTCGTATCGAGTGGTGCATTCCTGCGCAATGACGGTTCGGCAGGTACCCTTCAGCAAATTAATTTGTTTGCATAATAAATCGCTTTCCGAATTTAATATTGTACAATTATTGATAACTAAAATATTATTATCAATTAATGACAAATTTATATTCAAGTTCAAACTGAAATTAAATTACCTTTTATTATTTTAGAGTTGGTAACTTTATTTCTTTATGCGGTTCCTTCAGAAAATTTATTATAATGTTTTGGAAATATTTTCATTAAAGTATGATGTTTGAAAATAAATTTTGGAAATTTCAAATTATTTGCGTATTATTGATAAAATTTATTTAAAAAACAAAAATAATTTTTCGGAGGAAAAATGAGAACTAAATTCTTCAATATTGTCTTTGCTTTTTTTTTAATTATTGCATCATTTGATATTACTTTTTCTCAAGAAAAAATATTTAGTCTTCCCGGCGCGCAGTCACCATCCTCGATCATATTAACCTCAGATGATTATTTCATTTTTTGCGGCTTTAATACTTATACAACAAAAGGAAAACAGGATGGATGGATAGTCAAATTAAAAACTGATTTTAAAGAGACAAGTTTTAATAGAAATTATACAAGTAATTCAAGATGCATCCTTAATTATATAATTGAAACTAAAGAAGGGAAATATATTGCTGTAGGGTTAGATTCAGCAAATGGAGGGTGGATACTTAAAATTGATACAAATGGTAATACTATTTCCAGTAAATATTTTGACAGGAGTGGTAGTGAGTTAAAGTATATTTACGAAACAAAACAGGGTAACTTTATAGCTACAGGTATTAAATATAACCAAAATGGGAATCGAGGATGGATTCTGAAATTGAATTCAACTTTTGATACGCTATTAATCGATACTTCTTATGATGATGCCTACTCATTTATTTATGCACGAGAATTAAATGATTCGGGAGATTCAATTGTAGCTATCGGTGATGTGTATAGTACCGATGGTAGTAGTCGGAATATTGGAATAAAAAAAATTGATAAACATGGGACAATTATTTTTCAGAAAGCTTATAGAGATTTATTAGGTCAATATGCTAATTCTGCAATTTTTACTTCTGATAGTAATTACGTTATAACAGGTAGAACTGAAGGAGATTCGTTAATTAGTTCGGGGAAAAATTTTGTCCTATTTTTAAAAATAAATAAAAGTTACAATTTAATATGGCGAAAATATAATGGTCAACAACCAATAGAAACCGACAATGCATATCCACAAGGTTATAGTCAAGGGAATTGCATAATTGAAACTTCTGATAAAAATTATTTAATTGCCGGTAATTTGAAGATTAATTTTGATGGACATCATGGATATTATTCGGACGGTTGTCTAATAAAAATCGATACTTCCGGAAAAATATTGAAACAAATTAATTGGCTTGGTCCAGGTTCACTTCATGATTTGGCAAATTCCGTTGTAGAGAATAATTGTTCTTATGTTATTGCTTCTTTAATAAACGAAAACATGTATTGGAACGATGGCGATACCTGGATATTTTCAGTTGGTAAGGATAGCTTAGACCAAGTTAAGCTATCACTCATTTCACCAAATGGAGGTGAGAAATGGAAAGCAGGAGATACCGTTCTTATAAAATGGAATTTATGGAAGACCATTTCAATAGAATGTCTAAAAATTGAATTTTCTTTAAATGCTGGTAAGGAATGGAAAATTATCAAGGATAGCATTCCTTCTAATATTACAGACTTTAAATGGGTGGTTCCAGATACTTGTAGTGATAGTTGTATATTGCGTATATCAGATTGCTTGATTGATTGTTTTATAGACTTTAGCGACTCATTATTCAAGATATACACTACAAACGAATACATTATCGTAACCAGCTCTAAATTAATAGAACATATTGAGATTATTCCTTGTCCTTCATATAATTTTATTACAATTAAAATTGCTGGTGAACTAAACATTAGTAAAAACTTAGATATTTATTCGGTAAATGGTGATTTATTTTATACAATTAATACTGAATGGCTTAGATTAAATGAAAAAAATATTGAATATTTACAGTCCTCATCTATACAAATTGATAATTTACCAATTGGTATGTATTATATTATTATAAGGTCCGATACAAACAAATATTTCAAAGCATTTATTAAGGTAGATTAGTCATGAAAAGTATCCTTCTTATTATGATAGTATTTTTTTCAGTATCTGAAGTATTTTCTCAAGTGAATTGGATTATTATTCCAAAAATATCTTATAACTTCAATAATATAAAATATGAATCAGATTGGAAGGAACATATTACGTTTACAAAACAATATTCATACGGATTAGGGATAAGTTTTGGGAAGATATATGCAATTTCTAAGGACACCTATTATTCATTAGATGTCGGTTTAGATTATTTTAAGTTTAATTTATCAGCAGATGTAGATACTTCAAACATCATAAATGGCAAAAAGATTTTTAATACAAGCTTTGATGAGAGTTATAATCTTATTTCGATACCAATCAGGGGAATACTATACTTTCCTGCAATCTCATCCAAAATAATTCCCGGTATTGAATTATCATTAATAAATAATTTTCCAGATTTAATGAATTCGAAAGGATCTGCGCCATTATTAAATGGGGGCACTAAAGAATATGAAATTGTTGTTAAAAACTACTACCTTTCTTATTCATTGGGTTTAATATTAAAAATCCCTTTAAAACATTACAGTTTTGTGATAAATGGATCTTTTTTAGGTTCTTTACATCCTTTATATGAAATCGAGCACTCAAAATTATCAATTTTTGGATATTATTTATCATTACAACTATTTGTTTCAATTTAATTAATTCTAATAATTTATCCATAAGTATATCGGTTTTTCTTTTGCCCTGCTTAGAAATGTCTTTTTCATAGATAGTTGTCTGAATCACGGATTTAAAGAATTAATTGATAGTTCAAATGTTTTGAAATTTAACAATAAACCTTCCAAAGGTAGAGAAGCCTTAGGAAGGTAACTAAAGCTTATCATATTCCGGTGGTTCAATATCCGGTACTTCGGCTAAAATTTGCTCAAATTCCTCTTTTGTAACATCAGGTAACCTTTTCTTAAAAAAATCTTTTGCAGATATAAAAACCGCTAATTTCTCAGTAACTGCAGACGAAGCGAAATTTTCTATTGATATATTTTCTTTTTCTGAAATTTCTTTTACTTTACTATAAATTGCTTCACTTAAAGGAATAGAAATTGTATTCATCATATTTCTCCGATAATTTCTAAAAACTCTTTTGGATTAACAATTTTAATCCCTAATTGAAAAACGTTTTTAAAGTCTTTTTTATTGTATGTAATAATAAATTGACTACTACTGTTAATTGCAGCCTCAAGAACGCAATCATCTTTAGTATCCGGTAAGTACGGTCGCCATAAATAATGAACGTCAATTTGATTAGCATGTTTGGCTAAATAGCCTAAAATTTTCTCAATTTTTAAATAATTTATATTTTGCTTCTTTAAGGCATATTCATATTCAAAAAATAATGGAACAGTAATATTAATGTCAAATTTTTCAGCCTTATCAAATATCCCAACTAATTTATAAGATGCTCCTTTTTTAGATAACATGGACGTTACAATTACATTAGTATCGATAACTATTTGATATTTCATATTAATTACTTCATTGACTAAGTTATTTAACTATTTTCTAAATCACAAATTTAAAGGATTACCGGATTTCACGGATTAAAAAATCAGTGTAATCCTTTAATCAGTGGTTCAGACATTTTCCGTCTAATCAGTGGTTCAGACATTTTTCACCAATTTTTCTTACTTCTCAATTTCCGTATCCTATTCAAAAAAGGCAGCCGGAATGATTCATTGCTCACTTTGATAGATAATATAATTCCCATAACCCCGACTATGAAATTCCCACCCCACATAGCAACGAATGGCGTTATATATCCCCTGTCGGCAAGCTTCTCGCCTCCAATCAGGCAAGCCCAGTAAAATATATAGAACGCCAGGCTAATTGCAGCGCTAAGCCCGAAATTGCCACCCTTAGTCAGTATTCCCAATGGACAGCCGACTAAAATAAAAATCAGGCATGCAAAAGGAATCGCATATTTTTTATAAATTTCTACCCTGTATTGGTCGGCATGCAATTTATAATCATGCTGCCGGTATATATCCGATGAAATTGATGAATATAAAAAAGTAATTCTTTTAAGCGCATGACTCTTGGCTGTGAAGGTATCGATAGCTTTTTCCGGTGGTTTAAACTGTCCGGTATGCTCCGGAGGATTTATTTCAGGATTTTTTCCCATCTTCATTGCCATCTGACGCTTAGCAACTGCGATTGAATCTGCTATCATTATTTGCTTTATATCAGGTTTTTGTTTCTTTGGCTTTACTTTTCTTTTGAAATGAAAATCTTCCGGGTCGGCATTAACAATTGATTTTGCTTTATCTTGTCTTGGTTTGAGATTTCTTTTTTTAATCTTATTAACAGTATCCTTTTTTAATAAATTCGTAGTATTTTGGCTGTTTTCATCGAACCTCGGATTGACTTGCGGAGCAACAGACGAATTATCGAATGAAAACAGGGATTCAAAATTTCTTTTGATTTCATTATTTATCCTGCCGTCCAATTCAGCAGCATTTTTCATGGCTTCCGTAACGATTAACTGCATATCCTTTATGCAAAGCTCACGGTCGCCTCGGGAACTCATACCGCCGCTGCTTCTTTCGAAGGCGAATCCCGATGCATTAATCTTTGCCTGATATTTATTAAATAATACTTTTCGATAGGAAATTGAATTCATTGCCGGCATTTGAATGATTTCGCCGTTGAACAGCGTCATAACTAACTTCGACATATCGCTCGAGAACTCGACTTTTCCTGTGTCGGAAGAAATGATATTCAGGTTCGGGGATTTTGTGTTATCGTAAATCGTAACTCCCCGAAGCAATCCGGAAAGCGAATCTACCTGCCTTGCAAGAATCGTATATCCTTCCAGTTCAGTTGAAAATATTCCCGATTCGAGATTAAAAGTCGGCTTTTTCCGGCGGATATCATTCATCAAGTCCTTCACTTTGTAATTAGAATCGGGCAATACCGCATCATTGAACCAGAACAGGAAATATGATAATGCGAATCCGGCAATAATAACCGGCATCATCATACGCAAAAGGCTTCCGCCGCTTGCTTTAACAATTGTAATTTCATGCGAAGCGGACATAGAGCCGAATGATAACAGAGAGGAAAACAGAGCGCCCATTGGCGCCGCAAGTACTACCATCCAGGCTATATTAAGGAAAATAAGTTGAATAATAATCCATTCCGATAATCCTTTGCCGACTAATTCGTCTATATACCTGATGATAAATTGAAGCAGGAACAGGAATATTACCGTAATAAATCCGAAAAGGAAAGGCGGCAAATGAAGCCTTAGAATGTAACGGTCAACAAGATTTAAGAATACTTTCATTTTATCATAATAAAATTATTTGCAAAGATAATAATAATTTCGTAATTTTAAAGTTCGAATAATTTGAAATTTAAATTTGGAATTTGATTATGTTAACATTAACTTACATATTATTGCTGATAGCATCCGTACTATTGGTTTTGCTGGTTCTACTTCAACCTGGTAAAGGTGACATTTCATCGAGTTTTGGCGGTCTTACAAGCCAATTCAGCTCAATATTAGGCACTCGCAAAGCAGCCGACTTTTTAACTAAACTCACTATTGGCTTTGCTGCCGGTATTATGTTCCTTAGTCTGGTTGCTAATCTTGCTTTTGTGGGCAAGATTCAGGATAGCGCCCGTCCTGTTACCGAAGGCATTGAATTGCCTGCTACCCCAGCCACACCTAATATGCCAGCACCGAAAGCCTCGCCAAAGACGCAACAGAAAGGTCAGCAGCCTCAGGGCGGTCAACCGCAGCAAAAGAAATAATTGGAATTTCTTACTAAGAAAGCCGTTTTCTGCAAAAGACGGCTTTTTTTGTTTTGATATGCCGGACTTGATTGAACTCTGGTTAAAAAATCATAATTTAGTATTTTATTTTATAATTAAAAATAACAAAATAATGCTTCAGGTTATTCAACATCAGAGAAGCGGGGAAATATCGGTCGAGGAACTACCTGCACCGAACTGCCATAGTAATGGAATTTTAGTCCGCACTGCTTACTCTCTAATTAGTGCAGGTACCGAAAAAACATCAGTGGAAAATTCTCAATCTTCGCTTCTGGAGCGCGCACGCAAGCAACCCGAACAGGTAAGAACCGTATTGAATAATTTGAAAAAAGAAGGTTTAGCATCTACAATAAATAAAGTACAAACCAAACTCGAATCATACAAACAACTTGGTTATAGCGCCAGCGGAACCGTTATTGAATCCACCTGCGATGAATTTGCTCCGGGCGACCGCGTTGCATGCGCAGGAGCAGGATTAGCAACTCATTCCGGAATTATTTCCATACCGAAAAATTTAGCAATAAAAATACCTGAAATTGTAACGCTCGAGGATGCCGCTTTTACTACTTTAGGAATCATTGCATTGCAAGGCGTGCGCCAGGCTGATGTCCGGTTAGGAGAAACAGTAGCGGTTATCGGTCTGGGATTAATCGGACAAATTACGGTTCAACTGCTCAAAGCATCAGGTTGCCGTGTTGTAGGATTAGATATAAATACGGCTCTTTTCGAGCAAGCAATAGTATCAGGCTGCGAACAATGCTACCCAAGTAATAGTGATTCCATCAATAATATTTTATCCTTCACACGCGGTATCGGCTGCGATTCTGTAATACTCACAGCAGGCACCGAATCGAATCAACCGCTGGAATTAGCCTTGAAAATTGCCCGCAAGAAGGGAAAGGTAATTGTTGTCGGGGCTGTTGGAATGAATGTGCCGAGAAGCCCCTTTTACGAAAAAGAATTGGAATTGAAAATTTCATGCAGTTATGGACCTGGAAGATACGACCTTCAATATGAAGAGCTTGGTTTCGATTACCCGGTAGGATATGTACGTTGGTCGGAAAACCGGAATATGCAGGCATTTGTTGACTTGCTTGCCGGTAAAAAAATTGATGTTAAAGCCTTGACAACCCATATTTTCGATGTTGAGAAAGCAACCGATGCTTATGATTTAATTACCGGAAAAGTTAAAGAACATTATTTAGGCATACTCCTGAAATATGGTGAGAACGCTGTTTCTCAAGTCAAATCAGTTATAAATACAAAGGCTGCTAAGGTTCATAATGACATCAAAATTGGATTTGTCGGAGCAGGTAACTTTGCTCAATTCTATTTACTTCCCACTCTGAAGGAATCAGGATGCGAGCTAACATCAGTCTCAACAGCTACTCCCGCAAATGCCAAATCAGTAGCTTCGAAATTCGGATTTTCGACATTCTCGACCGATTCGGATGAAATAATTGAAAAAAGTGCTGCTAACCTGATTTTCTGCGCCTCGAAGCATGACAGTCACTCGCATTATGTAATAAAATCAATTGAAGCAGGGAAACCCGTTTTCGTCGAGAAACCGTTTGCCATTAATCGTGAACAATTAGAAGCAATCGATGCTGCTGTTAACGCTCATAATGGACAGGTTATGGTAGGATTCAACCGCCGTTTTTCGGATTCATTCCGTGCAATAAAAAAATTCTTCAATGGATATTCCGAACCAATGGCTATGTCTTACAGGGTAAATGCGGGATTTATACCGAAGAATCACTGGCTCAATTTTCCCGGGCAAGGCGGAAGAATTATCGGCGAAGTATGCCATTTCGTTGATTGTATGATTTACTTAACCGGTGAATTGCCAATTAAGGTTTATGCAGAGCAGCTTTCCGGTGAAAACCGCGAAGCCGTCAATAGGGATAATGTTATTATAATGATTAAATTTTCAAATGGTTCAGCAGGTAATATTGAATACCTGGCAAATGGTGATTCTTCCTTGCCTAAAGAATATTTTTCAGTTTTTTGCGGCAGGAAAACAGCCATAATGGATAACTTCACAACAGTCGAACTTTTTTCGGCTGGGAAAATGAAAAAGCTGAAGTTTGACGGAAAGAAAGGGCATCGCGAAGAAGTAAAGGCTATGTTGGATGCTATTAAATCAGGTGGACTGATGCCAATTCCATATAATGAAATAAAAGCTGCTACTTTGACTACTTTTGCTGTAATCGAATCTTTGCAAAGCGGCAATCCGGTATATTTAAAGAAGAATGTCATTCTGAACGAAGTGAAGAATCCGGAATCAGCATTGGGAATGGATTCTTCACTTCGTTCAGAATGACATTTTTCTTGGCATAAAAAAAGATTCTATTTAAGGACAAAAATTATTAATTTCAATATTTAAATAAAAACATAAATTTCCGGAGTTTTTAAATGGCGAAAATAAAAGATTTAATTTCAATGGATTGTGGTAAATTTTATTCAATTGAATGTCAGTATGGAGATAGTAATAAGAGTTCATCCTTTGTTCCGTTGATTGACCATAGCTCAAAATTAAATCAAAATATTAACTTCGCTGAATTAATTTCAAAAAATTTAATATTCCTTCTATTCTTTTCCATAACTTCATTAATCTTATCAATCGCAGCAATTCAACCGGCATTTGCCGGTACACCTATGCTGACAAAAGAACAACTCAGGATTCTTGTCCCATCCGACCAAAGATTCGTTCAGAATTTATCCGGGAAATGGGAACGCACAATAAATGATATCGATTGGGAGCAGGTTACTTTACCATTTGGAGAAGAACAGGAGCGGGATGTTACCTACAAAACAACTATTAAAATAGAAAAGAAATATATAGGCAGCTATACATGGCATTTATATTTCCTTGGAGTCGACGACCAGGTGAGGGTTTTTATTAATGAACGTTATATTGGAAGTTACTTTGGCGGTATGACCCCGCTTTCGGTTCGAATCCCCCAACAAATGATTTCATCGGAAGTTAATAATATTAAATTAATCGTTTCCCCTGCTACTTATGCAGCCGGTCAAATTAAAAACCAGATTCCGAACGGAAAAAAAGTACTAACCGGGATTATTCGCGATATTCTGCTCGTCGGTACACCAAGTATTTGGATTAATGCCGTTAAGCATAAAATGAATCTTTCGAATAATCTTTCAGTTTGTGAGTTAAAAACAACGGTTAATATATGCTCGGGCGGTATAGAGCGCTCCGGATTACCCGGGCAGCAAATCGATTCAGGAAAAGCAAAAGCTCTTTCTAGAGCTGTCATTACAATTGAAACAAGCATTAATAAAAAAACCGGCGAACCCGTTGCTGCTGCCACAACCCGGCAAATCGACATCGAATCCGAGCGTACCGTAAATGTCGATATGCCTATAACTGTGCATTCACCTGAGCTCTGGACTACCGACAGCCCGTTTTTATATGATTTGGTTGTTAAAATCAAAAGAAACGGCGTTGTCATCGATGATTACCATACCGATATTGGATTCCGTCAAATCAGGACCAAGCAGGAAGAAGGAATCCAGTATATTATGATTAATAATCAGCCGTTTTTATTGAAGGGTTGTTCTTATATCGAGGATTATGGCGGTTCCGAGCAAACCCTTTCGATTGATAGAATGGAAAAGGATATTGTTGCACTTAAAACATTGGGCGCTAATACAGTTCGATTCAAATTTTCGAGCGCTCATCCGTATTTGGTGCATCTGTGCGATAAATATGGGCTGTATGCAATGATTGAGCTTCCCCTTTATAACGTGCCTTCGCAAATTCTCAATCTGGATGAAATAAAAGTCCGGATGAAAAATAATTCCAGGCAGATTTTATTCAACTATGATACTCATCCCTGTGTTCTGGGTTATGGCATCGGCGATTGCAGCGAAGAATATACCGAGGAAGGCAAAAGTTTTCTTTCCGCCATTTTTGATAATTTCCGAAACGGAACATCAAACTTAATCTATAAAATCGGTTACATAGGCTCCAGCCGGTTCGATAATTCCTTCTGCGACTTTGTCGGACTGGTTACGCGAGGAAATGTAAGGGATTTAAACAGGATAAAGAACGACCTTGCTGTCTCACTTGCCAGCTTAAGCACTAAGCCGGTCTTTTTATCATTTGGGACTACAATCCAGCCGGATAATTCGAATGGTTATTCCGACCCGCTTTCCATCGAGGCTCAATCGAACTTTATTCGTAATCTTTATAAAATTTCTTCAGATTCGAGAATTTTCGGTGCAATAATTAATACATATAACGATTACCGGGCAAATAATCCCTCAATGGTTACAAATTATTCGGATATGTACCTTAATCCTTCGGGAATGGTCGATAGATACCGCCAGCAGAGACTAACATTCTTTATGGTCAAGGCTTTGTTCAACGAAGAGAAAGAACCTCTGCTTAATGCGGGTAGTTATTATGAAAAAACACCTGTGATTTTTATCATTTTCGGCATTCTTCTTGCATTGATTATCGGATTTATGGGGAATCGATTCCGCAGGTTCAGGGAATACCTTTTCCGCTCATTGCTGCGTCCGTATAATTTTTATGCCGATGTGCGGGACCAGAGAATAATGTCATCACTGCAAACCGTCATTTTAAGTATTGTTATTTCATTTACAATAGGTATATTCGTATCTACAATTTTATATTATTACAGGAATAATTTCTTATCCGATTATTTTTTCAAGCTTTTTGTACCAAGTAATGATATCCTCGAGTATATATACTATTTAGTATGGATGCCGGAGCTGTTAATGTTCATTGTTTCTGTGATATTCATCTTAATATTTTTAATGATTTCTTTATTTTTAAGAGTAATTGCATTTTTTATCCGGGCAAGAATAAATTTTGCCGATGCCTTCACAATATCAATATGGTCGGCAGTTCCAATGTTGGGATTGCTGCCATTATCTGTGGTATTAATTAGGCTTTTAGTCGTTTCGCCTTCCCAAATCTGGGTAGCGGCAATTTTATTTTTGATATTGACATTATGGGTATGGTTCCGTTTCCTGCGGTGTTCGGCAGTAGTTTTCGATGTACTGGCTGGCAAAGTTTATATTATAGGCAATGTACTTCTTGCTACTATTTGCGGGAGTTTGATAGGGCTGTATCAGTATTATTTTGTTATTACCGCTTACGGTCAATATTATTTCAATATGTTAATCAGTAATATGTAATTTATAAAGGAAATTTTATGTCAGCAATTTTCGAAACAAAACTTGAGGGAATTGAACCCATAAAAAAGGGTAAAGTAAGGGAAATATACGAAATCGATGATTATTTATTAATTGTTGCAAGCGATAGAGTTTCGGCTTTCGATGTCGTAATGACAAGACCAATACCCGAAAAAGGAAAAATCTTAAATCTTATATCGGCTTTCTGGTTTAATAAAACGAACCATATAATTGCAAATCACCTGATTTCAACCTATGTTACGAAATACCCTGCTGCTCTTGCTCCTTATGCAGAACAGTTAGAAGGACGCTCTATGCTTGTACAAAAAGCAGAGCCACTGCCGGTCGAGTTTATAGTTCGGGGATATATAGCAGGTTCAGGCTGGAAGGAATATAAAAAATCAGGGACCATTTGCTCTATCCCTCTACCGAACGGATTAATAGAATTCGACCGCCTGCCAAATCCCATTTTTACACCTTCAACCAAAGCCGACGAAGGGCACGATGAGAATATTGATTTTGCTAAGGCAGCCGAAATACTTGGGCTCGAAACAGCAAATATGCTTCGGGATAAAGCCATTGCTCTTTATACTTTTGGCAGGGATTATCTGGAATCAAAGAATATCATATTAGCAGATACCAAGTTTGAATTCGGACGGTTGCCTTCCGGTGAAATTATTTTGATTGACGAGGTTCTGACTCCCGATTCTTCCCGCTTCTGGCTTAGGGAAGAGTACGCTCCCGGCAAACCGCAAATTAATTTCGATAAACAGATTCTCCGGGATTATTTAGAATCAATTTCCTGGAACAAACAACCTCCGCCTCCTGAACTGCCCGATTCCGTTGCCGAAGGTACATATAGAAAGTATAAAGAAGCTTTCGATAGGATAACAGGGTAAGTATTGGCAAAAGACTATACTTTCATATTGCAGAAGCCGCCTGGCGCAAATTTCGACTGGACGACATTCTTTATAACAATTCTACTTTGTACTTTAGGATTACTGTCGGTTTACAGCGCAACATTCGTTTATTCAACGACTATGGAAGCCGGCAATATGAGTCATACTTTTTCAAAACAACTGTACGCCTGCCTTCTTGGTCTTAGTGTAATGGTTTTGATAATGTTTATTCCTGAGAAAGTAATCAGGTTTTTAGCTTATTTTTTATATGGATTATCCATTGCATTATTAGTATTAGTGCTGGTTAAAGGTGAAGTAACTGCCGGAACAAAGGGCTGGATTAACTTCGGCAGTTTTACCATTCAACCTTCGGAAATTGCGAAAATAGGTACGACAATGGCTATCGCACGGTTCCTCTCGCAAAAAGGAATTGATATCAGGACAATAAGGGATTTTGCTTTTGTTATTCTGTTAATTATTATTCCAATGGCTTTAATACTTGTAGAGCCGGATTTCGGTTCGGCAACAGTTTTCTTAGGTTTATTATTAGGAATAATGGTTTGGTGCGGATTTGATTTATTTGTTATATTTTTTATTGTCAGCCTTCCAATAATATTATTAACAGCTCTTATAGGCAATCTTTATTTCTTTATCGCATTGGCGATTTTATCTTTGCTCTGCGTTTTATTTCGTAAACGAACAGCTATTACTGTGGCAGCAATTGTTATATTCATAGGGATTGGGTACTCGACTCCATTAGTAATTGAACGGCTTCAGCCTCACCAAAGAAATCGAATCGAAACGTTCGTCAATCCCGAAGGCGACCCACGTGGCAAAGCCTACAACGTAATTCAATCGAAGCTTGCAGTTGGCAGCGGAGGACTTTACGGGAAGGGATTCCTGCACGGTACGCAAACACAGTTAAGGTATATTCCAAAGCAATGGACTGATTTTATCTTTTCTGTTCCGGCGGAGGAATTCGGTTTCATCGGTGCCTTCCTCGTCATTGCATTGATTATTTCATTGATTATGAGGGCAATCAGAATAGCTTATGATTCCGATAGTCCCTTCTTTAGCGTTTGTGCAATAGGCTTTGCATCAATTCTATTATATCATTCCGTCATTAATATAGGTATGGTTATCGGTTTAGTTCCGGTAATGGGTATACCATTACCTTTTTTGAGTTCCGGAGGAACTTTTATTTTAACGAACCTTGCTATGGTAGGTATTCTACTTAATTCCTACCGGCAAAAGAAAAGGAAGCGATAAATGGAAATAATTTGCACTTGCGGCGATGCTAATGGCGTCGGACTCGAAGTTTTACTCAAATCAATCGATTACATATCACAATTAGAGGATTGGAACGATGTTGAATTTACGATTGCAGTTCATTTAAAGGTCCTGAAAAATTATGCCGCTCAAATAAATTTTCCTATTAAGGTAATAAAAAATGATGTAAAAATCGGTTCGAAAACCTGCAAAATACTCCCATGTTCAGTCTTCCATGAAATTGAATTCGGCGAAATTTCCGAAAAAGCCGGCAGACTTGCTTCCCAGTCACTTGAGCTTGCCATTCAGGAAACAATAGAAGGCAAATTCGACGCTATCGTAACAATGCCGGTCTCCAAAAGTTCTCTTTATCTTTGCGGGTGGAAATATCCCGGACAAACAGAGTTCATAACCGCAACCTGTTATGCTAAGTCTTCCTTAATGATTCTTGCTTCCGGCTTAAACCGTATGGGACTTACTACCATTCACTTACCTTTAAAATATGTAGCACGGGAAATTTCGAAAAGCCTAATTATTAATAACCTGAAGGTATTTAATCAATGGCTTGTTAAGGATTTGAATATAAAGACACCTAAGATTGCCGTGCTGGCATTGAATCCTCATGCAGGAGAAGGCGGCTCAATCGGAATCGAGGAAATTGATTATATTGCACCGGCAATAATTGAAGTTCGTTCAATGCACATCACAGCATCGGGACCATTTCCGGCTGACGGTTTTTTTGGTTTGGGGATGCATAAAATGTTTGATGGGATTTTGGCTATGTATCACGACCAGGGATTAATACCTATCAAATTGATTTCCGGCGGCGATGCAGTGAATGTTACAGCAGGGCTGCCCATTGTTCGTACTTCGCCGGGGCATGGAACCGCATTCGATATAGCCGGATTGAGTGTTGCAAAGACTGAGAGCTGTATCGAAGCAATTAGAATGGCAAGGGAAATAGTAGAGAACAGAAAGAAGAATAAGAAAAACCGTTCGAAAGTATCAAACTAATTTGCGTTCAAACAGACAAGGATGTCTGTTCTACTGTTTTTAGTAGAACAGACACCCTTGTCTGTTCGAATGCAACTTGGTATTAAAGAGAAATAATATAAAATTTAATTTTTACTTTTCACCATAAACTGTTATGCTGTAAGCTGCTGAACCGGATTTTTTGAAAGTTTCGAGTTCATCTGAATTTATAAAACGTAAAAGCAACTCATCGGGAAAACCCAATTTTTCTTCTTTTCTTATCTCGATTTTTCGGAAACCCGAACCTTTAATCTTATTCAAATAATCATCCTTTTCAAGAGCGCCGGAAATGCATCCCACATACATTTCCGCTGCTTCGCGCAAGCCTTCCGGCAGCTCGCCATTTAATACTATATCGGAGATACAGAAATGTCCACCAAACTTTAATACTCTGTAAACCTCCGAAAATGCCTTGCTTTTGTCAGGCACTAAATTAAGAACACAATTACTGATTACAACATCGAAGGAATTATCCTCGACCGGAAGAGACTCAATTTCACCCTTTCGAAACTCAACATTGCGAAATCCGATTTTTGAATTATTTGCATTTGCTTTGGCGAGCATTTCATCTGTCATATCGACACCGATAACCTTGCCGGTCTCACCAACAATCTGACGTGCAACAAAAACATCATTACCGGCGCCGGAACCCAGATCCAGTACGGTATCGCCTATTCGAATATTTGCAAATTCCGTCGGCAACCCGCAACCCAAATTCAAATCGGCATCGGGAATATATCCTTCGAGGGTATGATATTCGTCATCGATTATTTTATAATTCAATCCCGGATAGTCCTTATCGGAGCATCCGCAGCCACAGGAGCTTTCGGGTTTTATACTGTTAAGAGCAATATAACCGTATTTCTCTTTAACCAATTGCTTAATTTCGTCACTATTCATCGTTTATTCTTATAAATTATTAATGAATATTCCATTACAAATATAATACGTTTTACATATATTTATGTTTCAATTATTTATATAGTTAAAAGCAAAATTTATTACCGGGTGTATTACAAGGATAGATTGAAGCGTCAGACAAGAATGTCTGACCTACTATTCTTTTAAAATAAAGGTAGAATAGACATTTTTGTCTGTTCTAAGTATGATTAAATTATATAATACCTAAATCAAAGATTCTACCATATCGGCTATCTCAAGGCATGAAGTCAAGCCAGGTGATTCGATGCCGATTAAATTCACAAAACCCGGCAATCCTTTTTCGGATTCTTCACTGATTATGTAATCCCTGAAAACACCGCCCTCACTCTGCAATTTCGGACGAATACCTGCCTGGTCGGGAAATATATCATCGGGTTCGAGTCCTTTTAAATACCTCGATGCTGCTTTAAAAAATTTCTCCTTTAGTATTTCGGGTATTGAATAATCCTGAATTCTTGTTCCCAAATACTGAGTATCGGGTCCTAATTTAAGTTCCCCGTTCAAATCGATAGTTATATGAATACCCAATCCGGAAAGTGATTTTTGAGGGCAAGGATATATTAAATGATGCACCAAATCCTTTTTGCCGGATGTTATCCTGTAATAATGACCACGGCAATAATGAAGCCGGTAGCCATATAAATCCAAATCCAGACCTGCCATTGCAGCAACGGTATCAGAATCGAGCCCGGCAGAATTTATGATAATTTGAGTTGATATTTTTATTGCCGAATCATCAGGACAAGCTATTTCCAAACAATAGCCTGAACCCTGCTTTTCGATTGATAAAAGATTGTGCTTCCAGGCAAAATCAGCACCGTTTAATTCTGCTTGTTCCTGAAGGCTTTTCATTAAGTGATGTGTATCGATAATTCCTGTAGATGGCGACCATAACGCTGCAATAGCACGTAAATTTGGTTCTTCGGCATTAATTTGAGCAGTTGTAATCTTTTCGATATCTTCAACACCGTTTTCTTTTGCCTGATTATATATCCTTTCGAGTTCTGCTTCTTCTTCCTGATTAACTGCAACGATGTATTTACCAATACGCCTGAAAGGAACTTGTTTTCTTATACACCATTCGTAAAGTTTATATTTTCCGGGAAGGCATAACCTGGCTTTCAATGAGCCGGTCGGATAATAAATCCCTGCATGAATCACTTCACTGTTACGCGAGCTAATTTCCCTGCCGAAGGAGTTATGACGCTCAATAACGAGTGTGCGTCTATTTTCGGAAAGCTTTGATGCAACCGCTAATCCGACAACTCCTGCACCAATAATTACTACATCAAAATCCATATAACTTGCTTAATTTTTATTTTTATTATAAATGGGTTTTACTAAAAACCCGGGAAAATAAATTATAAAATACTACAAATCGTGATATTCTAAAAATAGATTTGACGATTTTTCAACCTAAATCTTATTTAGAAAAAAATTTTATCTATAACAAGACGATAAATTGTAATTATAGCTAAATAAAAGAACAGTCAAAAAAAGTTTTGATAAATAATAAATAAAATGTAATTTTAAAATTAACAAAAATAACAATAGATGGTTTGAAATGAGTTTTAGAGAAGTTTTTAATAATGATGAATGGTTTAAACTACAAGAAGCGGTATTCTGGATGTTTTTTGAAATTGCAGGGGCAGATGGCAAGGTTGACAAAAACGAAATAATGGCTCTTCGCCGGATTTGTGATAATTCCAAACTTCTCAGCAATCAGCTTATTGTTGAGATATTAGATTCAATCGGTACTCAAATAATTGATTCTTTCAGTACGAAAAGGTTCGATAGTTCGGAAATCAGGAACGGATTAAAGGAAATCTCGCAAATCCTTATCGGTCGTATCGACTCAAAGGAAGCTGTTTATTTTAAGAAATCCTTAATTGCAATTGGAGCCTATATCGCTAATTCATCAGGAAGTTATTTAACATCGATGATTTCAGATTCGGAAGAGCAGACTTTGCACGAATTATCGCTTTTTCTCAAGCTAAGGCATAAAGATTTATTAACTTTTCCAACAATAATCGAAATGTTAAAACATCTTGACACTAATATTAAGGATTAAAAAGGTTTTTCTTATGGTGGGTTCTAAAAATTCAATTTAGACTGTCATTCTGAGCGAAGCGAAGAATCTATCTTGTTGATTTTAAAGAAGACTGGATTCTTCGCTTCACTCAGAATGACAATTTTTAGAAGCCCCCTTATATATTTAAATTTTCCATTAAATAAATATATTTAATATAGAGGTGTTCTTATGAAAAAATTACTTATACCTATTTTATTTTTAACTTTGGCAATGCAGGTACCCTGCCAAACCGGCAAATATCGAAGCGGTATTTTCCTTCATTTATCGGTAGGTACGGCAATTTGGGGACCTAATGGCAGCCCAACCAGCGTACCAAGCCAGATATCGTCTTATAACCTGACTCATAATTATTCCGGTTCTGATGCATGTACCTTATCCGAAAGTACATGGCCCGCTAATCCGGCATCAAATGAATGGTACCGTTGGCATAATATATTTAATAATACCGATGCAAATGCAGATATCACTTCATATATAGCAAATCAAAAAATAATAGTTATAAAAACTAACTATACATCATCCCAAATTAATGAATGGGGAAATCCGGGAGATATGGATACACCAATAAAAAAAACTTATTGGAATTATCAATATCACATGCGGGCAATAATAAATAAAATGAAAGATAACCCTGATAATTATTTTGTTGTCTGGACTAATCCGCCGCTTGTTGCATCGATGACTAACGACCAGCAGTCATTCATATCGCACTGCTTTGCACGATGGATGAAAGATACATTAGCAAACGGTATCGACCCGATTTTCGGTACTTTTCCAAAGAATGTGTATATTTTCGATTATTTCCATAAAACCAGTGATGCAAATTACAAACTCTCTCCGGATTTAGCGGTAAGCCCCTCGAGCAGCGAACCTAATTCGGCAGCAACAGTGTTGGTGTCGCCTCAATTTGTTAGGGAAATTTTCGATAACTCAATCCTTTATGAACCAAAGCCTCTTGAAATCACAACATTGAAACTTGCCGGAAGCGCTTACTGCCCCGGTACTCAAATTGTAGTGCCTTTTACGGTCCAAAAACAGTTCAATAGCAATAATCAATTCTGTGCTTTAATGTCGAATGAGTTGGGTAATTTTTCAAAGCCGGATACACTCGGATGTATTGATGGCACGACTTCCGGTATAATATACGGGTTTATTAAAAAAACGACGAAGCAGGGAACCGGATACCGTGTTCGCGTTATTGGGATTAGCCCAATGACAACAGGCTCGGACAACGGAACCGATTTAACGATTTACCAAAAACCAAATCCTAAAATCACCGGTTCGATTTCGGCATGTGAGAACAGTTCTGAAGAATATTTAAGTAACGATGACCCATTCGTTTCAATTTTCTGGTCGGTCATCGGTGGTTCAATTGTTGGAAGCGATTCTTATACTGATAAAATACAGGTACGTTGGGGAGTAGCCGGAATTGGCTCTGTAGCTCTTATCCAGAGAAATAAAGCAACCAATTGCCCGGATACGGCATTTATCCAGGTGAATATCAATCCCAAGCCAACAGTCTCTGCAAGCGGTCCGACTCTCGCCCAGGCAAATTCTTCAAAGACATACACAACTAATACACCACAAGGAGTAAAGAGCCTTTGGTCAGTCCGCGGAGGCTCGATGATTGGCTCTTCTTCCGGTTCTGCTTTTGTCGTTAAATGGGGTACAGGAGCATCAGGCACAGTTACCCTTATTCAGCAAATTACCTCCAGCAGGTGCCAGGATTCCTCAAAGGTAATCGTTCAAATCACTCCCAGCCCGACTCCTACTATTCAAGGTTCTTCAAGTGTTTGCGAAGGTAATTCAATAATCTATACAACTACTCCAAAACAAGGTATTTCAAATTTATGGACCGCTACCGGAGGCACTATCATTAGTTCATCTATCGGAACTTCTGTTTATGTAACATGGGGTAAAGCAGGTGGTGGGATTCTTCAATTACTTCAAACATTGGATTCGAACGGAAATAAGGATTCAGTGACTTTAAATGTTACAATAAATCCATTGCCAACACCAGTAATTTCCGGGAATCAAAATGTTCAACTGAATGATTTTTCCGTATTCCGTGAAGCAAAACCTGATATCAAACTCGATTATAAATGGTTTGTGACCGGCGGAACCATCTTAGGAAAAACAGATGCTGATTCCGTAATCATTCAATGGAAATCGGTTGGTAATGCCGCAATCAAGCTGATTGAAAATTATTTCAATACCAGTTGCAAAGATTCGGTTACACTCAATATTGTCATAACAGGAGTTGGCTACGAATATCAGGAAAGTAATTTAAAAATTTATCCAAATCCTGCATCTGAATTTCTTTTTGTTGAATTTCATGAGCCATCAAATTCTATATTGAAACTTTACGATATTTATGGTCGCAACATTCGTTTGGTAGCGCTCCAAGCCGGTAAAGCAAAAATAGACTGCAAGGATTTATCTGGCGGTGTTTACTTTATTAGTGTATTTATTAATGGAAATGAAATCAGGAAAAAAGTATTGGTAAGCAGGTAGGAAGTTAATAATTTTTAAATTTAAAGTTTTGCATTAGTGTAAGAAGTAACCTTGTTATTCTGAACAGCAAAATACTGGTCATTAAAAAATATATTATGACAAATTCAAGAGAAATCCCCCCTACCCCCCTTTTTCAAAGGGGGATAAGAAAAATATTCTTCAATCCCCCTTTGAAAAAGGGGGGTAGGGGGGATTTCTCTAATTGTTTATTCTTGGATAAATTTTGAACCTATAAGTTTCTAATACATAAAGCATTGATAATTTTGTCATTGGTAACTTTTTTTCAGAATCCATAACCCGCTTGGGAACTGGATTCTTCACTACGCTTACGAATGACTTTCTTCCATTTATTCGAACCTCTCAAAATAATATTTTGCATATTGCGGATATTGTGATAAATTGAAAGTTGGTTTTTTTGAAATTTATTGATGATTTATTTGTTTAAATTAGTAACTATAAGGAGAAATAATGAAAAATTCGAGCCTAATTAAAATTTTCTGTATTATGATAATGCTCTTTAGTGCAATTTCACCAACAATAGCCCAGGATGAGAAAAAACCCGAAGCCAAGAAAGAAAAACTTCCTTTTGACGATGTTGGGCTTGGCGTATCAATGTCAAGTAGCGAACAATATGGCGCTCATTTGATTTATGCTATTGATTATACCCTTCATGTTGGATTAAAATTAGGAGTATATTACGATACCGGTAATGACAAAGATATTCAGGCAAGTACAATGGTAGCTTTTACTCCATTTGCAAAATATTTCCTGGCTGCAAACCGGTCATTCAAACCATTTATCATGGGTGCATTTTCATTTAAAAGTCAAACTGTATCTAAACAATCCTTCAGTAGTACGGAAATTGAAACATACCAGAAAACTACTACTTCACTATCAGCTTCAGTTGGAGCCGAATGGTTCCCAATTTCCAGTTTTGGAATATTCGGTGGTGTGAAGGGTCTCGAATTATTGTTTGACCCTACGGAGTTACGTATCGGTACTTATGAAACCTTCCTTGGAGTAGAATGGTTCATCGATTTCGGAGTAAGATAAGCTAATTTGAAATTGATTAGAAGGGTTTAAATATATCATTCATGGGAATGATGTTGTCTCATTAGTCAAGAAGAATTGAATAAAAGTTTGAATCCACTCTAAAAAGCATTTTAAGTGAAAATTACATTCCAAAACCGGATTTTGGAATGAGAATTATGAAGGACATTCTAATTCCAAAGTTGTACTTTGGAATTCAATTCTTGCTTTTTAGATAGGACTCAATATAATTTATGAAATTTACATGTACAATTGAAATAGAAGCGCCATTGCAAAGGATTGTCGACCTTTTTGTGGATACAGATAATTTCCCGAAATGGCAGGGAGGATTCCAAAGTCTTGAGCATATAAGCGGAGAAGTAGGTTCTGCCGGAGCTAAGTCCAGAATCGTGTATAAGCAGGGTAAGCATATAATTGAACTCATCGAAACAATAATCAGGAATGATTTGCCCAATGAATTCTCTGCTCTCTATGAGCATAAGCACATGAACAATACAATGACTAATCGTTTTCAAAAGCTCAATGAGAACAGAAGTATCCTTGAAAGTGAGATTGAATATACAAAGTTTCATGGCATAATTCCAAAATTAATGGGAATATTGATGCCGGGAATGTTCAAAAAGCAAACCCAGAACTGGCTTAATAATTTTAAGCTGTTTGTGGAAAGATAGGCAACCTCACTGAGAGTCAGTCTCAAGGGTTATATTCAATACGAATTTATATTTAAACTAATGCATGTATCTTTAATTGCCTGTTAATTCTTTCAACTTTTTGATACGTGCCTTCGTTAAGCCGGTTAATTGTACTATTTCTTCTATTGAAAAGCCTCGCATCAGGCAATTTTGTGCTATTTTTTCAACTCCTTCAATGTATCCCTGCTGCATTCCCTGCTGCATTCCCTGCTGCATTCCCTGCTCTTGTCCAATCTTCAAGAATTCCTGGTCGTAACCCAATTCTTTTATTGCCTTTTTGAAATTTCTTTCTAATGTATTCATAAGCCCTTCCTGTTTTATTATTTTTGACATTTCTAATGAATAAAGTATTGATGCTATTCTAAGCAAATTTTCATAATCAGCTATCTCATCGTTCTTTGTAAGTAAGCCCAATAGATATTCTCTGCGGTCTTTTTTGCTCGTGAATTCCTTTAATAAACTTACCTCCTTTTCATAATTTAATTCCAAATCTTCCGGTACTACAATATAAACCGGAATTACAGAAATATTTTCAATAACATATAATCCTTGACGAATTTGTTTGGCTTTATATTGTTTTAATAATTTCGTTGGTCTTATGCTTGATACAAGCGTAAATGTAGTATTGCTCAAATCTGCCTCAAGTTCCTTCAAAAGCACTCCTCCTATATATATTCCAATTCGATAAAGGTCATCCCGAATATTGAATCTGTCCTTTTCGGATTTGAATTCTACAATATTGAAACGTTTGAAATAGGTCAAAATCTCAACATAAGGTGTAATCGGTTCATTTATTTCTATAACAAGTAAATCAACACGTTTAGGCAAATCAATTATTTCATAATCCGTAATGACTTTTGCAAATTTACCGAAATAGCCTGTCATGAGTATTTTGAAAGACTCATCATAACCAATAACAAATTTCTTTTGTTCGTTATTATCCATAATGCAATTTCAAAAGAATTTATTAATTTACAAATAAAAAAGTATTTAAGAAGAAAATTATTTTGTGACCTTTTCGCCAAAAATGTGTCATAATAGTATAAGCATTTACAAATTATTGAAATGATGGTTTGAAATGAAAAAGATGTTTTTAACTTTGACGGCAGTAATAGGGCTGCTGCTTTCGCTCGATGCCACGTCCCAGACAAAATACAAAGATATGGTCTGGCTGACGCCAACAAACGATGTTAACGCTTTTTGCTTCTCGCCTGACAGCAAGTATATAGCAAGTGCAGGAGGTTATTATATCGATATACTCGAAGTAGCAACGGGAAGCATCGTAAAGAAATTATGGCTTGAAAACGACCATACAAAACAAAAGGATATAACAGACGTAAAATGGTCGAAAGACGGACGCTACATAGTCTGTGCGGCAAATAACAAAGTCACCATTTTTGATGCTGCAACTTATGATACCCTTAATATCCTCGAAGATAATAACGAAGGAGCCTTTTTTATCGGGATACCAGATGATTGCACGTTTTTAGTAGCAGCTATCAGGCAGAGTTCACTTAAAATTTGGGACTTAAAAACCGGAAAAGTACTGGCAAAAAAAAATGTTTGGCCCCCCACCGGATATACAGCTCCTGAAATGAAAGAAATGAAAATAAGTTCAACTGGTAATATGATAGTAGTAAATGGTTGGTTTGTGAGAAATGATTTAAAAGAAACTATCAAATACGACAGCGTTTACAATGCTAAATCATTAGAAACATTACCATTACTATTTCATGGGAGAAATTATGTATTTTCTAATTCTGGTAAGTATTTAGCACTATTATCATATGATTTAAATGCACCAACCAGCAAAGCTACAGGTTTTATAATAAATGATATCGGAACTGGCCAGATGGTTAAAAATATTTCATTTCAAAATAATGCTAATTTTGCTCCATTAGATTTTTCCATTGATGAAAAATATTTGATAACATTGAAAAATAATAGAAATAATTTAGTTATCTATAAAATTCAATCATGGGATTCGGTTTATTCATATTCATGGGAATTTTTGAAATCAATAGTTTCTCCAAATGGGAATTTTATTTTAGCAGACGGAGGTGATACTACCGGACATTATTTGGCTTTATTTAAAGCTAATTGGGATAATACACCTGTAAATGAAAATCCTGATAATTATAAAACAGAAATATTAAATTACTATCCAAATCCTGTAAATTCAAATATTCAAATAGAGTATTCGCTTGAATCAAACAGCAATTTAAAAATTTCTATAAGTAATTTGAATGGCGAAATGGTTGAAACTCTTTTTACCGGATACGAGACTCAAGGGAAACATATAATTGAATGGAATACTTCACTGGTTAGTGCCGGTGCCTATTTCATAAATTTAACTGCAGCCGGAAAAACTATTAGTAAAAATATTATTGTTACAAAATAAGGAGGCAATATGAAGTTAAAAAATTATTAAACTAAATTTCACTTTTTCCCTGCTTCTTCAATCGCCATCCTCACAAAACCATTCGAGAGCTCTAATAATTCCGTAGCTTTCCGCGCATCTACATCCCCAAGAATCATAACCAGAGCAGTTTTCACGCTTCCGCCGGATTCAGATAAATATCGCACTGCATCATCATAATCCACTCCTGTCAGAGCCATGAGGATATTTTTTGCACGCTCATTCAGTTTGGCATTCGTAAGTTGCAAGTCCACCATAACATTGCCAAGTGTCTTGCCTAATCTAATCATCGATGCGGTTGTAAGCATATTAAGCACTAACTTCTGTGCTGTGCCGGACTTCATGCGGGTAGAGCCTGCTATTACTTCCGGTCCGACCGCAGGGCATATTAGCGAATCGACATGGATTTTTTTCTTTTTGATTTCCGCCCTTTCAGCCGTCGATACAAGAATAGTATAAGCGCTTCGGGCATGGCTTTCACGCAATGCTCCGATTACGAACGGAGTCCTGCCGGAAGCCGCCAAACCGCATACAACGTCATTTGAATTTACAATTATATTCCTGATTGCTTCTTTGCCGCCTTCAATGGAATCTTCGGCTCCTTCCACCGCTTTGAATACTGCATCGTTGCCGCCTGCTATGATTCCCTGAACCATTTCCGGCGAAGTGCCGAAAGTAGGGGGACATTCAGAAGCATCTAAAATGCCCAATCGTCCGCTCGTACCGGCGCCAACGTAAATCAGGCGCCCGCCTTTGCGAAATGCTTTTACTATATTCTCAACTGCAATTTCTATATTTGGGATTTCTTTTTTTACTGCTTCGGCAACGAGCAAATCTTCATCGTTAATTAAATGAAGAATTTCACTGATTGAAGCAGTATCAATATTTTCGGTTTTTTCATTTCGTCGCTCGGTTGCAAGCGATGAAATTTCGTAAAATAGTTCGCTTTCCGCCATAGTCAAGTTTTTTTTTGTTTAATCATAAATCAACAGGAAGAAACCCCCTAACCCCCGGTTATAGAAGAAGAACTTAGAAGTAGAATTAGAAAAATTCCCCTTTTTTCAAAGGGGGTTAGGGGGTTTCTCTTAATTTTGATTTGCTATATAATCCCTCAAATCATTTTCCATTTCTAATATACTCTATTGTTTTTTCGGGCGAAGCCATTCCCGGAATCTTCATCCAACCGGCATACTTATGCTTCTGAAAATCTTCCTTGCTTTTGTCCGATGCTGCAACTTTCATATCTTCAAAATACCTGATTAATTCCTTAACAATTTCCTTGCCGCCGGGCTTGCCATGCCCCGGAATTATTTTAACAATTTCCATTCCAATAATATGCTCCAATGACTTGAGCCAAAGCCCAACATCAGCGCCGCTTTCACGTTTCAAAACCGGATTGACACGTTGAAAAATCAAATCTCCCGAAAACAAATATTTACGATTTTCGAGAAGGACAACTAAATCACTAAAAGTATGTGCCCTGCCCAAATTAAACATTTTGACTTTTTCTCCTCCGATATCAATTGTCAGGCTATCTTTTACGAAATTTGTCGGCATGTTCTCATCCTTAAGCTCTGATTTCAAAAATGATAAATCATAATTACCGATATAGATTGGGCTTCCTTTATAAAGTTTATTCCCCTTTGTATGGTCGGTATGGTAATGTGTGTTAATCACAATTATTGGTTTATTTCCGGCTTTCGATTTTGCAAGTTTAAATAAATCATCGGCATTGCTGCTTAATTTTGTATCGATGACAACCGCTGTTTTTTCTCCGACAACTATACCGCTGTTACCTCCGCCGCCGATTACTAATGTTAAACCATTGTCGATATTGACAATTTCCTTATTGAAGAAATTCTTATAAGCAGGATAGAGGAAAATAATCAATATAATAATAAACAAAAGAAAGAATCCTGCAAGCAGCAATAAGAAGGATTTCTTTTTCATAATCAATTACCCTTTCCTTTTAATCGTAGAATGTGGAGGAAAAATCCGGCAAGTGTCGTTTGTGTACCCAAAATAAATGATAATGCTGAAAGTAATATATATTTAGTTGAGAAAAAATTGATACTATTTACTGGGGGGTGAATTCCGGTTGAATTAATTATAAGAATTAATAAAATAATGGAAAACAGAATCATAAAGGCGCCTCCAGCCATCATAATTCTTAAATTAAACTCCCTGAAAAGCCTTCGTATTCCCGGGTCTGGTGGAATTAATCCCTGGCTTTCCGCATATACCTTAGAGAAAAAGGAGAATATCACAGCCTGATATCCGGCTACTATAGCCATGATGCCATAAATAATCGAGTTCATCCCCAAATTAACAGGGATGTTGAAGATATTATTGAATAAAACAGCATCGATAAAGATTATACCTAATAATATTGAGACCATGCCCGGATAGAGAAAGAGCCAGCGGGGACTATAAATAAGTAAGAACTCGAGATGACGCCAGCCATCCCTCCATTTCCTCAAGTGGGATGCTCTTTCACGTCCGTCCATGTGAAGAACGATTGGTACTTCGCAGATTTTATAATGGAAAATCACTGATTTGACTATCATCTCGCTTGCGAACTCCATTCCGGGCGCCTGCAAATCGAGTCTTAATACCGAATCTTTGCGGAATCCACGCAACCCGCAATGAAAATCGCCAACCTTTGTTTTGAAAAATAATTTACCGATACCGGAGAGGAGCGGATTACCTATATAACGATGCATAAACGGCATGGCGCCGGGTTTGATTTCTCCCTGGAACCTATTGCCGACTACAAGGTCGTAGCCTTGCCTTAACTGTACAATAAATTTATTTAGGTCATAGAAATCGTAACTATCATCGGAATCTCCCATGATTATATATTTGCCTTTGGCAGCTTTAATGCCGGCTAATAGTGCATTGCCATAGCCGGGTTCAGAAGAATCGATAACCCTGGCTCCGTGAGAAACTGCTATTTTTTTTGAATCGTCGGAACTGCCGTTGTCCGATACAATTATTTCGCCTTTAATGTTGTTGTCTTTGAGAAAACGTATGGCTTTATCAATGCATACTGGCAGCGTTGCCGATTCGTTCAGACAAGGCATAACGATTGATAATTCCACAGTGGAGTCTTGTTCCATCAATAATTACTTGATAATTTCAAACGCTAACGATGTCGTTCGGTATGGGTTGGAAATAGTACAAATATACATACCGGAACTAAGGTTGGATAGGTCGAGTGTAAATTCATTAAAGCCACTTGAAAGCAGCCCCAAATCCTTTTCCAAGATATTTATTCCGTTGATACTCGAAATATTTATTTTTACCGAAGAACTTTCATTATTGTTAAAAGTGAATTTTGCCAGTTCGGATATAGGATTCGGCATTACTGAACATTGCATATCGGATTGAACTGGAGAGCTAATGCAACCCGGTTGTGATTGCCAATCAGCTATTAAAGTAGATAAATTATCGGGAATTATATTTTGATCTTTTTCAATATTTATACCATCCCAAACCTTTACATAATCAATTGTGCCGTTGAACCGTCCTTCGAATAAATTGCCGTCATTGGGCATAATTTCCCTGCCACCCAACAGCACTTGTTCAGTTCCGAAATCGAGAGGAAAACCGGTTTGGATACTATTCTGAAGTTTACCGTCAATATATAAGCTAAGCTTCTTGCTATCAGCCGTAAGAGTAACTCTGTACCATTTGTTCAATTCAACGAAACCGGCTTCGGTGGCGCAGCATTTCTGAATACCTTTCTCTGATGCCACTCCAACAGCAAATCGTTTTAGATTGTCATCTAAGAATATTGCAAATCCTTCGTTGAATTCCGGCAAAGTGCTTTTCTTGAAAGCTATGAATTGCCAATTATGACCATGGTTCGATTTATACGAGTTAAAGCCGTTAACCTTGATGTATGTTTCAATGGTAATAGCTTTGGCTTTGATTTTTTCCGTATTGGTAATAACCTCAATATCGTTTTTACCATCGAATGTTTTGGCTGAAGCCGGATTAGTGGCTACTACAATCGCCAAGAGAAATATAATATAAATGTATGTTTTCATAAATTTAATTCAATTTATTATTATAAAAAATATTCAATGACAAATTCAAGAGAAACCCCCTAACCCCCTTTGAAAAAGGGGGAATTGGTTGTCCCCCCTTTTTCAAAGGGGGTTAGGGGGTTTC
>JAERMQ010000081.1 GCA_016844745.1 Ignavibacteria bacterium | reverse complement strand
CTTTGAAAAAGGGGGAATTGTTTGTCCCCCCTTTTTCAAAGGGGGTTAGGGGGTTTCTCAATGTTGAAATTGTTGTCATTATTTTTATCAAGAAAAATCTGTCATTGGTAACTTGATTCTGAATCCAGTCCCAGTGCGGTTTATGGATTCTGAATCAAGTTCAGAATGACATTCTTCCAGACTTATCACAAAGCCTCATTCACAGTGATAACAATTCATGTTTTTAAGTACCATCATTAAAAAATTTGAAATTAAATATTTATCATGCCAAAAGAGTTTATACCCGATTTCTCAAAATCATTAACAAAAGATTTTTATTTGCAATCCCCCGAAATTGTAGCACGGGCGCTTATCGGAACAATTCTCGTCAGACAAGTTGAAGATAACGAGACTATTGCTGCGAGAATTGTTGAAACGGAAGCATATTTGGCTAATGGCGATTTGGCAAGTCATTCGGCTCCGGGGTTGACCATGCGCAATGCAGCCATGTTTGAAGCCGGAGGTATTATTTATATTTACTTTATTTATGGAATGCATTATTGTATGAATGTCGTAACCGAGCCTGAAGGCATTGGGAGCGCAGTTCTTCTCAGGGCAGCGGAACCGTTAATGGGAATCGACCTTATGATGAAAAACAGAAATTCTAAAAATATAAATACTCTTTGCAAGGGTCCCGGGAATTTAGCAAAAGCATTCGGATTTGTCAAGGAGGACAATTTTACATCATTACAATCAAGCAAACTCTATATACAAAAAAGCTATACAAATATTCATACCGTTACCGCACCCTGCAAACGTATTGGAATAAGCAAGTCCGAAGATTTGCTTTTACGCTTTTTAGCTGACGGTTCACCATTTATTACGAGAAAATAAGTTTGTTATCACAAAATTTTTACATAATTTTATAAGTTTGAAAAAGTTTCATTACTATTTAGAAATTGTATTTTATTTCTTGAAATCGTTGTTTTTATCTAAAATTTGATTTAGAAAAGGCACAAAATAATAAGGAGATAAATAATGCGGCGAATATACTTAGCGGCAAAATTAGTATTCATGGTTCTTTTGGTTTTTATACGGATTTCCACTGAAACCTTTTGTCAGAAATTTGCTGACCAACCCTACACTACCCGTTCATCTTATGGGATATTTGCAGATGTGGATTTCAATTTTCATACGGCAAACTTTCGAAACCTGCCTTTTGCAGAAAGTTGCTGTCCCGGATTTGAAATAGGAACCGGGTTTGGGTATGAATTCGGATTATTTTACTTAATTCCATTTACTGACCAGTTAGAATTGAACCTGCGTGGTGGATATTTCAATCTAAGTGGAGTGCTTTCGAAAACAGAACCTACAACTGTTTTTGACTTATCAACAAAACGCTCGGTCAATGGTGAATTCGAACATTCTGTTGATGGGACTTTAAACTCAGCAGGGCTCATGCCGCTTCTTAGCTATAGACTTTCAGACCAAATGCGCCTCCACGGTGGTTTCAGGGCAGCCTATTTACTTACGAAAAGTATAAAGTTAAAAGAAGAAATCTCAACCCCCAATTGGGGTACATTTGATAATGGTTTTCGAGTCAGGAATCAAAAAGAAGGTGATATTGATGGAACAATAGATGCTGCCCTCGTTGCAGGTATTAGTTACGATTTACCTTTGAATTCGACATACACCTTATTTTTAGTTCCCGAAGCATTCTTCTCATTTGGATTAACTTCAATGGGAACCGGTTTGGCATGGACAGTAAATACTTTAAATGCCGGAATTGCAATTAAATACGCTCCCAGGAAAATTATTCCCCCGAAACCGCCGCCGCCGCCGCCTGTTGCGCCTCCATTGCCGCCGCCGCCACCGCCACCTGCACCTCCTGCTCTCGATGCAACTATTTTAGCAGTAGGGCTTGAAAAGGATGGTAAAGAGAAGGATGTCTCAACGATGAGAATCGAAGAATTCCAGGCTACCCGTATGCATCCATTGCTTAATTATATTTTCTTTGATGAGAATTCTGCCGAAATTCATGTACGTTATAAAAGAATTACCGAAAAAGAAAAGGAAGATTTCTCTGTAAATAAACTTTATAACCTGAAAACAATGGAAGTATATTACCAGTTGCTAAATATCGTGGGACGCCGTCTGCAAGCCTATCCCCAGTCTAATGTGACATTGACCGGCACTAACTCCGATGAAGGTCTGGAGAAAGGGAACATGGCTTTATCTAAAAGCAGAGCCGATGCAATGAAAGATTATCTGGTTAATGTATGGAATATCCCGGAATCAAGAATTACCGTAAAAAGCAAGAACCTTCCAGATTTACCTTCAAATATAACTAATGACGACGGTAAAGCAGAGAATCGCAGAGTCGAAATTTCATCAAACTTTCCCCAAGTTCTCGAACCCATGATTATTGGCGATACTGTACGAGAAGCTAACCCTCCGAATATCAGGTTTAAATCTAAAATTAATACACCTATCGGCGTCAAACAATGGAAAGTGATTACAATGCAGACCGATAAGAATCTGCGTATATTTTCAGGAACTGGAACTCCACCGGATAAAATAGACTGGGATTTGGGTAGAGAAGAAGAGCAGACTTATATTCCCCGCTTTACCGAACCATTGAAATATAAATTGTGGATATTGGATAATGATAACAAGGAATGGGAATCTGCCGTTCAGGTATTACCTGTCGAGCAAGTAACTATTGAGCATAAACAATTCGAGATGATTGGTGATAAGCGCATTGATAAATTCAGTTTAATCCAATTCGGTTTTAATAAATCGGATTTATCTAAAGACCATATCTTCATTGCTGATAAAGCAAAGAAAATTGTCCAGAAAAATTCTATAATTCAAATTATCGGACATACCGATAGAATCGGAGATGAACTATTGAATCTTGATTTATCGAAAAAGCGTGCTAATTCGACGGCTAAATATTTGATGGTGCCTTTCGAGACTGCAACCGGTGTTGGCGAAGAAAAGCCTTTGTATTTGAACGACACTCCCGAAGGAAGGTTTTATAACAGGACAGTTACATTGGAAATCGTTACACCAATCGAATAATAGAATATTTTCGATAGCGTAACTTTTTGTACTTTGTTGTGTTAATTATTATATTAAAGAAAATTAATAATAGAGATTGGTATAAAATTATGGAATATAAGAAATGTCATTCTGAACGAAGTGAAGAATCTTTTTCAATATAAGATGAATGTAGTATTGAATAAAAGTAATAATATTCATTCAAGATAAGAATCAATACAACATTCTTGCATTAGGGTATAAATGTTATGAGAAGTTATAAAAAAATGGGATTATCAGATTTTGCAAGAAGATTCTTCACTTCGTTCAGAATGACATTCTTTAAATTTGGATATTTCAGAGGTCTCTAATAAATTAATTGAAGAGTATGAAATTAAAAGAAAATAGAAACCCCCTAACCCCCTTTGAAAAAGGGGGAATAAAAGTCCCCCCTTTTTCAAAGGGGGTTAGGGGGTTTCTATTTTTTATCTTATTTATTTTTCAATTAACTTTCAGCGCTTACTCCCAATCATTTAAAATATTCAGCATATCAGGGACTTATCCATTTATGACCGCTGCCATACAAGTGATTGATACCTCAGGAAAAGAAATAAGAGATATGACACCGGCAGAACTCAAACTTACGGAAAATGGCAGGGAACGCAAAATTACGAAAATCGATTGCCCAATGGATTCATCACCTTGCATCGTGTCCTGGAAAACAGATTGCGATTTCGGTGATGTGTTTATGATGCACAGGCCAACTGAAGCCAATACACGTGTTAGCTACAGCCTACCGAAGGGAGTTGCCGGAAATATCATTACATCGGATACAATTTTTTCATTCCCGAAAATGAGGCGCGACAGCACAGAGAATTTCAGGATTAATGTCACGGTTCATGATAAAGCCCTGAGCATTGATACTATATTATTTTCTGCTCCATTCCTGAGATTGAAATTCAACCAAAAATTGCCTATTGTAATTTATAAGGATTTGATTAATCCAGTTGAATTTGTATTTACTCAAAACGATACCGTTAATCAAAAAGCAAGTATTACACTTAGAGGAACCTTCTGCAGCGGCGATTCGGTTATTAATGTCTCGAGTACTTATAAGCCCGGACCAACCGATGTAAGTGAAAATTTGCTATTGGATGTTCTTCCATTTTCAATTTATCCGAATCCGGCAAATAATCTGCTTACAATAAAATTCCAAACGGAGGTTTCGAATTGCATTTTATCGGTTTATAATAGTTTCGGAGAGTTAATAAAAAATATACCAGTAAATAATTATTCTGAATTTAATACAATTGAAATAGACTTATCGGATTATAGCCAGGGCTGCTATTTCCTGAGATATTCGGCTGACGGACAGAGTAGAATTGTTCCGTTTGCCGTTATGAAATAATTTGAAAATTTATGTACAAAAAAAATATATGGTGAAATATGAAAAGAATCATTAAACTAACCTTGACAGTAGCGCTTTTATTTGTGAGCTTCCTTTTGCCCTGCTTATCACAATCAATCAATATAGCAGGTGTAAAAAATGACCAATATCCTTATATTAATGCAGAAATTTATGTATTGGACAATACTGGTAAGAAAATAAAAGTACCTGCTTCCGATATAAGAGTTACAGAAAAAGGCAAAATTCGTACTCCGATAACAGTTGACTGCCCAGATATCACAAAATTTTCTCTTATTATGGTTATTGATAAAACTAATTCAATGAATGAACCATGTGGAGGAGGCTCAAATGTTTTAAAATTTACTGCTGCAAAGTCATCTGCAATAAAAATAATAAAGGTTCTAAATAGTGGCTATGCCGGTAAATATGAATTATCAATACTAACTTATGCTGTATGTCCGGTTATAATTCATCAGTGGAGTACCGACGAAAGTACAATGACCCGTGAAATAAACAAAATTATTTTAAGCGGTACGACCGATTTTAATTCTGCATTCTTTATGAGTGGTTGCAGAGAATGTAATGAAGATAAATTTGGCTCAATAGATGTAGCCAAAACCGCTAAATACAAACCGATAATCGTAGTTTTATCCGATGGTAAAATGGAAGACCAAATTTCCGGTTGTGAATTTAAGGTTGCTTATATAATAAACGAAGCTAATAAAATAAAACCTAATTCCGCCTCGATTTATTATATATATTTGGCTCCAGGTGTTGATTTACCAGGCGAACTTATTAGCATAGCAGGCGGAACAGGTGGAAAAGTATTCGAAGGTTTTTGCACTGCTCCTGATGCAGAAAAAGAGAATATTTTAAATGATTATTTTCAGGAAATTTTAAACAGGGAAGCAGCAAACCAAAATTCGAAATCTCCATGTTCGGTAACATGGGAAACCGATTGCGACTACGGTACTGTGGAAATTACTCATATACCTTCAGGAAAATCAGCAACATTTACCTATTCGGTTGACCCTGCACTGTTGCCGTATTTATCAATTACACCACGAAATCCGCTTTTATTGAATATAGCTCCTGGCAAGGATACTACTTATGATATTGAAATAACAGCAAAAAATAATTTTGTCAGGTTCAAGAATCTTTTTTCGGGCGATTCACATTATAAAATTACTCCTGCACTTCCCGACAGTATTGGCAAAGACCAGAAAATTACACGAACAGTACGATACACCGCAACAGACTCGAACCTGATAGCCGGAAATCAATATCACTTGCTCAGCACAGCCTGCGATATGGATTATATCAATCCCGACGTAGGTTTCCGTTTCGTAAAGGTAATTGATATGGGCGGATTGAAATTAACAGACCCCCCGAAAATCGAGCCTCGCACTGCTTTTTGCAATCTTACTCCACGGGATGCTGTAATAAGCAATCTCCGAATTGACGATATGACGGAATTTAAAATTAACGTCCCTATTCCTAANNAATGGAACTGTTGTTAAAGCAGGAAAATGCCTCGATATTACATTCTGGTTCAAGCCGCTGCAAACTGATTTGCGATTTTCATTCTTCAGTCTCGATGCTGATGGGAAAAATTACCGCGATACTATAAAAGGTGTTGGCGGAGGAAAACCGCATATCAAAGTAAATCCTAATCCATGCAATATTCAAACTCATATAAATTGCGCTTCGCCAACTAAAGATACAACCATAACCATCGAAAATGACGGTGCAGACTTTATGATGATAACCGACCTGAAATTCCAGACAGGAACCGATTTTGATTTCAAAAACGGGAAACCAATAGATTTGCCTAAAAAGCTTTTACCTGGGGATACATACCCGGTTACAATAACATTCAAAGCTGCAACACCCGGCATTAAAACGGATAAATTATGTGTCGTGAGCAATTCTGAAAATTCCACAGCAGGTGAATTCTGCATCGACATTACAGGCGAAAGGGATAATATTGATTTCACTGCTGCTCCGGATATTGATTTCACAATTATTTGTCCCGATTCATTAACAGAGAAAACTATTACCCTTACAAATACCGGCTCAATCCCGTTCAATATAACCGCTACAGCAACTGCTCCTTATACTTTGCCTGTTTCAAGCTGGACCATTGCTCCCGGCACTCCACAAACAGTTACCGTCAGAATCCAGACAAAAATAGAAGGAACATACAACAGCAAGGTCACATTCAAGGATGCTATCTGCAATACAATCAAAGAAGTCAATACAATTTGCAAAGTCATTCTTCCGAAAATCGACGGCGGTCCTATCGGACTTGATGCTTTGACAGGAACGCAGAAAGAAACTACTATCAATATAGTTAACAATACCGGAAGGGATTTGACGATTACATCAGCAACACCCGATTTCCCGGAATTTACAATCGTTCCGCCAACAAAGTCTCTGCCTTGGGCAATTAATGCCGGTGCATCCCAACCAATTACCATACGATATAAACCTGTAACCGAAAGGACATTGGACGGGTGGCTCGTTGTAAAGGGAGAGCCATGCAGCTTTATCGACTCAATAAAAATAATCGGAACATCAAAATTGGCTGAGGCAGTCGTTATGTTCGGTAAATATAGCGCTTATGTGGGCGAACAGATTGATATTCCTATGCAGGTAATTTTAAAAAAGAATTTTGCAACGAGCGGTGTAACAGGTATTAAAACTACAATAACATTTGATTCTTCTTTACTTCGTTTAGATGCTCCCTCGCCTAATAGTTCAATAAGTAACGGAATCCTTCAAACTGTTTCCTATGATAATTTAGTATCTGACAGAACTGACAATAACGAATCAGTTTCAATTTTAAAATTTACTGTTCTGGATAGCAAAAATCCATGCAGCGACCTTGTACCGAAGAATTCATTGCCAATCGGCGGCGTTGTTATGCTCCGGGATAGTGTTGGTCAATTCTGTAAAAAAGATGCCCAAGCTTCGTTCTCCACAAAGGACTACGAAGTCAATTCCGGTGATATTTTCGATATTGGAATTTATATGGATGCTTCTCAGGGTGTAGCAGACTTCCATACCGGATTCTCAACCCAGTTAAAATTTAATGCAACTTTGATTGAACCTTTAGATGCGGCAATTAAGGATTCCGTATTTGACGAAGCAGGTATGAAAATGCGTATTGTCCAGTATAATGATTTGCCGGTTACTGCCGGTTCGGAAAGGTTGGTCAAATCCCATCGTTTCCGTGCTATGCTTGGCGATGCAGACAGTTCATATATCATAATACAAAATTCACAATCACTCAAGGGAAAAGTTGTTTTTACAAGTGAGAAGCAAGGAACATTCAAACTTAAAAATATTTGTAAAAGTGAAACCGGGAACCGATACTTCTTACCTTACGGGAAAACCCAGATTCTTTCCATCAATCCGAATCCATCGGGCGGGTCGGCAATAATCGAATATGAAATCGGGGAAAATGGCAACGTTAAACTCAATATGTTTGATATTCTCGGTATGCAGAATATGGAATTTATAAATACGGAAATGAAGCCCGGCACTTACAAAGCATCAATCGAATCGAACAAATTTTCGAATGGCAGTTATGTAATCATATTACAAACAACAACACAAACTATTAGCAAAAGATTAGACATTATAAAATAAGAGAAAAGAAAAAGATTACAGATGTCCTACATCTGCCAGATGTAGGACATTTTCTTTTTAAACAGAAACTTCTTATAATGAACATATAATATTCAGTATTTCATAAAATTAAACTACAATTCATTCGTTTGAACTTTAATGAGATTTATACTCTTAATAATATTGTTTTTATTACCGTCACCAAACATTGCAAAACGGTTTGAAATGTCCCTTGACGGTTCAGTTTTCCGCCAGTCTGATTCAACATCATTATGGGAATTATACTATACTTTCAAAGATGCAATGATGACCTATCAACCTACTGATTCAGGCTTTCAGGGAGAATATTTCTTCGAAATCAATATTTCTCAGGCAAATAAAAAAATTATCGGTTATAATTGGATAATCAGCAATACATTAAAATCAATTCCCTTAAAAGATTCCGTCAAGGATTTATTAGGTATAAAAGCGTTTTCCATTCCTCACGGAATTCTTCAGGCAGAGCTTAAAATAACAGACCTGTTCGATTCGACAATAAAAGAAAAAGTACAATTTAATATTAATTCAAGAAAGATACCACTGGATAAAATCTCATTGAGCGATATTGAATTTGCATATACAATCGAATCGGAAAGTACGCCTTCAGCCAATTGGAATCGGGCATTTAATAAAAATTCTCTCTATGTTGTTCCGAATCCTACCCTTGAAGTAATTGGCAGCAATGGTAAAATTAAGGCTTATTGCGAATTGTATAATGCGAAAAAAGCTTCGCCGGAGGGTTATACCCTGAGATATGAAGTTGATGACAGATTTGGAAAAGAATTATTCAAGGTCGAAAAACAAATGGAATCCCATAATGACGGTATAGTTGAAATTGTTGATTTGCCTGCGGATGGACTTTCAACCGGACAATATTTTTTAAAAATTACTGCAATTGGGAATCGTCTGGGGATCCATGATACAACTTCTGTCACGAAGAGTTTTTTTCGAATAAATCCTGATTTATTACCAACAAAAAAAAGTCTCCTGATTGAAGGGAATGATTTCGAATTGAGCGAATTTTCTACCTTGAATAATGATGCCGTCAATCTTGAATTTCGTATGGCAAAAAATATAGCTTCATCATTCGAAATCGATGAATTCAGGCATTTAGACTCTTTAAAAGCAAAACAAAGATTTTTATATCGATTTTGGCTGCATCGCGACCCGTCTCCTAACACTTCGTTTAATGAAAAATTAGATGAATTCCGTTCATGCATTAATTTTGCTAATATTCATTTTTCTACCGGCTTATCCAATAATGGCTGGTTATCCGACCGAGGCAGAATTGTCCTTACTTACGGAATGCCTACAAAGCGTGATATGTTTACTTCCAAACCCGGATACAGAGCTTACGAAACCTGGTTATATGCCGAAAAAGAAGGCGGATTAACCTTTTCATTTGTTGAAATGCATGGACATAATAATATTTTTCAACTGGTGAACTCCAATGCAAGGGGTGAATTCTTTGATATCAACTGGTTTGAGAAGTACGTCCTCACCGACAAATCAGACCCCAATGTACCTCAATCCAATATTGAGGGGAGGTAATCCTAGCCTTCATGTTAAAAGACCTGTTTGAACGAATCTCATATAATTTAATAACCTGTCTCCTGCTTTTTCTCGGGTATATATCTTCACGACTTGGCATAACCGAACGAATACAAACAGGATATTTCATCGGGGATTTGATGCGTTTTTTTTCCCGAAAAAGGGAATTAATCACCCTTGAAAATATTGAAAAAGCATTTCCCGATGAATCGCAATCCTGGCATAATAGCCTTTGCAAAAATTCATACCGTAACCTTGGTATCGTCCTTATGGAAATTCTTTGTTTCAAGCATTTATCATATGATGATTTTAAAAAATATGTTCATTATGAAAACCTTGAATTATTATATGACAATTACCGCAAAGGTAAAGGACTGCTCTTAATGTCCGGTCATTATGGCAATTGGGAATATTTAGCCTATACAGCAGGTTTGTTCTCCAAAATTCCCGTTACCATCGTGGTCAACCCTCTTAAAAATTATATCGCCGATTCATTTATCAATAAAAGCAGGACTATGAGCGGCAATAAAGTAGTTTCTATGTTCGATGCCGCCCGGACTCTCATTAATACTATCAATGAGGGTAATGCAATTGCCATGCTTGCCGACCAGTCAGCTACCGAAGATAAAGACGTTTTTATCGAAATCTTCGGACGAACTGCTGCTGCCTATAAAGCGCCTGCAGCCCTCGCTCTTAAATTTAATATACCTATTATTATGGGATTCGCGGAACGTCAAGTTGACGGTACTTATAAAGTACATTTGTCCCAACTGTCTTATGATGACCTTAAATTCGATAAAGATGGCATTTTCGTTCTTACTCAACGATACACAAAAGCCCTCGAAGATGCCGTTCGCAGGCACCCTGACCATTGGCTATGGCAGCATCGTCGCTGGAAGCATGCTCCGAAATACGAAAATAGTAAATTAGAAGAGAAACCCCCTAACCCCCTTTGAAAAAGGGGGAATGATTTATTCCCCCTTTTTCAAAGGGGGTTAGGGGGTTTCTCTTTCATTTGATTAATCCATTTAACATAATGAGCAACTATTCAATATTTGACTATAAGCGCATCGCAATACTTCAAACTGCATTCCTTGGTGATGTTGCACTTACTCTCCCACTTGCTCAAACTATTAAAAATTTCAATACAAATGCCGAAATTTACTTTATCACCACACCGAAAGCTGCTCCTATTGCCCGGTTAGCAAGCGTTATAAAAGAAGCAATTATATTCGATAAACGCTCGGAACATAAAGGTTTTGCCGGTATTAAGAATCTTGCTCATAAACTTGAAGAACTCAATATTGACTGCATCCTCGTTCCGCATAGGTCGCTTCGCTCTACTTTAGTTGCATATTACTCGAAAGCCAATCTCAGCGTGGGATTCAATAAATGCGCTTTCTCATTTCTATATTCAATAAAGATACCCTATTACTTTCATCAGCATGAAACAGAGCGCAATTTGAGCCTGTTGAAGGTATTCAAAGAGTTCAAGGACATCTCCCCTGCTGCTTTGGATGAGGTTGAGCTTTCTATATCCCAGTATGACCAAAAATATGCCAATGAGCTTTTAAATGCCAAGGGGATTTTGCCGGAAAATAAGCTAATAGCCATTGCACCTGGCTCCGTCTGGGAGACCAAAAGGTGGCAGGAAAGTTCATTCCAACAACTCTGCTCAAAATTATCAATTCACGGTTATAAATGTATAATAATCGGCTCCGGAGAAGATGCGCCAATCTGCGAACGAATCGCCCAGAATACAGGTGCTGTCTCGCTTGCTGGCGAATGCTCCATACCGCAGACTATATCATTATTACAAAGAACACAACTATTAATTTCAAATGACAGCGCACCGGTTCACTTTGCCGGACTTGCCGGATGCCCAGTTATAGCTATTTTCGGACCTACATCGCCAATGTTCGGATTCGGTCCCAAATCAAAGAATTCCCGCATATTGGGAAATAATGAATTGAGTTGCAGACCCTGCTCTATTCACGGCAGCAGGAAGTGCCCTATCAAAACGCATATCTGTATGAAATCCATCACAGCAGATGATGCTTACAACGCTGCGCTTCAAATACTTGATTTACATCACACTAATTAGCAGCATAATATTCAAAGCAGCTACGATTAATCCCACTGTCCATAATATTACATTGCCGAATGTGGTATTGGCGAATTTGCCCATTACCTTTTTGGAGGATGTGAGGTAAATCTGCAAAAATATCGTGAACGGAAGCTGAATACTGAGCGCCATCTGCGAGATAATCAAACCGGTGAACGGATCGGATATGAAAAAGATAACTAAGACCGCCGAAATCAATATCAAACCCACGCCAATGCTCGTGTGCCGGTCGCGAATATCATACGGCTCCCCGAACATCCCTGCAAATATCGAGCCGCCGGATAATCCCGCCGTAATCGTCGATGCCACCCCCGCAAATAATAATGCTATCGCAAATACTAATGATGCCGCCCTGCCAAGCAATGGTTTGAGCATCTCGACAGCCTGCGACAGCTCCGATACATGTACGCCGTTTGCAAAGAATGCCGCCGCCGCAAGCAATATCATCGAACTATTAATTGCCCAGCCGATAATCATCGAAATCAGCGTATCCATGAACTCGAACTTCAATTGATGTTTGATAACGGCATCTTCCTTGATGTTCCATTGCCGGCTCTGGATGACCTCCGAGTGCAGGAATAAATTATGCGGCATAACGACTGCGCCCAATACGCTCATTATAATTACCATCGAACCGTGCGGGAATTGCGGCGCTACCCAGCCTACACCGGATGAGACCCAATCGATATTTACGAGGCTCAATTCGAAAATAAAAGATATGCCGATTAGAGAAACGAATCCGATTATCCACCGCTCGATTTTCCTATAAGAATTTGTATATAACATCCACAGCACAAGAGCTAAAACCAATACTGCGCCGATTTTGAGGGGAATATTGAATAGCATGGTAAGAGCAATTGCGCCCCCTAAAATCTCTGCCAATGCTGTCGTAACAACGGCTATAATTGCAGTTGTGAGGAGGGTGCGCGAAAGCCAGGGACGAATGAATTTGGTAGCAGCTTCCGATAGGCATAGTCCCGTTGCTATTCCGAGGTGCGCCGCATTATGCTGAAGGACAATCAGCATAATAGTTGACAGGGTAACCATCCAGAGCAACTTATACCCATATTCCGAGCCGGCTGCAATGTTCGATGCCCAGTTACCGGGGTCGATAAATCCAACGGTTACGAGTAATCCGGGTCCGATATATTTTACAAAATCAAGAGCAGTACGTTCGGGTTTATGAAATGTCCCGAATATTTTTTTTACTTCCATCTATTTTTAGTCTTTTGTTCCTTTGCATTAGGAAGTGTTCTTTTCATCTGTTTATCAGTACCCGGAACGAAGCGCCTTAAGGTGTAATCGGCGCGGACAAAATGCTTGCCGGGTTTCTCCACATCGCCGCTCATGTTGATTTTCAATTTCTGCTCTATTGTGGCAAAGTAGTGAATTGGGAAGCCTCTTTTCGGATGATTCTCGAATTTGCCGAATCCATTCATTATTGAATGAAGATTCATTGTATCTTTACCGGTAATGGCTTTGAATGAGCCTTGACCGGTAAAAATATATTCGCCGGAATTGCATTTATACCCCAGAGTGTCTTTGCGTTCCTTTGCGCGGAAGAAAGAAGTTTGGGTTACTAGCGGGATGGGAATGCCATTCTCAGCTAATCCCAAATCCGATTTAACAATCCAGGACTCATTCAATAACCGGCATGCTTCGCCATATTCAATAAGGATAAATGGTCCGAATGCTCCGCCGGGACTTACCGCTCCTTCGGTAGAATCGTCTAAGAAAATCCTGTAACGTCGTCCTAATGAATCTAACTCAATTTTAACAACCCTGTCTAACCATTGTGATTCCTCACGTTTGATGGGTTTCTTATCGCCTTGGGTTTCCTTTGCTAATATTTCTATTAATGAGTGACTTAACAGGAAATGCCCGTTCGGCAGCACCGAATCACAAGCAATAATAATGCGTTCGATGCGATGTTTCTTAATATTATCACCGAAATCAATTTGTAAACTATCGAATGAAATCCCGATATAATCCAAAGTATCGCCTTGCTTGAAATTATATTTAAAGCATAGAGTATCTGATAAAGGAACTGTGACGGAATCCGGCTTGGGAGCTTGAGCGCAGGCTATATAACCGGAAAATAACAGAACTAATAATTTTATAACTATATTTTTTTTCATTGATTTTTTGCATAATAATTCAAAATAACACCTGCAAAATTAAGGTATTTTGGTTAATAATAATTTATTAATGCAGATTTTTATAGATAAATCAATGATATTTTAAAATGGCAGTTTTATAATTCATGCAAAAGAATTATTTAAGGATTTATAAGATGATAATTTCGTTCGATTGTAAATTGATTGTATAGATTTTATTCATATAAATCATATTCATCCGGGTCCCTCCTACAATCCCAAATATGAAGAATTTGGAGTTCGTTTTCAATAACAAGATAAAAAATTTGGTAATTGTCTTTTATAAAATATCTATCATCGGAACCTTCCATTTTTTCTCCCTAATTCTGGGGAAATGGTAAGTTTCTGAATAACCGTCTTCAAAGATTTATCAAGTTGAATGCTATAAATCTTATTTCCAATTCTTTGATACCAGTAATCTAAAATTTCTATTCTATCGGCAAGAGCATGTGCCGACCATATTATTCTTGTAACCATTTCTCAACCAATAAGTCAGCTTGAATATTTGAGAAATATTTTCCTTGTTTTATCTGTTCTTTAGACTCTTTAATCCTTTTCATTTGCCAGCCTGATAATTCTATGTCATCAGATAAATTTTCTTTCTTATCAATTATTTCTTTAACGGTTAATAGGAAATCAGAATCATTAATATTTTCAATACTATTATGCAATTGAATTTTGATTTCTTGAGTATTTAACATCATCATTTCCCAAATTAAAATACAAGATAATGTATTATTTTTTTAATCAGAAATACTTGACGAAACTATTCAAATTCTATTTTTTAGAATTTTTACATATTTCTTTCAATTTTACATATTTTTCCTTGAAAGAGAATTTATTAATTTGCTACAATTATTTGTTTACTAAATTTATTTTTTAATAATAGGTTAAATTTTAGTTTCGTAATTCGTAATTAATAATTCGTAATTCGTAATTTTTAAATTTTGGAGAAAATATGATTGATGGAAAACTGAGCGGTGAGGTTTACTACCCTTCGGAAGAAGTGATTTCCAATGCTAATATTAAAGATTGGGATGCGCTTAATAAAGCTGCCACAGACGATTATGAGGGTTTTTGGTCCAATGAGGCAGATAATTTGCATTGGTTTTTGAAATGGGATAAGGTTTTAGACGATTCCGAAAAACCATTCTACAAGTGGTTCACCGGCGGGAAAACAAACATCGCTCATAATTGCTTAGATGTTCATATAAACACACATAGAAAAAATAAATTGGCTTTGATTTGGGAGGGTGAAAACGGCGACCATAGCACAATGTCATACTTCCGGCTCTATAAAGAAACATGCAAATTTGCAAATATTTTGCGCAGCCTTGGTGTTACGAAGGGAGATAGAGTAACGATTTATATGGGGAGAATACCTGAAATAGTAATTGCCATGTTGGCTTGCGCCCGCATAGGAGCTATACATTCGGTTGTTTACGGCGGATTTTCTGTGGAATCACTACATGAAAGAATCGAAGATAGTCAATCAAAGGTCTTAATCGTATCCGACGGAGCATATCAACGCGGGAAAATAATTCCACTTAAAAATATAGCCGATGAAGCCTTGCAAAGAGCCGGTATCGTCGAGCATGTATTAGTTGTGAAACGCACAGGTCAGGAAGTATATATGGAATCGGGACGGGATATGTGGTATCATGAATTAATGAACCTACCGATTGCAAATTACAATAATAAGTGCGAGGTAATGGATTCCGAAGACCCGCTCTTCATTCTATACACCTCCGGAACTACCGGAAAACCGAAAGCTATTCTGCATACTCATGGCGGGTATATGGTGGGAACTTATACTACAATGAAATATGTATTCGATATTAAAGATTCTGACAGGTATTGGTGTGCCGCTGACCCGGGCTGGATTACCGGACATAGTTATATAGTCTATGCACCTCTTCTGAACGGAGCGACATCGTTTATGTACGAAGGCGCGCATACTTATCCATACCCCAATCGCTGGTGGCAAATCGTGGAGAAATACGGTATTAATATTCTTTATATGGCTCCGACGGCAATTCGCGGATTGATGAGATTCGGTGATGCTTGGGCAAACCGGCATGATTTATCCTCTTTAAGGCTATTAGGCTCCGTAGGCGAGCCGATTAACCCCGAGGCTTGGAGATGGCTATATAAGGTTATAGGACGCGAGAAATGCCCTATAATGGATACTTGGTGGCAAACCGAAACCGGAATGTTCATTATTACTCCGATGCCATGCGTTCCTCTTAAGCCGGGTTCCGGTACAAAACCGTTTCCCGGCATTGAAGCGGATATTTTGGATGAAGAAGGCAAGCCAGTAAAAACCGGCGAAGAAGGTTATCTCGTTCTGAAAACACCGTGGCCCGCAATGGTGAGAACAATTTACAATGACCCGCAAAGATTGGTAGAGCAATATTGGAGCAGGTTCCCAGGTGTTTATATGACCGGAGACAGCGCACGACGCGACGAAGACGGATATTATTGGATTATCGGCAGGGTCGATGATGTTATCAAGGTTTCGGGATATAGACTCGGTACGGCGGAAATCGAAAGCGCTTTGGTGAGTCATCCTGCTGTGGCTGAGGCGGCTGCTATCGGCATTCCTCATGAATTAAAGGGAAATGCCATTCATGCTTTCGTTATATTAAGGCAGGGATTCGCTCGTAGCGAGAAGCTTATTGAAGAGCTAAAACTGCATATCGGGCATGAAGTAGGTCCTATCGCCAAACCGGAAAAAATCGAATTTATGGATACTTTGCCTAAAACCCGTAGCGGAAAGATTATGCGGCGCGTTCTGAAAGCTAAGGAATTGGGTCTCGACCCGGGGAATATTTCGACGCTGGAGGAGTAGAAGAAAAATATTAAAGTACTTAATGTATTCCTTCGAACGCTGGAAACCCCATCCAGTATTAACTACTTAAGGAATAAGCTATCCTATATCCGAGAAATGTAAAATAGCTTTTTTATGTAGTAGATTATACTACATATAAATCATACAAACTATTACAAATTGTTTAAAATAAACAACTCAATTTGTAATTGGTTCATTTTGATTTTGAGAACCGTTTATCACAGGTAATTCTAAAGATAAATAAGATAGGCGAAATAAATTTTCGGCATTATAAAATAAATCAATTAATTATCAATTTGAGGTGTAATATGTTTAGTTTTACCCCCCCCCCATAAACGCATAAGTCTTTGCAATATAAGGCAGTTACTTGTAATCCTGATACCAGTTTTCTTTATGAATTCAATCTCTTCTTTTTCTCAGTACTTCATCAAAAACGGCAGTTTCGAAAAGAAAGTATTTTATCGGGGACAATATGTATTCCCATTAGGAACCTCCGAATGGGCTGAAGACGAAGTAACAAGGTGCCTTGGAATGTGGGATACGGCAACCTTCAACCCAAACAGTTTTCCCCCATATCTACCGGCAGTTCAAAACAGATATAAAACTAAAGAGAATGGTGGCTGCGACGGTTGGTATTGTCCGTCCCTTTATGATACGAGTGAAGGCAATACTTTAGGAACCCCTGATTATTTTAATCGAAATCCAAATGATTATATTCATGTACCGGATAATTTTGTTAATTACTTTGGTAACTTATATAATGGTTATCAAGTAATTCAGGAAGCATTTGATGAAGATAAAAATGGTTCAATTGATACAAATGATAATAATACACATTACGATATTGAAGACAGTTACGTTGGTGTTTATTACGAGAGGCGCTACAAGACTGCATATACGGATAGTAATTTTACAAAAGAAAATGAAGAAACAAATCCAGCCTATCGAAGATATTGGGCAGAATATATCACCCAGAGGTTGGATAACCCATTAGTAAAAGACCAGAGGTATTGGGTTTCATTCCGAGTAAGTTGGGCAATGCCGGGAAGAAATCCTGATAATATAATGTCCGGGCATGCCTTAAAGAATATAGGCGCATTTTTTACTCATGATGCTTTTAATAATATTGGTCCAAGATTTTATAAAGCGTCAACATCAGATGAAAAAAATATTATCGTTCGTCATGCCGATACAGCCCATATTTATTTGGATTCAACCGGAGGAGCCGACGGCAAGCAATGGATGACAGTATGCGGCTGGTACACTCCGGAAGATAACGACAAGCATTTTATTACAATCGGCAATTTCGATTCTTCCTGGGCAGAAAAAATATGGGAAAGAAAACATGTGAACAATCCGCCGGAAGCCACCCGAAAAGTTGTTGCTATTTATTACTACATTGATTCAGTAAGCATCGTAAAAGAAATACCCGAAGAGGAATGTTGGTGTGGTATGATTGAGTCAGGAACTGGTACAGGAGAAAAATATTTTTCTCATAAAATTTTTGTAGAGCAAGTTCCAACACATTCAGTCTTCAGGGATGACGAAGATTACCAGTGTTGTTTAGATGTTAAAATAACTCAAAATCCGGATAGTAATATATGCGATGATTTGGACGGCATGAAGATTTGGTTTTATTATGTAAAAGGTCAATGGCCATCAGAATCAACTTCTGCTTATGATACGATTTATTCTTATCCAGAAAATTCATTTTCATCTTCAGGAACCTATTCATTTTTCAGGTATTGCATTTACCCGCAAATGTACCCACCCGAAGAACATGAGGGACCAATTTATGCTCATATTGTATTTTATGCTAATGGAATAAGGAAATGTGATGCAGAATATACCATTAATTTCCATTGTTGCAACTGCTCGGATATTAATGAAGGACAGGCAAAGTTCGATATAATTACTCATCAAACCGGCAGTTATGCCGATAAATGCTGTTGGGATATTGTAGCAATTAATAATGCCGGCTGTGATTTCGAGAATATTCCCGTTAAAATTACTTTTCCTTTATTGGATTACCCGAGTATTACATTTACAAATGGAAGTTGGTCCGGAGGACCATTAGCTCCAAATTCATATACATGGACAAAAGATAAACTTTGGGATTCGACAGCGCCCGTTATCGGGCATATATGCGTCCCGGCAGACGGCAAACATTATCCATACACAATCCTTATCGAGCAAGAAATAACAGGGGGAAGCCCAACAATTACTTATACCGAATCTTGCTCGCGCTCATGGACGGGTGAATTTTATTGCAATCCTTGCTCCACTTCATTAACTTGTTGCGAGAGAATTCAAACCGAATGGTATGAATCTGAACCTCCGAATTATTATTGCTGCAGGGACCTATATATTTGGGGAGACCCCGATAATTGCTGCGATATATACGGCTGGCGAATTAAGCAATGGGACTGCGTCGGTTATAATAATTTATTGTTTTCCCAGACTTTTTCTAATCCAATAGATTGGGAAACGCAAACTTATGAATATTTGAATATCTGCCCGGGATATTGCGGCGGAAATTATCTGTTGAAAGTAATAATTGAATTTCTCGATTCTAACGGGCAAGTAATCTGCACTAAAAATATTGATGTTCCCGACCCTTGCCATTATAGTAAAATTTCAGTAGATGGCAGCATTTATGATGAGCCTCTGGAACCTAAAAGAAATGAAAATTCAATTGTCAGGAGATTTTCAGCCTACCCCAATCCAGCTTCGGATAATTTGAATATTTTTATTGATTTATCTGAAAATGCTACTGTCACGCTTGAGATTTTCAATAACCTCGGCGAAAAAGTGACAACAATTTGGAATGAAGCTATGAATAAGGGTAATAATACATTCCAGTTCCAAATAAACACAATTCCTGGTGGCGTTTATTATCTCAAGCTAAGTTGCTGCGATTATATATATAATTCAAAATTATTTATTTACCATTAAAATATCTTTTTAGACATCCGATATTTTGAAAATACCGGATGTCTAATTTATTAGGGAGGCAACATGAAAAAAATATATATATTGATTTTTATACTTACTTTTTCAACTTTGAAAACCTACTCATATAAAGGATGGGAAAATATTAATTTAAAAAGGAGCTTAGACTTCTTTTTTACTAGCATTTATTTTGATAATGAAAAAGAGGGATGGCTTACCGAATCAAGTGGTGCAATTTTACGCTCAATAGATGGTGGTGAATCCTTTTTCGTTATTGATTCCGTCGCACGTTCACTGCGTTGCATTCGTTTTATAGATTACAAAGAAGGATGGGCAGTAGGCGCAACAAGAACAGTCCCTCTTCGTGGTTTAGTTCTTCATACAGTAAATGCCGGTTATGATTGGGAGGATATTTCACCCCCTGACTGCGAAAATATATACTTTTATAAAGTTCAATTCCTGAATAGAAATCTGGGCTGGGTTGCAGGCGATTCAGGTAGAATTTATAAAACAACAGATGGCGGAAATAATTGGAAACGTCAAAATTCCAAAATAAATTTGTGGATATATAATTTTCAATTTACCGATAGCCTGAATGGTAATGCAATTGGTCAAAATGGATTTGTGATTAGAACAACAGATGGTGGTGAAAACTGGAAATTATTAGACCCGGGTATTAATAGAAATTTTTATGGATTATTTTTTCTTTCTCTTAATGTTGGTATCTTTGCAGGTGAATCAAATATTATGTTTGGTACAGTTTTTGCCCCAGGAACTCCTGGTGATGCTTTAATTTATGAAAGTACACAGGATAAATTTTGGTCTGTTTATCTAATAAATAAAAATAGGGGCTATGCTTCAGGAACCAATCAAATTTGGGTTGGTACCCATGATAAATCAAATTACATTCCTGATAAATGGGTAAAGCAAAAAGTAACAGGTTATGATTTTATGCTTGATATGTGTTTCATAAATGAAGATATAGGTTGGGTAACCGGTGAATATGGTAATATAATGAAAACCACAACCGGCGGCTATACCGGTGTGGATTTCAGCCCAGAACAAGAGCATAACGATATTATGATATATCCAAACCCTGTCAATAGCAATGCATCATTGAATTTGAAGTTTTCATTAGCTACGCCCACAGTGGCAAGTATATACGTATCATCTGTATTAGGTGAGCAAATCGAGCCGCCACGAACCTATTATTTGGATTCCGGCAGCCCTGCTATAACTTTTTCATTATCCGGTGAGCTTTCTTCCGGCACATATTACCTGAACGCAAGACTTAATAACGGCGAAACCTATACGAGAGCGTTTGTCGTGGTTGAATAGAAGTCGTTACCTTTTGGAATAAACAACACACCCCTTAATCCTATTTAAAGGAATTAAGGGGTGTATTATTTTATATAATTCTGCTTGAATTGTTATAAATTTATAAATTAATTCGTCAAAGATTAATCATATACTTTATAACTTTCAACTTTCAACTTTCAACTTTCAACTTTCAACTTTCAACTTTCAACTTTCAACTTTCAACTTTCTTCAACTTTCAACTTTCAACTTTCAACTTTCAACTTTCAACTTTCAACTTTCAACTTTCAACTTTCAACTTTCAACTTTCAACTAAATTTATTTCCCACCGATAGAAACTGAAATTCTATGAATAGCGCCAAGCGATACTGATGGCATATAAGCATAATCAAACATACCGGATACACCCCCGGAGTTATATTTTATTCCTGCGCCTAATGAAAGCCTTAATTGGTCGGAACCTAATCTATAACCAATGCGGGCAGCCAATATATTTTTCCATGCGAATTCAGTACCTAATGTGTATTGTTCAGCAATATCCGAAAAGGCGGCAAAATCAAATGCGCCTATGCAATGATAATCACCTTCATTATATAAATCTCCCGAAAAACCGGCACGGAAAATCAACGGTATTGAAAAATCCGAAGCTATATATTCCGCATCGACAGGATTGGCATTAATAGCTTCATAAAGTTTCTTTGAAGTTTTCAGATTCTGCCCACGGTACTCTTGCTGAGTTCCAAGATTTAGAATCGCAAATCCCAATTTTATGCCATAAATACCCGACTCATACATTGTGCCGATATCTGCAGCCAATCCACTGCTTTGCATTGAGGCAATTCCGCTTTGGATAAATTTTGCATTAACACCAAATGAGAACTGGTCTGTTAAGTAACCTCCGAATAAAATTCCGATTGCATAGTCACTTTCCCTGAAAAAAGAGCCGGTACCTTTGTCGTATTCTAAAGTTGTGTACATCATATCATCGCTTGTAAACGAAGTAAAATTAATACCAACTGTAAATCGTTCGGACAATGGAGCCGACACTCCCGTATAGTTATGTTGAAATCCTCCAAAGCATTGTGTATAAGCGAAGCTCGCTCCATAAGTTTTAATGTCGGCAATTCCGGCGGGATTCCAATAGACCGATTCCATATCTCCGCCTAATGAAGAATAGGCGCCACCCATTCCGTTAGCTCTTGCGCCAACACCTATTTTCAGGAATTGAGCGCCTGCACCTCCAACTTTTATATATTCTCCGGCAGTTGTCCCGGATATCTCTCCTGTTGCAAACAGATTGATGCTTGCAACCATGAAAATTAAAATTATTATAATCAATTTTTTCATTTATTTCTCCGAATTTCTTTCATTAAAAACACTATTTAATTTACTTATTATCCTGATTTCTAAGATTTTAAATAACAAGTTAAATTATTCCTGGATAATTCTAAATCCGCCGACTATAACCGAAAATTGCTTAATAGTTTCTGCTCCACCGGGAGTTTTGATATATGCAATTAAAGTTTGGCTTTGTATTTTCTGCCTGTTTGTGTTTAATAAGTCCCATATTTCAACCGATACCCTATCGGGTTCTGAAGATGTAAACTCATTATGTTCGATTTTTTTAACTAAATCACCTGCAATCGTATATATTTCAATACTACATTGTTTGGGTAACTGGGTAAAATATAGTTTTGAGTCATAAGGAGATTTTTGCCCCTGATGTGAAATAAGGTAAGGATTCGGTACAACAAGAATCTTATCCATTTCGGAATCTGTATATTCATTCTGGTTATCGGGGATACTCTTAGAAACTACAGCACGAACCTTAGCTCCGGGCAAAGGCATACCTAATGCACCGCCTGTTGAACGAAGTTTTACTTTATCGCCAACAGCAAAATCATCACCAAAAACATAGGTAGCCGGGTCCACGGCGTAGGAGCCACCTTTGTATGGCTGCCCCCACTGGGAAGATGTACCATTACTTCTCGCTTTATTAGCATAATCGAAGGCAAAATTAATTCCTCCAATATTAATTACATTAACGAAATCGAGAGTATCGTTTGTTGCAGTATTAATTGATGATATATAGTACCTGTTCTGATTTCCTAAATTAGGCAATCCAAAAACCGATAATGGTCCGGTAGAAGGCCTTGCAAACTGTCTTGTTATTCTTAAAGCATTATTCCCGGTTCTTCCATTAACAAAGCCATGAGAGCGCATATTGCATTTGTTAATGAATGAAGCCCAATCTCTTTTTAAAAATACAGGTGAAGGAAAGCCAAAAGTAATATCCATAGGAAGTTCCATTTGTTCTATTGGTCCCGGGTAAGTAACTAATACCGAATCTCCTGAAGTGTTGGGTCGTTTGTAAGAAGTATTATTTGTTACTTTGTAATTGAGATATTTTACCTTAAATGTTCTAAAATTTGTGTCTGTCCTATTGTTCAAACTCCCTCTATCAGGTATTGAGCCGTAACGGACTGTAATTTCTTCTTCTCCCTCATTTGTAAATTCAAGTTCAGCATCAACCGGACCATTATTGAAACTGGCATTAAGAATATTACCACCGCTGTTTAAAATCCAAACATTCCCAGCAGTGTTCCAAATCCAACCGCCGCTACTTGTCCATATCGTATCCAATATCTGACATGTATTAATAAGGAATGGGTCTCTTCTCGTAGAAGCATTACCTGCCATATCCATGAAAGTTACCGGAGTAACAGCTTTTGAACCCGAAGATTTACCGGTTGTTGAATCTCCCCGGAACATGCCGCCAAATTGTTTGATGGCAAAATTATAAGAAAATCCTAAAACACCATAAGCATCGGAAATCTTATTTGGGTTCTGGTCAATATAATAACCCTGATTGTAAAAATAATTGTTTTGGGTAAAATCTCCAGTTGTAAACTTACCATTGCGGGTTAATGATTCGTGGCTGAATGGACGATTGAAATCAGATGTGTCCTGGGAAACCGAGTCAGCCAATAATTGGTCATTTAATACATAAGAAACGGCATTTTCGGTGAAAGCATTGAAAAAGCTCCAAACTCCATTATTTGCTTCGAGCCAGGTATCCATATCATAAAGAACCTTATTGTTTTTCGATAAATTACGTAATGTCATGTGTCTTACGTAAAGTCCTGAAGGATAATCCACCGGTTGTTTGGTATTTGTATCGGTTATTGACAAATTATACATGTACCAATCCGGCTGGAATTCCAATTCAAGAGTGTCGCCTGCAAAAAGCTGGTTCAATCTCCCCTGGTCAACAGTAAAGAACCTGAAATCATAGAGACCTCCTAATTTATCAGTATCGGCATATATTACTTTAATTTCGGCATTATCGCCAATAGGCTGAGCTTTGGGATAAGTAGTAATAAAGTTTGACATTTGAGGACCGGCATCATTCTTTTGAGATTCGATTGTTTGTGTATAATCACCTTCATCTCTTGAAATAATTGAATAATAATATTCAACATTATTAATCATTTTCTCAGTATTTGTCGGGTCGTCAGAATATTCTATTCTGCCGTTGGCATTATCATCACCGATATCGATGAAAGTACGATTGTTTGTAATTTTTGTAAAATATGGGTAAATAACATTAGAACGGACATTTAATGTTTGTTCAAATTCCGGGAAATAATAACCATATACTCTTCCTTGCTGAATATAGCTATAAAGCGAATCCAATGCTTCTTTCAATCGGGTAGAATCGTTAATTATGGCATTATAAGTTGCAGTCTGGTCACCCGTTGGTTTTTGGAAAACATGGATGTCAATTAACATTGTACTGACATTATTAATAACTGCTCGTCTGATAGTATTTTTAAAATATGCTGTGTCAACATATTTTACGGCAGAATTTCCGGAGCCAACGGTTTTAATTACATAACCATCGCTTGGCATCCTTGTGGTATCGCCCGGTGTTATATTAATAGTATAACGCTTGTAAAATATCGGATTGTAGCGAGCTTTTGTAGCATCATTAATATTTGCAATCGGGTCATATTTTAATTTGATAGTACCGCAAAAGACAGTGTCTAAAAGCGGATGTTTGATTGTAGGAGTCCAGATTAAAGGTAAATCACCCTGTTTAATATGTGAGAAATAAAATTTTCCCCAGGGGTCGGAATCGGGAAATGTATCAATAGAGACGATTGTGGGCAAATCAACTAAAGATTTCCGGGTTGCATCTTTGTACAAGCCCGTTGTAATCCCCCTTCCAACTCTCATAACCCTTATAGAAGATGTATCTAAAGAACCATCTTTATTGTAAACCGGACCGACAATCCTTAATGAATCAATATATGGCGCTTTAAAATATTTTGGGTCGTTTGCTTTCACTGATTTATTATATGATTTTAAAAACGGAGTTGGCATATCCCAGTTTCTTAACTGTTTCCATCCAAAAGGTCCAGTACCCCTTGAATACTGTTGGTTGCCACTTGCCGGTTCGCCGGAGACAGTATCGAGGTCATATCTCCTGCCTCTGTAAAGAGTGTATCCCATAAAATCCAATCCCTTGGCAAGTTTGTCAAAGGACATTTCAGAAGTAGAATCCCAACTAATTTTCACTGCATTATTCATGGGCATAAAAGGAAAGAACTTTGCTCTTTCCGGCGCTACGGGGGCTTCGAAATTATTATCATAAACCTGTTGAGCAAATAAGTCTCTTCGAACTAATTCGGCAAGGTCTTCACAAGTACCATCCGGTTCCTGTCCCGAACGTCCGGGTGGCGATAATATCATGCCAACCACTACTCTGGCAGTATCCCGTGGTCTCATGTGGAATGGTCCGGTTGCCATCATAAATCGTTTATCACCTTCGCCGTTATCTCCGTCTCTATCGCCAGAGGAAAGCCAATTATAGCGTTGGTCATCATCTTTAGGGTCGCTTTCAAGCACCCAGTTTTTGAAGGTTTTCAATCCCAACTGCTCCGAGTTTGCATAAACACGTTTATCACGGCGTATGAAATTAGTGCTGTCTTCGATTATTTCTTTACCCGTAGTATCCCATTTATGATGAGTTGCAGGGCTTTCTAAAAAGTCCATTCCGAAGTAACCGAAGCCATAACCTCTTTCTCCACGGGTTGTATTCGACCATTGAAGCGCCATATTCAGATTATCGATAGTATTCGAATCACAATCGTAATATTTCACTCGGTCATTTGCTGCGCCTGCTTGTGTTTGAGGCGACCTTGCAATATCTATATCCAAAACGGGAGCCATCCAACAATATTTCAATGTATCGGGGGAATAATTTATTAATTCATAGCGCATAAAGATAAAATCTTTATAATCACCAAAACTCCATGAATAAATTGTCTGCTCGATTTGCATCCTAAGCGGATAACCTTCATTTAAACGTTTGGAAGCACCGCCTTCGAAATAATTCAGGTCTGTATCCTTATAAGTCGAAAAGATATCTTCTCCGGAAATAAAAGCCGGACCCTTAGGATATTTTTCTAAATTCCTGTCAGCCGGTTCACTAATGTAATTGCCGAAATATCTTTTTTTCTTTAATGTATCTGCCGGATTGATGCTTGCATCCCATACGGGCCAATAAGCCCCATCCTTGGCATTGGTTGGCATACCGTTACCGCTGACAAAGTCGGTAGAAAAGTAAGTGCGATATTTCTTGGGGTCTTTATCATCAACCAGGTCACCGTCATCTATTCTGCCCGGAACAAACCATGAGCTACCCGAGTTGGGATTATATGACACCTCACAATATTTTTTTTCCTGGTCAGTGCCCGGTCTTTTTTTGATTGTAGCGAACCAAATACCTCCGCCAAAAATATATTGATTCAAAGAACCACGGGGCCAGTAACCTCCTCCTTCGTTACGAAGTATATTCAAACCGAATATGCCGTAATTAGTCGAATAAAAGGATATATTACTTACGCTGTTAAATTGAACATCGAAAACACTACCATAAGTTCTTGCAAGAATCTTGTCATTTTTCCCTTTTTCGTTTTTCTCGTTGGTTCTTGCCGTTAAATTGGAATAGCCCGCGAACAGCATGAATCCTATAAGGAATAAGATTGTGTGCTTGAAAATTTTATTCATTTTTAACCTCAATTTATATTATTTTCTGTTTTTAAAATCTGAACATTATCCCGAAATAGACCCTTAACGGAGCCAAATAATTTGCTTTTCTTTCTATAATATTACCAACATATTTATAATATGCAGTTAACTTTTCGCCTTGAGTAACTATTCCATTGTGGTCATTATCAGCATTAGCACTATAAAGTCTGTTGCCAAAAGAATCATACTGTGATGATAATGTTGACCTGACATTGAGAATTGTTGCTTTCTCATATAAGTTTTCACTTCCAAAATCACCCGTTTCCCTGCGTAAAACAGTTCCATCGTCGTAAGGGGTACCGGTAGCAGCATAAACGGCGGTATATTGGTGGTTGTTTAAAATATTCAGTACGTCAAAGAAAAATTCAATTGATGTTTTGCCTGCTGATTCGCCAATCCAGTCTTTAACCATAAAAAGCTTTGTTAAACGCAAATCCAATTGCCATGCAGAAGGTTGGCGTTCTGCATTCCTTTCGCTTAGCGCTTTCCCTGCAGCATCGGTTTTAGTATATGGCGTTCCTGTATGGAAGTAACCGGAAAAATTAGCATTTAAATTCTCCAATGGTTGAATTCCGAAAACTTCCGGACCTTCATCATTATTCCAACGGAAATCAACACTCAGGTTAACCTTATGTGGTCTGTCCCAGTCTGTTGCGAATACAAATTGTGGAAATGCCGGTTTGCCCGTAAATGGGTCAGTCTGAGGGTTATAATTGGATGTTACTCCCGGGGCTGTCGTCATTGCCGATGAAATTGTATAATTCAAGCTGAAACCGAAATGGTCGGTTGATGGTAATTTACGCAAAGTAAACTCCAGACCTTTGGAATTTCCGAATTCATTGGTTGTCAACATATAGTATGGTTGAGGTGACGCAGCAACATAGACAGTTCCGGTTTGATTATAAATATCCTGGTAATAAGCAGCAACACTCAACATAAAATCATCGGTTAACTGGTTATTATATGCAATGCCGTAAGCATTCGTTCGTTGTTGTTTCATATTAGGTTCGCCTACAATACTATTGCCTCTAAGCAGGTAAATTGTATAACCATCGTATAAATCCTCCAAATCGGGATTCTTATAATAAATACCATATTCAATTGAAATACCGGAAGTCGGTGTTAATGGGTAAGCTATCGACATTCTTGGGCTTATGCTAAATTTGGGTTTAACAGCTGCCAGACCTGTATCACTTGTTATTGGAATAAATGTTTCCTTATTTGAACGATAATTGGATTGAGCATCAAAATAATCAAGCCGGATACCTGGTGAGAAAATAATTCCTTTGTAAGTTATCTGGTCTTGTAAATATGCGGCGATTCTGAAAGGTTTTTTGGGTTGGCTTGTAAGTTTATAAACTTTAGTTGTATCGGGAACTAAAATATTTCCACCCCAATCATCGGTATAAACATCCCAAAAAGATGAAGCATCGTTGGGGTCTTGTTGATAGAAACGTTTAATATTAAATAATCTCGCTTCAATACCGGTTTTTAAATTATGATTAAATCCGCCCATGTCAAATATATCATTATAGAAACCGCTTAATTGCCAATAGTTGGATTTCCGGAATTGCATTAATGTAGTATTGCCATGAGTTTCAAAATAATTATATATTCCATACGGATTATTTGTTCCTGTTCTATCTCTCTGACCTTCTATGTATCCGGTTAATGGATTAATAGTTAATATGTTTTTAGGGAAATAGCCGTCAGCAGATTTTTTCAATTCGCTGCCTGATTGCCAATAATCAATAGTCCTGTCTTTACCGGGTACTAATGGTCCGACTAAACTTTCCAATTCGTCAACCGGTTTAATTGTATTGTATCCTGTGAAATATGAAGGACCTTCGAAATCCGCAGGCTTGCTGTATTCATCATTTTGAGAAGCATTCGATATTGATATTTCATAGAATTGAGTTGATGAAATAGCGTGGTTAATTCTCGCATAGTAATTAGTATTTAACTGGTTAACCACGAATTGTTTTGCCCGGCTTTCCGGGATTCCGTTACTAACTCCGTTAATAATTCCAGGGTCGGTTGCATAAAGCCAATTCCAGCCGCCCTGTTGCCTGCTGGTCAAACCATAGCTAAATCCCAATTCTAATCTTACTTTTTCAGATATTTGAAAATTAAAATAAGGAGAAAGGTTTTTTATATCCAACCTATTATTTGGTATTTGTCCCAAACTTTGTCCGGATGGTTCTTTTACATCTAAATTCCCACTAAAGTACTTTTGATAATTATAACGTGTTGAAATAAAGAATGTACAATTCTCTAACATTGGTATCGGACCTCCCATACCGGCATCAAAAAAATGGTCGCCGGTACCTAATAATTTAGGACCATTATCAGTCTCAACGATTTTATAACCACTTCCATCGGGTACCAATTTCAATCCATTAGCATGAGAACCGTAAAGCGAAGATAAATCAGTACGCCACCGGATAAAAGCTTCGTATTTTTCAGTGCTTCCCTTTTTGGTTGTGGCATTAACTATTCCTCCCATTGCCTCGCCGTATTCAGCAGAAAAATTTCCGGTTGTTACCTGAACCTCTTCCAAAGCATAGCTGGATGTCATCGGAGCATAATTTACACCCATTAGACCAAAACCACCACCAGCTTGATTGCCAATATCAAATCCATTAACGCGAAATTGAGTTTCTTCTTCACGGTGACCGCGAATATTGAAACCGGCATTTCCTGTTGAAACCCCGGCGGTTGTTCCAATAACTGAATTTAAGCCTTCACGAGCCGTTTTGGTTGCCATATCTTTATCGATAACAGTCTGCTTGCCAATATCATTATTCCTGACCATGATTTTTTTATCTTCAACAATTAATGCTTTTAACATTTTGGCGCTGATTTCGAGTTTTATATCGCCTAGGTCACGTGTATTATCTTGTGGAATCACTACTCCTGTAATAATCTTTTCACGAAATCCGGTCATTGTAATTTTTATATCATAAGTGCCGGCATTAATGTTAGCTAAAATGAAGCTTCCATCTTTCTCTTTAACCCGCATTCCCCGTGTAGTACCTACAACTAATATTGAAGCGCTTAATAATCCCTTGCCCTCATTATCGACAACTCTCCCCTTCAGGATACCGTAAATACCTGCATTGGAAGCGGTTGGAAGTAATGCTATTATAATCAAAGTTAGTATTATTTTTTTCATATTCATTTCACTCCTGAATCAATTTATTATCTGAATATATTTAATTTCCTTATAATTTTTCCGCTTGCGCTTGTCAGGCTTACGAAATATGTGCCGGGAGTTAAATCGCCTGTTGGAATATTGATTGAACGTACACCATAAGAAGCATAGCCTGAATAAACATTACTTTGTTTTTGACCCATTATATTGAATATTTCAATTTCAATATTTCCGTCTTTGGGTATAGTAAAATTAACACTTGTAATATTATCTGCAGGATTTGGATATATTCCGTTTATATCAAATGAAGCAGTTCCTTTTGGTTCTTCATCCACACCAACTACAGAATTGAATTGGCCTGCCATTACATATTGCGCTCTTAAGTAGAATGTCTGGGTTCTTAATGATGCCAAGTCCGTTCCCGGTGTATATCCCATTGCCTGAACCCTGAGTATGGGAATATTTTGCAAGTCATTAGGTACAATATCCGGAATCCATGTATTACGTTCAATTTCGGGATTTTCTGCCGGGTCATCGGTAATTTGGACTGTAGCCATCCATGAGCTGGAATTCTTGGCACGGCTCGAAACGAAGATTTCTGTTTGCTCAAACTGGAATGTTGAATCGGTAACCCAAACTACACCAAGCATACCAATCCATTTGGCAATTAGTTTTGAGCCATCTTCACTTCTCGATAATTGAAGCTCAACATCCTGAGCAGCGCCTACCTGCTGAGGCGTTCCCTGGGTATCATCCCATAGAGGTACCGTTAAACCATCGCCAATAATATCCCCGATTTTTCTTATACCCCAGACTCCGTTTTCTTTATAAATCTCAACGGCATGTTGCGCACGTTCGCTTCTTGATTTCGATGCATCGAATTCCTGTAGCCAGGCAGCAAAGCTGTAATCATTGCTTTCATCAAATACTACAAAATCTTTTGACGTGTAATTAATCATACAGCTATCGGGATTAATATCGTTATCAGAAGCATAATTGCGAATTACTTCATTGGAGCAAAAATCAAAATCCGACCAGGATACTCCATCATCAGTTGATACCGAAACGCCAACTTCAGCTCTTTTATCATTTCCTTCAGCGAGTAAATTCCCAAATGCACCCAAATAAACTTTCCCATTTGCCCTTTTTAAAGCAACCGGCATACTTGTACGAGTGAATTTAGACGCCGCACCCCATTTGTTATTTGCCCATTGCGGGGGTATGTTTATTTTGAAATCCGAAAAATCTGCTGTTGAAATAAGTGGGATATTGTTGTTATCAAGTGTGTCGCCATAAGTCGGATAGCAATCCGAGACGATTAAGGCAAAAGGAGCGCTTCCTTTACGCCATGCAGCCATTTTAGTATCGGTTATGCTGTTAAAATCAGCTCCGGTTGTATAATTGTGACCAATCCTGCCAATATTGTAATTCTTTTTATTGAATTCAAAGGCTTGTTCGATGTATGTAATATCTGCTTTGGTACCTTCCAAATTACCTATAACAATTCCGGGCCATACACCGTTATTTTCGTAAACAAGAGGAAATGCAAATGCTACCCCGAGTTTGCCGTTGTTATCATAAGCCTGACAACTTGGGTAGCGTCCTTCTCCTATACCTACTGTAATAGCATCATATACTTTTACAGAAGGCTCCCAGCTCTGACCGAGATTAGTTGAAGTCCTAACATATATATTGTTTTTGGAATTTTTGGGGTCATAGTCAGCAGACTTTGGGTCGGAGTGACCGCGTTTAATTGTGACAACCGTTTTATGAGTTGGCTCGTAAACCAATGGTTGCTGCATATCGCCGGAATAGGACAGCGAATTTGCTAATGAATCCATAGGATACCAGGATACTCCGAGTATTTTATCCTTAGAATTTTTGGTTACCTTAGCAGAAGAACCGATGCAAACAGGCAAAGGTTGGTTCTGGGCATTATTCCTGAGTGGCAGGCTTTCGCCTTTTTCAGATATTGAAATTCCGTAAGATATTGGAATCAATGCAATTATTAGTGATAAATTTCGTAGAAATTTCATTTGTGACCTCCGGTTTATTTTAGATAATAAGTATAATTTTTATATCAATAATATTAAATTTCCAAAAATACAAGAACTCAAATATACTAAGTTTTTTTTATTTTTTTTATTGAAATTAAATACAAGAAAAAAACCCTAACCCCCGGTTATAGAAGTAGAACATAGAAATAGAAGTAGAAGTAGTAGAATATTCCCCTTTTTTCAAAGGGGGTTAGGGGGTTTTTTCTTGTATTTGTCATTTCTTATTTTTATTAAAAACTAAATTGAATACCATAGATTAATGAAGTTCCATACCTAAATTCATAGCTATCGGAATTAATCGTTTTAATTTTAGCAGAATAACCTTTGGCATCCAGACCAAAGGTTAAAAAGAAACCGCCATATAAATTTGTTTTGCCATATAGCCTGCCAAAACCAAGAAATCCTTCTTCGGAACTTCCTAAGCCTACTCTTACAATTAATGTGGTATTGAATTCATTTATTATAGATGCATCACAAAATGCAGTACCCCAAAATAAATGGTTTACCCTGTCAAATTTCATTGGCACGAAATAACCTGAACCGGCGTCCGACATTCCCGAATTTTCTACTAAGGTTTTAGTATGGAACTCAGTTTTAGGCACCTGGAGTTTGGTGTTTTCCTGATATGAATATTCTTTTGTGCCGAATTCCAATCCCAAACTAAACCGTTCAGATACTGTATATGCAACGCTCTGTGAAAAGTCAGACATAAGCTGCCTTTTTGAATTATCCTTAGAGCCTAATTCATAAGCAAAGAATGTATTCAGATGTACTTCCTGCGGTACTAAATCAGTCAAATGAATAGGATTACCAATCGACACCGAAGGGAATTTTTGATTTAAATTCTTTATCGGGGTTTCCTGTTCGGAAGCCTGGTCGTTCATAGCATTCAAAAGTTTATGCTGCATGGAGTTTCCGTCCGAATGTTTTTCAATATTACTTTCGGAAAGAAGAACCGGTATATTCAAATCGTTCATTATATCAGGTTCTTTCTTATCTTCTTTTTGCAAAGTAATTGGAAAATCAGTCTCACTGTTTATTTTATCCGAATTGAGGTTTTCGTATGAAGATTGGAAATTTCCCTTATCGCCGGAAGAATGGGTTTCCTTAGAATCGGATATTTTTTCGATTACAGGATTTGGATTAAGAACCACTAAATTCAATTCATTTTCATTATCTTTAAAAATTCGATTTGAAGAATTATTGTCAGAACCACTTGTCAGCAAATTTTTATTAACTTTTATATCAATTTTATTAGATGGGACAACGCTTTTGATTGTCTTAACCGAATTTGAAGGTTGTTCGGCAGTTTGTAAAATATTTGAATCCGAACCGGCTGAATACTCAGATTGAGAACTATTTGATGCATTAATTTCTGCATTTGATTGACCGTTAAAAAAAGGCAAATAATTCAAATTCGAGCCATCTTTAATTTTAACGGCAAAAGTTAAGAAAATAAGAATCATAGCAGCAATGGAAGCCGAATACTTTAAAATTCGATGGCTGCGGTATTCGATACGTGTAACGGGAACAGATGCAAGGATTTTCATGAGTACTGCATCTTCTGTTTGGTGCAGTAAATCTGGTGGAGTTACAATTCTTCGGGCATCTTCTTTTACTTCACAATGAATTCCAATGGTTGCATCGTACACCGAGCGGGCGTCCGGTGAGCCTGCTATCAAAGCTCTCAGTTCATTATCCTGCTCGACTGATAGTTCGCCATCGATATATTTCGATATTAATAAATCAAGATTCATAAAGTTCCTTTTGCAATGGTTTTAATATGTTTCGCAAAAGAATGCGGGCGCGATGAACGCGGATTTTAGCTAAAGATAACTCAATCCCTAATATGCCTGCTATTTCCTGGTAGCTGCATTCCTCATATTCCCTAAGTATCAGGGCTTCGCGTAGTGCAACCGGTAACGAGGCAATAGCCCGGCTAATATAAGCCTGGGCGCCGAAATCGGATTGATTTTCTTTCTGTGGTTCAAGATATTCATCATCAAGGATTCCATAATTTTTCCGCGAGCGAATAGTATTTAGGCAAATACGCCTTGCTATTGTAAAGAGCCATGACGAGAAGTTCAATCCCTGGAATTCAAACCGGTGTTCATATATTTTAATGAAGGTCTCCTGAAAAGCATCTTTGGCTTCTGCTTCATCACCCAACATTCTCAGGCAGAACCGGTAAACTTTTTGATTATATTTTCCATAAAGTATCCTGAACGCTTCCACACTTCCACCTTTCAGCTCCTGGGCTGCTTTTTGCAGTTGAGTTTCGGTAGCGTTATTTGACTTTTTAAAAAACATTTTCTACTTTTCTGCCTTTTTAATACTTTCTAAGTTTAAGACACTTCGGAACAATGAAAAGTTACAAAATTTTTGATATTTTAAATAATAATTAATACCGTATCAATTTAAAATTGTTTGAATTTCAACCGGTAAAAAAAGAGGGCTGAGGCTGTCTTAAAAGCCAGGAAGTACGTCATTCCTCCATTCGAGACAGTGTGAGAACTAATAAAAATGGAAGCATTATTTGAATTAAGAAAAATATGTCATTAGTAACTTGATTCGGAATCCACTCCCAGTGCGGTTTATGGATTCTGAATTAAGTTACCAATGACAGATTTTTCTTGATTCAAAATAATGGCAACAATTTCAACATTGAGAAACCCCCTAACCCCCTTTGAAAAAGGGGGGACAAACAATTCCCCCTTTTTCAAAGGGGGTTAGGGGGTTTCTCTTGAATTTGTCATTAATTATTTTTATTATGCACAGTATTTTGGAGTTCAGAATGACAATTTTTTTGACTTTTCACAGAACCTCATTCGCAAGTAAAACTTGAATATTTAATTGAATTATAATATAGATTATTACCTTAATCAGTGAGTAAAAATCAGATGATAGAATTAGCCTGATTTTTATACAAATTTTTTAATTTCAGCGAT
>JAERMQ010000030.1 GCA_016844745.1 Ignavibacteria bacterium | reverse complement strand
GACTATATCAAAGTACATTGTTTATTTAAATTAGTCAACCTATTTTAGGTCAGGACAGACCATTAACCATTAACCATTAACCATTAACCATTAACCATTGACCATTAACCATTAACCATTATTTTATAACATCCATCCTTACATTTCTAGTTTTGTAGGAAGTTTGAAGAATCAAGAAATATGTCCCATTAGGAATATACATCAAATCCAAAGCGATTTTATGCACTCCCTTTCCAATCTCTCCATCCCAAAGTATTCGCTCGATTCTCCCAAGAGTATTGATTAGTTTTAGCTGTGTCCGTCCCGGCTCAACGGTCTCAAATTCAATTTCAACAGATTCTCCGGCTGGATTAGGTCGTACCTGCATCAGAGCAACTTTACCCTTATCTGTAATTAGCCGGGGACCTCCTTCGCGGCAGATGTTTTTAAGTCGAAAAGTTCCGTTAATAGCATTAAAGACTGCCGAACCGTTCTTAGGTTTTATATTCTCCAATTTTAATATAGTAACCGAATCATTTCCCAACATTGCCCTGAATGAGTATTTTTCAAGCGTACTGTCAATTTTGGGGGATATGCCAAATGATAAATGTACTATTCTTTCGGAACCGTCAGTCGATAATTCGCTTTGAAGAATCGATGACTCACTTTGTAATAAAGATGCATTATATCTCAAATCAGCAGTAAACCCGCTCACTCCGGCTTTCTGTAAATCAATCGCATTTCTTAAATAAAAAGGGATATCAATGACTTCACCGGTTTCAGCTTCAACTTCTCCAACTTGAAGGGTTGCACCTGCTTCGACACCAACAAAAGCATCAAAAGTAATTTCAATTTGCCTGTTGCATTGGCTTTCGGAAAGCCGGTATTTAAAAATTTTTGAATAACCGAGCGAACCCCCATTAAACAATGCTTTAACGACAGATGTTGAATTCGGTTGCGTTGTCAATGGTGAAATACTGAATATTGAAAAATCAGGGCTTATATCTCCGGGTATTTGAAATGTTATCGGCAATGTACCTGTGTTATGAATAGTATCAAAGAGGGTTACAGGAGAATTTTCAGGGATGTTACGGAATTTAATTGTATTTGAAGATAAACTGAAACCAACACTATCCTTCTTTGCATTAAGGGTAACAATAAATAGGCTTTTATTTTTGGCATTGCTTGTAATTTCAATTTGAGCCTGCTTGTTCCCTAACGAAGTTGCTTTGAACACAAAAGGAATGTTTTTTGTTACCTTTGGCAGAATTTGAATTTGATTTATCGGCGGTTCAAATGAAAACATCCCGGCATCCGAACCGGTTATTTCTATTTTTGATATTGATAAAGTATTACCTCCCTGATTTGTAATTTTCAAAGTATCCGAACCAATACTTTCGCATATTAAATCTTTCAATATCAAATTGGGAATTGACGTTATTATTGGGTCTTGCCCCCCACTTGGGAAATAATAAGGTTCTGTTGTACGATTTTTGCAGCCGTTTGCATCAGTGACTTCAAGATTATATAATCCATCTTTGGTTGGCTTGTAACTTGTTCCAGTGGCACCAACAATTAAAGTATCCTGATAAAACCATTGATTACCGGAGGATGCATCACTAAAAAGTGTGCTATCTTTTTCCGATATTACCGGCACGGGTGGCAGGGGATTTACTTTTATTGTTGTCCATTTTGAATCGGTACACCCTTCGGGATTAGTAAGTGAATAAGTTATTGTATGAGAGCCAACTCCTGCAACCTGTGGGTCAAATTGATTACCTGTTACACCAATCCCGGTATAAGTACCACTAACCGGAGTGCCTGCAGTAAGTATTATTTTTGAATCATTTAAACACATATTCGGAATGGTTGCCAAATTAACTGAAGGAATAGGATTAATAACAACAGATTTTTCCAAAGAGTCCTTCCAGCCTTTGCTGTTATCCGTTTGAATGAGTTTGATTTTTCCCGAACCTTTTGTTTGCCAGATAACAATTATTGAATCTCCTTTGCTTTGTCCCTGAATTGCTCCATTTGTAGCAAACCAATTGCTTTCTGCTCCGATGGGTGTTGTAGTATGATACGTTTCTATTTTTGTTTCGCAAACAGTCAAATTACCAAGTATTGATAATGGCTGTGGCTTACCAACAGTTACATCCATAGTTGCAGTTGCCGAGCAAGCTTCAGCATTTGTCTGGACTAATGTAATCTTTCCCGCTCCTTCAGTTTGCCAAATTATAAAAATTTGCTGAGCAGATGTTGTTCCTTGAATGGTCCCACCGGAACACTTCCATAAATTTGTTCCGCTGGCAAGTGCAGAAGCCGAATACTGAAGAGTACTATTCACTAAAGCAGTTTTATTGCCGGATATACCTGGTGTTGGCAATTGATTTATTGTAATGTTTATGGAAACCGTATCCTTTGATTGATTCTGTGTATTGGTTTGAATTAGTTCCAATTTCCCGTTACCGGCTTTCCCCCATTGAATTTTAACTGTTGTATCCGTATTTGTTCCCTGAATTGTCCCCCCGGTAGCAAACCAAAGATTAGTTTTCTGACTTGAGAAATTTGTATTGTAATTAGTTGCTTCATTCTCGCAAACACTATTTTTGCCGGTTATCTGAATATTTGCCTTGGTTATTGTTACATCAATTGCCGTACTATCCTTGCAGTTAAATGAATTCGTAACTATTAATTTCACTTTACCGATACCCGATTCAGCCCACTGGACATTTACACTTTGATTATTATCAGCACCTTGAATTGTTCCGCCGGTCACTTCCCATTTGTATGATGAAAATCCACCGATAATATCGCTATAAGTTTCTATTTTTTCTTTTTGTGTAATATTAGGTCCGCTGATTAAAGGAACAGGTAAAGGATTGATTGTTATTGACTTTGTAGCTGTATCATTGCAACCGGTTGCATTTATTGTCTGGACAAGTTTGACGATACCCGTACTTGCATTTCCCCATGTTATATCAACTGTATTATTTGTACTGGAGCCGTTAATACTGCCGCCACTTACTAACCAAAGATTGGTAAATCCTCCAATCAAAGGAGTAGAAAAAGTTGATTGGTTGCGCTCACACACTGAAGAAGAACCGGTAATGTTAGGATTTGGTCTCGGATTAATTGTAATATCAGCGCCGTTATCATCGCTTTGTTCATTTGGATTGGAGCTAATAATACGAATTCTGTAAGCACTTCCAACTGAAGTGATACTTTCGGGTATTTCAGAAGTTAACTCATATTGGTCAGCCTTGTATTCATCGTTTGTACCTATTGTTGTTGGGGAATTGAAATTACCGTTTGCGTCTGAAAGCTGAACAGTAAATCCATTTGATGAGTTAAAGTCTTTATTCGCGGAGAAAAAGATTTTTATATCGGAACCGGCGCAATATGTCAAGTTATTAGTTAAATTTGGATTGACAATAGAGTCGATGGTTATTCCTTTTTTTACTACTAAAGTGAAATCGACAGCTTGGGAATAACTACCTCCATCACCGCAACCTGTTGTAACGCCAATATTTAAATCCCAACCATTTGTTACTCTCATTCTATAACGTCCAGGTTGCAAATTCGATGGAATTGTTAAATTGCCTGATTGTTCACCTAAAACTCTAAATTGAGTACGATAAATAGTATCACCAGTTGTTGTATAAACACCATCACCCCCAAAATCAACAAAAATATAATAATAATATTGATACTCATTCCCTGATGCCCATCCACCGATCAAATCGTAATTATAAACACCCCCTGGAGCAACCACAGCCGAATTAGCTACGGCATCAATATAATCACTCGACATCAATTCGTTTTCGTAATTTATTGAATTATTATTAAATTCAAATTTATTTATAATCCTATTTTGCCCAGTTGAATTATAGAATGTACATGTGGTTGTGGGAGGTTGGCATATAGCAAATTGAATAATGAATAGTTCAGATAAGAACAAACAAAAAACAAATATTTTGGCTCGCATGAATTTTGGAAGTATTTTTTCATGTCTCATGGGCACTCCTTTTAATAATTTCCCTTTATGCTTATAAGTGTATTTAAAAACACTTACATTTACAAAAATAATAAAATTTACAAGGAATTAAAGGATTTATTTTATTAAAACTTTAACGTATGTAGCTGACTCATAAATCGATAAAAAGAAGAAAGTCATTCGTAAGCGAAGTGAAGAATCCAGAAGCTGTATTGGGACTGGATTCTTCACTTCGCTTTCGAATGACATTCTTCCATTTTTGATAGTTTTCACACAGCCTCATTTGCAGGAATGACAATTCTATAATTTATATAAACTCCCTACAATAACACTCACTATATATCTGAAAATATATCATTAGAAAAATCGTCTATTAAAGGTCATTAACAAAAGAACGATAATAAAATATGAACTTTTTAACCAAGCTGTTCGGCTCGAAGCACGATAAAGATAATAAAAGAATGATACCAATCGTAGCCGAAATTAACTCTTGTTTTGAGGAATTCAATTCCCTTACCGATGAAGAAATCCGGGCAAAAACCGACGAATTTCGACAAATCATCAAGGACAGAACTGCCGAATTAGACGAGCAACGCGATAAACTCCAGGAACGCCTGATTAATGAAGCATTAGGCGCCGAAACAACTGCCGATATCAATAATGAAATCAGAAATTTAGATACCGAAATTTATCAAATAATCAGGGATACTTTAGATGAAATCCTGCCTCAGGCTTATGCCTGTGTTAAGCAGGCATGTCAACGCCTTACCGACAGCCGGCATCATTACGAATATGCAGGTCAGTCAGCAATATGGGCAATGGTACCTTATGACGTTCAATTGATGGGCGCTATAGTTTTGCATGAAGGCAAGATTGCCGAAATGGCTACCGGTGAAGGTAAAACCCTCGTTGCTATTATTACAATGTATTTGAACAGTTTGCCCGGACGTGGTGTGCATCTGGTAACGGTAAACGATTACTTAGCACGCCGCGATTGCGAATGGATGAAACCGGTTTATGATTTTCTAGGGATTACGGTTTATTCAATTCAATCTAATATGGAGCCCGAAGAACGCCGTGATATTTACAACATGGATATCACCTACGGTACTAATAATGAGTTTGGTTTCGATTACCTGAGGGATAACATGGTAACGGATACCGAACATCTTGTTCAGCGCGGGCATTTCTATGCTATTGTCGATGAGGTGGACTCCGTACTAATTGACGAAGCACGAACACCGTTGATTATTTCCGGTCCGGTAGGGCTTATGGACCAAAAATTCGAAGAGATGAATCCCCGCGTCAAACGTCTTGTAGAGGCACAAACAAAATTAATTAATCAATTTACATCAGAAGCTGAGCAATTATTTAAATCCACCGGAAAAGAAGAAATCAACCAAGGAGGAGTTAACCTTTTGCGTGCCCATCGTGGTTTGCCGAAACATAAGAAACTCGCAAAATTAATGCAGGACCCTGAAAATCAAAAGCTGCTGCGGGAAACCGAATTATTTTACCTGCGCGAACAAGGCAGGAAAATGCATGGATTTATTCTATACAATTGATGAAAAAAATCATAATATCGACATTACCGAAAAGGGCAGGCAATTGCTTTGCACGAGCCAGGAAGACCCCGATATGTTTGTCATTCCCGATATAGCTACTGAAATGAGCGCACTCGAAGGTGATAAAGAAATAAACGAAAAGGATAAACAACTCAAAAAAGATGAAATTAATCTTCTATATGCAGAGCGCAGCGACAGGATTCATACACTTTCCCAGCTTTTGCGTGCTTATTCTCTTTATGAAATAGACGTTGAATATGTTGTTCAGGATAATAAAGTTTTAATCGTAGATGAATTTACAGGCAGAATCTTAGACGGAAGAAGGTATTCAGACGGATTGCATCAGGCTATAGAAGCCAAGGAACATGTGACTGTCGAACGGGATACTCAAACGCTTGCAACAATAACCTTGCAAAATTATTTCCGTCTCTACAAAAAACTTGCCGGTATGACAGGTACTGCCGAAACCGAAGCAGGAGAATTCGATAAAATATATAAATTGGAAGTTACAGTCGTTCCGACAAATAGGGATGTGATTCGTAAAGACGAAGATGATTATATTTACCGGACTAAACGGGAAAAATACAACGCAATAATTCAGGAAATACAAGCTCAGTTGAAAAATGGACGTGCTATTCTTGTTGGAACTACATCGGTTGAGGTATCCGAAATTCTAAGCAAGATGCTGCGCCGCATGAATATCCATCATAATGTTCTTAATGCCAAGCAGCATGAACGGGAAGCTGAAATCATTGCCAATGCCGGATGCAAAGGAGCGCTGACAATTGCTACCAATATGGCTGGTCGAGGTACTGATATTAAGCTTGACCACGAAGTAAGAAAAAACGGCGGACTATGCATTATCGGTTCGGAACGCCATGACGCCAGACGTATCGACAGGCAGTTGCGTGGTCGTTCAGGCAGGCAGGGTGACCCCGGAGGTTCGCAATTCTTCATTTCCTTAGAGGATACTCTGATGCGTTTATTCGGAGGTGAAAGAATTGCCGGAGTTATGCAGCGTCTGAAAGTACCCGAAGGTGAACCCATTCAGCATCCCATGATAACGAAATCGGTAGAGCGCGCACAGAAAAAAGTCGAAGAAAATAATTTCGGCATTCGTAAGCGTTTGTTAGAATATGATAATGTTATGAATCAGCAGCGGGAAGTAATTTATACCCGTCGAAGGGCTGCGCTACGTGGTGAACGTCTCAAAGGTGAATTATTTGAATATATTGAAGTGATAGCCGAGGATTGGTACGATGAATATCACGAAAATAACGACCTGAAAACGATGAAATCCGAAATTCGTACTTTACTTCTTAGCGAACCAAATATAAATGAACAGGAATTTGAATCGTTAAAAAAGGAAGATTGCGTTGATAGAATAATTGAAGCTGCCGATGAATTCTACCAGCGCAAAGAAGAAATGCTTGGAAGCGAGTTCATGTCCCGCCTTGAAACAATAGCAGTCCTTCAGACTATTGACGATAAATGGCGCGAACATTTGCGTACAATGGATGATTTGAAGGAAGGTATTCACTTGCGTGCTTATGGACAGAAAGACCCGCTCTTAGAATATAAAGGCGAGGCATTTAAACTGTTTATGGACCTTATCCGTGATATTAATAAGGAATCGATAGCTTTTGCATTTAAATATTTCCCACGCATTTCAGAGCGCGAAGCAAGATACAGGGCAGCACAAGCCCGGGCTGCCGAAGGACTCCCCAAATTGCGTCAATCGGGAATTCAGCGCAGTGCAATGCAATATCAACATGCTGGCGAATTACCATCTTTCATTACTCAGGGCGGTGGGGGTCAGCAGCAGCAGGAAGAAGCCGTCCAGGTTCGAACAGTCAGGCATACAGAACCTAAGCTAAAAAGGAACGCACCATGCTATTGCGGCAGCGGATTAAAATATAAGAATTGTCATGGTAAAAGCGAATAATAGTTTTTAAATAAATGCTTGTAATATATTTTCTTATATACAATGATTTGTAAAAGGCAAATAGAATGTCATTCTGAACGAAGTGAAGAATCCAGTCCCAATGCTGCATCTGGATTCTTCACTTCGTTCAGAATGACATTTCACTTTTATTTACTCAATATCAATTTTCAAAATATTCAGATAATTCTTTTAACTTCTCTTACATTTATTTTTTATTCCTGCAAAGAAAACACATCCGAACCTCTAAAGAAAGCTAATTTCTCAATTGAAGTAACTCAATCATATCTCAATAATTCAGGGAAAGTGAGTTTTGTACTACATTCACACGATGACAAAGTAAAAGAAATCTACAAAACTTTATCTTCTCCCGGAACAATTGATTTTGGGTATATAGAAACAAGTAAAGTTACCTTTTCTATTATTCGGGAATTACAATATTATAAATATATAGAGACATTTTGTAATGCTCCCCTCGGCAGTGTAATATTTGGTGATAAATCACTGATCATCTCAAATCAGGGATTATTAGTCGATATTAATTTTGGAGTCAATAAATTTGACAACATTGAAATCAGTACACCTTATGTTAGAATGAGAAACTCCCTTGGAAACGATTCATCAACAATTTTCCGGTATAAACTAATTGGTACTGAAAGCGGAAAATACTCAGTATTCGTGAGTCTCTATAATTCCATCACCGATATTGCTTATTGTAGCTGGGAATTAGACCGTGAAATTATTCCCTCCCTTGATACTGCAAGATTCAATATAAATGCCAACATTCCAATGAAACCTGTACAGGTTCAATTTTCACAACCTGTCAACATTGTTTCTTTGTCAGCCGTAAGGGGGCAACAGAACTCGTTTTACTCTCAATCTACCATATCATACACTAAGAAAACCACCTCGACTAAATTGTACTATGCGAAAGACTTTCCAGCTTATTCTTATGTAATATCATCAACGTATGAAGATGATATCGGTGGATTTTATTACCATTACTGGTTTGATGGAAGCTTCCCAAGTACTATAATCATTCCGTCCGAATTGGATGTGGTTGCATCAACAAAATCTGATAATCTGAAAAGTGTTATAATTAATAATAAAACAGGTAAAGCAACTTACCTGAATATTACTTATATGGCAACAAAATCCGGGAAAAGTACAATTTGGGATGTTTACACTTCACCATCAATTACTGAATTCGAACTTCCTACTTTGCCTGAAACATTAATTAATGAGTACGGATTGGATATAACCAATTTGAAACCGGCATCGATAAGTATAAAAAAATATGATAATCTAAATACTTTTGAAGACTGGTTCAAGGCATTTTACATGAGTGGTAAGCGCAATTCAATGATTAGATATAATTCTTCGTATGAAGTTTATAAATGGCTCAGATAATTCTAATGCCGTATTCGAGTATTTCCTTAACGAACGGATTATCTTCGTTAAAATCCTCTGGTCGGTATGGATGAGTTTCAAGGTCAATACTTGCTTTAAGAGCTGCATCAATTAATTTTATATTATCAAAAAGACGAATTCCCTCGAAATCATTAGATACTACTGCAACATCGATATCACTGTATTCATGATTAGTACCCTTAGCATAGCTGCCGAATAAAATTGCCTTTTCGATGGTAATATTATCAGTTTTAGCCTCCAAGACTAATTTTTTAATTATTTCTTTTATATGTTCAGGGACTTCAGCCATTTGAAATGTTCCTTGATTTTTTCAAAATTTTCTTTAGTATATTCTAAAGTAGCAATTCTGTATAATTCACTTTTTATTTCCGGATATCTTGCTTCGATTTGATATTTATTAATAAGGGAAAAGTACTTGGCTTGTTCGGAGTTTAGTCCTAAATTACAAAGTTCGGATAATTTCAATAAATTATGGATTTTCGGTGGTGTTTTATTACCAGATGTCCTAACATAAAGAGCCTTCAATGCTTTTTCAAGGATAAGATGACCGATAAACAAGCACCAATCATAATTTCCGGAATTGAAAAGATTTTCTGCCGCTTTTAAATCATTATCAGCGCTGTTTAGCCAATGGTTAATATGTTCTTCTACTGTCATTACCAATTAAACGAAAGGGTTTGTATAATATTTTGAAAGTAAATTTTAAATTACAGAACCTTTCTATCTTATTTCACCAATTCTATAAAATCGGGTTCTTATTCTTTTTTTTATCAATTTTCATTTGCTTTTTTATTATACTCCCTCTACAAACCTATCCTCAAGAGTTGTTGAAATGGCTGGTACATTGACCACCAAATTATCGATAAGCCTCGTTTTCCCGATATATACCGCAATCAGTAGGACTACTTTATCCCCGCTTAGGAAAATATCCGGCTCTTCAAGCGATTCCGCATTTGCTGATGAAGCATAATCTATCCGGATTCCCTGCAGTGAGCGAAGGGAATTATGCATTATCGCATTTATGATTTTCCTGTTCCGCTCACCTCCCATAATAGCAGCCCTTGCTTTCTCCAATGAATGAAACAATATGCTTGCGCTCAATCGTTCGTCAGGTGATAAGTAAACATTACGGGAACTCATAGCCAATCCGTCATGTTCACGGTACGTCGGGGCAATAATGATTTCGCATGGAAAATTCAAATCCTTTGCCAATTGCCTCACTACAAGGGTTTGCTGATAATCCTTCTGACCGAAAATTGCATAAGTAGGCATCACAATATTGAATAACTTGGCAACTACGGTTGCTACGCCGTCGAAGTGTGTTGGGCGGCTGGAGCCTTCGAATGTCTTGATTAGTTTTTTTAATTTAACTTCGGTACCATATCCAATTGGATACATATTTATCGGGTCGGGATGAAATATTATATCGCAACCATTATCTTCGGCAATTTGTTTATCGCGCTCGAAATTTCTCGGATACCGCTCGTAGTCCTCACCGGGAGCAAATTGCGATGGATTCACGAAAATAGATAATACAACAACATCCGATATTTCACGGATTTTTCTTATCAGGCTCCCATGACCTTCGTGCAGAAATCCCATAGTTGGTACGAATCCTATTTTCTGCTTTTGGGCGATAAGCTCAAAGCTGTATTTTTGCATTTCCTTATAATTATTAATTACGAGCATTGTATTCCTTAATATTTTTCAAAATTTCATTTTTTTTATGTCTTTACTTGATTTGTAACTGTACAAAAAGACCGGAAGGATGTCATTCTGAACGAAGTGAAGAATCTTTTAGTAATATATGATAATTTCATTTTTAATACTCCCCAAAATACCTTTATCCTATTTGGAGAATATAGCAATGATTCCTGGTTCCCGAATGACATTCATTAAATAACAACTTCAAAATAATATTCATCTTATATTTAAGAAGATTCTTCACTTCGTTCAGAATGACATTCTTTTTGACTTTTCACACAACTCCAAAAGGTGAATAACTATTTTTCAATTCATTAAAATACATTTCTATTTACTTCCTATCCAAGAATTGCTCCCGCTCTTCCTTTAGTTGCAGAAATAATTTTCTGCGAAAAGTTCTCGAATTCAGAAGATGGTAAATTTACTAATATTTCCACAGCATCAGAGAAGTTTTGAGTAAAGGAGGCGCCGAATTCTTCGATAATTTTTATTACATTCGATAAGTCTTCATATATGCAGAACACCTTCACGGCTATTGTTACAAGAACTTTCCTGCGAGTGCATCCGGCTAAGACTTCATTTGCCGCATCGGAATAAGCTCTTGCTAACGGTCCCTTCCCTAATTTCTTGCCTCCGAAATATCTGGTAACGACAACTATTATATCACTTAATTCAGCTTTGTGAAGAGCAAATAATATTGGTTTCCCTGCTGTTCCGCTCGGCTCACCATCATCGGAGGAACGTGATTCCAAACCATCCAAGCCAAATCTCCATGCAAAGCAATTATGAGTTGCATCGTGAAATTCAGAGCGGATAGATTCAAGAAATGAATTGGCTTCTTCTTTGTTGGCGACTGATTTGGCAGAAGCAATAAATTTCGATGAGTTGACTTTTAGCTCAGTTCTCGGCGTACCTTCGACCGTATAATACTCATCGTGCGATTTCATAATGCGTAAACGAATAAATTACAAAATATACTTCGTCAAAACAGCTATTGAGCAACATGATATTCCAATGTTTTTATCTTTTCTAATTCTTTTTGTTTGGTTAATTTCATTTCTTCAAGGTCGAAATCATCCTGCAATCCAAGCCAGAATTTTGCAGATGTCCCGAAGTATTTGCTAAGTCTAAGAGCTGTATCGGCTGAAATACTGCGCTCACCTTTTAAAATTGCAGAAGTTCTCGTTTGAGGAATGCCGATATCCTTTGATAATTTATAAGCCGAAATATTCATAGGTTTCAGGAATTCTTCAATGAGAACTTCACCGGGATGTACATTTGCTAATGTTTCCATTTTAACTTTCAATTATGATAATCAATAATTTTTACTTCTAAAGATTGGTTTTCAATCCAATTAAAAATTATCCTCCACTGGTCATTAATCCTTATACTATAGAATCCATCTAATTTTCCGCTCAGTTTTTCGAGCCTGTTTGAAGGTGGTATTTTTAAGTCTGATATTGTTTGCGAGTTATTCAACATTCTTAGCTTTCTTCTACCAATAGTCTGAATTTCTATTGGCAGGCTTTTCACCCTCAAACCATTCCAAACATACTCAGTATCTTTGTCACCAAACGATAAAATCATAATTACGCCAATCGTTACTAACGTCAAAAATAAGTATTATTTTAATTATTACAAAATAATTATATTTTAAGGTGGTTACAAATACTAACGAATTGTCATTCCTGCGGATGCAAGCATGACAGTATTTAGAACTACCTTTAAATTACTGTCATAAAAAAAAATTTGGAAATGGATAAAAAAATTAAAAGTCAATACGCTGTCTTTCTTGGTTCTTAAATTTGCATTTATTAAATTGTTAAATTAAATTTAGGTGCTTAGTGGAACCTGTTAAAATTTTTTTGTCCGTCGATGCTTCTTATTATAAAGAAATAGTAAAAGAGGCTGCTTCAGAAGTTAACTTCATTTTGGAAGACCGTGAAATAATAGACCCAGACTTTCTTCTTGATGGTTTTTCAATTGGAATATTTTTATTTTTATGAAAAATTTGTTATTTTAATAATTGAGTGTTACTTAATTACATCTTTTCGACTTCTGAAAAATTATGAAAAATATGCTTGATGAACTTAAAGACAATTTCGACAGACTCGTTTTTAAATTCAAATTAGAGAATTTCAGAGCTATGAACGAAAGCCAAACACGGCTTTCTTACATTGACAAATTCTGGGGATTCCTCGGCTGGGATGTTTCCAATCAGGAACAAGTGCAGGTTGAAAGAACCGATAGAAGCTCGATGAGACCGGATTACAGGTTTATGAAGAAAAATAAAATTTTGTTCTTTGTTGAAGCAAAAAAACCTTCCGAAGAGTTAACTAATCTAAGGCATATTTACCAAACAAAACTTTATTGCTGGAATGCTACCGTACCACTCGCTATTTTAACTGATTTCGAAGAATTCCGCCCTTTTCGTTCAATCGGAAAACCAAATCTTAACGATGGGAAAAAAGGAATAATCAAAGAATTTGATATGACTTATGAGGAATATCCCGACCGGGCTTATGACTTGCTAAATACTTTCGGGCGGGAAGCAGTTCTGGGTGGCTCCCTGAATGCACTCTTAAAACCAACTCAAATTGAATTGCGGGATACGGTTGATAAACATTTTCTGAATACTCTTTCTAAATGGCGAACCGACCTTGCTACTCAAATTGCCAAAACAAATAAATTTACAAATGAATTCGAACTTTCCGAAGCCGTCCAGAGAATTTTGGACAGGCTCGTTTTTCTGCGTATTCTTCAGGATAGGGAAATTGAAACAGATGATTACATGTGCAGAATATCGAAGAATAAATCCGTTGCCCCATATCAGGCATTTCTCCGGATTTGCAGCGAGCTTGCTCCGAAATACAACGGCTTGATTTTCAATCCACATCCATTATCCGAGAATTTGAGTTTAGAAGGTAGCTTATTTAAGAAAATTGTTCTTGAATTGGATTCGGAAGATTCACCTTACCGGTTTGATGAAATTCCCGTCGAAATGTTAGGAACAATCTATGAACGGTTTCTCGGCGATGAAATCAACTTAGATAAGAAGGGTAAAGTATTAATTGACCAAAAGCCGGAAGTACGCAAAGCCGGCGGTGTTTATTATACTCCGCAATACATTGTCGAATATATAGTTCAGAACACGGTCGGCAAGCTTCTTTATGGGGACCAGGGGTCGGAGGACTGGGAACGGGGGTCGTCGGGGACAGGAAAAACAAATTTCCGGACCCAGGACCCAGACCCCAGACCCCCATGCAAGACACCGGACGACGTTGCCAAACTAAAAATCCTTGACCCAGCCTGCGGTTCCGGTTCATTTCTGCTTGGCGCTTTCGATGCTTTAATCAAATGGCACGAGGATTATTTCTCTGCAAATCCTACTAAAATAGTTGAAACCATAAAAAAACAAAGTTATATCCTGGCATATCTTGACGAAGAGAAAAAAAATACAAAGCTGACTGCAAGAATGAAAGGCAGAATCCTGCAAAATAATCTTTTCGGAGTTGATTTGGATAAGCAGGCAACCGAAGTAGCCCAAATGTCGCTTTATATCAAGGTTTTGGAAGGAATGGCAAACGAAAGCCAGCAAAGATTTGGTTTTCAGGACGCTATATTGCCGAAATTGGAGGATAATATCAAATGCGGCAATTCGCTGATTGGAACTGATTTTATCAAGGATGACTTCTTTGGATTATCGGAGCGGGAAAAGCACAAAATCAATCCGTTCGATTGGGAAAAAGAGTTTCCGCAAGTGTTTGGGATTCAGGGGTCGGGGGTCAGAGGTCTGGGGCCGGAGGCAAGAAAAACTGATTCCCAATCCCCGCCCCCCGAACCCCAGAATGGTTTTGATGCGGTGATTGGAAATCCGCCGTATGGTGCTGATTTATCATTAATAGAAAGACAATATTTTGAAAATAAATTTAAAGTTGGAACTACGGATACTGCAGCTTTGTTTATGAAATCAAGTTACAAGTTAATGAATAATAACGGTGTAAATAGTTTTATAGTTCCCAAACCCTTTGTTTATTCTTCAAATTGGAATAAGGTCAGAGAATTGTTAATAAATAATTTAATTGAATTAGTAGATTGTAGTAAAGTTTGGAAAGAAGTTAAATTAGAGCAAGTCATTTTTTTAATTAATAATAGTGTATCAAAACCCGAGTATTTATCATGTAGAAGAGAAAATCAATCAATGATAAAACTTGGAAAAATTGATAAATTGACTTTTAAGGAATTTGGATTCATATTAAATGGAATTAGTAATGTTGAATTATTAATAGGAAGAAAAATTAGAAAATCGAACATTTTTTTAAATGATATAGTAAATAATAATCGTGGTGGAATGTTACAGTCATCTGTTATTGATGATAACCATGATTATTCTGTTTTGGGTGGCAAACAGATTAATCGCTATAATACACTAATTATATCAAAAGGATTCATAGCAAAAGAAAATATTAATGATAATAAAGCATATATTAAAGAAAACAGCATTTTGGTACAGAATATTGTTGCCCATATTCAAAACCCGAAAGACCATATAGAAATAATTGCTACCTCTTTTAATTCAAAGAAACATATTATTTTAGATACTGTTAATCAACTTGAAAATAAATCAGAATACCATAAATATTATATACTTGGTATTTTAAATTCAAAGTTGATGAATTGGTACGTTTATAGATTTATTTATGCAAAAGCAATTAGAACGATGCATTTTGACTCTCCAATTACCTCACGTGTACCATATCCAAAATTGAGTTTACTGAACAAATCCGAAAAATCCAAGCACGACCGCATGGTAGAACTCGTCGAACGAATGCTGAAGCTGCACAAAGACCGTGCCTCAGCCTCCGAATTCGACCGCAAACACATAGAGCAATACATAGCAAGAACGGATAAGGAAATTGATTCCCTCGTCTATGAGCTTTACGGGCTGACAGAAGAGGAGATACGGATTGTGGAGGGGAAGTAAAAAACTTTGGAAAATAGTAAAAAAAAATGTAAATTAGGAATTAGATATTTTTTACTTTAATTTTAATTTAAAATATTTTTAAAAATTTACGTTAATAGTTTTATAATTAATATCGTAGGTGAAATGGAACTAACAAAAATAAATAATGACTACATTGATTTATTGATTAATAAAAGTAAGGATAATAATAGTATTTCCAAATTGAGTGACACAAATCGCAAGTCACTTATTGAAATGATTAAATATCTTTCTTTATTAAATAAGGATGATAAAATTGACTCAGACCAATTTAATGAGCTTATTTTATTAGCATGCGCTAATTATATTGAAAATGAAATTGAGTTAAGAGTTAACAAATTGATTAACAATAAATTTTTATATCATTTTAATAAAATTTTTTAGATGGATAAACAAGAAAGCTCATCGAAAGTAAAAACTTTAAAAGAAGAAAATGGTGAACAAGACAAAAATGAGGTGTCTGAAAGTCTCAATGAATTACCACCGGAGATTAAAAAAGTTGTTGAATTGGGTTTTTCGATGCAGAAAATATCTGGTTCAATGCCAAATCCAATTCTTTCCAAAGTAAATGAAAAACATATTGATAGGATTTTATATCTTAGCGAAAAAGAAGAAGATAACGCTTTTCATGAGTCAAAATTGAGGAAAAGATATAACCTTATTTACGTTTGTTTATTTATGATAATTTTTATTTTCTTAACAATATTTCTTGCTAAGGATAATAAGGACATATTTTTAGAATTAATAAAAATTGGTGTTGCTATTGTTGGTGGTTTTGGTGGTGGCTATGGGTTTAAAACTTACCTTGAATATAAACGCAATAATTAGAATATTTCCCTATATTCCATACCCTCTGTCTTGGCATGTATTGCAAACACTTTGCGTTTAGCAAATTCATCAATTCCCTTAAAAAAATAATTGCATTCTACAACCCAACAAAAAAAACATAACGACCGCATGGTAGAACTTGTCGAGCAAATGCTAAAGCCGTACAAAGACCGTGCGTCAGCCACCGAATTCGACCGCAAACACATTGACCAATACATTGCCAGAACGGATAAAAAAATAGACGCCCTCGTCTATGAGCTATACGAACTGACTGATGAAGAGATAAGGATTGTGGAGGGGAAATGATAAAGAAAATAAAATTAACAGAACACGCTTCAAAGAATATTCTCGAAAGAGAAATTTCAATCGAAGTCATGTATGATACTATTAATAATCCCGATAGTAAACTTATTCAGGAGGATAATCGTTTTATATATATGAAGTTGTATTTTGATGAAGTTTTAATTGAAGACATGTTGCTCAGAGTTGTTCTGGAAGAAGAAATCAATGAAATAACAGTAGTGACAATTTATAAAACGTCAAAGATTAAAAAATATATAAAAGGGCATAAAATATGAAAATTGAATATGATAAAGAATCTGATATATTAATGATTACTTTGAAAGAATCTAAAATCAAAGAAAGCGATGAAATCAATAAAGGAGTAATCGTTGATTATGATTATAGCGGAAATATTGTAAGGATAGAAATTCTCTATGCAACCTTAAATATTTTCCCATTGGATAAGATTTCAATTAAACCGAGCTATCAATTTGAAATGGAAATGGCATAACTTTCATTTTTATTGTGAAAATGTGATGTTGTAAATTAATAGTAATCCAAGCACTACCGCATGATAGAACTCGTCGAGCGTATGCTGAAGCTGCACAAAGGCCGTGCGTCAACCAATGAATTTGATAGAAAGCATTTAGAGCAGTATATGACAAGTACGGATAAGGAAATAGATGCCCTCGTTTACGAGCTTTATGGATTGACGGAGGAGGAGATAAGAATAGTGGAGGGTGTCTGAACTGTGATTTATTTGATTTTTATGATTAAGATGATTTTTATTCAATCAATTTATCCCTAATGAACAAAAAGGCTTCTCAAATTATGACCTTCACACAAGCGGACATACGGATTTGGACACTTTGAAGAAATTCGCAGATGCTATTAATCCTAAACATATTATTCCTATTAATACTTTTAATAAAAAAGAATACCAAAAGAGTTTCAACCAGAATATAATCGAGCTTAATGATGGGGAAGTTTTAAAATTATCTTAATATAATCCTCACTAATACATATCTGGGAGGGGATTCCTGCATTCGCAGGAAAGACATTCTACTTATCAGGGAATTCCGGTATTAACAGGAATGACATATTCCAATTTATTAAACCTCCACTAAGATTATTGCTCATTCAAATACTCAAGAATAGGTTTCGCCCAATTATTTACATTTTTATATTTCTTTTTAATATTTCCATCTAATGCTCTAAATAAAAGAATAGGTCACCAAATTCAATAGAATTATCATAAATGTATAATCTATCAACTGATTTTGAAATAATAACGCAATTTGCAATTGATTTTGAATACCTACTAATAATTTTGCTAATCGGCACATCATGTCCACCTTGCATAACACGCCGGGTGATTCGATTTGCGTTTATTGAAGGATGATTTGTTCCAACAAAAAAAAGTCTAATAAAATAACCCTCAATTTTTGCTTTTTTAATAAAGTCTATCTTATCAATAGAGGACAATACAGTTTCAAAAATAAAATTCTTCTTTTCTTTAAGGCATTTTTCACGTAAATCAGAAGAATAAACAATTGCTTTCATCACCGCTTCTTGTGAATTCCAATCTCCAAACAGCTCTTGAGCAATAATATCAGGATTAATATAAGTACACCCTTCAACCCATTTATGCTGTAATATTTTACTGGTTATAGATGTTTTTCCTGCCCCATTGGTCCCGGCTATTACAATAAGAACAGGTTTAATCTTCTTTGGCATTTCTTCTTTTTATTAATTCCGAAACTTCTTCTCTAATCCTTTCATCTAAAATTTTATCTGCGATAAAAGCTTTTTCTTTAGATTCTTGGGCTACCTCTTTCATCAAGCACCGCAGAGCTTTTAGGGATATTTCCTTGTTTGATAAGGTCAAAGTATGCATCGAATATCTTTCTTATTTAATATTCTTATTAAAACGAATATATGAGAAGTATATTATTGGAGAGATGAAAGATAGAAAAAAATAAACAAAAAAGCTATAGAGGTTGTATCAAAAGTCTAAAAAATGGAAGAATGTCATTCGTAAGCGAAGTGAAGAATCCAGTCCTAATGCGACTTCTGGATTCTTCACTTCGCTTACGAATGACATTCTTCTTGGCTTTTGAGACTGCCACCATAGCCTTTTAATTTATCAATTTATTTCATCGAATGGAAAGAAATTCTATTGCCTTCGGTATCGGTTGCCTGGGCATAGAAGCCGTGTTCACCGATTGAAGTTTTGGGCATAATAATTTTACCACCCAATTGCTCAACCATCCCAATTTCATTACCGCAATCTTCGCAACTAAAACAAATAACTGTTCCATCAAACGAAGGTTTGTAATGCTCGTGTCTGACCAAAGCTCCGGATGCCCCCATCCCTTCCTGATGAAATGGAAATGATGCCATTTCCATTTCGGGCATATTCATATCAGTCATTTCCATTTTTAAAAGGCTTGAATAAAATTCCTTAGCCCTCATCATATCTGTTACCGGTATTTCGAACCAGTTAACCGGATTCATACTCATAAAAAAACTCCATATATTAGTTTTAACTAAACAATTAATTAGTTTGACAAAAATAATAAAATCTTTGTAATCTCAAAATACTTATTTTTAATTATAAACGTTATAATGATTTTTTGATTTTAATAATATCTTCTCGGTTTAAATGGACAGTTATCGCTTTTTTATTACGTTCTATACAGCCTTCGGGCTTCTCATTATATTCGATATATATTTCAATATCCAATTATCGAATTATTTATTCAAGAAAACCAACAGCAAAGCACTGAAGAAAATTGTAAGAATTTTATCAATCTTAATGTTCATTGCTTTCATTCTTTGTTTCGGACCGGGAATCCAAAACTTTTTCAATGATGATTTTATAAAAATATTGAGAATGATTACCAGCATCTGGTATCTACCGAAATTGGTTATAGTTCCGGTAATGTTAATTGCAAGATTTACAAAATATATATTTCAAAAATTCAGTAAGAAAACTGTACTTCAAACCGATACCGGTAGAAGAAGTTTTGCCATCGACTTATGCTGGGCTGCTGCAGTAGTGCCTTTTTATTCGGTTGCAAAGGGAGCCTACCTTACTACGACTGATTTCAAAATCTTTGAAGTCGATGTGCCATTGACCCACCTGCCCGGGAACCTGCACGGTTTGAAAATCGTCCAGATTTCGGATATTCATGCCGGTTCGTTTTATTCCAGTAAACCCATGTTCGAAGCCCGACTGATAGTCAACAGCTTAAAACCTGATATTATTATGATTACCGGCGATTTCGTTAATCACTCACCTGATGAACTTCTACTGATTATCGATGAACTTAAACAATTGCGTGCTGAATACGGGATTTATGCATGCCTTGGCAACCATGACCATTATATGACAAAAGAACATCAACAAGATTTAATAGAACAAGTTAATGGTACAGGCATAGAATTACTGATAAATCAGAATAAAACTTTAACCATAAAGGGCAAAAACCTTCAAATTGCAGGAACCGATAATTCAAGTTTTGGACGCTATTACGCTGATTTCCCTAAAACATTCAAGGGCTTGAGTTCGGATTTACCGACAATACTAATGTGCCATGACCCAATTAATTGGGATAAGTCGATTGTAGGGAAAATACCGGCGGGATTGACACTCGCAGGTCACACTCACGGAGGGCAAATTGGAATGGACTTTTGGGGAAGTTATATCACTCCGGCAAGATATTTATACAAACAATGGCAGGGAATATATAGGAATAAAAACCAATACTTATATGTTAATCGTGGTTTAGGTACGATTGGTCCGCCTATTCGAGTAAGCCAGCCACCTGAAATTACTTTAATTACCCTGATAACGCCGTCAAATCTGACTTAAAAAAGGAGAAACCCCCTAACCCCCCTTTGAAAAAAGGGGAAATAAAAGTTGAGGCTATCTCAAAAGTCAACAAGAAAGTCATTCAGAGCGGAGCGAAGAATCCAGAAGCAGCATTGGGAGTGGATTCTTCGCTTCGCTCTGAATGACTTTCTTCCCATTTTTGGACTTTTGAGACAGCCTCTTAGGGGGTTTATCATAATGATTCTGAACCATTTTTTAAATCTTCGGTCTTTATGGCAAGAATTATAGCATTAAAAACCACACTTAACAAAAAAGTAAAATAATTTCCACAATAATACTTCGTTCTTTCTACAAAGTTAAAGTTGTGCGGAATAAAGCCGATTTAACAGTTTGCGATTAGTAATTATAATATTATAACGTTTTATATATGTTGAATACAAATAAAATTATAACACACCCCTTAATCCCCTCTCGAGAGGGGAATTTTTTAATCCCCTCTCGAGAAGGGATTAAGGGGTGTGTTATTTCCTCATTTATTAGTAGATTTACATTAACCGCTGGCTTGAAGAAACATTCCATTAGCTCAGGCATACTTATTTTAATTTGTTTAATTATTTCCTCCACTGAATCAGGTGCAATACCACCAAGAGACAGGATATATTTTAAAAAGCCCGTCGCACCCGCTTCAACAATAATTAACGAAAACCCATATTCAACTATGAAGCAAATTGCTTCTTTCTATTTTAAGGATTTTCAAATAGACGATGAAATGTATGAAATTACTTTTGGAGACTCATTCTTAAGATTCATGCCCGGTTCAATGCTTTTTGTATATGATAACGGTGAAACCCAACAAGTAATACAAATGAGTAAGCCTTCATTTTTACTCGATGATGAACTAATGATACCTTTTGTATCCATTTGCACGAAATTAGAATGGCTCGGACTAACAAAGAAACCGGAAGAGAAAAAACCGCCGATAGCTGATAAATCGGATAAAAGAAAAGAAAAATTTAATAAGATTATCCAGAAGTTTCATCCTCTAAAAATTGAAGAATCGGATATAGAAGTAATAAAGAATTTCAAAAATCTGAGAATAGAAAAAATTGAAGGTATGTATTCAGCCGTTTTGGATTATGACGACGACACTGAGAATGAAAATGAAGATGAGGAACCGGCACTCGAGCAATTGAAAAAGCACGCTGAGCCGGAGATTCATAAGAACGAGAAACAAAAACAAAATGTTAAATCACCGCAACCTCCAAACCAGTATATAATCCCGGAGAATTTGATTCGAAAGGAAATAAAGCATTAATCAAATTTTTATAAAAAAGAATGTCATATTTCAACATCATCAAATATAGCATCATAATATTAACAATTAGAAGAGAAACCCCCTAACCCCTTTGAAAAAGGGGGAATTTTTTATTCCCCTTTTTCAAAGGGGGTTAGGGGGTTTCTCTTCATCTACTTTGATAAAAAAATTCCAAATTACAATTTCTTATACTTTATATCCCGAAATCGTTTTGACATATTGTGAACGCTCATAACGACTGGGGTCAGGTGTTTTCTTCTGGCTCATACTTCCGAGCATTTGGTTAACGGATTCATACCCTTTACCGTCCATCCACTCAATCATTTCTTTCTCTATTGCGTTTATTCTGCCAATACCATGCTTAATAAGTTCCGAGCACAGCATCGCAATATTTGCGCCGGAAAGAATCATTTTAATAACATCTCCGGACGTATGGATTCCGCCTGTTGCAGCAAAGTCGCAGTTAATTTTATCCTTCAGAATTGCAATCCAGCGCATTGCTAATTTATTCGCCGATGAGCTGCTGAAATTAATGTGCGGATGCACTTCGAGAGTATCCAAATCAATATCCGGCTGATAGAAACGATTAAATAGAACCAAACCATTAACGCCTGCATCTGATAACTTTTTAGCCATATTTGCCGGATTGGAAAAGAAAGGAGCTAATTTCACGGCAATAGGTATGTTGATATTCGATTTCACGGCTGTGACAATCTCGAGATAAGAATTTTCAATCGCTTCGGCTGTTATATCAACCATTGAAGGTACAGAATAAATATTTAGCTCGACAGCATCTGCGCCGGCTTCTTCCATTTTTTTTGCATAATTGCACCATCCACCGACAGTATCACCGTTCAGACTTGCTATTATCGGAATTCCTACCGAATGTTTTGCCTTTTGAATCAACGTGAGATATTCATCTGCCGGCAGCCGGTATTCTTCAATTTCAGGGAAATATGTCAGCGATTCGGCAAAACTGTATGTGCCTGCTGTTGTAGAGTCATGAAGACTTAGTTGCTCGGCAATAATCTGTTCTTCGAAAAGAGAGTGCATAACAACGGCAGCAGCGCCGGAGTCTTCCATTATTTTTATATTATCGAGTTTTTCAGTTAATGGAGATGCACCAACCACCAAAGGTGATTTGAGGGATAATCCAAGATAACCTGATGATAAATTCATAATTTTTCTCCAATATATATATTTTTTCGAAATTTTCTATTCTTGTTGTATTTCAATGATACTTTGAACTGACAAGAATGTCTATTCTACCTGTATTTTAATTATTTTAGTAGGTCTGACAAGAATGTCTATTCTACCTGTATTTTAATTATTTTAGTAGGTCAGACAAGAATGTCTGACACGTTAATCTATACTTGACATTAGCTTAGAATGTTCTCTCAGACAAATATTTGTAATAAGAATATCTTTGATTAGCTGTGATTTGAGCCTCTTCATAATATTTCTTCGCCAATTCCGGTTTTGTTGAAAATAAAATCTTGAATCGTGTTTCGGAATTCATATAATCCGCTACCGGCAGCTTGGGTTGCTTGGAATCAAGTGTCATTGGATTTTTACCTTCATTAATCAAATTAGGATTATACCTGTACAATAACCATTGCCCGCTGTCGACAGCCATTTTTTGCTGGCGCAAAGGATTCTCCATATCTATTCCATGCGCTATACAGTGGCTATAAGCGATTATTATCGAAGGACCGTCATAAGCCTCTGCTTCAAGGAATGCTTTCAATGTATGGTCATCTTTGGAACCAAATGCTACCGAAGCGACATATACAGTTCCATAAGCCATAGCCATCATTCCAAGGTCTTTTTTGCGCGTTGGTTTTCCACCCATAGCAAATTTTGCAACTCCGCCTATTGGAGTGGATTTCGACATCTGTCCACCGGTATTGGAATAAACCTCAGTATCCAGGACAAGTAAATTGACATTCTTACCTGATGCTATTACATGGTCTAAGCCGCCATATCCAATATCATAAGCCCAGCCGTCGCCACCGATAATCCAGACACTTTTACGAACAAGGTAATCAGCTACGGTTAATAGTCGCTTTGCTTCGAAAGTATCCATTGATGAAAGTACCTTTTTAAGTTCAACAACCCTATTACGTTGCTCAAGAACTCCGGCATCCGACATTTGATTAGCAGAAAGAAGACCTGATACCAATCCTTCTCCAATCTGATGAGAATTTCTATTTAATAAATCTATTGCTATTTCATACTGCTTATCAATTGCAAGACGATAGCCCATACCGAATTCGGCATTATCTTCGAACAGTGAATTGTTCCATGCCGGTCCCCTACCCTCGTCATCAGTGCAGAAGGGAGTAGTTGGAAGATTAGCACCATAAATTGATGAGCAGCCGGTAGCATTGGCAATTATTGCCCTATCGCCGAAAAGCTGGGTAACGAGTTTGATATATGGTGTTTCTCCGCATCCGGCGCAGGCGCCGGAAAATTCAAACAACGGGCGTTGTACCTGCTGCTGGCGAATTGATGTGACTTTAATATTAGTTCTGTCCATTTCAGGCAATGAGAGGAAAAATTCCCAATTTTTTGCTTCCTGCTGGCGTAGTGGCGCTTGAGGAGCCATGTTCAAAGACTTTAAAGCTGTGTTGGTTTTATTTTTAACCGGGCAAACTTCTACGCAGACACCACAGCCGGTGCAATCTTCAGGAGCAACCTGAATTGAATATTTCATTCCGCTCCATTCCTTATCATTTGCGTTCATTGTTTTGAATTTGGGAGGAGCATCGTTTAAATATTTTTCATCGAATACCTTGATACGTATTGAAGCATGGGGGCATACCATCGGACATTTGCCGCACTGAATGCAAATAGATTCATCCCATACAGGAATTTCCAAAGCTATATTTCTTCTTTCGTATTGCGCTGTTGCAGTGGGCCATGTTCCATCATGCGGGAACATACTAACCGGAATATCATCCCCGCGCCCGGCGATAATTTCTCCTATGACGCTTTTCACGAAATCAGGTGAATCAGCAGGAACAGGAAGTGATAAATCAAATGTAGCTGTCACTTCCCCTGGTACTTTAACTTCAAATAAATTCACTAATGTGTTATCAACCGCATTGAGATTCATCTGCACCATTTCTTCGCCTTTTCGCGTATAAGTCTTTTTGATTGTTGATTTTATCGCTGAAATTGCTTCTTCCCGTGGAAGCACTCCGGAAATTGCAAAGAAACATACCTGCATGATTGTATTGATACGCCTTCCCATGCCACTTTCTTCGGCTACTTTCTGGGCATCAATACAAAATACTTTTGCTTTTTTCTCAATAATTCTTTTTTGTGTAGTTCTTGGAATGCTGTCCCACACATCGTCTTTATTATATGGCGTGTTCAAAAGAAATACTCCGCCTTCGGTTAAATCCCGCAGTAAATCATATCTCTCAAGAAATACTGTTTGATGCGATGCAATGAAGTTTGCATTGTTGATTAAATATATTGAACGAATCGGGTCGGGACCAAAACGTAAATGGGAAACCGTAACGGCTCCGGCTTTCTTTGAGTCATATACGAAATAACCTTGTGCAAAATTATTTGTCTCATCACCGATAATTTTGATTGAATTTTTATTTGCACCGACAGTTCCGTCCGAACCCAAGCCGTAGAACATAGCACGCACTACTTTATCCGATTCGATACTGAAATATTTATCATAATCAAGGCTGGTATGGTTTAAATCATCATTTATACCAATTGTAAAATGATTTTTTGGTTTTGCATTATTCAAATTTTCAAAAACAGCTTTAATCATTGCAGGAGTGAATTCTTTGGATGATAAACCATATCTGCCGCCAACTATAACGGGCATTGTCGAAAGGCTCCCGAAGCTACTATTTATACCTTCGTGAAGGGCATTAATAACATCCTGGTATAGAGGTTCTCCGATTGCTCCCGGCTCTTTGGTGCGGTCGAGAACAGCAATGGATTTCACCGTCGAGGGTAATGATTCCATAAATCGCTTAACATCGAATGGACGGTATAATCTTACTTTTAATAAACCGACTTTTTCGCCGTGGTTATTCATCCACTCGACGGTTTCCTCGGCTGTTTCGCAACCCGAAGCCATAAGAATAACAATTCTTTCTGCATCGGCGGGACCAAAATATTGGAATGCCTTGTATTGACGACCGGTCAATCCGGCAAATTTATTCATAATCTTTTCGAAAATATCCGGCGCTGCTGTGTAGTACTGATTAGCTGTCTCGCGGTTCTGGAAGAAAACGTCGGGATTTTGAGCAGTGCCCCTTAAAACCGGATGATCGGGTGAAAGTGCACGTCGCCGATGAGCAGCAACAAGGTCATCGTTAATCATTTCGTGCATAGTTTCATCATCAATTACTTCTATTTTCGATACTTCATGAGATGTACGGAATCCGTCGAAAAACATTAACACAGGGATTCGGGATTCAAGCGTTGCCGCCTGGGCGATTAATTCGAAATCCATGACTTCCTGAACCGATGCAGCAGCAAACATTGAAAATCCGGTTGTACGGGCAGACATCACATCGCTATGGTCGCCGAAAATGGATAATGCATGTGTAGCAAGAGTCCGGGCGCTTATATTAAATACTGTTGGAGTAAGCTCTCCGGCAATTTTGAACATATTCGGGATTTTCAGTAGCAATCCCTGGGCTGCTGTAAAAGTAGTCGTCAATGCTCCTGCCTGAAGCGACCCGTGAACAGCGCCGGCAGCCCCTCCTTCGCTTTGCATTTCCGTTACGTTCGGGATATTTCCCCAGATATTTTTTATACCCTTAGATGCCCATTCATCGCACCATTCACCCATGTTCGATGAGGGTGTTATAGGATATATAGCGCAAACTTCATTTACACGATAAGCTACATAGGCAGCGGCTTCGTTGCCGTCGATAGTTACGTATTGTTTCTCTTTCATAAATTTATCCTTTATTTTTCCAAAGTAATCAGTCGTTAGCCAATATTTAATTAATTTTTGCTGTCGGTCTAATAAATTGTAATGTTATTTGACAAAGACTGACACTCAAACTTTTGACCGACGGCTTAACGAAATCATCTTAATCAAACAGCAAATTTAAGGATTTTTTTGTAATCTTGTTCCAAATAGTATTGATTTGTATTGATGTGTGCTTACTTTCGTATAATAAGTATTCATCTAATCAGCAATGATAAAAAAATTATTTTCAATTCAACGATTTTTTGATAAATATGACTTAAAATCATTGGGGAGTTCTAATAAAATCAAATAACAACAATTAATAAGCAGAATTCACCATTAAAAATTTTTTGGTATTTTAGAAATTAATCTTAATTTTGTAAGAATATTAGTCTTTTTCATAATTGTAGATATGTTCTTAGAATAACAGATGAATAATCAAAAAAAATGACATTTTAATATTCAAAAATTATTACTCTTTGACTTAATTTGATGAAGAGGAGTTCTGAAAATTGTCATTCATATGAATGCAGGATTAACATTTAGAGACATTTTTAGAAACCTTGAATATATATTATTAGGTTATTTACTATTCAGGAGAGGAATGATGTTTATTTTTAATCGAATTCAGCCAATTTCAAAGTCCATAGCAACTTTGATTACCTTATTGATTTTAATTCAACCGCTAACTGCTCAAACTACCAAATCCGATTGGGAAAAGTCAAAAGACGATTGGGGTAAAAAAAAGGAATCTACAGATTTTAAGCAAATTTGCGATATCGCCGAAGATGATGCAAGAGCAGATGAAGGCAACGCAATTGGTTACGGAGCCGGTGGATTTTTGTGTGGAATTTTCGGATGGCTCGTTGCTGAATTAAGTAGTCCGAGAACTCCTTCGGCAAGACTAATCGGAAAGGATTTGAATTATTCAACCGCTTATACAACCTGCTATGAAAAAAAAGCCAAAAGCATCAGACGAACTTCGGCTTGTACAGGCTGGGTAATCGGTTCTACCGTATCGATAATTTTAATCTATGCAGGTAAATAAAATGATATAAAGGTGCTTCTAAAAACAACAACATTGTCATTCCTGCATCTGCAGGAATGACAGATTTTAGAACTACCTTTAAGCTGGATATTTTGTTAAACATCATGACTTGAGATAAATTTGTTTTAATGCAATATGTATTTATTGATAAGATTATGTCTTTTATTTTTTATTTTTATCAATTACAATAAATGCCTTTGTAATACTGATTCATTTATAATTCCGTTCAGCACTTTTTCTGCTGAATTCGAGAGAGAATCATTAGAGAATGGTAGTTTGTTGAAAACAAAAGGTTCTGTTTATTTTTCTGCAACTTCAGTTTACATTGAAGTGAGTGAACCTTTAAAGCAAATTGTCAAAATTGACAGCAATCTTATGGTTCTATACTATCCTGATGAAAAAAAAGGATTGAAAATCAGTTCCGAAGTTCCTTTTACTATTCCCATAATATCTCCATTCCTATCGGCATTAAGACCTGATTTTGGGCTTCAATTCTTAGGATTCTCAATGAAGGATTATCAATTAATTGGGGATACTTTATTAACTAAATGGGAACCAATAAAAATGGATTCTGAACTACATGAAAAATTCACATTAAAAACTATAAAAAATCGCTTAATTTCCGTTGTGATTCAAGATAAAGAAACTGAAAGAACTATTAAAAAAATGCTCTTCGATAATCATATTCTTATCGAAAAAGAAAGCTGGATTCCCCGGAGTGTTACAATCTATGATGGTGAAAACAATATTAATTATATAGAAAAAATTATTCTCTATAAACAGATGTTTAATAAAATAATACCCGATTCAATTCAAAATTTTAAAATTCCTGATGGAACTGATATTCAGGAATCAAAATGGTAGTTAAATCAAATAAAATACTTGCAAAAAGAGAATGTTCCGAACGAGCCACCGGCAGAACAATAAATTATTTTACCGGGATAAATAGATTGGCATTAATATTCCTTTTGTTTTTATCTCCAATTATATTTCAATCGAAGGCATTTTCCAAAGATAATATCGATTTCCTCCTTAGAAATAACAAAAATCCTTCTGCCGAAATTCACTTATCTGACCAACAGCAACGTAAAATAAATGAAATTAGCCTTTTAGGTCTTGGCTTAATCAAATTCTATCAATTGTTTATTTCAACGCAGGATGAACCGGTCTGCAATTTTACTTTAAGCTGCTCGAATTTTGGTTTGGAGTCAATTAAAAACAGGGGTTTGTTCTTTGGAATTCTTCTAACAGCAGACCGGCTTTCCAGATGCAATACCCTTACCCAAAAATATTATAAAATCGACCCTGAAACAAAGAATGCGATTGATAATGTACCATTATTTTACTTCAATAAATGATAGTTAAAATTTATATCGTACTGTTCATTTGTTTAATGATTAATTCTGCTTTTGCTCAAAATTCTACTCACTCCAATATAAATTCCAATGAAAATATTTTAAAGTTTGCCGGTTTTTTATTCGATATCAGGGAATATAACCGTGCAGCAAATGAATACGAAAGATATCTGTTTCAAAATAATTCCCACCCCGACAGCATAAAATTTCGGATAGGATTGTGTCATCTTTATGGAAAGGATTATGAAAGGGCAATTGATAAATTCTCAATATTCGTAAAGGACAGTTCAAGGAGTATTCTATATAACAGGGCATTGTTTAACATCAGTTATATTAAATTTGAATTACATCGATACGAACAATCCTTGGATATCATAGCAAACCGAAAGAAATATATTGATAATGATGTTCGGGATACAGATGTACTACATCTTGATTCCATATTAGATGCCAATAAATTCAATCTGTTAATTGCTGCAAACAACCTAATCCTAAAAAATTGGAAGGACAGCGAGATTGCAATAAATAAAATTTCGGAATCAGATTCATTCCCGGGTTTCAATCACTCCTTTAATAACCTGCTTACCAAGGGAAAAGAATTGAATGAAAAAAATCCTTATCTTGCTTCTGGATTATCAACAATATTACCCGGACTAGGAAAAGTATATGCCGGCAACACCATTGACGGATTATTCTCATTTCTTTTGCACGGATTTACCACATGGCAGGCTTATGAAGGTTTTTCCGAAAACAAAATGAAGTCAGTTAAAGGATGGTTATTCGCCGGCATCGGAACCGTATTTTATTTGGGAAATATATATGGCTCCTATATTTCCGTAGAGATTCACAACAGGGAAATAAATAATGATTTTAACTCGCAAATTCATCTGGAACTCAGGAAAATTCTTGATTATTAAACTGTTTTTTCTAACTTTTGCCATTACTTTGAATGTAGGATTCTCAATTAGTTATTGTTATGTCATTCCTGCTAAAAAGAATGAGGTAAATATAGAAAAATGGCAAGAATGTCATTGGCAGCGAAGTGAAGAATCCAGTAAGGACTTTGGGAGTGGATTCTTCACTTCGCTGCCAATGACATTCTGCCAGGATGATATATCATTAACAAATGATTTTGCTGATTACTTGTATGAACGAGGTAGTTATAACGATGCAATTACGGAATATTTAAGAGTTGTTTGTTTTTGTAAAGATGTCGTTACTATTGCCAATGCTTATTACAAAGCAGGTCTATGTTATATTGAAATGGGATTATGGGAGAAGGCACATTCGGCTTTCCGGAAAGCCGGTTCTTATGACGTTAATGATACATTGCTTACTAAAATAAAATTATCTGATGTTACAGCAAGTATTGCAGAAGGTAATATTGACAATGCCCAGATTGAATTATTAACTGTAATAAATTCGATTCAAATTGAATCATTAAAGGAAGAAGCCGGATTAATTCTTATTACTTCATCTATTATTCAACAAAACTTTCCAAAAACAAAGAAATTCATAAAAGATTTCGGTTCTTATATCAATAATCCTAAATTGATAAAAAATATAGATTCAATCTTATCTGATGTCTTAAAACACGAAAAGAAATCGCCAATAAAAGCCAAATGGTTATCATCGTTTCTACCTGGATTAGGGCAATTCTATGCCGGTGAATATGGAAGCTCGGCGAATGCTTTCCTACTCAACTCATTGAACTTCTTTGCTACGGGATTATTCATTTATTATGGCGAATATGGAAATGCCCTGCTCTATTTTGCCTTTTTAACCGAGCGATATTACTCCGGTAACCGCTACCAGGCTGAACAATCAGTTATTAGGCTGGAAAATAAAATTTCCTCGGAATATACAGAAAAATTATTGCAGATAATTAGAAACAGATAAAAATATTGAGTCCACTCAAAAAAGCATTTTTTGTGATAATTACATTCCAAAATCGGAATTTTTGAATGAGTTATATCAAGGACCTACTAATTCCAAAGTTATACTTTGGAATTCAATTTATGGTTTTTAGATTGGACTCAATATAAAAAAACTATTTATTTTGTATACCCCAATTAATTATTTTTCCTTTACATATACCATTTCATAATCTTCATATGCATCCTTTTCATTTTCGATTTTCTTAATGAATTTTTGTAATTCGGTTGTAGTAGCAGTTAAAGTGATATCATGGCTCATTGCCATCATATTTTTATAATTTGGGTCTTTTTTTGAGTCAACACCCTCAATGAAATGAGGGATTTGAATTTTTCCTTTTTCTATAGCTCTTATCAGCCAGCCCGAACTTAAAGTTTTTACTTTAAAATATTCATTTTCGAAAGAAAACTTATAAATAGTATGTGTGGGTATAAAATAGTTCCTAAAGGACATATTATTGTTAAGATTGCAAAGTTCATCGAGAGGTTTAGGGAAAATATCCAAATAATAGTTTGTGCCGATTTTCCCGTAGCTTGCCTGAAACCTAACAGAATCTTTGTATTCAAATTTTCCCGAAATGGAATCCTTCACCAAATATATTATTTTCAGATGATAATGAGAGCTATCCTCGTTTTGAAATGACCATACTTCCCGAACCTCAGTACTATCAAATTTGTAATTGCATATCCATGTTCCAATTAGTTTGGGATTATAGATTAAATCCTGGTATTTGAAAATTGATTGAAGTGAACGAACAGGGCAGCCAGTCATTGCTATTGATATAAAGAAAATTATTATTAAATGTATCTTACGCATTATTTTCTCCTAATAAATATTCAGTAATTTATTCATTTTTTATCATTTTATTCCAGTTCCGAAATTCTTATTAAATCTCCGGTGTTTCCATTTAAATATTGGGCAGCATTTCCATTCTTTACAGCTATCTCCAGATGATTCGATGAACCTATATATGCAAAAGGCTTCCCGTTTAGCGCATCGAAATAATTTTGAAAAAATCCGGAAATCGTTTCAACGCGGTAAATTATCTTGAATTCTTTATTACCGAAGGTGGATTCTATTCTCTCAGAAGATATTGAAGTAATCAAATTACCGAATCCATCGATGAATATTATTTCTCCGGTTAATGAACCATCCTCTTCGATGTGGCTGATTATTTCAGGTAATTTTATTAATTCGGATGTTGAAATTGGTTCTCCAAAATCCAGGAATTTCACTCCAGAAGCCAAATGCGCAGCAACCGGAGCAAATATATCCCTTCCGTGAAATGTGTTGGATATATCATTGAAAAAATATTCTTTGCGGTTTAAATGAATTGCTTCGATATTATTATTATCAATCCAAAGAAAGTTAAATATTCCATTATCAGGACCAATAAAATAACGGTTTTTGGCTTTCAATGCTATAGCTCTTCTTTCCGAGCCAACACCAGGGTCAACAACACAAATAAAAATGGAATTATCCGGAAAGTAATTGTAAGCATTCTTAAGTAGAAATGAGGCTTGTTTAATATTCTGGGGCTCGATTTGATGAGTCAGGTCGATAATTTTCGCTTCGGGAGCAATCCTCAAAATAACTCCCTTCATTTGAGCAGCATAGTATCCGTCTGCACCGAAATCGGTTTCAAGTACAATAATCATTTAATTTTCAAGACCGGACCTTCAGGATGTTTCGGATTGGGAATTAATTTCTGGGAGCTGCAATCAACTAACAAGTCCATTTTTTCAAGAACTGTCTGACCTATTAACACTTCGTCTCCAAGGATGAACGCTTCGTCATAAGTTTGACGGTCTCCGATTTCAAATAACATAGGTTCACAAACATTAACATTTTCCTTGCTACCATTTGCAAATTCTGCGATTGTTTCAGTATTAATATTCAATCCTAATGACTCCATTAACTTCATTGGGATGACACTTCTGACTGCACCTGTATCGACCATAGCATCAGTGTTTATACTTCTGATTTGCTCACGGGATAATAATCCACGTTTGAATAATGCCATATCGACAATATTTGTCAATTTTACCTGAGTTCTTACTTCACCCATAACTAACTCCTATTAATTTCATTTCTATTTTTTAGACGAGAATCATTTTGAATTATTATAAAAAATTGGATGTGCTACTAATAATAAATGCATTCCTGTATATGCAGGCTAACTGAGAACTAATTAAATGGAAGAATGTCATTCTGAACGTAATGAAGAATCCAGTTCCAATGCGGCTTCCGGATTCTGAAACAAGATTCCAATGACAGATTTTTCACACAGCCTCAGTCGCAGGAATGATATTTTTAAAAATGAGGTTTTTTCAATTACTTCGGCAACATACCAAAAACACCCGAAAACCAGCGATGAATGCGATGCGGTATCTTATGCGAACCAATGAACATTAAAATACAACGTCCGGTAATTACCGTAACACCATTCTTGCTGCAAAATTCCAATGCCTCAGCGCTTTCCGAGCCTTGCTGAAGCCAAATTCTTTTTATTCCATTCCGGAATGCATCTTTTATTACATTATAGGCTTGAATTTTCGGGAGCAATACTAACAGATTTTCCTGTTTTTCCGGTAATGATTCAAGCTTTGGATAGGCTGACAATCCTAAAATCTCTCCTCCGGCAGGATTTATAGGATACACAGCAAAACCCTTTTGAATTATTTCTTTGCAAGCCATATATCCGAATTTTTTCGGATTGCGTGAAACTCCGGCTATTGCCATCTTCCTGCCGGCAAGGAATTCGTCAATGTTTGCTTTCTCTGCCATACTATTTGATTATAATTTTCTTTGAAACTGAATTATTATTTATTCTTAAATTTAATAAGTATATTCCGCTTGGAATTCCCGATAAATCTATAGTTGTTCTATTTTGTCCTGATTCAACATTATTAACAATTATTCTCTTCTCAACCTGTCCCAAAATATTGATTATACTGAATTCAGCATCAAAAGAGCTTGGTGAAAGCCATTCCACTTCAACTTTTGCCTCTTCTGCAGGATTTGGGTAAATATCAATAAAGTATAGATTGTTAAAGGTGCTCTCATTTAAAACGGAAGAAGTTGATAATCCATATTCATAATATTTATTAACTCCATAAGGTATTTTCGTAGTCCAGCCACGGTTATCGGTTGCTTCCATGTAATATTGGAGTGATTCATTTTCAGAAGGCAGGTTTAATGTAATCGTAGTATCAGTGCCGGCTTTAGGCTTAAATGAGATTTGAGAAAAGGCATCTTTTTCATTTGTTCGATAATTTATACTTGCCGAAACAAGCTGCCAGTCAACATCCATTTCATCTCCGGTAATTCTGACACTGATTGGAAAATCCCCTGAAGGATTTTTCTGAATCGAAGGCGGATAATGATAAATATAAGGTGCATGATTCCATGCATATTCTGCAAATTGCTTTATATGGTCGAATTTATTAGTCCAGGTTACATACATCATACCAAGCATATTTGGCGTATTGGCGGCTTTTTCCTTTTTTATCCGGATAATTCTTTCATTTACCAACTTATCAGACGATTCATCCGCATCGATGTATGGCGTTACCATTTGCCGAAAGCCGCGTTTATTGAAAAAATTCAGGCTGGAATCAAGCTTGCCAGCCCAATTCATGATGCCTATTTCTTTTGGTATAATATCCGCACTGCCTCGCAAATCACCATTGACCAAATAATAATTACCCTTTACTGCATTGTGGAATTCATCGAACATATCCGACCAATCCCAGATATCAGCATTGGGGACATATTTATTAATTATATCAAAACATTTATTTACGTTGTCGGCAAGTATTCCGGCAGGAGTTTTCCCTGTTGCCAGGTCGCCGGCATCCCAGTTCATGGTTCGTATTTCATCATGCCCCATAAAGTAAGTATCAGCCTTCACAAGACTATCAAGCATCCTGAATTGCTTTTCGATAATTGTATATGTTTCAGGTTCGGTCATCGAGCACATTATCTGTCCATCATAAATAAGAACCGGATGGTAATAAGATAAAAGAATTGTATCTCCATTTCTGATATTGTCGGATGGCTTTATCCGGAAGGTCGGCGGAGTATGGTATGCATCATAAGTTCCGGGCCATGATACCATGCCGAGTTTTGGGTCACGCAGAGTATCGTAATCAACTCCCTCGGTAAAAATCATATCAAGGTATTTTTTCCCTACATGAAGAGGGCATCCGGGACGCCTAAGGATATTGACCAATCCGATTTCCTCAACCTGAAGGTCATCCCACCAGATTTTGCCGCTAAAGCCACCCCAGGAACCCCAATAAATAAATACGGTATCCGATTCAAGTGAATTGAAGACTATATCGAGCTTCTTCCAATCAGTTGTCTTTTCAATGGGAGGGCTATAAAAGTTCAATACTTTACCGTTATCCCCGAGAACCATAACATGAGTTTCGTCGGTTTGCTGATTTTCGGTTTTATAATAAGCGGAAACATGATAATATGAAAATGGTTCGACCAATCTTCTTACATTGATTCTGTAATTACCATTCTTTGAATAATTTGCCGGGTCAAAATCGAATCTCAAACTGACTGTTCCGGAATGATTAATGTTGGCATCTGCAAAACTTTTTTTGCCGGGTTCATCAATCCAGCTAAATCCGGTAAAATTATCCCCGTTATGGTTCTCAAATCCGGGATTTGACAGTGCTACATCTTTGTGTTGTATCAGTTTACCTGTATCGCCCTGTATCAAAAATTGTTGATTACTCACAGGCAGCCCTGATGCAAGGTTTACGTTATGATATAAAATGCCGTCGGAATATCCGAAAGGAAAGACACCGGGTTTAAATTTTAAATAATTATCCTTTGCGAATTTAACGGCTGATTTTAATGAATCATAATAATTCTTTGGTCTTCCTTCGAGAATATTAAATTTAAAATCATTGACGTTGATGCCATTCATTTTATACAATGCAGCTTCGCTCCAATACTGCTTAGCTAAGGTGGTTTGAGCCGGAACCTGGAAATTCATTGAATACATCATCCATCGGTTTTTGAATTGGGGTGCATCGATTATTCTGCAGGCAAAAATTTGATTTTTAACTCCTGCACTGCCAAATAACTGAAGAAATGAAGTTATGCCATAATGCAATCCATTCCGGTCGCATCCGGCTATTATTACTTGCTGGGGCATAACATCAATAACATATCCTTCCGCTCCGGGAAAATCCTTTGTGACTGCAATTTTTTGGTCCGGTATTTTTTGGAAAAGCTGATTGATTCTACTCGAATTTTCTCCTAATGCTATACCATTTATTATCGTATCTTCGCTTGTAAGCAGGGTGTATTGAAGAGTATCAAGCTGTAATTTCCTCAATCCGGCATTTAATTCATAAGCTGCTGCATAATCAGGTGCTTCAGAATCGAGGTAGATTTTTTTATTTTTCGAAATGGCAAATGTAGCAGAAAATACTTCCCTGATATATGCCTGACGCGGCTTTGGAACAAGGTTTTCCAATCCTTGCTGAGAAAATAAATCAAAAGGAATTACAATCATTCCAAATATTAAAATAATTATCGAAATCTTTTTCATTTTTGCTCCTTGTGTTTAATTCATTATAAATAAACACAATAATCAGAGAAATTCTTCAATTGTCAATGATTAATTTTGTCTGAATTAGGATTTTTAGGATTACAGGATTATAGGATTAAAGGATTAAATCCATTAATTCATAATCTATAACCCATAATTCACAATCCAAAATCCAAAATTCAAATTCATAATTCATAATCCAAAATTCTATAATTGACCATTGACCATTGACCATTGACCATTGACCATTAACCATTAACCATTGACCATTGACCATTGACCATTGACCATTGACCATTGACCATTAACCATTGACCATTGACCATTGACCATTAACCATTGACCATTAACCATTGACCATTATTTTGAAACTACTCCGATATAAACATACGCTATTCCTGAAGATAGGGGAAAGTAGCGGCTTTCTGAGAAACAACGGGTTTGTTCCATAATTGAAGTAAATTGTTCGCGGCATGGGAACTTCAATGCCGAACTTTGTAGATAATCGTATGCGGATTTATCACCGGCAAAGATGTTCCCTAAAATTGGTATTATTACCCTTGAGTAGAACAAAAATAGATAATACATAGGCATATAAGGCATACCGAATTCCAGGACAACAATCTTACCGCCAGGCTTAACAACACGTGCAATCTCAAGCAAACATTTCTCGATTGAATCGACATTTCTTATACCGAAGGCAATCGATGCAATATCGAATGAGTTGTCTCCAAATCTCAATTTTAAAATATCAGCCGTTTCGAATTGAATATCTAATTTCTTTTCCTTAGATTTTTTTCTTCCCAACTCAACCATTTCTTCGCAGAAATCAACTGCAATTATCCTGCTTTCCTTTCCGGTTTGTCTTTTGAATTCAATAGCGAAATCACCGGTACCGGCAGCACAATCCAAAATTGAACTCCCAATTCCAGGTTGAGCTAATTGAACTGCTTTCCTTCTCCATTGATGATGAATACCCAGCGAAAGCAGATTATTCATAAAATCATAGCTGCCCGATACCCTGGAAAACATATTTTTTATTATTTCGCTCATTTTATCTAATGGTCAATTTTCCTGAATGGAATTCAGGGTTACGTAACCCTGAATTCCATTCAGGAAAATGGTCAATGAAAAAATCCTATAATCCTTAAATCCTATAAATCCTAATTCAGACATTTTATTTCAAGTTCAGATAATTTTAACAATTTCTTTAAACTCCATTTACTTAACTATAATAAAATTCTTCAGCTTTTCAAACTTTTTCTGTCCGATATTTTTTACTTTTTTAATATCCTCGATATTGGTAAATCTATCTGTCTTTCTATATTCCACAATCATTTTGGCTGTTGCAGGACCAATTCCTGGAAGTCTGGTAAGTTCGGTTAATGAAGCAGTATTAATATTAATTTTTGAGGTTGGCGCTTCCTTTTTTTTATCTTTCGGGTAATAAGTCTTTTCGATAATGGTATCACCGGCAGATAAAGCAGAATCAGGCTGACCGTTTTTATCAGTCCCTATAAAAGTTGTTCTTTCGGCTTCGGCAATACTATCTAATGCTTGATAAAGGATTTCCGCTTTTAGATTTTTGTCATGATTTACATTTAAAACATTTTTTATAATCAAACCTGCAATTAAACCGGCAAGAATTATAATTACGGCAATAAGCTCGCTTTTCGTCACTCCGAATAATGACTGCAGATGAGAAAATATTTTTTTTGACATTTTCTTTGATTGTCAAACAATGTAATAAAGTCACAAACCTATTCTATTTTAAAATGGATAAGACAATCCGATATTCAAGGATAAATATGATATTTTACCGGAATTTGTACTTGAACCTTTGAATGCTTCAACCATTGGTTCCAAAACAAGATTGTATCTGGCATTGACATTCATATTCAATCCGCCTGAAAATGGTACGGAAAAGCCAAAAACCGGTGCAATGGCTATACTATTCCCACTATTTTTAGTGTTCTCGGTTCCTAAAGTATAGGAATATCCCATAAAATTCATACCTGCATCAAATCCTGCAAAGGGCCAGAATCCTGTTGTTTTTTCGAATAAATAATATGCATGAAAATGAGCAGGAATAATATAATAACTTTCTTTTTTCCCTTGCTCTATATTATTAGGTTCCCAATATAAATATCCCGATTCAATACCAACCAAAATATTTTCAAACAATTCGTATTCTAAGCTAAGATTAATACCATAGCCAATACTCCAATAATCACCGAATCCGCCTAATGGATATGTTATTACAAAATGACCGTTCACCTGCATTTTTGAATGTTCTTCATCTTCGTCCTGCAAAGCGAATGCATGGGAGGCAATCATTAGCAAAGTAGCAACTATTATTATCCCGAATAATTTTTTCATAGTTAACAAATTTTATAAATGTTACCAATAATATTATTTCAAAATTAGGAAAATCGTTGCAATAATTAAAGGGAGGTTCTAAAAAATTATGAAATGTCATTCCTGCGAATGCAGGAATCCACTTCTGTAGCGGTTCAGGAAATTCCTGTATTCGCTGGAATAACAATTTTTTAGCCCCCCTATTATCAAGATAAAGAAAAACCCCCTAACCCCCTTTGAAAAAGGGGGAATTTTTCTACTTCTATTTCTAAGTTCTACTTCTATAACCGGGGGTTAGGGGGTTTTTCTTATGTTCATTGAAAATTTTGGGGGTTTTAAAAATATTCATTTCATCTTATTATCGATAATCTTGCTGTTATGTTTCTTGCCGGTGTTCTCAGAACAATAAAATAAACTCCGCTCGCATAACTTGATAAATCCACAGGTAACGCTAATTCCTTTGAATTATCAATCGGAAATGACCATTCGCCCAAAACTTTTTTGTTACCATGTATATCGAACAATTCAAGTCTGTGTTCTCCGGTTTCCAGTACTTTAATATTAAGGAGGGTAGCATCACCTGCAGGATTCGGGGAAACAGATAAAACAGCAGGGGAGCCGGGTTTCAGAAGCCGCTTGCCGCCTTCTTTGCAAATATTAGATATTATTATACCATCGGAGGTTTGAATTTTTGTTATTAATGGTTGTGGTATCCAAATTGGGTTATAAAGCGTAACAGTTGATGATTCCTTATCACCAAGTATTGCCGGACCAATTAATTCGGTTATTGTCAATTCAATATTACTAATGGTTGCAGATGAAATCGAGACGGTATAAGTCCCGGAATTAGTTCCTAATCTTGAAATTGTTCCTGAACTTGTTCTAAATGGCAGAAAAATATTGGAGTCAATTTCTATTGAGAAGCTTAGCGAGAATCCTGATAAAATATCGGTTTGACCGCTATCGATTCTGGCATAAACCGGATACCGGAACTCTGTAACATACGGCTCGATAATCGTTGTATCCCGCACCCACAGCAGAATAGCACGAGCCTGGATTCCTCTTCCTATTAATAATATTGAAATATTTTCTTTACATGTATCATCGATACTTATTGCCAACATTAAAGAATCAAGATAATCAATTTTTAATTCCGGTTTAAAAGTCACGATAATCAAAGTAGTATCACCGGGATTAAGTTGAATAGGTAAAGGTTTTGATGATTCGGAAAATATCTGTGGTTGAGTTGGTTGAGAAATATTATTGATTGTGATTTTGTATGTCCCAGCATTTCTCAATGTTATAGTTTTGGATGATGTCTGGTTAATGACAACATCACCAAAATCGGCATTGGCAGGCGCTATCAATAGTCCGTCCTGGCGAGTTCCGTTAAGTTTTATTGTTATTTGCTGATATTTATTATTCGAGAAAAAATAAACCGATACAGTTGCATCTTTAGTACCATTTGAAGCGTTCTTAGGCATAAAACGAATCATCCTGAAATGAGATTGATTCGAATCCAACCTTACAGGATAAGATGTCAAATCGTCAAACTTAAATAAAGCAGCATCCGAGCCTGTAATCTTCATACTATCGATTCGTACTGGTGCAGGGTCTAAATTCCTGATAAATATTGATGCAACGGAATCCTTGCAAGGCAGCAGTGTACCATAGTCGAGTGTACGGGAATAATCGAAATTCCCTTCAATTCCGAAATATTTAATTTTAATTATTATTGAATCTAAGCATGGGCTGAATAATGTGACTACTATTTCAGCTTCGGTAGGAGAAGTCGAAGTTGGAGTAATTCCGGCAGTAAGTGTTATGGTTCCACCATTCGGTGTCAACGAACCTATAATAGGTGTAATAGTAACCTCGCCGTTTTTCGACTTAATATTACTAATATCCTGTTGAAATTTCCCGTTATTTTTCAAAATAAAAGAAAAATTCCGGGTTAATCCTATTGGAACACCCCCGGCATCAACATCGCCAGGAGGAACTGTAGAAACGTTCAGCCATTCGGAGTTCCCTGTTAGATGAATTTTAATCATGGGTTTTTCAGGGTCGTCCGTAGTTATAATTAAATCAGCATTTTTATCTCCTGCCGGACCCCTGTCGGGATAAAATTTAATGAAGAATGTAATCGCTTTTGTTGGAAGTAAAGCATAAGGAATTTGCGGCTCACCCTGTGCAATTTCGAAATTAACTGCATCAGTACCGGTGATTACGGATTTTTGTGTAAAATTTATCGTGATTGAGCCGTTATTTTGCAGGATGACCGAATCCTGGGATTGGTCGCATTTCGCATGCATACCGAAATTTATAGTGTCCTTCGAAACATAGATATTGACAAGAACCCCGATTCCGCAAATATCAATCTTTGCAGAATCAGCACATGATTTATCATCCCCGCTACCTTTAACTGATAAAGACTGGCAGAAAGTACCGGTATCGGTTGGGCAGAATTCAATCGTAAACTCCATCTCGTCGCCGGTGGAGCGGTAGGTGGGTAGCTGTGGTTTAATTGTTAGTATTTTAAAAGGAGGATTCAATGTAGACACAAAATCTATATAAGATGAACCAGTACCGTTATTCTTCATTTTAACAATCATTGTATCGCAGCGTCCAACCCGTATTTGCGGGAATTGAGCCGTCCCTATGAATCTGTTCTCGGAATAAACAACCTCGATACTTGACAATACAGTATCAATCTTATTCGGACATTCCTGCGATTTAATAAATATCCTGAAGAAGTTCATCATACCGGAAATATTCTTTGTATCAACAGTTACCAATATTTTTCCGGTATCCCCCGGATGGAGCAATTTTGCTCCGGTTAATGCCACAGTACAGAATGAACTGTCGGATGCCGGGTCGAGAATATTCAAATCGATTGAGGATTCATTGATTACTAAAAATTCGCGGCTTACAATTATTCCTTTACAAACTTTATTATTATTATTTACTTTAAACTGTTTATCCGGGGTTGAGCCTAATATAATTGAATTATCTTTATCCCATTTCTTCAGGCTAATCGGATTAATCGTTGTCTCATAAACTATTCGCCACGGAATATGAATCGATGTATTATCATTATGGGGTAATAATAAAGTATCCCTGACAATTCCGGATTGACCAGTCTGATAAGTATATCTCACGATAACTTTAAGAGTATCCCCGGGACTGATAGTTGAGGATGAAGTTGGTGAGACAAGGAAATATCCCTGGTTGCCTAAGGCGAAGCTCGCTTTATTAAATTCCACTATCAACGGTGCATTGCCTGTATTTGTTATAAAAGCCGTATCAAGTTGAGAAAATCCCGGACAATCAATTGCCGTTTTTTTAATAATGGAATCACCTGTAATTTCCGGAGATTTGATAATATTCAAGATATTTGCAGCCGCCTGCGACATAATGTATGGTGGTTCATAAGCGCAAGTATCAGTCTGGGGAGTATTAATTATCAATGCCACAACAACATAGAAAATCGTGTCGGGTGCAGGTAAATCAAGGGTATAATCCCACTTATTAGTTGAAGTATTATTCACCATAGAAATAAAACGCCAGTTCCCTGATTCGGGCTTTAAATAAATGGCTGCTTTGTCGTATGCCAAAGCAATATCCGGGCGGCTTCCGGTAATTTTATGCTTCCTTTTGACGTAAGAACTTGTATCGGTTGATATTCCTCTGAAAAAAGTTCCTTCGGCTGGAGTACTTCCGATATTTCCGGCAGTATCTCCATCCGCCCGAGCCCGACCGGCGCTTCCGCCGACGCTGCCGTTGCCTTCCAATCCACCGGAAATATTAATATTTACATCGGTTAAATTCATATTGGACTGAAGATGCACAAAGCCGCCTGAACCGCCGCCACCAGGACCATACCCCGATGCTCCGCCCCTGCCGCCATTGGCAGTAATTTTAAAACTTGAAACACCTAATTTGCTATATATTGAAATTGCTCCGCCGCCGCCGCCGCCATTACCCGAACACATGCTCATAGCCTGGGGATTACCGCTGGCAGCGCCTGAACCGCCGGCTAAAGGTACGCCCATAATATTTCCATTAGCTCCGCCGCCACTTCCGGGATTTGTGCCTGCGCCTTTACTGACATATCCGCCTGAACCGCCTGATGTATTTTGCCTATAGCCGCTGCCGCCACCGAATCCGCCAACCGGCGAACATCCGTCTCCATTATAGCAGCTTTCACCGGAAGTACCAAAAGGATGCCCGGAACCTCCTCCGGCTGCCTCGTAAGCGACACCACGGAATGGTGCATTTACACCATTCAAACTATTTCCACTAATTCCTGTTCCTATACCGGTTTGTTTATATACATTAGTACACCCGGTACAATTTTTCCCTCCGGGTCCGCCTGCTACAAAACCATCACCGCCATCGTCACCTATAGGGCTTTGGTCTAAAAGCCAGGCATCACAGAATCTGCCGCCGCCGCCGCCGCCGCCCGGACCTCCGTGCCTTTCGGCTCCATCACCATTTATTATTGTAGCAGCGCCTTGTCCGGATATTGAACCTTTCGAAAGTAGAATAAACGGTAAATATCCCTGATTACTGTTTGGTGTCGAGAGTTCGCAATCGCGTTTGGAAATTGTATATTGACGAGTGCCTAAATTCATGTTCTCTACAATCATGGCGCCGCGACGGGAACGAATCCCCAAATTCCCTTCGCCTAAGATTGATTCACCGGATGCATCGCTAAACTGGAATGGTTTAACAATGTAAAAAGTATCTGTATTAGATGGAACTCCATTTAACGTTACGTGGAAAGGAATACGGAACTCAGTTGTCAATTGATTCCAATTATCCGAATTGGGTTGAACCTTCTCGCTTACGAATATCTGGGTAGAGAGCATTCTGCCATTCCAGCTTATAACTATCGGACCAAAAGTTACTTTTATGGAATCTGCCGGTCTGTCTAATGCTATGCGGACACTTTCACCCGGATTATCGAGCGAAATACCGTCCTTGCCAAAATTACCGAATCCATTAACCGGACCGATAATTTCAATATAAGTATTCATGCCGGGAGCGCCAATATCGGGCAAAATATATGATATACCAACGCCTTTCGCCGAAAAGGAAATACAGGACAAGAATAAGCAAGTAATGAAGATAAATTTGATTTGATATTGTTTACTAAAGTATTTTGTAGATATTTTCATACTTTTTTTTTAAATTATTAATAATCAGAGTCATAAATATTTTCAAGAGAAACCCCCTAACCCCCTTTGAAAAAGGGGGAATTTCTTATTCCCCCTTTTTCAAAGGGGGTTAGGGGGTTTCTCTTGGATTCTTCATATTTGATTTTTTTTTCATAAAACTTTATAATTAATTCTTAAACTAAGACTAACATCCAATCATTATTTCAACTATTAATAATATAGACTGTTTTAATAAAAAAAAATTTTTTAAAGTTTGTCAAAAATTAATTAAAAAAATATATTTTGAAAAAATAAGTCTATACGCAATAAAATATGAAGAGTTGAATAAACAAGAAAAGCTAAGGAATTCAATGACAAAACGCGATTATTACGAAGTTCTGGGAGTGAACCGTGGGGCTTCAATGGACGATATAAAATCACAATATAGAAAACTTGCCCTGCAATTTCATCCGGACCGCAACCCTGATGATTCCGAAAGTGAAGATAAATTTAAAGAAGCATCCGAAGCTTATGGTGTGCTAAGTGATGACAGCAAACGGCAAATTTATGACCAATACGGACATGATGGTTTGCGCAATACCGGAGCTGGAGGAGCAGGATTCCAGGGATTCTCCAACATCAACGATATATTTTCTGCATTCGGCGATGTATTTGGCGGACGAGGGGGCATTTTCGATGAATTTTTCAATATGGGAAGCCGTCAGCAAAGCCGCTCAGGCAGATATCGACCTTCCGGCGAACGCGGTTCGGATATAAAAATTCGTCTTCCTCTTAGTTTGGAAGAAATTGCAAAAGGCGCTGAGAAAACACTTAAATACAAACATTTTGCAACCTGCGATGATTGCAGCGGAAGCGGCGCTAAATCCGGTTCAGGTACGTCTGTTTGTTCTACTTGCCAGGGTGCAGGCGAAGTCCGGCAGGTGAGCCGTATTGGATTCATGCATGTAACAAATGTTACAACCTGCCCTGCATGTGGCGGCGAAGGGCAAATGATTAAGGAAAAATGTTCTTCCTGTGCCGGTGATGGTAGAAAGCATCGGGAAAGTACTGTAACAGTGAATATTCCCGCCGGAGTAGAAGAAGGCAACTATCTACCCGTTCGAGGAAAAGGCAATGCAGGTAAACGAGGCGGCAATGCAGGCGACCTGCTTGTTGTCATCGAAGAGAAAGAACATGAAATATTTACAAGGCGGGGTAATGATATTATTTATGAATTATTACTCTCTTTCCCGGATGCGGCTCTAGGCATAGATGTGGAAATACCTACCCTCTATGGAGCCGAAAAAGTTAAAATAGAAGCCGGTACCCAGCCAGGGACGACTATTAAGCTCAGGGATAAAGGAATTCCGAATTTGAACTCTTATGGTAAAGGCGAAGAAATAGTTTACATCAATGTTTACGTACCAACAAAATTAAATTCCGATGAAAAAGAATCACTTAAAACAATTGCTTCTTTCGAGAATATCAATCCCTCAATAAAAGCGAATATTCAACATAAAGATTTTTTTGAAAAGCTGAAGGATATTTTCTTATAAATTACCCAAAAAATAATTCCTTTATGTTGGTTAATAAAACTGGCATACCTGCGAATTAAGTTGTGTGAATACTCCTTTTTGATTGTTATTCTGAGCAGAACGAAGGATATTCTTACAAAAGTCTGATAAATTCAATTTTTGTTTACTCCCCAAAACACAATAATACCTTTTGGAAGAATAAAGTAATGATGCGGTTCTAAAACAATAATCATTATTTCTATACCTCAAAACAAAATTCATTCTAAATTGAAGAAGATTCTTCACTTCGTTCAGAATGACATTCATATAGTCTTTTCACATAGTCCCAATCACTGGTATGACATTTTTACTTTGTTTTCACCCATGCTCATTTGAAGGATTGTTATAACAATAAAACGTTCATTATTGATTAGTCTCAAATTAATAATAAAATCCGAGTAAATTAGCAAAAAACAACATAATTTTTACAGAACTTAAAAATATTCAATTTCTATTTTTTTGATTTAGCAAAATTAAATAAATTACTTAACTTTATTAAATTGAGATATATTAAATAATATTAGATTAGAAAAAAAATAATTCAAAAATAATCGGGTTTAGTTTCCAATAACATTATGAGGTCATTATGAAAACTATTTTTACTCTTATCTTCTCAATATTGATAGTATTATCCTCTTTCAATATTGCCGAAGCTCAATCAAGCTACGCAGTTGTCAAATCCAACGGTACAACAATTATTGCCGCATCATTTCAATCTGCATTGGATACTGCTGCTGCAGGAGATATTATTTATCTGCCTGCCAGCAGTATTAGTATAGGCAACACGGTAATTGATAAACAGGTTCATATCATTGGAGCCGGCTATTGTCCCGATTCATCAGGAGGTGCAGTTACTCAAATTACAGGTAATTATAGGATAACTAAAGGAGCCGATGGCGGTTCATTAACCGGAGTTGCAATCTTAGGAGATTTCTTTATCGGAACTTCCGGTTCTGACCAGGATGTAGATGGCTATTCCTGCTCGAGGTGTTGGTTCGGTACATACTCGGGCAGTTTTCAGTTGGGATGTAACACGAATCGTAATCCAGCAAATATTAATGGTAAAAATTACAATTTTACCGAGTGTATTTTTGATCATGATTGGACATTTATCGCTAAGGCAAAAAAAGTACAATTCGATAAATGTATATTTAAATCAAGATTACATGAATGCGATGGAGAAGTTACTTTCAAAAATTGTATTTTTTATTACTGTGACGATTCTTATGCGCTTTTCAATGGAATGAAAGGAGCAATAATTGAAAACAGTATTATGAGACAACCTCATTACTTTAGCTGCACAAATTTAACATTTAATAACAATCTTTTCTGCTCGCCGGCAACTCAAGGCGATTTAGCTGGAAATTTTTTAGCAGGAAATGTTTTCAATTTTGATTCAAGCAAAGTATTTTTAGGCTATGACGGGACTAAGTGGATTGATGGGAGTTTCAAATTTTCTCCGGGAAACAGATTCCATTTAAAACCCCAGGCATTAGCTGCACTTAAGGGAACAGACGGAAAAGAAGTCGGAATCTATGGCGGTAACGAACCATTTAAGGATGGCGCTTTACCATTGGTTCCGGCAATTAAACAAGCGAAGGTTTCAACAAAATCAAATGCAAAAGGTAAATTAGAAATAGAATTCAAAGTACAAGCTCAATCCAAATAGTCCCGGAGGCATTATGATATACTTTCATTTATTGGAACTACCTTCGCTCAAAATAAAATAACCGGGCTTGAATATTGGTTCGATTTGAATTATAGTCAGAAATTTTCAAAAGCTGTTACAGCAAACGACGTAAATGCAACGATAACTGAAGCCCTGGATTTGCCTGTTATTAACAATGGTATTCACAGAATATCGATAAGATTCAAAGATAATAACAACAAATGGTCTTTTGTTAGTGATTATGTATTTTTTAAAACAGATGTTTTTACATCGGATTCAAGTAATATAGCCGGGCTTGAATACTGGTTTGATGGTAATTATTCAAAGAAAATTTCTAAAACGGTAAATTCTGTAAATAATAAAGTATTAGAATTATTAGATTTATCTGAATTAGTTAATGGCTTTCACCGGCTTTCGGTGAGGTTTAAAGATAATAGTAATCTTTGGTCAAAAGTTAATGATTATTACTTTTTTAAGGCAGGCATTTCTTCCGATGATAAATTCTTAATTACAAAATACCGGTATTGGTTTGATTCAGATACAAAAAATATTGTTGAAGAGACATTACCAACTCCATCCGACATTGTTATGATAAGTAAATTAATAGACATTAAGACCGGTACACCGAATGAATTCCCACAAGCTTTTTACCTCCAATTCCAGGATAATACAGGAATTTGGAGCGCAGTCTATACAAAATCATTTTATCCGGAACCATCTTTTGAAGTATATCAAACACTTCACACATTCTCATTTAAAAATACAAGCAATTTTGCAAAACGATTTAAGTGGGATTTTGGAGACGGTAAAACCGATACTACAATTAATCCTACCCATACCTATAAATTGCCGGGTGTTTATACCGTTACGCTCAAAGCAACAAATACTTTAGGCTCGAAAGATACCTTTCAGGTTGTAGAAGTAAAAGGATTGCGTGAGGTAATTGCAAATAAAGGAGGTAATACAGGTTATGTTACTGTTTATTTATATGGTGGTGGGTTTCGTGATACTGCAAAAGTATGGCTTGAAAAAAATAATACGAAATACCTCGATGCAGAATTGGTCAGGTTATCACGTCTCGATGCTTTGGAAGCGAGGTTTAACCTTTTCGGAAAAGAAACCGGAGTTTATGATATATTTGTTAAACTGCCATTCGGGGATATATTTAAACTTACACAGGCTTTTACAATCGAGCAGGGTAAAGTGGCTGAACCATATATTAATTTTACCGGGAGGGATAAGATTTTATTCGGGAGATGGCAGACCTATAGTATAAATATTGGGAATAATTCTAATACAGATGCGCTCGGAGTCCCTGTTTATTTTTTGGTTACACTTGCTAAGGATATAGAAATTGATTTTGTTAATCTCAAAGTACAGATGAGTAAATATTGGAAAACTCAAAAAAATTACGATGAAGTAAACAAAATACCTGATTATCTTGAAAATGAAGGGTATTTCGGTGGTCAGGAAAAAGTAAGGCTGTATGCCTTTTATATACCGGTTATTCCGGCAGGATTCAGCGGGCAATTAAATGTCAGGATTAAAACACAGGAAAACTTTAAAGCCTATGTTTGGCTGCATAGCCCAATGTTTGAAGCCACTACAGGTGGTATAATTAAAAAGATTAATGATGATGAAATATTAGGTTCGGTTGATAAAAAAACTGCAGCTTGTCTTAGGGCTGTAATGTTTCAAGCAGGTAAAGACGGGATTGCAGCTATTGCCAATGAATTAATACCAGGAGTTGCATGTGCTAATGATATATTAAATACCGCATTTAAACCTGCTGATTATTTAGCTCCTACACCTACAAATCCTGATTATAACAGACCTAAGTCTTGGGGTGAAACTTTTTGGGATTGGGGAGGTACAATCAAAGACTATACTATGACTATCGCCGGTTGTGCTACAGATATTTTTCCAATAACACATGTTATAAAGGCCGGAATAGCAGTCGTTGGTGTAGCAAATAATATTTATGGAGGAATTCAGGCTGGAAGGGATTGTTACAAGAAATATAGTAACGGACAAACAAATGTAAAAGCAGTATCTTCTTTTGACCCAAATGAAATGGTAGGTCCTTACGGTTATAAGAATCAAAAATATACAGGCACTGAAGGCAAATTCAATTATAAAATTTATTTTGAAAACAAACCAATTGCTACCGCTCCAGCCCAGGAGGTAATAATACTTGATACTTTGGATAAATCCAAATTCGATTTTTCTTCATTTTCATTTGGTCCTTTTTCGTTTGGCGGCAAATCATATTCCCCCCTTAACGGATTAAAGGAATTTACAATTGATATTGATTCTATAAGTAAATTTAATGTTCTTTTGAAGGTCAATGCAAAATTCGATACAGTTACAGGAATTGTGAAATGGCAATATATTACCCTTGATAAAAAGACTATGGATTATCCCGAAGACCCGGATGCAGGCTTTCTTCCGCCAAATAAAACCTCGCCCGAAGGGGAAGGATTCGTGTCATTCGATATTAAATTAATAAATACATTAAAGAATAATGATTCAATTGCGAATCAGGCAAAAATCATTTTCGATTTGAATGAGCCAATTTTTACAAATAAATACTCTAATACACTTGATTTTAATCTACCCAAAAGTAAGCTTACATCAATTCAGTCCACTCAGGAAAAGAATAATTACAGATTCTTCATTGATGCCACTGATTCATTAAGCGGTGTAAGACATTATACTATTTACGCTTCTAAAAATGACAGCGCTTATATCCCAATATTGTTAACCAATCAGAATCCGTTTTATTATAAATGTGATGATGGAATTACTTACAAATTTTATTCAATAGCCACAGATAGTGTCGGGAATGAAGAACCGGGTAAAACTCTGTACGAAGTGAGTACCTTAAACGTATCCGTTAAAGATAATTATCCTTTATTAATAGAGAATGACATTTCAATATATCCGAATCCGGTCAATTCAATTATAAATATCGAATACATGGCTCAATCATTAGGAATTTTAAAATGCAAAATCTTTGATGTTTATGGAAATGAAATATTAAATATTGAAAACGAAACCAAGAATTTTGGAGTGAATACATTTAGTATAAATTGCGAAAATCTCAATAGTGGCGCATATATCCTTAAAATCAATAGTGATGATAGAATAATATCGAAATTAGTGAATATTATAAAATAAAATTATATATTTCCTGAATGATAAATTTAGATGTTCAACATCTGGAAGATGTTGGACATCTAAAAATAATAAGAGTAATCAATTCTATAAATTCAGCACTTTTCCTGAAGTAATAGTAAGATTATCGACCGGATGTTGTTCTTGCGTTTTCTTCTTTTTTCCGGTTGCAGGCGCTTTTCCCGCTTTTGTAATAGTACGGAATTCAATGTTCCTTAGCGGTATATCATTATTTGAAAGATAATTTTTCAGCACTTCGATTCTTTCATTCAAAAATATTTTCAATCTCTCTTCCGTAGTAACTTTTACGGTTTTGGTTTTTGTCTTTCCCTTGACCTGCACATCTACTTTTTTTGTAGTAGGCGGCAGGTAACTATCGGAGGAGTTAAGAGTAAAAATAAAATTTACGGTTTTATTAACAGCAATATAATGCTTGAACCACTGGAGTGTTTCCTTTGCCTCGGGAGTTATTGTAGTTTCATTTGGATGGAAGGAATTAAACGACGTAATTTTCAACCCTTCTTCTAGTTTGGTAAATTTAAAATCTTTCCTGATTTCCAGATACTCTGCATGAGAGACTAAAAAGTAAACTCTATCTTCCGCAGCAGGCAGGTATTTTTCTGCGATGATTAAATATGTATCGCCTGAATTAAAAGTCTGCGAGTATTTCCCATCCTTTGAATTCGTCTGGAATGGTATCCTTTTTCCAAAAGAATCAACAAAATATATTTTTATTTTCAAATCCTGCCCTGTGTTTATATCCGTAGCCTTACCTTCTAATAAGACTACGTGACCTGCAGCAGAAATTAGAATTGAAGATGTTACAATTATTATTATTAGAATACCTGTAATTTTCATTTTTAAACTCATTTGCAACAAGCTCCTTTTATTACATAATTAATTAATTTGTCTGAACCATGATTTTCTTGATTAAAGGATTATAGTATTTCATATTTTAACTCATAATTAGTAATTCTTTCATTGACCATTAACCATTGACAATTAGCTTACTCTCCTCTCAAACCGGCAGAAATAATCGTATGCGATGCCCTTCGTGACGGATAAATCGTCGCTAATAATGATAAAAACATAGCTGTTAAAATTATTGCCGATATATCGAAGAATGAAACCGACACAGGAATATTAGCGATAATTGATTTGTTTAAATCCAATTTGAACCAGCCGAATTGCTGCTGACCAAAGCAAAGAGACAAGCCTATTACAGCGCCTGCTATTACTCCGATAGCACCGATAATTATTCCTTCATAAATAAAAATATTTCTAACTGCTCCGTCAATAGCGCCCAGAGCCTTGAGTAATGCAATATCGCGTCTCTTCTCAACGACAGTCATCGATAATGAAGCTAATATATTGAAAACAGCTATTGAAATGATCAAGCTTAAAACGACGAAAACAGCCATCCTTTCGAATTCCATAACATGATAAAGTTCCGAATTGAGTTCTTTCCAGGTTTGAATCTCCATGTCCTCCGTGAGGAAGGCACTTAATCCTGTTGTAACGGATTCTGCATCCGATTTATCATTGAGCCTGATATCAATATAAGTATAAGAGCCATCCTGTATTCCGAAAATCTTTCGCCCGGTTTGCTCCGATGCAATACACAAATACATTTCATTATCTTTAATATTGGTTTTCGTCCTGAAAATACCGCTCACAATTGCCTTCACCCCGATCGGTTGAGCAAAAGCAGCAATCGAGGTTTCCAGCATTTTCGGCGTAACGATAGTTATTGTATCGCCGGGGAGTAGCTTGGAACGGTCTGAAATTCCGGCTCCTATGACGATTGCCGGCATTCCATGGAAATTTTTCAAATGGAACCTGCCAAGAAGGATGTTTGCCGGAATGCCGTACGATGTATCAATATTCTCGGGATTTAATGCTGATAGAGTAATAGCCTGTATATTTGCGCCACTCATAATCACTGCTCTACCGGAAAGCTGGGGTTGAACGGATGAAACACCCCGGATAGATTTGATTTTCCGGATAAATTCATTTTCTGCTTTGATTTGCTTATTCTGTTTAGAAATGATTCTTAGGTGCGGGTCAATGTTTAGCACTTGTCCTTCTGTAAAATCCCCGAACCCGTTAAATATCGATAAAACGCAAATTAATGCAGCCACACCCACAGTGATACCTAAAATTGAAATTAAAGTAATCACCGAAATAAAATGAAATGATTTCAATGAAAAAATATATCTGATAGCTATTTTATTGAAAATTTTCATAATAAATTATATCCAACATTTAACACTTAGAGAAATCCCCCCTACCCCCCTTTTTCAAAGGGGGATAAGAAAATTTTCTTCAATCCCCCTTTGAAAAAGGGGGGTAGGGGGGGATTTCTCTTGAATTTGTCATTATTTATTTTTATTAATTCTATTCTTTTGAAGTTCTGAACGACATTCTTCTTGAATGATTGAACACTTTCCTAAAATGGAACCCATTAAATTATTTAATTGAACATGTATTCACAAAAACACTAATAAAACGCATTGTTTTAAGTATTATTTTAAAATTCATCGATGCCATTGTTCATATTTTTTAGGTAATTTTGTATAATAAAAATAATGAAGTAAATAAAAATCGGTGCAATCATGCAAATTGGTATAGTAGGGCTCCCGTTTTCCGGTAAAACAACTTTATTCCGGACTTTGGCAAACATACATTTAGAGACATCGGCTCTTCATAAGAAAGACGCTAATATTGCTACAGTCAAAGTCCCGGATGCAAGGCTCGATAAATTAACGGAGATGTTCAATCCGAAAAAGAAAGTTAATGCAACTATCGAAATAGTTGATGTGATTGGAATCCAAAAGGGAAGCTCGGCAAGCACAGCTTTCAGTTCCCATTTTCTAACGAAGGTGCGAACTAATGATGCAATCATCCATATTGTACGCGGATTCGACAATGAAGAAACCCCTCATCCCGAAGGCTCTAACGACTTATTGCGAGATATAAGAACCCTGGAAGAGGAATTTATTTTAGCAGATTTGGCATTCCTCGAAGGTCGATTCGATAAGTTGGAAAGCGATATGAAAAAGCCCAAATCGAGGGAAGAAGCGGAAGCCGAAATTGAAGTTATGAAGCGCTGGAACGAAATCCTGCAAAGTGAAACTCCACTAAGGGAGCTTGAATTCCATAACGACGAGCAGAAATTTCTTAAAAATTATCAACCATTGACAGCTAAACCTCTCCTTATAGCTTTGAATCTCAATGAAAGCGATGTTTCGGCATCCAAAGAAATATGCGCAAAAATCTCACAATCCATTAAGGGAACAAAAGTACGTATCGAACCCTTGTTTGCTAAAATTGAAATGGAGCTATCCGGGCTGCCTGATGAAGATAAAGAAATGTTTATGTCGGAATATGGGCTTACCGAATCACCACTCAATCGCCTTTTGCGCCATGCATACGATTTGTTAGGTTTACAATCGTTCTTCACGGTTGGTGAGGATGAATGCCGGGCATGGACAGTAAAAAAAGGAATGAATGCACAGCAGGCAGCAGGAACGATTCATACCGACTTTTTTAATAAATTTATAAGGGCAGAAGTTGTTGGGTACAAAGAATTCTTAGCCGCCGGCACTCTTGTCAAATGCAAAGAGAAAGGATTTCTCAAACTTGAGGGTAAAGAATACATCGTAAAAGATGGTGATATTCTTAACATAAGACATGGATAATTTTAAAAAATAATTTTGATTTATGAAATAATGTTCGTATATTCTTAAAGGAATGGGAAATTATTTATGACAAGATTTCTGATAATATTTTTATTGATTGGTATAATAATTTTCATCGGTGGTTACTATTTAAACCGCTTGATACTGAAATTTCAAAAAATATTTTCACCTGAAATTAAAAATAATTACTCACAAACTAAAAGGAAGAAAGAAGAAATTCTATACAGTAAAGGTGATGTAATTGTAATGAAAGGCGATGCCGATGAAAATGATAAAGCGAATTAATTATAATATAATATATTTGTATGTATTGATATATCATGCCTTTATAAAAATAGAAATATAACAGGATAAATAAATGCGAATTTAAATAAAAAAAAATACAATAATTATAAGTTATAATCGTTAATAGCTTTTTTGAAATACCGGAATAAAATTGTTATCAAGGATGGGGAATGGCTGAAGATTTAAACTCTCTGAAGAAGGTACATGTTCTACATAGCGAGTTTTTGGGGAAAGAAACCGAAATTGCTATCTACGGGCACTATGGTATATCTATAGTAATGTTCCCAACTTTTACAGACCATTATCTTGAAAATGAAGCAAACGGAATCATTGAATCCATCGCTCATAATATTAAAATAGGAACATGCCGGGTATTCTCAATCCCGGGAATAATGGAAGAAAGCTGGCATAATTACAATATAGACCAATCAAGCCGTTCGAAACGGCATTTTGAATACAACCAATACATCGAACAGGAAGTAATCCCGTTTATCTATTATGAAAATGGCGGAGCCGTTCCGATAATTACTTGCGGGGCATCGCTTGGAGCTTTTTTTGCAGCAAATTCCTATTTCAGGAGACCGGATATTTTCCTCGGAACGATTGCTATGAGCGGCTCCTATAATTTAGACTTTCACACCAATGGCTTCTTCGATGAAAACTGCTATTTCAATTCTCCCGTGCATTATTTGCCTAATCTGAATGATAGCTTCTGGATGTCGTATTTATACAGCAGAAGGCATGTGTACTTGCTTTCAGGAAGCGGTGAAGGCGAGAATCCTCACTTTTCCCAGCAGTTATCGGATATACTGAATACTAAAGGAATCCCACATAGTCTCGATGTTTGGGGCGCTGAGTTCGGGCATACAATCGATACCTGGAAGAAAATGCTTCCACAATTCTTATCTCAAAAATTCTGATTCTTTTTAAAGTGATTCTATTAACTACAAAATGTCATTCCTGCAATTGAGATTGTGTGAAAGGTCTGGCAGAATGTCATTCTGAACGAAGTGAAGAATCTTTTACAATTTAAGATGAATGTAATTTTGAGGAATAGAAATAATGCTTATCAATAATGATAAGCATCAATACAACATCCTACCAAAAAGTATTAAAGAGTTTGGGGAGTTATAAAAAAGAATTTATCAGATTTTGCAAGAAGATTCTTCGCTCCGCTCAGAATGACATTCTTCCGACTTATTGATTTTTTTTCACAACCTCTAATGCAGGAATGAAATTTTCTATTTTAATCCTTTAGGATTTTCTTCTCTTTTATAAAAAAGCTGCAAATATGCGATAAAGACTATTCCCATAATGATTTGAGGCAGAATGGGATGTCCGGCATCCTCGTTTGTCATCAGGTTCGCTAATATCAAAGCCATGACAGAAGAATAATAAAAAGCTTTACTTATTATTATACTTAAAGCGCCGGAAAAAATTTTATTTGGAAATAATTCTATTAATCTATAAAACAGATACACATTCAGAGCTAATTCCCCGCTTATAGCCAACATTTTATAAAATACCGGGTGTCCGCTTACAATATATGAGAACAAAGGAAGAGTTAAAGCCAAGATGTATGCATTACCTTTGCGTGTGTGAGTTATGGATAGAATAATCATTAAACGAAGTGGTTCAGCCAAATAAAGAGGGATACTGAATTTATGCGCTAATGCCGGAACCAAAAAAACCGCTGCTATGGCTATAATATCAACTATTGCAATTCTAATTTTATCTTCTTTTGGCAGGGCAATACTATATAGCATAATCACTTTCAATAATTTTATATTCAAAAAAAATCAAATTTAATAAATTTTTTTATCCTAAAATGAAACTTTTTTTAGTTTCACCTGTTAATTGAAAAAGTACAATTCACAAATATTGGATTTGAATTATGAAAATTATAATTATCCTTTTAACATTAACATGTATAATTCTAATTTCTTCATGCAGTGAAGATGCAACCTCACCTACCATCGATAAATACATTCCGGGCGATTTGACCTACATGATGCTGCTCCCAATCCCCGACTCAATAAAGCATGAAAATATTATTGAAATGATGAAAATCTCTACTACGAGGAGTATGTACTTATTTTCTGCAAGTATCAACCTATATAGAGTGTCATCAGGTACTAATGCCTATGGTCTGTTTCTAAAGGATGGTAAATGGGTTGAATCAGGCAAATACGAAGTAAACGGCGATAACATTCATACATATTTGCTTGATTCCTCATCATCTAATAGTCAGATTGGGTATAACAGGAATTATGAATCTATGATGTTTGGCGGAAATTTATATAAATTTCAACATTATGGAAATAATTATTTTCCACCTATTATATTTAATATAATTGCACCGGACAGCATGGTTAATGTTGAGTATCCTTTAGAGGACGATACAATTTCGCAGAAATCGGATTTGACGATAAAATGGAACAGTGACCGTTCAACGGTTGGTAAATATGTAAGAATACGTATTTCCAGCGACCCTACTTATATTGATAGACCAAAAGGTTATGCTATAACATATCATATCAATCAATGGTACTTCACAACAGATAATGGCAGCTATACAATTCCCAAAGAAAAATTGGCTGAACATAAACCCGGCAGAATCTTTTTGGATATTGATGCGGGAAATTGCGAGATGAAAGAAATAATGCCTGGCAAGTATGGTTATGCTGCAGTATATTCTACGTTTTGGATAGATTGCTATCTGAGAAAGTAAATCTCTATTCACCCATACTATCGCTTGAAGCGATAGCATGGCTGGATATAGATGTCCAACATCTGCCAGATGTTGGACATCTTTTAAATACTGAAAGAAATCTATTTCAACTTATAACTTATAACTCATAATTCATAATTATACAAACCTTTTCATAACAAACCAGCCGCCAAAGCCCGCTGCACTTATAGTAAGAAGGATTAATGCCCAACCGGTTAATGTTGGAGTGGGTGCAGGAGGCATATTTAATTTCATCACACTGGCTTTATTGCTGTTTCCTCCATCAGTATAAACAACATAAGGGGTTCCGCTGCTGTTTAATGCTATGGATGTGTAATCAGGAGACCCGGAAGAAAAGCCAGCAGTACCGACTGTTTCCCAAGCCGTGCCGTTATATTTCATTACAGTAGCTTTTGAACTGTTTGCTGCATCTTTATAAACAACATAAGGAGTTCCGCTGCTGTTTATTGCTATAGATGGGTAACCAATAACCCCGGCAGAAAAGCCCGCAGTTCCTACATTTATCCAGCTTGTGCCATTATATTTCATTACAGTGGCTTTATAGCTGTTTCCTACATCCAAATAAACAACATAAGGTGTTCCGCTCCCGTCTATGGCTATTGAGGTGTTATCAGCTTGTCCGGCAGAAAAGCCCGCAGTTCCTACCGTTATCCAGCTTGTGCCATTATATTTCATTACAGTGGCTTTATAGCTGTTTGCAAAATCCCTATAAACAACATAAGGAGTTCCGTTCCCGTCTATGGCTATGGATGTATAATCAACCATACTTGCAGAAAAACCCGCAGTTCCGACTGTTACCCAGCTTGTGCCGTCATATTTCTTTACTGTGGCGTTATAGTTGTTTCCAGCATCCTTATAAACAACATAAGGAATTCCGTTGTCGTCAATGGCTATTGAGGTATGATAAACTGCATTGGCAGAAAAGCCCGCAGTACCAACTGTTTCCCAAGTCGAGCCGTTATATTTCTTTACAGTTGCTTTTTGACTGTTTCCGTTATCCATATAGACAACATAAGGAGTTCCGCTGCCGTCTATAGCTATGGATGTGTAATAAGCTTGACCTGCAGAAAAGCCCGCAGTACCGACATTTACCCAGCTTGTGCCGTTATATTTCATTACTGTGGCTTTATATCCGTTTCCCCAATCCTGATAAACAACATAAGGAGTGCCGCTGCCGTCTATAGCTATGGATGTGTAATTAGCTGTTCCGGCAGAAAAACCCTCGCTGCCGACTTCTGTCCAGGTTTGCGCATTTGAGGTTAATGCAAACGCAAAAAATAAGCCCAGAACCGAAAAGTATAGATTTTTAATAAATATTTACCTTTTAAAAAAATAAAAAAATTGGTTTACATTTACATTAAATTTAAATATTAACAACATAATATTATACAAAGATAAGTAATATTTTGTTTAATCCAATATTTTTTTTATTATATAATATAAATGTTAATTTCCAGCAATAAATTTTTTATTGAATCTGTTTTTATATTAATATTTATCTTCATCGGACTTATTTTTATGTGCAACTAAGTTATTTTTTTTATCAATTATGATATTTTCTTGTGCAATTATAATATTTGTGCTTGTAATTTTGGCTAATTCGTATTGTAAAGAGATTAAAATTAAAAAAAGCCTCCGAATTATTAATTACTTCGGAGGCTTTTTCTTCATAATCAAATTAATATCATACCATCTTTTTCATTACAAACCAGCCGCCAAAGCCCGCCGCACTTACAGTAAGAATAATTAATGCCCAGCCGGTTAATGTCGGGGTGGCAGTTGATGTAGTTGGCGCTGTATAAAATTTCATTACTGTGGCTTTACTACTGTTACCTGAATCCTTATATACAACATAAATGGCACCGTTGCCATCTATGGCTATACCATTGTAATTTGCATCATTGGCAGAAAAACCTGCAGTTCCAACTGTTACCCAGTTTGTTCCATCAAATTTCATTACAGTTGCTTTATCACTGGCTCCTCTATCACCAAATACAACAAAAGGTGTCCCACTGCTGTTAATGGCAAGGGATGGGAAGGAAACTAAATCATCAGAAAAGCCCTCAGTACCGACTGTCACCCAATTAGAGCCGTCATATTTCTTTACAGTAGCTTTAGAGCTGTTTACTAAATCTTTATATGCTACATAAGGTATTCCGTTGCCATCTATGTCTATAGTTGTATTTAAAACATCACCGGCAGAAAATCCCGCAGTACCTACAGTAGTCCATGTACCACTTGTAAATGCCATTACTGTGGCTTTATTGTTGTTTGCATAATCCCTATAAACAACATAAGGAGTTCCGTTCCCGTCTATGGCTATGGATGTATAATCAACCATACTTGCAGAAAAGCCCGCAGTTCCGACTGTCACCCAGCTTGAGCCATTATATTTCATTACTGTGGCTTTACTGCTGTTTCTAACATCCATATATGCAACATAAGGAGTTCCGCTGCCGTCTATCGCTATGGATGTGTAATAAGCTGCCGCGGCAGAAAATCCCGCAGTACCGACATTAGTCCAACTTCCACTGGAATATTTCATTACTGTGGATTTATCGCTGTTTCCTCCATCCCCATATACAACATAA
>JAERMQ010000112.1 GCA_016844745.1 Ignavibacteria bacterium | reverse complement strand
AACCCCCTTTGAAAAAGGGGGACATATTATTCCCCCTTTTTCAAAGGGGGTTAGGGGGTTTCTCTTAATTCACATAACTTTTTTACATTAAAAATTTAAAAAGCAAATATTTGATGAATTAATAGATATAAAAATAAATTATAGGTTAAATAAAATGATTTACAAGTTAAAAAAAATATTTGGTGTGTTATTAATCTTACTTTATTTTAATTCCTGTCAGACATCGCCAACTAAACCGGAATTACGCGGCGAAGGTCCGCTCGCCGTGCAGATTAATGATAAAATTGTCGGAATTCCCGAATATCATAATCCAATAGAAACATGGCGAATTAGGCACATGAATGAAATAAATGACGGGAATTATTTGCAAAAGGATTGCTTTATATGCCATGAAGCGCGAACTTCATGCAATAATTGCCATGATTATGTTGGCGTTGTAAAGGTTACAGAGCCGTTCTTACCAACTAATTATCATCCTGAGAAAAATTCTTTTCAAGCACTGATTAAGAACAAACCAGAAAGAATTCGAAATGTCAAATGATAGCAAAACCGAACCTATAAAAACCGAAGACGAAAGTCAAAAAACCAGTAATTATTTTGATGACCATTCCCTATATGGAAGACGAAGGTTTCTGAAAGGAGTATTCACCGGAATAGGAATATTCGGTACCGGATTTTTGGGAGCCTCATCAATTAGTTTTCTATCGAGTGCTGAAGCGATGGAATCAAAACCTGTCGAATTATCCCTTGCGAATATTCCGGTGGGCGAAAGAATCAAAATCCTATATAATAATCAACCTGCAGAGGTAATAAGAACAGAAAAGGAAATAATTGCAAGGTCATTGGTATGTACTCATCTGGGTTGCATTGTTATGTGGGAAAAGGATAATAACCGGTATTATTGCCCTTGCCACGATGCAATATTTGATGCTAATGGCAAAGTGGTATCGGGACCGCCATCGATGCCGCTTGAAAATATAAAAGTAACTGTCAAAGGTTCGAGTGTTGTTGTTGGGAATATTTAATGGTGGTTTTTATAAATGAATAAAATCAAAAACCGGACAAAAAATTAAATGAACAATGTTAAACAAGAGAAATCCCCCCTACCCCCCTTTTTCAAAGGGGGATTAAGAAAATATTTTCATCCCCCTTTGAAAAAGGGGGGTAGGGGGGATTTCTCTTGAATTTATCATCGCTTTTTTGTATTAATTTCGTTTTTATGGAGTTTAGAATGACACTCTTCTTAACTTTATTAAATATAGTCATTTGCAGGAATGAAACTTAAGATTGAAAAGGAATTTATTTTTTGAAATCGATTTTTTAAATAGAGATGTAGAATAATAAAATTGTTAGTAATATGGAAAATGTTGTTAAGAAAAAAGGGTATTTTCGGGAACTTGATAAAAGTCTTGGAATTTCGGAGTTGCTGCATGCTGAAGTAATAGACAAAACAGCTCCTGCACCTGTTCACTGGTGGGACCATGCCGGTTTATCCTGTTTCGGGGGATTGACTTTTCTCTTTTTTATTATGCAGACTGTTTCAGGTCTATTTCTGCTGGTTTATTATCAACCGCATCCTGATGAGGCTTATGCATCGGTGCAGTATATTGACAGTTATGTGAATTTAGGTTGGTTTTTCCGTAGGAGTCATGCTATTTGCTCTAATCTAATGATGATTACTGTTATAATTCACATGTTGAAAGTATTTTTTACGGGTGCATATAAAAAGCCTCGCGAAATGCACTGGGTAAGTGGTTTCGTACTTTTGCTTTTTACCCTCGGAGCCTGTTTCACCGGTTACTGTTTACCCTGGAATCAAATGTCTTTCTGGGCGCTTACAGTTGTAACAAATTCATTAAGTTCAATACCGTTCATCGGAACGTATCTTGTAGAATTTGTACGAGGCGGCGAGAATGTTACAGGCGTTACATTATTGCGATTTTTTGCTTTTCATCTGATAATACCGGTTACAATGCTAATTTTCTTACTCGCACATTTTTATATGATTAGGAAAACCGGGATTTCCGAACCATTATAAAGGAATAAAAAATGAAATATACTAAATCAAATTGGAAATGGAAACTCACCCCGTTTTATCCTCATGAAATAGTAGTGATGGGAACGGTTGTCTGCATAGCTCTATCTGTTTTTGTACTGGTTACTTCATTTATACCGAAAATATTTTTGCCTTATGAGCCGCCTGCTGACCCACTGACGACTCCGCTTCATATAAAACCGGAATGGTATTTTATCGGCTCTTATCAGGCATTGAAATTATTCCCGGATGAACTGCTGGGTATTTCTTTCCAGGCAATATTCATCCTGGCATTATTCACAATTCCATTCTTTGACAGAAAAGAAGACAGGCATATTACACATAATATCACTTTATTTATCAGTACTTTGCTTTTTATTGCCTTATGGGTGGGATTAACTGTTTGGGGGATATTATTATGAAATACAAAGTAATATATATCATCGTTTTAATCTTGGTGTTCTCAACAAATGTCTTAACTGCCGCACAGGTACAACCTTGTTTTTCATGTCACTCTTCAATGGAAAACGGATTTATTATTCGGGAATTTGAACCGGGAGGAAGTATTTATTCATTTATTTCTTTTGCATGTCCGGAATATGAAAAAGTTATAAAAGAGAAATTCTATACCGAAGAATTGATTATGAAATCGGAAGAACTATTGAAAAAACTTAAAGACAGGGATTTTTATACTCTTCCTCTCGAAAAGGCTATTCCGGTTGCAGTTCAAAAATATATGGAAATTAATTCGGGGAAAATAAATTCTTCGGATGAATATTCAAAGAAAAATAAGAAGTTGAGATTTGAACTTAATAAAACATATATGAAACTTGCCGGTTATGATTTCGCATTTAAAGGCAGGCATGTTTTTTCTGTTACGCTTTTAGTCCTGATTTTTCTTTTCACTTTTTCTATTATCGGTTGGAAAAAAGCCCATAATAAGAAAAGTACTGACATGAATAAATATCTCGATGAGCAATATGCCAGGGAACAAGAGATTTCGGAACCAAATTAGGAGAAAATTATGAAAAAAATTATTAAAATATTGACCTTATCATCTCTTTTAGTTTTTGCTTTTTCTTTTACTTTTGTATCTTCCGAAAATGTTCAAAAAGATTTGTCGAAAGATTATTTGAATAAGTTAGATTCGATTGTTACAAAATTAGAAATTCTTCAAACGAAGTGTATTGCGCTTTTGGAACTTAATAAAAGCTATTCAAAAGGAGAAATTATCCCGAATTTCGATTTACTCATGTTAGCAAATCAAAACTGGTCGAAACTCGAGGATATATATAAGAATGATTTGACAAACGCATTAAATTCATCCGAACTCGTGGGCGAAGTTCAGGCAAATATTAACAGGTTCGAAGAAATAAAAGAGCGGGCTGAGAGCGCTTATAATGTATGGTTATACCGGGATATAACTTTAATGTTATTGAAGAGTAAGAACAAACAAAATAATCCGGAAGATATTATAAATAATTTAATTTTATACTATTATTCAAGGGATTGTAATTCGGTTGAATTCCTTGCTTTGCTCGAATCCATTAAGGAATACGATATTGAAAAAGCTATTAAATTGATTGATGTATTACAGAATCAATATTTGAGAACAGTATCCTTCGTTCGAATAGGTCTATTGGAAGAAGCATTTTATGATTCCGGATTTATCCAGGACAAGAATGATTTATTGAATTCCCTGATATTGATATTAAATTCAAATCCTGATTGTTGTGTTATTGATGAAATAATAAATAAATTGATGATTTTGATAGATTCATCCCAATTTTTAAATCATATTTATTCTTTTGAAAAGATAGTTAATTCAGTTGCTCCTTATTCAATTGAAAAATCTAAGGCTATTATCGCAAAAATACCCGATGATTTCCCGGAAATTAAATTAGCTTGTTTACTAAATTTAATGGAAATACAAAATTCTTTTAAGTTGGATGAAAAGGAAATCATTGTACTATTATCAAAAATTGAAAGCCGGTTTCCTAAAGAATCTCTCACAGCCAAATATTTGATACTTAAAGCAAAAAATGATGAAAAAATTAAATCGTTACCTTTAACATTAGCTACTACAACATTTAGAGATAGGGTTTATTTGGCAATTTTAAATAATAATCTAAGTAAGAATCCAAATGAATGTTTCACAAAGGCTTCAGAATTAATTAATGACCCGTCAATGAAACTAAAAGTACATTTGGCTGCCATTAAAAAAATTGCAATGGAAAACAAGAAAGCAGCAACTAAATTAATCGAGATTTTATACGCAGATTTAGCTAAAGTTCCCGACAAATCAGTTCTTGCCGATATTATTCGTTTCCAGGCAGATTTGGAACCTGACAAAGCATCGGATAAAATAATTGATATAGAAAATCCCGCTTTGAGAGCTCAGATTTATGCAGAATTGAGTGCAAAATTTTATAAAGATAATATTTACTTATCCGAAGTATTATTCCGGAAAGCCCAAAGTACTATGAAAGAAATACCTGATATGGAATTAACGGAAAGAATTAAACTCATATCGGATATAGCTCATGCAAGGCGGATTTCAAATAAAGAAGAAGCGAAACAAATTCTCGATTCTTCTTTGGATTTTATAAATAAATATTGAGGCATTTAGGCTGTAGGTTTTTTAGGCTTTAGGTTTTTAGATTGTAAGATAAAGATATATGAAAAAATTCTTGTGTAATGTCAAGGATAGTTGATGAGTCAGACAAGAATGTCTGACTTACTAAGGTTCTTAAAGTAAAGGTAGAATAGACATTCTTGTCTGTTCAAAATAAAATGACTAAGGACATAAAAATAAAGGTAGAATAGACATTCTTGTCTGTTCAAAATAAAATTGACATGACAAATGTTGTGTAATAACCAACGAAAAAGTAATTTTGACTTATAAGGGTATTCTTGTATAAATGGTATCTGAAGGTATAAAAATTGGAAGGTTTGGGCAAACAAATAGTGATAATAGGAGGAATGGCGGCGGGTTGCAAAATTGCATCGCGATTGTCCAGGATTCGACCTGACTTCAATATTATTATATTAGAAAAAGGGAAATATCTTTCCTTTTCTTCATGCGGTTTACCATTATTCGCATCTGGAGAATTGGATAACATCGATGAACTTAATAAAACATCTTACAATACCATTAGGGATATCAATTACTTTAAAGATGTTAAAGGTATTACCGCTTACACTAATTCCGAAGTAATTTCAATATTACCATCAGAACAGACACTTTCTTATAAAAACCTGACAAACCAGGAAATTTCCGAACTCAACTACGACTATCTTGTATTTGCCACAGGCTCTACACATAAAAAAATTCCGTTTCCATACCATCAAAGCAGGAGATTATCAAATTTTTCCAAGCCAGAAGATGCACTAAATTTCAGGCAATTAGCTCAGAAGGGATTAATAAAAAACGCTGTAATAATCGGCGCCGGATTTATCGGCTGTGAACTTGCTGAGGCAATGATATCATTATGGGGAATTCAAACCACTATATTAGAAAAAGAAGATTCGATTTTACCGGGATTTCTGGATAAAGAAACTTCGGCTATCG
>JAERMQ010000007.1 GCA_016844745.1 Ignavibacteria bacterium | reverse complement strand
TTTGAAAAAGGGGGAATTGGTTGTCCCCCCTTTTTCAAAGGGGGTTAGGGGGTTTCTCTTGAATTACAATCAAATTACCTTTCAACCTAACATTAAAAATCAATCAAAATATCAACAATAATTTAAAATTAAAAAATTATTCATAATTTTGAATGAATTCAAAAATATAAAAAAAATTGACATGAAAAAAAATTAATTAACATATTTATGAAACAAAAAAGATTCAGGAAAATAAATAAGAACGAAGATTCTCCCGACAGAGGCTTTAAAAATCCTAATTTTTTTACTTTTCTTCTAATAGCTATTATTGGATTAGCAATATATTCGAGTATTTTTAATAATTCAATGCATTTCGATGATTTCCTCTGGTCGAATAATCCCAACATCAGGAATTTCGATATTGACGGGATTTTTCATATTAACAGATTCAGGGTTCTTACATTTTTATCCTTTGCTTTCAATTATATAATCAGTGAATACCGCCTCTGGAGCTACTATTTGCTAAATATTATTGTACATATTTTAAATTCCTTTTTTGTTTTCTTAATAATAAAGAATCTTTTCGATATACCGCGTTTACAAGGATTTTTCAAAAAGAAAGAAATAATAATAATCTCAATTGCAGGCTGCCTGCTCTTTTTAACTCATCCACTTCAAACTTCGGCAGTAACCTACATTTATCAGCGATTGGCTTCACTTGCAGCTTTGTTTTATTTATCTACTATGTTTTTCTATATAAAATTCAGGTTGTCGGAAAATTCCGGAATAAATAAATATACATACCTGTATTTTACAGCAATTATGTTTATCCTCGGGCTCTTTACAAAGGAGAATACATTTACCGTTCCGGTAATGATAATGATTTTCGAATTAATTTTCTACCCCCGGAATTTACTAAAAAATCCTTCCATTTTAATTGTCGGATTGTCATTCTTCCTAATCTGTGGACTCGTCTTTGCAATGTTCACCTCACCGGAAAACGTATTTACTAATTTGACGAGTGATGAAGGGAGAAATATCAATTCATGGAATTATTTCCTTACTCAAATGAAGGTTATACCATCATATTTCAGGTTACTCATCCTGCCCTTTAATCAAAATGTTGATTATGATGTTAAATTAGCCGGGTCATTTTTTGAATTACCCGTTATAGCAGGCTTCTTACTAAATATATTCATAATGATTTTTGGTATATGGAATATAAAAAGAAATCGAATGGTTGCATTCGGCATTTTGTGGTTCTATATTGCCATTTCGGTTACATCTTCCTTCATTCCAATTTGGGACTTAATGTTCGAGCATCGTGTTTATTTAGGATTGACCGGATTTATTTTCCTGATAATCGGCGTACTTGTCCAAATACGGAATACCAGGTATTTTAAACCAGCCATTGCTTTTCTTTTTTTAGCTTCCGTAATTTTTTCATTTATGACTTATAATCGAAATAAAGTATGGGATTCCGAATACACACTTTGGGAAGATGCAATTGCAAAATCCCCTAATAAAGCCAGACCCTACAACGGCAGGGGATTGGTACATCACAATTTTAACAATTTCCCGGCTGCTTTATCCGACTTTAATAAGGCAATCTCACTTAATCCAAAATTCCTGTCTGCATATCAGAACCGAGGCATTACTTATTTCGATATGCAGAAATACAATAAAGCTATCCTGGATTATAATGTTTGTATCAAAGCTGCACCTTTTGACAAATCCATATATCATAACAGGGCAAATGCGTATTTCAAACTTGAGCAGTATGACAGCGCTATTGCGGATTATAGCGTCTGCCTTGCCCAAAAAACCAATTTTCTGCAGGCATATTATTATCGTGGCAAATCATACAATAAAATTAACAATTTCGATGCGGCTATAAAGGATTTCGAGAAGATATTATCTTTAAAACCTAATTATTACGATGTTTATAAGGATTTGGCAAGTTCGTATTTGGGCAAGCAGGATTACCGGAAAGCAACTCAATTGATTAATTCAGCCGAACAAAACATCGGCGAAGATTTCGAAGTTTTGGTAATCAAGGGTGATATTGAGAAAGCTAATGGGAATACCGCAACAGCACTCGAATTTTATAATAAATCACTGAAACTTAATTCAAATCACCCGGAATTGATAGAAAAGATAGAGGAATTGAAAAGTAAAAAGTGATGAGAATTATTTGTGAAGATAGGGTTAATTGAAATTTGCAATTATTGGTATATCAAGATTTCTGTTTAATCTAATTAAAATCCATTCCTCCAATACTTCAATTAATTCAATCCGACATTCCTCGAAGTTAGTCGATTTAGCATAGACACCCTGACATAAAGGAATTTCTCCATAAACAGTGCCGGAATTATCCAGGAACTCATATTTAGCCGTTTTCAGGGCTGCACTAATGTATTCATTAAACATAAAATTTTCTCCTATAAATAATCCTGATATAAATTTTCTTTATCGTTTTTCCAAAATTCAAAACCGGAGCTATTAGCGCCAAAATCTCTAATTTTTTCCTCAATCCAAAGGCTTGCCAGGTCCTTAGCGGCATTGATAGCTCCCTGAATCCCTTTTCCATGTGTTGTCAAGCCTAACGTTGGTATATAAGCATAAAACCAGCCTTTCGGAAAGTCCTGCTCATCTATCTTTTCAAGTAATATACGGTATTTCAATTCGATTCCTCATATTTTTCTAATGAATAATATAAACGAATAATGATTGAGGATATTATTTTATCAAAGGGTAAATTTTCACAGTTTATAAATTGCTTTGAATAACGATATCTGAGTTTAATAAATTTTAGGTAATAAAAGGTTTGTATAACTTTTGTTATTGAATATAATAAATTAACTATTCTTAAATTTTAAATATCCAATTTCCATTTCCATCCTCAACAATTAAATTCTTAAATACATTGTTATAATTTTCAGTAATCTTTTCATTAAGTAAATCAAAATTAATATGACTTTCATCAAATTGATACATTGCACTAATATAGAATTTTAAACAAAATGTTAAAGCTTTTGGTTGTCCATCTTTGCTAAAATATTTCTCAATAAAGCCATTTTGTTTCATTGATGTAATATATGAGTTATTTTCTTCCCACCATTTAACAAATGGAGATATAAATTCAGTGCAAAATTTCTCAATTTGATCATTTTCTTTCAAAGAGAAATTATTTTTTTCTAAAAAAGAAATAATTTTTGAAGATTTTAGTTTTAATAATGGTGCATATCCGGTAAAATCATCTCCAAGGTTTTGAATATAATCATCCATATATTTATTAAATTTCTGATATTCAAAATTGATTAAATTTCGTTCTCTCTCTTCTTTTGATATATATAATTTTTCTATAGTTATATATATGGTTACTAATGCTATCCAAATGGCTCCAATATAATAAGTTGGTTTCCATAATTCTAAAAAATAAATAATATTAAAATAGCTGTGTAATTCAAATGTAAAATTAGATAGATTTGCTCTTATATTAACTATTAAAATAATAATTACCACTGCAAAAAATAATAATATTGTAATTCTTAATAATGATTTAAATGAAATTAAAATAGAATTATTAAAAACTTCTTCATTTTTATAGGATTTAAAGTAATTTTTTATGAAAATAAAAAATATATTTTTATTCATCTTTTGGATCCTTAATATTTATACATAATTAAGTAATTTTTTCCGGTTTTCCTAATTTTTTTTTTAGTTATACAAGTTGTTTACAAAAATAGAACAACTCCTGTTTCGTCGCTGTTTATGTTAAAATAAACTTAGAAATTTTGATACTTTTAGTTGAAAAGTGAGTATGAACCAACAGAACGGAACAATCGAAGAAATTTTAGCTCTTCAGCAATATTCATTGAAAGCCGAAGATAAGAAGCGATTGCTTTTAGATAATCTGTATTCACTTACTCGACATCATTACGAGAATTGCAAACCCTATTCAAATATAATTAACAACCTGAAATTGAATCTCAGCGAGCAATTCAATTCAATAGCCGACGTTCCGTTCCTTCCGGTTCGCCTCTTTAAAAATCATGACCTTCGAAGCATCCCCGATACCGATGTGATGCGTGTACTAACTTCATCTGGCACGACTTCGCAAACCGTGGCACGAATCCCCCTCGACCGCGAAACATCGATGCTGCAAACCAAAGCGCTTTCTGCAATTGTAACATCCTTCATCGGCAAAAAGCGCCTGCCAATGCTGATTATTGACAGTGAAGCTGCCATAAAGAGTTCGGCTTCGATGAGCGCACGCGGCGCAGGCGTAATCGGATTATCGAATTTCGGGCGGAATCACCTTTATGCCTTAGACGAAAACATGAAACTAAAAACAGATGAAGTATTAGCTTTTGCTGAAAAACATGGTTCCGATGAAATCCTCGTTTTCGGCTTTACATTTATGATTTGGCAATATTTTTATCTGACTGCTCAACAAGCGGGTTTGAATATATCTCTTGATAAAGGAGTCGTAATTCACAGCGGTGGATGGAAGAAGTTAGAAGAAATGAAGGTAACTAATGAGCAATTCAAAGCAGGACTTGCCGATAGGTTTGGGCTACGGCGTGTGCATAATTTCTATGGTATGGTCGAGCAAGTTGGTTCGATATATATGGAATGTGAGCAGGGCTGGCTTCATGCGCCGAATTATTCCGATATTATCATCAGGGATTGGCGCAATTGGGAAACCCTTCCCATTGGTGAAACTGGCGTTGTTGAGACTTTATCCATACTGCCGAAAAGTTACCCTGGGCATAGCTTATTGACAGAAGATTTAGCCACTGTCATTGGTATTGACGATTGCCCTTGCGGACGGAAAGGAACTTACTTTAAAATCGACGGACGCATTCCGAAGGCGGAGCTTCGCGGCTGCTCCGATACTCATGCAGCGGGGGTGTGAATTGAATTGAATTTACAGATGTGTGGTTAAAAAATATTAAGGAAATGAGAAAATGGCTCAAAGAGATGCTCTGAAAATAGTAAATGAATATCTCCGGTCACTTCCGTTAGACAAATATCGTTTGAGCAAGGCATATTTATTTGGTTCATACACTAAAAATAATTTTACTGAGCATAGTGATATTGATGTAGCACTAATCTTTGATAATGAGATAGAAGATTTATTTGAAACACAAGTAGATTTAATGAAACATCGCAGAAACTTTGATTTAAGAATTGAACCGCATCCATTCGACGTAAAAAGCTTTAATATAAGCAATCCTTTAGTTTTTGAAATCCTGAACTCCGGAGTTGAGATAAATTTTAAGTTGAGTTAATCATTTGTTTTTCTTTGATGAATTTGTTAAAAACCTTATTATTAATTTGAATTATGAATGAAGAATTTTTTAAATTGGATAGAACAGCTTTAAGCAAAGGATCTTTTGAGGATGAATCTGATGAAAAAGCTTACTGGCTTTCCAGAACACCCGAAGAACGTCTTACGGCATTAGAATATTTAAGGAGATTAAATTATGGCTATGATGTTTGTAATGGAAGAATGCAAAAAGTTATAGAAGTTGTTGACCCAGAACAAACAGTTGATTGTTGAAATTGCAAAATATTTGATTAACAATTAAAAATGATAATTTTCGTTTTATTCAAACTAGTAATAGGGGAAATAAATATGCAGGCAGAATTAAATATAATCGTTGACCAATTCAATCAACTTGAATATGAGAATCAGGAATTCTTGGTTGATATTTTCCAAAAGCAAATTATTGAAAAAAAGCGTGAAAAGCTAATTCACGAAATTGAATTAGCAGAATCTAATATTAAGGCTGGAAAATTCAAAAGAGGTTCTGTTGATGAATTAATGAGGGACTTGGAAGATGATTGAGATAATCTGGGAAGATTCTTTTGTTAAAAAATTCAAAAAACTCAAGAAAAGCAATCCTGATTTAACAGATAAATTTATTGAAAAAGTGAACTTATTTTCCGATAATCCTTATAATGCCGGTTTAAAGACCCATAAGCTATCCGGTAAACTATCGGATTATTGGGCATTTAGTATTGATTTTAATTATCGTGTGGTGTTTAGATTTGGCGAAGACGATATTGTTTATTTTATGGCTATCGGCACCCATGATGAGGTTTACTAAATATTGTTGTTCCAACGAATGCAGAAATCCCCAGAAAGTTATGGGAGGGGATTCTTGCATTCGCAGGAATGACATACAATAATTATTTGAACCTCACTCTAATAATTTGAATTATATTTGCAAAATGGTAAATAAATTTTCGTTTGAAACTATATGAAAGTTCATGCTAAGGATTACATCTTAGATTACCTTGAAAAAGTAAAGAAAGCTAACAAGGAGCTTACTAAAAAAGAACTGTTCAAGGATTTGCTTAACAGGCTTTACTCAGGTTCCGATGAAATTATTGAAATTATAGATAAAATCAGTTTAGGGGCAGAAGCAGCAATAATTAACATTCCACGCAAAGACAGATTACATCGGGGAAGCGCAGATACTCTTTATAACAAAATCATAATTGAATTTGAAAATGATTTAAGCACATCTTTTAGTCATGCAAAACAACAATTAGCCGGATATTTATTAGGAATGTTTAATACAGGCGAAGGCTATAACTATACTTTAATAGTTTCGGATTTCATCCACTGGAAAATTCTTGCTCCCGACATAACACAGCTTGATTCATTAGAAAAATTGACAGAAACCGAATTAATTTTGAATGAAGCAAAAGATTCTTCTTTCGATTTAAATGAAGATAATTACGAGGATTTTTATTATTGGCTCGACCGCTTTTTATTTAAAGAAGAAAAGCAAAAAGCAACTTTAAACCGCATAGAAGAAGCATTCAGCTTTCGCAGCACTACTTTTATTGAATGTTTCCGCAATATTTTTTCAGTATTCCAGGATGCAAAAAAATTCGGTGAAGTCCAGGTATCTTATGAGCAATGGCGTAAATTCCTGAGTATTGCTTACGGTAGTTTCAACGATTCTGATGAATCCTTTGTTATACACAGTTATCTAAGTGTTTTAGCTAAGATTTTAGCTTTTGAGGTTCTTAGTAATAATGATTTCATTGAAGACAGTGAGATGAAGGAAATCCTTAACGGGAATATATTCCATAAATACAATATCGGAAATTTTGTTGAAAACGATTTCTTTCATTGGGTTTATAATGATAGAAATTTTCCGAATCTTAAGAAATCATTTCGGTTAATATCGCAGGAATTATCGCATTATGATTTTACAAATGTTGATGAAGACGTTTTAAAAGGGGTGTATCAGGATTTAATTGATTTGGATACACGTCATTCTTTGGGAGAATATTATACACCGGACTGGCTCTGCGAGCGGATGGTCCAGGAATTTAATTTCAGGACTTTCGACAAAGTTCTTGACCCAAGTTGCGGCAGTGGTTCATTTCTTAGGGCGGTAATCCATAGGTTCATTGAATTGCATCCTGAATTAAGTGTTGAGCAAATCATTGGCAATGTTTATGGAATTGACATTCATCCTTTAAGTGTGCAGATTGCCAAAACCACAGTATTAATCAGCTTAGGAAGCCGTTTGCTCAACAGTAAAAAGCGAATAAAAATAAATGTAATTCTTGCAAATACTTTATTGGCTCCCGATGGAGTAAAAGATTTATTCGGCAAGAATTTTAAAATGAATATTGATAAAGATACTTTGCTGATTAATTCCCAGATTTTGCTCGATTTAACCCTTTTTGACGACGGACTGGACGTGTGTGATGAATTTGCAGAGGAGACATTTAATACAAATAAAGTTAGTCCGTTAATTTTCGAGAACAGGTTACAACAAAGACATAAAAACGGAGGCTTGAATCAAGAAATTATCAAGAGTTTCTATAAGATTTACGAAAGTTTGAAATCTGTCAAAGAAAGGGGTCGGGATAGTATCTGGAAATTTATTATGCAGAATTTATATAAGCCCTATTTTTTAGCTGATAAATTTGACTACATTATTGGGAATCCTCCCTGGTTCACATATAGCAGCATTAAGAACGAGGAATACCAGAATATTTTAAACGAGCTTGCCGAAAAGAATTTAGTCAAACCTGATAGAGTTGCAAACTTTCCTCATCTGGAAATTGCAGCAATATTTTTATCATATTGTGCAGGTTATTTCCTTAAAGAAGGCGGGAAATTAGCATTTGTTTTACCACGTAGTTTTATTAGTGCCGACCATCATGAAAATACACGAAACGGGAAAGCAAAAGGTTTCAGATTAACAAATATTTGGGACTTTGATAAGGTGTCAAATCTATTCAATATTCCTAACTGCGTTTTCTTTGCAGAAAAATCAATGAATAATGGGAAAATCCCTGCAACCGGAATTCAAGGAAGAATTTTTAAAGGGAAGATAAAATTCCACAATGCCAAATGGAAAGATGTAAAGAATGTCATTAAAGAAGAAGAAACAGTCTGGTATTATATAACACAAGGCAAGTCTTCGGCATTTTCAAATAAAAAAACAAAACCCTCGAAAAAGGTTAATCCTTACAAAAAATTATTTAAACAAGGCGCTACAATAGTTCCTCGCACTTTTTATTTCGTCCAGGTTGACATGGCATACAAAGCAGGATGGGAAAAGGATTTTGACTGGTCGGACAGGACAATAAATTTAAAAACGTCGAAGTCCATATTGCAGGATGCAAAACTTCCCTGGAAAAAATTTACCATAAAAGGATTAATGGAGAGCCGTTTTATTTTCAGGACAGCTTTATCAAAAAGTATTTTACCGTTTGCTCTCTACAAGCCGGATTTGGTTGTGTTGCCAATCATGATAAATGATGATGACGAAGGAAGGAAAACGATAGAAGTGAAATCAGCAGATGAAATTTCATATTTCGGCTATGGCTATGCAAGAAAATGGTTCAAGCAATCCGAAAGGTATTGGAGCCAATTATGCACGGAAAAGAATAGAAATTTTAGTAGTCATTATTATTTGGATTGGCAAAATAAATTAAAAAATCAAAATTTGAATGCACCATACTTGGTAATTTATAATGCTTCTGCAAAGGATGCGAATGCCACAATAATTAAAAGGGAGGACTTAGACCTTGAATTTATTGTTGAAAGCAAGGCTTATGTTTATTACACACCTGATATGAATGAAGCATATTATTTGACTGCAATTTTAAATTCATCAATTCCAAACAAATTAATAAAGGCATTTCAAACAAAAGGCTTATTCGGTCCAAGGGATATTCACAAAAAAATCCTGAATATTTACTTTCCGAAATTCAATACTGATAATATTATTCACATACAATTAGCTGAATTAGGCAAAAAAGCACACGAAAAAGCAAAACAGTTTTTGATTAATAACCCTCCAACAGAAGTGCTTTCTGCTAACCGCCTTGGACGCATCAGACTCAATATTAAAAAACACCTTGAAGATGTATTGAACCAGATAGATATGCTTGTTGAAAAGATTATTTCATAAAAAGGAGAAAAAATGAATTATCCAATATTGATATATCCTGCCGAAGAAGGTGGATATGTTGGGGAAATAATATCGTTCCCTGGGTGTTTGGCACAGGGAGAAACATACCTTGAATGTATTAACGAATTGGAAACAGTATCAAAACTGTGGATTGAAGAATATTTGTCAAATCATAAAAGTCTTCCTAATCCCCAAAATGCGATTGATAAATTAATAAGATTCAACCAGCTTGAATATGCCTGATTAAATCCCCCTCAAAAAATTCAAAGACTATAATTCACCTGCAATTTCGTAATTTAGTAGTTTGTATTTTTATTATAATTGAATAACATTTATGGCATCGTACCCGTTTACGGAAATAGAAAAAAAGTGGCAGCAGCGCTGGGATGACAGTGACATTTATAAAACTTCTGAAGACAAATCCCACCCGAAATACTATATTCTCGATATGTTCCCTTATCCGAGCGGAGCAGGGCTGCATATCGGTCACCCGGAAGGTTACACCGCAACAGATATAATCGGACGATACAAAACAATGCGCGGCTTCAATGTGCTGCACCCAATGGGATTCGATGCATTCGGACTTCCTACGGAACGGTATTGCATGGAAAAAAATATCCATCCGATTGAAGCTACCAACACAAATATTGCAGTTTTCGTTGGGCAGCTTAAAATGTTAGGTTTCGGCTACGACTGGTCCCGCTGCGTTAATACAACCGACCCGGAATATTTCAAATGGACTCAATGGATGTTCCTTAAAATATATAATTCATGGTTCGACGACGAGCAGCAGCGCGCCCGTCCGATTGATGAATTACCCATTCCTGATGAAATAACAGATACAAAAGAAATTGAAGATTATAAAGATAAACATAGATTGGCATTTATCTCCATGGTACCGGTGAACTGGTGCGAAGCTCTTGGGACAGTTCTTGCTAACGAAGAAATTGATGAATGGTGTGCAAAAGGTTACGAAGTTGTGCGCCGACCGATGCGCCAATGGATGCTAAGAATAACAAAATATTCCAAAAGATTGTTAGATGACCTTGCTTTGGTCGATTGGCCCATCTCAACAAAAGAAATGCAGAGGCACTGGATAGGCGAAAGTATTGGTGCAGAAATACAGTTTACAATCGAGGGTAATGATAAATCCTTCATTGTTTTCACTACCCGTCCGGATACAGTTTTCGGCGCTACTTACATTGTACTGGCTCCGGAACATGAATTAGTCAGCGACATAACAACTCCCGACCAGAAAAATGAAGTAGCTGAATACATACGGGAAACTTCGCTTAAGAGTGACCTTGAGCGCACTGATTTGAATAAATCAAAAACAGGTGTATTTACGGGCGCTTTCGCTGTAAATCCTGCAACCGGTAAGCCAATTCCTATTTGGATTGCAGATTACGTTCTTGCACATTACGGAACAGGCGCTATAATGGCGGTTCCCGGGCATGACGAGCGTGACCATGAATTTGCGCTAACTTATTCCCTGCCGATTAAAAAAGTCGTTACTCCGTCAGGTGGTTCCGAATGGGATATTGAGAATAAAGCATTCACTGAAGATGGTATTGCTTTCGATTCGGCAAATGATGAATTCTCAATAACAGGAATGGCAACACCCGATGCTATAAATCGAACGATAGAATGGCTGGAATCCAAATCAATAGGTTGCAAAAAGATTCAATATAAATTGCGTGACTGGCTTTTCTCACGGCAGAGATATTGGGGCGAACCAGTTCCGATAATGTATTTCGAGGATGGCAGCAAGCGTGCGCTTGATGAATCCGAACTTCCATTGCGCCTGCCCGATGTGCTCGATTTCCAGCCTGCCGGTACGGGTGAGTCCCCGCTGGCAAAGGTGGAAAGCTGGATTAATTTCATTGACCCGAAAACAGGAAAGAAAGCCCGCTACGAGACAAATACAATGCCTCAATGGGCTGGCTCCTGCTGGTATTATCTCAGGTATATTGACCCAAAGAACGATGAAATATTCTGCAATAAGGAGAAGGAAAAATATTGGATGCAGCCCGATGGAGTTGATTTATACATGGGTGGAGCCGAACATGCTGTGCTGCATTTGCTTTACGCACGTTTTTGGCATAAAGTGCTTTATGATTACGGGTATGTTTCAACTCCCGAGCCTTTCAAAAAGCTGTACCATCAAGGCTTAATAATGGGTGAAGACGGACGCAAAATGTCGAAATCCCTGGGAAATGTGATTAATCCGGATGATGTGGTTGCAGAATTCGGCGCTGATTCCCTAAGAATGTATGAAATGTTTCTCGGTCCGCTTCCCGATGCAAAGCCCTGGTCAACCTCCGGAATAGAAGGAGTTCACAGGTTTTTAAATCGAGTCTGGCGAATGCTCGCAACCGAAGCAGCTACTTTATCCGAAAGTGTTGTTGAATGTGAGCTGTCGAAAGAGCAGGAATATGTCCTTCATTCGACAATTAAGAAAGTTGGCGAGGATATCGAAAGCCTTCATTTCAATACTGCCGTTTCGCAGATGATGATATTCGTAAATGAATTTACTAAATCCGACCGGAAGCCGCGCCAGGCTATGGAGAAATTTGTGCTTTGCCTTGCTCCGTTTGCTCCGCATATTGCCGAAGAGTTGTGGGCTATTTTAGGGAATACAGAATCTATTATTCGTCATAGTTTCCCTGATTATGATGAATCCAAAACAATAAAAGATGAAATCGAGCTTGTGGTGCAGGTTATGAGCAAGATACGCTCGAAATTGATAATTCCATTGGATTCAAATGAAGAATTCGTTGATAGCTTAGCCCGTGCTGATGAAAATGTCTGCAAACACTTTGAAGGTAAAACCGTTCGTAAAGTTATTTTTGTTCCGAATAAGCTGATTAATTATATAGTATCGTAGTTATAAATTAGTCATCCGATGACTCCCAGTCATCGGATGACTTTTTCACCAACTTTCTAAGGTTTTCTACAATTTTCTAAGATTTTCTACAATTTTCTACGGTTTTCTACGGTTTTCTACGATTTTATTATTTTAAAGGTACCATTTTCAAATTGTAGGTTTTGAGTCAAAAAGAAGCATTTTGGCACTGGTTTTTAGCATTTTTTATTGCTTCATCTTCAAATTTTCAAATTGTCTCATTTTCAAATGTGGCTTTTTACTATTTTTTACTACGGAATTTCGCTTTTTTCAGGTTTAACCTTCCGAAGGTTTTGTTTATAGAATGCAGGAATACCTTCGTTTTTTCATTTTTTATTAGTTAAACCTTCGGAAGGTTCCTGCTTACAATAAATTTTCAAATTGTCTCATTTTCAAATTAAAATTTATTTCAAAGAACAAGGTATGCAAACATAATGAGTAGATAGGAATTACCAAGAAAATGACTTGAAAACGGTTTTAAAATAAATTTTATTTCATTTTTGGTAATTTTTCCATATATTTATTTTTTTAAGAGAAGACAAATTTTAATTTATTTCAAAGCGCTTTTAATGGAGCATTTATACCAACTCAAAGACCACCTTGGTAATAACCGCGTTACCTTCTCGGACTTGAAATTTACTTTTGATAACAATGGCGTTGATGAACTCAACCTCGTCATGCTCAGCGCAACGAACTACTACCCAAATAGTAGAAAGTTAAAAGTTATAAAGTTGAAAGCAAAAAAATGAACTTTACGAACTTGATGAACTTTACAAACTAATCGGACTTCCGCCTTGGTCGCTGGCTAAGCTGTGACCCCATCTTCAAGGAGAGGGAGAAGCCCTTTTATATATCGATTAAATAATAAATATTTTGATTCGTCATAAAAAATTATTAAGAAATAAAGGAGTTTGGTCATGGCTGATACTGTCTTATTAATGAAAGATGAATACGAAACATTGCTGTTGCAGGCTAAAGCATATCAGAGCTTAGTTAAAAGTTTTCACGAAAATATAATACAGGCAACTGCAAAAAGTGTTACCGATGACTTTCGTAATACAGGTTTATACACCGATGGATTTTTAGAAGATTTGGAAAAGGGTTTGGAAAAATCATCTTACTTTAAAAAGTGAGCCTTATGAATTTCTGCGAATTAAGGGACGATTTAACCGAATATTTGAATGTTCATCAATTAGAGAAAAAATGGCAGAAAGTAAAAATGCTCTATGAAGAGAATACAAGCCATCCGTCTTTGAATGTTGAGCTGTTAGAGCCAAAATGGCTTGGGATATTCTCATTACGATTAGATTTGAAATACCGGGCATTATTTTTTATTCGGGAAGATAACACTGCTGAAGTAATCTCTTTCACAAATCATTATAAGAAATAAAAAAGGATTTGGAGAAGTCCATAAGCAGGTTTTGCTAATAATCCCGTTATTTTTGAAAAATATTGTTGCTATTTAATCGTAAATGAACTAAATTATATTATTTTTTGAGGCTGAAATGCAGGATATAATTGAGAAAAAAAAGCGGAAAAGATTAGATTCAAAACCTAAGCCCGACAAAGTGGTAAAGAAAAGTGACGAAAAGTGGGATGAGTTAATGCTAAAGCCCGAATCGGAGGCTTTTCTGACAATCATGCTGGATGAAGTCCGTCAAGAGAGAGCAAAAGGCAATCTTATTGACGGGGATTGGTGATGAAGTCGAAACGTACTCGCACTTTTGTACGGTTATTCAATGCGCTTCCAACTGAAATTAAACAGCTTGCAAGAGAGAATTACAAATTGTGGAAAGAAAATCCTAATCATCCCAGCCTCGATTTCAAACAAACATTCCCTAAACGGTTAAAAATTTGGTCAGTTAGAATAGGTTTGAATTATAGAGCCTTAGCCTTGCGTGAAACTGAGACTGTAGAATGGTTCTGGCTCGGCTCACATTCTGATTATGAAAGAATTTTGAAAAATCTTCGTGATACGACAAAACATCTAACGAAAAATTGATGGAATACGAACTGAAAGACCACCTTGGCAATAACCGCGTTACCTTCTCGGACTTGAAGTTTACATTTGATAACAATAATGTGCCGGAACTCAATCTCGACTTGCTTAGCGCTACGAACTACTACCATTCGGTATGGTCCAGCCGGGGCGGTTCTGGTACGACCACAATATATTAATACCGGTTCAAATTCATGCAGTATTTATTCGATAGACAAAAATTTTACATTTCGGACAACAACTATCCATGTTTCGTTTATTTTTCTACTACAAACTTCCTGCATATAGTCCTATCGGTAGTTTCAGCCCGAAGTATGTACACACCGGTCTGCAAATCAGAAACATAGAAATAAATATTTCCCTTCGCAAAGCTGCTTGAATGTTTAATATCGCGAATTTTCTGACCGGCGATTGAATATAGACCAAGATTTAAAATGGTGGTTTTATCAAGCGAAATTGCGGCATAAGCAAGGTCCTGCGCAGGATTCGGATATATTTCCATTTCATTATTATTATACACAGGTTGTTCATTAACTACTTTCGTCTCATTATCAATATGCTTTATGTATTCCGAATTCAGGATTTTATGCTTAACGACGGAATCTTTATTGTAATAGCTAATGAAAGATATAATACTTAAATCTTTTATTTTCCATTTTGCTGGAATTTTATAATTCTTCAATTCATAAGTATAAATTGTCTCGATTTCCGGTTGATATGGGATTATTTTAGCTGCACCCCATGTTCCGGTCGGCAAGGCTCTCAAAACATGCCTATGCACATAACCTACTATTGAATCGCCCTTTTTATAAAGCTCAGGATAATTCGGGTCGCCATTAAAATAATTCTTCTGGTCGTATCCTTTGCCTGTTCCGGTAACACTATCCTCGATAATTGCTAAATTGACTCTGTAATCGTTGGAATCAACATTGCTGATAAATCCTATATCAACCTTAACATTCAAAGTCCTTAGTTCATTATCATAACTTTTATTGACTTTAATATAAGCTTCAGCAGCCTCATTCAAACGGACTGCAACTACGCTATCCCATTTCTGTCGGGAAACTCCAAGATACCCTTTATTAGTATAAACCGGAATATCATAATAACCCCGGTCGATAACTCCTGCCGGAGCAAAGGTAGTGTATTTGCCGGCAATTGCTGCGCTTTCGGGGATTGTCATGCTATCGGTACCAAAACCGGCATGGTGTGTGAAGGTAAATAAGTTAGGATATTTATTAATCAGCTTTTCTGCAATGATAGCGCCTTCCGGGCAAAAACCGCATGGCGCAGTGGAGAACTCCTCCAGAAGTACATTTTTAGGATATACCTGTGAATAGTTAATTTGAAAGCTAAGAAGAAGTAAGAAGAATATTGAAAATATTGTTTTCATAAGCCATGCCTTTATTTTTATTTAAGTTTAATCCAAACTCCTCAAAATTTACAATAAGCAATCACATCAGGATTTGCTCAATTCAAATATAAGTAAATTCAGAGTTAATGCCAAATAGTGATAATACCTTAAAAAAATTAAATAAAATCTTGAGGTTTCCTTAAAATTCTAGAAGAATGTTATTCTGAACTAAGTGAAGAATCCAGAAGTTACATTGGGATTGGATTCTTCACTTCGTTCAGAATGACATTCTTCTTGACTTCCCTTTAGTCAGAAGTTCCTTCTGCATGTATACTTAAAAAGGGATGGGTTAGGGACAAAAAAAAAATCGCTTTCGTACAAGTATGAAAGCGATTTTGAAATGATAAAAATCTATTACCAACTACGTCTTCTGGGTCTCGAGTCATTGAAATCTTTTTTTGGTCTGGCTTCGTTTACAGTGAGTGTTTTTTCGCCTAATTGGGCTCCGTCTAATTCGGTGATAGCTTTGCGAGCGATTGTTTCGCTCATTTCGACAAAACCGAATCCCTTTGACCGTCCGGTTTCTCTGTCCATGATAATTTTAGCTGATGTTACTTGACCGTATCCGGAAAAAATTTCCTTCAATTCATCATCGGTCGTGTTAAAGGGAAGATTCCCTACATAGATATTCATAAAAAATCCTAAAAAAAATAAAAGTACGTCAGAAAAAACTCTGACTGTTAATAATAATGTTCCATTTAAAAAAACTCTGAGGATTATGAATTACACACTATGCAATTAAAAACACTCTATTGATAAACGAACAACTGCAAATATACAATTAATATTTGACATATCCTAATATTATTTTTATTTTGCTGAGAATATTTACAAATATATCAAAAAATAATCAAATTCCAAGAAATTTCTTACAGTCAGAAGGAACTTCTGACTGTAGGGATTAGTCATACTATCTCAAAAACTATATTCCTGCAAAGGGTTTCTTCCAGCAGCAGCTTACGTCTTTCGGCGCCCCAGAGTTCAATATCGGGATATGCTTTTTCATGTTCGGATATTAATGATATAGTAATTTTTTGAGCATCGTATTTAATTCCTACAGATAGAACATTTTTTAGCATACGGCGGTCTATACCTTCGGAAATCCTTAGAATACCGCTCAATATCCTTACTCCATCCTGTTTTTCATTGCTGAGACCTTTAAAATTTTCATGTTTCTTTTTCGGATGGCTTTTCCTGTGGTAACGCGCAATATTAGCAATGTATTCCGATTCGTCCATTGTAAAGCCGGGCATAATCGAATTTTTAATCAGATAATAACTATGCTTGTGATGGGAATCATGGGAAATATGATACCCTGCGTCGTGAAGCATTGCTGCATCTTCGAGGAATTCACGCTGTGAAAATCCGAGCTTATGTAAATCCTGAAGTCCGTCAAAAATCTGTAATGCTAATTGTTTAATATGTTCTGCATGTTCAATATCAACCTGATAAATCTGGCATAGATGGTAAATTGTATCATATCGCAGATGGCTTAGCACCCGATGCTCGCTTTCGGAGCGGCTTTTAAGAACTGTATCGAATACAATCCCTTCCCGCAAAGCATACGATGAAAGAATTAATTTGTCAATATGTAATTGTTTTATTGCCTGTTCGAGTATGAGGGCGCCTGCTGTTATAATATCGGCTCTATCGGCATCCATTCCGGGCAAAGCAGCCCTTTCCTTAACAGTGCGGGTATTAACAATAAGGTTAATTACTTTAAGGATATCAGCTCCGGAAACGGTAAGACCATTTATAATACCTGGAATTTTCTCACCTCTCATAGCAAGGGTCATTAATGCTAAATTAGTGATAGTACCGGATGTCCCAACAACGACCTCGAATCCCGTTTGTTCGACTAATTTCAGTGTGGGCGCCCAATCTCCTTTAATGAAATCCCTGGACTCACTAACCCTTTTGGGTGTAGATATACCATCGTGGAAAAATTTTTTCGTTAACCTGATAGCGCCTAATTTATGGCTATTGACAAAATTAATATTACCTTTCAAACCAATTATGGCTTCAGTGCTGCCTCCGCCAATATCTATAACAAGCGCCTTTTTATCGAATATGGGAACAGCATGCATTGCTCCTATATAAATCAATCTTCCTTCTTCAACACCGGAAACAACTTCGATATCGATACCGATTTCATTTTTTACTCTTTCGATAAAATCAGACTGGTTCTGGGCTTCCCGTACAGCGCTGGTGGCTATTGCCCGAATATCGGCATTATCATTTTTCGCAATTTCTGCAAAATGCTTTAATGTTCTCACTCCACGTTCTATTGCATCGGGCATTAATTTCTTCATATCCCCGCCACTGGAGCCAAGCCGCACCATTTCCTTTTCCCTGCTTACAATTTTAAGCATCTGCCGGTTATTAACTGAAGCGGTAACCATGTGGAACGAGTTAGTACCTAAATCTATGGCGGCAATTAAAGGAGTTTTTTTATGCATAGAACTTTATAAGTCTTAATATTCAAATTTTTCAAAAATTAGGTTTTTCTACCCGGTATAATGTCGTCTTTCCAATGAAAATATTATGACTTGATTTTAAATCAATAAAAGAATCCTAATCAAATAAAACAAAACTAAGGTGAATCCCATCGTGATGACATATTTATAGAAAATTCCTTAAAGCTAACGAGAATCCCATCGGGATGGCATATTAAAGAAAATTAGCGTAAATATTTTTTTTATATTCGTATAATTCCACCCCTAAGGGGTTATGGTTAATTTCTATATTCATCATTAGCTATAAATCGAGTAGGAGATGTGGGATTAATTCCCACATCGTCCTCTCACACCACCGTACGTGCCGTTCGGCATACGGCGGTTCGCTAAATTTAATTGACAACTTGTAATTTCGCCAGTTCAAAACATCCTAAACTACGGAAGTATGTATTTGTTAAGCTAAGTTTTAGTATTTTACTATTGGCTACTCTTGCGTAACCTTTTCGGCTGTGACCCCATCTTATTGCATTTGCTTCACTTATTCCTAATGATTTCAGTTCCCTGATTCTGGTCTTAACCAATTTCCAGTTCTTCCAATGACAGATTCTTAAGCGATTCCTTATCCATCCGTCTATATCTTTAAAATCATTTGGTAGTTCCGTTAGCTTAAAATAGTTGCCCCAACCTCTGAGGATTATATTTATTTTTCTTATCCTCTCTGTTACTGATACCGGTAGTCTGCGACTCGTTATTGATTTGACTTTCTTCTTCAGCTTGGCTTTGGCTTTCTTACTTATCCTGATTTTCCATTCGCCTTTCCTGTTCCTTAGAAAACCATAGCCCAATACTCTTACTTCATCGGGCTTCCTTACCCCACTTTTCTCCTCATTTAGCTGTAGCTTCAGTCTCTTTTTCAGAAACACGCTTATGCTTTCTTTTATCCGTTCCGCTGCTCGCACGGTTCTGACATATATTGTGCAATCGTCGGCATACCTGACAAATCTGTGTCCCCGTTTCTCAAGTTCCTTATCCAGTTCATCCAATAGAATAATTGATAATATCGGACTTAGAGGACTGCCTTGCGGAGTTCCCTCCTCTGTTATCCTTATTATACCCTGCTCCATTATTCCTGCCTGCAAGTATCTCCTTATTAATAATAAGAGTTTCTTGTCGGCTATCTTTGAAGCTATCCTGCTCATCAAATAATCGTGATTTACTCGGTCAAAGAATTTTTCGATATCAAGGTCAATAATATTGTCGTAACCCGTTTCAATGTATGCTTTTGATTGCTTTACTGCCTGGTGGGCGCTGCGTCCCGGTCTGAATCCATAGCTGTGTCCCGAAAATTCCGAATCATATACTTCTACTAACTTCTGGCTTATTGCTTGTTGTATCATTCGGTCTAATACCGTTGGTATTCCAAGCATTCTCTTGCCTCCTCCGTCTTTGGGTATTTCTACCCGCTTTACTGGGGATGGCTTGTACTTGCCCTCTGTTATCTTTTGCCTAATCTCTTGCCATTTGCTTTTCAGATAGTCCGGAAGTTCGTCTGTCGTCATATTATCTATTCCGGCTGAACCCTTGTTTGTCCTTACTTTCTTTAAAGCATTTAGCATGTTTTCCCGGCTAAGTATAGCTTCGAGCAGATTACTTGTTGTTGCAATTTGTCTCGCTTCTTGATGTTGCATCGGCAATGCTCTGCCCTTCCCGTATCTGTCGTTAGTTTCCAACTCGCCCGATATGAGAGTCTCTTGCTCTAAGTTTGTCTGCTTTCTTTGCATTGCTTATAATACCTTCAAAATTTGAGACTGTTTAACGTTCTGCCCTTCCCTGACTCCTGTCAGGTACTATGGCTTCTGCTGACTTCTGACTGTTTAGCTGCATATCGCTATGCAGGTTGCCTTTTGCAGTTCGCTCGCTTTTTCGGCTGCTTGTCAGATCTCCCCGGGTAAGAGCAATAACTTTCGTCTCATATATCTGTCGGATCTACATACGCAAGTTTCGGATTAGTTATTGGGCTTCGTTTTGATATGCAAACTCGCCCACTTGCATACGCCTATATCCGCTTCCTGTTCGTCAGACCGAGACTTTGCCTCCGGCTTCCTTCAGATTCCGCTTCGCAACGGACACCCTTGCCTTTGGCTAACGATTCCCACTATCAGGCTCGTTCGGGACTTTCACCCTATAGCTATTGCCCATGCCGGGCGCACATATTTCATCCCGATGGGATTTTAGATATTTAATAAAAATTTCCCTTGCTTTAATCAAAAAAAGAACTTAAATTTATTTTAGTTTACAGACATAATTTTTATCAGAAAATATGGGAAAATGTCTGAACTATGATTTACTTGATTTTTATGATTTAAAAGATTTTGAAAAAAATCAAAATAATCATATAAATCAGGAAAATCACAGTTCAGACAACATTTTAAAATATTTTAAGGAGTAAGCCATGAAACGCTCTTTTTCGTTAATTCTATTAGCAGTAGTTTTTTCTTTTTGCTACAATTCTAGACTTTCTGCTCAAAATGATACATTAATCAAACTAAAGGGACATAATGCCCGGGTGAGTTCGGTTGCATTTAGTCCAAATGATTCAATCCTGGTGAGCTGTGGTTGGGACGGCAAAATTATCTTTTGGAATACGGCTACCTTTGATAAAATCAAAACTCTAACGGACAATAATTTACCTGTTTTAGATATTGCTTTCAGCCCGGATGGGAGTAAATTAATCAGCGCTCATACCGATACTTTAATTCGATTATGGGATGTAAATTCCGGGAAATTAATTAAAACATTCATTTCATATAAAGGCTATAATGCAGGGTTAGCTTACTGCCCCAACGGAAAATATTTTATCAGCAGAAATTCAAGTAATAATATTTATTTATGGGATTTGAACACTGAAATCCCCATAAAGAGTTTTCCCGAGGAATTCGGTAAAATACTATCAGTAGATATCAATAAAGCCGGAGATAGAATAGTAAGTTCAAATGAGGACCAAAATTTTAGAATATGGGATGCAAATAAAGGAGAAATTGTAAAGACTTTTTACGGATTTGATTATACTTATTATCCTGTCAAATTTACTCCCGACGGAACTAAATTTATTACCGGAAACAGAAGAGGAACTTTAGAATTATGGGATTTGATTTCAGGAGAACAAATAAGAGCATATTATGATAATATTTATAATATTGAAGCACTTGCAATAACTGTAGACGGCAAAAAAATAATAAGTGCTAATAGTAATAATCAGATAATAATATGGGATTTGAATATAGGTAAAAAAATTAAATATCTGGATACACCTATGTGGTATAAACCTTTTTTGTCAATAAATTCCGACGGAAGTATAATAGCTTATTGCGACAATGATAACGTTGTTAAAATATTGAAGTCTACGGTAATAACTATTTTTGAAGAAAATGGAAATAATACCAGCAATACTGAAATAATCAATATAACACCAAATCCAACAAGCGGGCAATCGGAAATACAATTTTCCCTTGCCAGCCCATCAATTGTAAATCTAAGCATAACAAATTCCCTTGGCAGCGAAGTAACCCGCGCGATTGACAATGTCTATTATGGGCAAGGCAAAAGAAAAGTAACCTTCGATGCAGAGAATTTTTCGCCGGGAGTTTATTTCTGTACGCTGAAAGCAGGCAATTTTGCAATGACGGCGAAGTTTGTGGTGTTGAGGTAAAGGAAAATTTGCAAATAATCACACACTATAGGGTAGTTCTAAAAATTGTCATTCGCGCGAAAGCGGAAATCCATAAAGCCGCTCTGGGAGTGGATTCCCGCTTTCGCGGGAATGACAAAATTGAATTTTTAGAACCCCCCATAAGAAATGATAATTACAGTAAAAGCCATCGCTAAAGCTAAAAATACGGCTAAATAGGTATGCTGTCCAAGTACCCTGAATACTTCTTCGGGACCGTAAGCAGAAGATGATAAACCATCGGCGCCAAGACCAATCCAAGCAAAAAAAGGAATAAGCGCTAATTTGTGGAAAATACCCGGGTCGTTTATATCTTTGGGTACTCCGAATAATTTGAATTTAAGCCTCTTGGCAAATGATAATTGCCCATCAAGAAGGGATGTTGACATAAAACCTCCAAAAAAATATTGAGTGCATTTTGGAGGTAAGGTAAACAAAACCAAAACCTGGAAAACGCTCTCCCAAATGCCTACGAGGTTAGCTGACGGGCTCGGATATGGAAGTATCCTATTTTGCTTACTGCAAAAATGCGCCCCATAATTTGGGTCCCCCGCATTCATATACTTATGAATCTCGGCTGCATTACAATTACAAAAATAAGGAAAATTTGAATATTTTTCATTATTTTTGTTTAATTAAGTAAATAAATAATTAATTAAGAAAAGTAAGACTATGAGTAACACTTCAAAAATCTTCTCGGAATGTGAGAATATAGTATTCGACGGCAATTTCTCTATTGCTAAAAACTGGAAGGCGGAATTAAAAGACCGTGTTCTTATCGGAATTATCCCCAATTATATCCCCCGCGAAATCATTCATGCAGCAGGCGGTTTGGCTGTTGGAGTGGTCGGCAGTGAATACCGCGACCCGGAGCATCATAAATCTTCGCAAGAAGACCCGCACTCATGCAGTATGCTTACCGGTATATTTGAATTGGTGAATAGCGGCGCACATTTGGATTTCGACGGATTCATCCTGCCAACTCAATGCAATGCTATGAAGGCGTATCCTGAAATAATTGAAATAACGAAAACGAGTAAATTCATCAAGTACATTTCTTTTCCGCAGTATTTCCAGACTATAATCGGCGATGTTATTAATAACTATTTCGTGCATGACGTGCTGGAAGAAATCCACAAAATCAATGGTGTTCGAGTCTCGAAGGAGAGTTTCGAGGATTCGATACAATTATATAAATCGAACCTTCGGCTGACGGAAAAAATCTATGCAATCCGGCAGCGCTATCCCGACAAAATATCTCAGGAAGATTTGTATAATACTGTATTCTCAGGGCTTCTGATACCGATTGAAAAGCACAACGAAATACTGAAAAACATCAATGATTTGTTAGCCGAAGAAGTCAATGAGTACAGTGATAATTTGTTCGAGTTCTTTTCCGGCGCATTTTGTTGAAGATGGAATATAGCATTGGAAGTCAGATGAAATATGAAATGAATTTATTTGATAAAAATAATATTGAAAAAGCCATCAAAGCTAATTCTTCAATAAACAAGAAGGAACTTTTTTATATATTACTAAATTCTAATTTGGATTTTGGTAAAGAAAATAATGTGATATCAAGGCACGGTTGGCATTCTTTCCCAGCTAAATTTCCACCCGCTTTACCAAAATTATTTATTGAAAACCTTACTCAAATCAACGATGTTATATTAGACCCAATGTCAGGTTCATGCACAACCCTTTTAGAAAGTGTTTATCTAAATCGTAAAGGTTATGGTTTTGATATTGACCCACTCTCTTTGATGATTGGAAAAGCAAAACTTCAAAATATTAATAAACTTGAGATAAAAGAAATTGGTAATAGTATATTGAATAGGGCATATAAAGTTTTTATTTATAATAAAAACGATTTGGAAAAAGAATTGGTTAGTAGATTTGATAAGGAAACATTCGATTTTTTGAATTTTTGGTATTCAAAAGAATCACAATTAGAATTAATTTCATTAATCCTTCAGATAGAAAAAATTGAAAATCAAAAGGCTAAAGAATTTTTACAACTCATATTTTCCAGTATAATAATCACTAAATCAGGTGGAGTTACACTATCTTACGATCTTGCACATACAAGGCCACATAAGGTAAAAAATAAGACAATTAATTCAGCTTTTATTGAGTTTAATAAGAAAATTACAAAAATATTAAATAATGGATATATTGATTTACCTGAAAATTTTGAATTAAATGAAGGTAATGCAAAACAACTTTCATTACCGGATAATTCTGTTGATTTAATTGTTACTTCTCCACCTTATGCCAATAATGCTATTGATTATATGAGGGCTCATAAATTTTCACTGATATGGTTTAACTTTTCAATAAATGAGCTTAAGAATACCCGGAAAAAATTTATTGGAGCAGAGTCATTGATTAAAGGAAATATTAAACAATTGCCAGAATTAACCTGCTCTATAGTTAGTAATTTTAAAAAAATAAATATAAGTAAAGGGAACTCTGTCGAACGCTATTATTCCGAAATACAACAAGTAATTTCAGAAATGTATAGAGTATTAAAACCCCAAAGAGCATGTGTAATAGTAGTAGCCTCTTCAATATTAAATGGAATTGATATCCGGATTGATAAATGTTTTAAAGAATTAGGTGAACATGCTGGATTTGAATTAGTGCATATAGGTGAACGAAACATTCAAAGGGATAAACGAATGATGCCAATCAGTAGAAATAGTATTAAATTACAAATAGAAAACCGAATGCATAAAGAGTTTGTTATCGGCTTTTGGAAATAAGGTGTTAATATGTTACTTGAAGATTTAAGAAAAGAATATCATGCATTGATATTTAAAGAATTACTATCTGTTGATGAAAAGAAAATACCCAATAATGCTGACAAATACAGCCAGATAAGTGTTGCTTTGGCAAAAGGTATTGTTGAGGAAATTGCAATTCAAACAAATACAGTTAAATTGTCAGGACAAACAATGGGTAAATCTTTTGAAAAATTAACATATTATTTTCTTGAAAAAGTCTTTAATGAAATAAATCATTTAAGAACCGGGAAATTCGAGTTTTGCCTTGGCAAATCAATCGATGGGTTTGAACAATATGAACATTTATCAATGCTTGCCGAAACATTGAAAAATAACCGACAATTAAGAGCTGCAGTAGGTGATTATCTTATTTGTCCAGATATTGTAATTGGAAGAATACCTATTGATGATAAAGAAATAAACAAAAACAAGAAATTGATTAAACCGAATGATAAAAATGCTAATTTAACACCTTTGCGAATGAGCAATTCTCAAAAGCCTATTTTACATGCAAGTATTTCCTGTAAGTGGACAATTCGAAGTGACAGGTCTCAAAATTCAAGAACAGAAGGATTGAATTTAATCCGCAATAGGAAGGGACATACCCCACATATTGTTATTGTTACCGGCGAGCCATATCCTCAAAGGATTGCATCATTAGCGCTCGGTACTGGTGATATAGATTGTGTTTATCATTTTGCACTTAGAGAATTATTAATTTCGATAGAAAAATTAAAAAATGAAGTTGCTACAGATTTAATAGAAACTTTAGTTCAAGGTAAACGATTAAGAGATATAAGTGATTTACCTTTTGATTTAGCAATTTAAATAATATAATAAATTTATAAATTTGCACAAAATTATTATGCAAAAAACAATGCTTAGAAATAAAGTAATACCATCATTCTTTGGTGAAATCCAACAAAAGGGTGAAACCGTTGAAATTAATACTCAATTAAATATTGATATACCACAACTTTATTTTAAACATCAAAACGGTGAATTATGGTACGGAGATAGCATTAAATGGTTAAAAACCTTGCAAAGTAAAAGTATTGATTTAATCTTTGCCGACCCCCCTTATAATATAAAAAAAGCGGATTGGGACACTTTTGAAAGTCAGGAAGAATATATAAAATGGTCTATGTTATGGATTAAAGAAGCATCAAGAATATTGAAAGATAACGGTACTCTTTTTATATGCGGCTTTTCCGAAATTCTTGCAGATTTGAAACATCCGGCAAGCAAATACTTTAAATCCTGCCGTTGGATTGTATGGCATTATAAAAACAAAGCCAATCTTGGTAACGACTGGGGACGTAGCCATGAAAGCATACTGCATTTTCGTAAATCAAAAGAATTTACCTTTAATATTGATACCATTCGTATTCCATACAGCGAGCATACTTTAAAATATCCAACACACCCACAGGCTGAAACAAGTCAATACGGAGGAAATGCCGAAAAATATCAGGCTTGGGAACCAAATCCTAATGGAGCAAAACCAAAAGATGTTATTGAAATTCCAACAACATGCAATGGAATGCACGAAAAAACACCTCATCCAACGCAAAAACCGGAAGAATTGTTAAGAAAAATTATTTTAGCATCATCGAATGAAAACGATATAATATTAGACCCATTTTGTGGTTCGGGGACTACTCCGGTATGCGCAGAACAATTAAACCGAAAATGGCTGGCTTGCGATATATCGAGTGATTATCTTGATTGGGCTGTTAAGCGAATAAAAATCGTTGAAGAATGGGATATTGATAGGTGGATTAAATACGATTTTGATAATTTAAAGAGAAGGAATTCTATTAGATGAATTTGAAAGATTTATTAAATTTAGTAACTGATAAAAAGAATTTCAAGGATTTAAATGATTATATAATTTTTTGTATTAAGTATTTAGAGTTTATCCCGAAAAATTTACAAGCCGTAATTATTTCTCAAAATGAAAATAATTATCAATTCTTTCAATATAATAGAAAAGGCAATTTCCAAATCACAAGACCAATTAATTCTAATTTAATGTATAATGCAGAAAATAGTGATAAAATAAATAGTGACTTTTTCAATATTTTAAAATGTATAAGAGATATTAAAATTAAAAATATTGAAGCCAGAAATATAATAAATAATTCAATTTATACAATTCAGCAATCAATTGGCGCATGTCTGGATGCACTTCCTGCAGGTAAATCAAATACAGCAAGAAAATTAAACGGTGACCTATTTGAAAATTTTATAAGGATTATTTTGAATTCAATTGGCATTGAAGCTAAAGCAGGTGTGGTTCAGGTTCCAGTTAATATTGAAGGCGAATTTGCTTTCAATATTAACTATCAACATGATTTAATAATTGAAAATAATAATGAAATAAAATTAATTGGTTCAATCAAAACTTCAAGCAAAGACAGACTGGATAAAATATTTATTGATAAATTTCTTTATAGCAAATTAACAGAAACAGTAATTCCACACATTGCAATATTTTTAAATGATGTTCAGAGAAAAAATACAAGAAAAGAAAACGAATACGGAATCAATTCCACATTTTTACCCGGTCATTTCAAAGGATATACCGTAAAACTAAACCCTTTGGACGGTGTTTATTATTGTGATATTAGACCAAATATGAGAACGGAAAAAATATTGAAAGACCATATTAAAACCATTGATAATTTGCTTATTACTGATATATGGAAATTCCTATAAAATTATTCAAAATCTTGCATTGATGATATTATTATAAATCGAGCCGAAAGAATACGATATTCCGATATAACTCGAATAATTGAAATTCGTTTCAAGCTGCTTCCTTCTTGTATATACGTCAACGTCGCCCGAACCTTTTACTAATGATAGTTGGTCGTGAATGGCAGAGTAACTCCCCCATACAAAAAACGATAAACCTTCGAATAGAGGTAAATTCAATTCCATATTGACATTAATATGGTTTTTTGTAAAGTCATGTAAATAATTGGAATATGTGACTGATAAATCGATGGAACCCCACTTCTCCGAAATAATTACCACTGCTTCGATAGAATGAGCAAGTCTTAATTCCTCAGTTTTAAAGAATATTGTTTCTTCCATATACTTTGCAAATGTCGGACTAAGCCTGTACCTGAATTTCAGTTGCCGGCGGATGGATTCGCTGTATGGAAAAAAGTTATACTCAATACCGGCAGCCGAATATAATTTGTATTTGATATTGGAATAAGATGAATTGCTGATTTCTGTCCATACGCCGTAAGAAACATTGCTGTCAATTGCTAAGATGATATTTGCCCAGGCTCCGTTGGAACGTGTATCGGCGATTACGTCCTCAGTTTCGAGCTTGTAAAAAGTTTCATTAAAAGAATTATAGCCGCCAAAATTTAACTTCATATCCTCGGTTATGCGTTTAAGTTCTGCATAAGTATATAAAGAAGAATATTTAAACGAATGTTCGCCGTTCAGGTTTGAATTAAGGGAAAATTTGATAACCCATCTATCCCAGGGGTCATCGACCGGTTGTGATGCTGCGTTTTGAGATACCGGCTTATAATTTACTTTCAAACTGTCGGCTAATTCGGTTTTCAAAAGATACCTAATCAAGGTCAAATTAATTTTTTCGGCAATTTTTTCCCTTATTAAATCCTGGGAATGGGATTCCAGCCTGAATATTGAAACTGTATCTTTCATACCGTCGAACCTGTTCTGACCGAAGATATCCAATGTAAGCATATCACCACCTGACAAATCGCTTGAATATCCTTTCACGAAAATATCGGCTTCGAACCTATCCCGAACCATATTGACATACATAAGTTTCGATTTCAAATAATCTTTATCGCAGAAATCGCAATCAAAGTAGATTTTGGGATAATTTGTATTTGCAGAATCGGACACTGCATTACAGACATTAAGTTGAATTGCTATAATAACTAACACATAAATAATTAATTTCATTTAACTCCAATATTCGTTTTTAAATTAGTTTTTTTATTCCTTTACAAAAATATTCGTAAAATTACGAAATTTTATAAAATAAATTCCCGGCTTTAATAATAAAATATCAAGCTTTGGCGGATTGATAACTTCCTGCGAATTTGCATTTAAGCAAAGTAATAATATTATTACTGCTAATAATGAAGATTTGATTTTCATTTTGAACCCCTTATTTTATAACAATAATATTCTTGCTTAAACTTTTTCCGTCAGCAATTAAGTTGATGAAATAAGCGCCGGAACTTACTCCTGCTATATTCCAAGTTATTGTGTGTTTGCCTTGTGAGATATATTCATCAAGTAAGGTAACAATCTTTTCCCCATTTAAATTGCTTATATAAATCAATACATTTCCGCTTAGCCCAATGTTATATTCAATATCAATTTGAGATAACGTTGGATTCGGGTAGTAGTTCAAAATTTCTGTATTACTGTTATTTTGTTCATTTACAAGTGTGTTGCCCCAAAAAGATTTTAATAGAATAATGGCTCCTAATGAATAATCCGAGCATTTAGCAGCAATATATTTACCATTTGGTGATGATTTCAATAAATAAAACTTTCGTTCATTATTCAGTATATACGAATAAACCGAATCCCATGATTGAATGTTATAAACAACTAATTCAAATCCATTTCTTTTAATTGTAAGAAAATATTTATCATCATAAGAAAATTCAGGAAATCTAAAATATTCCCCAATTTTCATTGAAAAATTTTTTATAATTTTATTATTTTTCAATTCAGTTATTCTTATACATGTATCGATGATAGTGCTATTATCTCTTTTAAACAAAAATTCTGATAAATAATTTCCTGTTGATGAAAATACATAAGCTTTTCCAGGAAAACTTATGGGTAACATATTTAAATTATTGGTTTTATAAACACTATCAAATAAAATTGTAGATGCTTTTGGATTTGTACTCGGCTCAAAAAAACCTCTAATAACAATAAAATCTCCTGTTGGGCTCAGAGCCATTTCTTGAATAGTAGGATTAGTATAATCTTTGGGTGGCAATACCCTTTTCTTGGCTATTAATTTTCCGGTTTGAAGATTCCATACCTTTATTTCGCTTGTTCTGGTACTTGCAACTAAATATTTACAATCATTTGAAATTCCGATTTGCTTTCCTGGGGTGGCATTGTCCACTAAAAAATTGAGCGTATCGAAAGTGGCAGCATCCCAGACCTGGACGTTTTTCTGATTAGGTGCTATTATATAACGTCCGTCATTTGACCATTTGACATCTGTAAAATCGATATTTTCAGAATGATTGTCGCTTAGCCAAAGTTTTTTTATGCTTTGCCCGGTTGCAACATCGAGAATGTTGATATAATTTCCTTCGGCGCAAGCTATAAACTTGCTGTCCGGCGAGAAACAGAAAGCTTTAATATCATCCGTCGGGGTCAGCCAAACCATATCTTTATATTTTGGCTGTGACCAGGCATTGAGCGAAAGCAGCAGCCCAATTACTGCCGTCAAAATTAAAAACTTCTTCATACTTACTACACTTATTTTTTTCAATTACTACTAAGTCAAATTAAAAGAAAAAACCTTTCAAAAAAATATCATTTAACCTTGAAAGAAAAACCCCTCCCTAACCCGGTTATAGAAATAGAACATAGAAGTAGAAGTAGAATAAAAGTAAAAAATTCCCTCCCCTTCGGGGAGGGTTAGGGAGGGGTTATTCCCTCAGAGTTAAAAGAGTTCTCAAAGCTAATGTCCTTCAAATTTTCCTTAATCATTTCGATTACTTTATTGCCATTTCCAGTAACTTCTTCATTTGTGAATCTTAAAACTTTGAAACCCATTCCTTCCAGAATCCTTTCTCTTTCATGGTCGTAGTCTTGTTTATCAGAATGTGAATCACCATCAATTTCAATAATTAATTTCTTTTCAATACAGATAAAATCTACAATAAATTGGTAAATCGCATGTTGTCTTCTAAATCTAACTCCTAATTGTTTTTTTCTTAAATTTTCCCAGATGATTTGTTCGGCATAGGTTTGCTCTTTTCTGTTTTCTTTAACAAAATCTTTTAACTTATGCCATGTTTTTTTGTCAGTTAAAATGTATCTCATTGTTAATTCTTTTTCATTAAATTTACTAATTGCCGAAAGAACTCACCTTGACCTAATCTAAATTCACTCACAAATATTCTTTTGAAATTTAAGAATGTCTACTAAATTCAGCCGGAATAACCCCTCCCTAACCCTCCCCGAAGGGGAGGGAATAAGTAACTATCTTATTTTTCAATTCCCTCCCCTTCGGGGAGGGTTAGGGAGGGGTTTTTCCTCATAGATTGGCAAAGTGTTATTTTTTTACTTCTCAATCACTACCGGCAGCCTTGCCGCTTCATTTCCAAAATTCGCTATTACAAAATACTTACCAGCAGCAAGTCCTTCTGCATTGAATTGAACAGCGCTTTCTCCCGGTTCAACTATTTGATTCAATATCAAAACCACTTCCTTGCCCGTTATATCCACAACCGTAATTTTCATCAAATCAGCGCGTTCAAAATTTACTTTATATTCAATAGTAGCAGTCTTGATAATAGGATTCGGCTTAACTGATAACGAAATATTATTATCAGGAATAACAATTGGAACATCATTTATATCACCGCCATTACCTTCAATCGGAATATCAAGGATAGGATTGTTAGCTGCATTCGTTTCAATATGAAGATTTGCCTTATAAGGTTGTCTTTGATATGGTATAAATCTTATTACTAAATTTTCACTCGCACCCTTTGTTAAATAAGGGTGGAATGTTGGCGGCGAAACAATACTGAATGCATTATTAGCGTCATCAGTAATAATTACTTTATTTATCACTAAGTCAGTATTCCCGGAATTTATAAATTGAAAATTTTGATAACCTGATTGTTCCAATTTAACATTGCCAAATAAAATTTTTGTGATGTTTGTTGTTATCAGGGCAGATGGAGGCAGACCAATACCGCTTAAAGGAATTCTGATAGTTTTATTTGCTGGGTCATTAGTTAATAATTCAAGGGTAGCGGTAGATTTGCCCAATACAGTCGGAATGAAAGAAATGTAGAATGTAGCTTTCCCGTTAATATCTATATTCAATGGGTAGTTCATGCCGGATAAATTAAAGGATTTGTTAACATCATCTGTTATTCTTGCAGATGTAATTTGTAAAATATCACTCCCCAAATTGCTTGCCGTTAAAGTCAGGGCTTTATTTAAAGTCAATATTACTTCCTGGAATTGCAGTTCATTAGCGCTCAATACAATTTTCGGCACATCTATATTGGGTCTCGGCATTGCTCCAATTGTAATTATTGTATCGTACCCGCAGCGGTCGGCAAATGCAATAACGGCGCGGGCGCTATCTTTTGTATCAATTTTATCGAGCTTCCATGTAGTATTAATATCATCCCCGGCAATAAATTCGGGATAAGTCAGATTATAATTATAACTATCATCAGTAAGCATTAAAATTAAGGATAAATTTTTATCCTGAACCGTACCATTAACGCTCTCATCCTGGTTTTTTGTATAAGCCACTCTCGGACATTCTTTATCATCAGGGTCGTTCTTTTTAAATGCGCCGGCAGTCGGATAACCATAAGAATCGCACCAGTCGTAGCCAAATGAATATGCGGCAAAAGGCTGGCTCGCCTTGATTTTAAATGTTCCTTCGCGTGGCAATATCAGTGTTCGAACTGCATAGTGTTTATCATTAAAATCATAAGAAAATTGTTTATCTATTCCGGAATATTTTTGATTAACAGGCATCCATGAGTATTTTCCCCCTTTTACCTCAGCAATCATAACATCATCAGGCATCTTTAAATTTGCATCGGTTTGGAAAACCAGGTTTAAATAATTTTCCTCGAAACCCAAACCACCACGTGTGGCAGGTGTACAAAATGTAATTCCCTTCTGGTATTGAGATAATGGAGTCATCACCATCCAGAATGGGTCGCTGTTCGGAAGTGGGTAGCCGTCTTCTTGAACTCCGCAATTATAGACCATCACTCCAATGGGTTTATCGCCGGAAATTACGACGGGCTTTTGTGCTTCGTCCATTGGTGTTATTCTGCCTTCATAATATGCTTCACCAATTATTCCTCCGGCGTTTTTTAAAGTAGCAATTTGTTTTCCATCCCTAAATACAATGGTATTTGGTTCTTTTGCAAATACACGCATCAAGGAGGGCCATTTTCTTCCCGGTACCGATGGGACATGATAATCATTTCCCCAGGTAAATAATGGCAATTCCATCTCAACGCAATAATCGCACCATTGATTTCCGGCTGGAATATTGTCGCATTGGTTACCGGATACTACTGATACCGGTTTATCTGCAACTATTTTACTACCGGCTAAGTCTCCATAGTCTCCCTTTGATGAAACCATGAAAACATCACCTTTATTCATTGTTATTGTTGTACTTTGTCCGGGTTTTAATCCTCCTGCCGTAGTCGTTGCCGGATTGCCTCCCATTGTAAATGTCATTCTTGTGTTGTTATAAGCAGCCGTTATGCCGCACATCGAAGGTAGGTGATAACCCCAAACTGCCGAAAACATTGGGTCGGTATTGTATGAACCACAAATATATTCTTTTCCAAGCGATGATACAGGCACAGCCAAAAATCCGTCGCTTGTTGCCCTGAAACGGACTAAAACGTAAACAACCAATAAATCCTCTGCATAAACATGGATACCGTATCCGGGATAATTTTTTTCTTCAACTTCTGCTGCTTTTCCTGTTTTTTCAAAAGTTTGAGCATCTCCAGGTATTAAGTCAAACCCAATTACATCGTTTGCAACCGACATTTTGGTAAATTTTTTATTTTTTCCAAGGATTTCTAAGGTTACAAGAGTTTTCACTGGGGATGTTACATAAACCTTAATAAAGTTTTGTCCTCCGCCTGATTCATCAGCAAAACTGGGTGGAACAGTGAACCAGTATTCTTTGCCGCTATTCTGGGCGCCTAACCATTCAGGCAATTCGCGTTCTTGTGCTGTTGCTGCTATTTGCAAACAAATAAATAGTGTAAGTGTAAAGGTAAAAATTGTTTTCATTAGAGTTTCCCTCTATATTTTTGACAAATTAATTCCCGATTTTAAGAACTTGAAAAAATCATTTTCGTGCTATTCAATATCCAAATATACTTTAAAAAAATATTATTTCCAAAAGTATCCTCTAACAATTAACAGTTCAAATTGCTTTTAGTTACAAATTGTATAAAAATAATTTGAGCGAGGTTCTAAATATTATAGAATGTCATTCCAGTGGATGCAGGAATGACAATTTTTAGAACTCCCCATAATTGAGTCCGCTATCAAAAGCATTTTTGGTGAAAATTACATTCATAGATAGAATTTTGAAATTTAATACATCAAAGACTTACTAATTCCCCTATTGTCAAGTCAAGCATAGATGGGCGCGTCAGACAAGAATGTCTGACCTACTAATTTAATGAAATTAATAGTAGAATAGATAATTTAATGAAATTAATAGTAGAATAGACATTCTTGTCTGTTCAAAGTACAATAGACATGACACCTGTTGTACTTGGGACTTCAATTTTCGGATTTTAGTTAGAACTCAATATTTTAAAATTCGTGAATTTTTAGCAAGAAATAGCAAAAAAGAAAACTATCCGAAGTAGGGAAACTTTCTTAAAGTTGAATTTCTTAAAAAACCGCTCCTGCAAGGATTCATGCACCATCGTGAATGACACATCATAATTCATTATTTATAATTTATAATTCATAATTAATTTAAATCCTTCATTATAAACGATTAAATTATTGTCATTTAACAAAAAGATTAAATAAATTTTCTTGCTATTCTAATTTAAAATACTTATATTATATTTTATCAATAATACCGTTTTGTAAAAAATGAGGTAAGTATGGGTTATTATAAAAAAGTAAAAACATCGAAAATAAGGATATTGAATCTGTTCGTCACGCTGTTGCTTGTCACTGGATTTACTTTGTCGCTTACTGCACAAACTCCTGCTAAACGCAAGGCTGAAGCCAAGAAAGGCGATTTGCAACAGACGCAAATCTTCCCGGATAAATATTCCGAATTAGACGATGTACCCACTCCCGCATATACCAAAGATGAATTCGTCCTCTCCACTCTTGAAAAATCACGGCAGAAATATTTGCAGGCACTGATTTTAATTTCCAATAAAGATACTCTAACTGCAGCGAAGTATTTCGAGCAATCCATAGATATACTGAACGTTTTGGCAAGCTATCCGGGTATCGAACAAAACCAGGACTTCACCGATTTAGTTACATCTATTGTGGAAGACTTTGAATATTACATTCACGATTTAAGTAAATTAGACGAAAACTCATCTTTCTTCATTCTGCGCGAAAAATTCTATCAGGAAGCCGAAAAGGTTTTAACAGCCGAAACACCTGTCTCAACAATTCAAAAAAATAAAGATACTGCGACTATCAAACCTTCGACAATTTCATTCCAAACTATGGTTCCGTTGGACGATAATGAATTGGTAGATAAAGCCATAGTGTTTTTAGCGCAGAATCAGGGCAGGAAATATTATAAGAAATGGCTCGAACGCTCCTCCCGCTGGTTCCCCATGATGAAGAGAATTGCAGCCGAAGAGGGTGTGCCACAAGAAATTATTTACTTATCGATGACAGAAAGTGGATTAGACCCGAATGCAGTTTCACGAGCACAGGCAGTTGGGCTTTGGCAATTCATCCGCTCGACCGGCGCTCTTTATGGCTTAAATACAAATTCATCTGTTTGGATCGACGAACGTCGCGACCCCGAAAAAGCAACACGCGCTGCTGTCCGTCACCTGAGGGATTTATATAACGAGTTAGGCGATTGGCACTTATCTCTTTCCGCATATAATTGTGGTATTAATTGCGTTAATCGTGCTAAAACAAAAACAAAAATCGATAAGCCTACTTTCTGGGATATAAGAAATAATCTTCCTAAAGAAACCAGGAAATATGTTCCGTTATATATTGCAGCTACGAAAATAATGCTTCAGCCCGAATATTACGGGTTCAAGCGTGCAGAATTGAACTTCCAGCCGGAATATGTTTACGAAACAATTCAGGTGCCTGGCGCCATTAGTATGAAAGCTCTTGCAAAATGCGCCGGTGTCTCTACCGAAGAACTTGCATTGCTGAATTGCGAACTTATAAAGTCCTGTACTCCACCGGATGTAACAAATTACACCCTAAAGATTCCGGTCGGCACGAAGAATAATTTCATGAATAACTTCGCCTCACTTACCGAGGAAGAAAAGCAGCCCTGGATAAATCATAAAGTTGCAAGAGGCGAAAACCTGCTTACAATAGCCGAGAAGTACAATGTCTCCTCGCGTGATTTGGCTTCCATTAACGGATTGAGCAGCTACAAAACAAAAGTAAAAGCCGGGACTGTTCTTCGCGTGCCGCTTTCACAGCAATTACCCGGTTCATCAGAGGCAAGTTCTTCCGAAAAACAGGTTCCGGTTACATCGAAAAAACTCAACACCGAAGGTGATAATGTTACCCATACTGTCGTTCAGGGTGAAACTTTGTATAGCATTGCAGCACAATATGGCGTGCGGCTTGCCGACCTCCGCAACCTGAATAATATTTCTTACGATGATGATAAACTCGATGCCGGCAGGGAACTGATAATAGCCAAGAAAAAACGCTCTTCGGAAGATAATTCAACTACCACTATTGCAAAACTGAAGAACGTCAAAACGGTTAAGCATAAAGTTAAAAAAGGCGAAACTCTTGCTAAAATTGCCGATAATTATAATGTCTCAATTGAAGACATCGTTGGCGCTAACAGGTTGAAGAAGAAAAGTATATTCACCGGACAGGTCCTGAAAATCAAGGTTGACGGCTCCAAATACACTGCCACCGAACGCGCCTCAACAAAGGAAACATCATCGAAGTCGGTTGTCGTGCATAAAGTTAAGGCAGGCGAATCACTTGGTACAATAGCAGCGGAATATGGCGTTGACGAAGACCTGATTAAGAAATGGAATAAGGGGAAAGTTACCGGTAATACGGTTTACAAAGGTTCCCGCCTGAAAATATACACCAATCAGCCTGATAAGGGCAGTTCGGTTGCTTCGTCCAAAAAAATCAATAAGCTGCCGAAATATTATACAATCCGGAAAGGTGAAACTTTCGGTACTGTAGCAAAGAAGTTCGGCGTTAGCGTTGGTTCGCTTAAATCGAAGAATCCCACGATTAAATCGAATAAACTTGCAGTTGGGCAGAAGATTAGGATACAGTAAAAAAAATAATATTTAAAATAGCTCAACTCTTAATCCTGCTCCGGAGAGCGGAATTAAGGGGTGTGTTTATTTTTCAGCTTCAATATATTTGGTCTCAGATTAACAGATAATTGTCAAGATATAAGTCGATGAACTATAAACCCGACCTATTTTTTTCAACCCGTTAGTCTTTGTTCCTAATTAAATAGCTATAGTTTTATGAAAATAAATAACCAATTATATCCAATCTGATTAAAGAAAATAATAAGAAATTTATGATGTAAACTTGAATTATAAATAATAGAAAAAATAATAATTACAAGTAATAAAGTAATTGATACTTGAAAAATTGTAGCCCAATGAAATATTTTATTTTTCCCGATTTCAATTTTTTTAAAACCATATTCTATTTCATCCCAATAAGTAACATTTATACTTCCCATAATTTGCTTTTCCCAAAAATAGCTCACTTTTAAGTCGGAATCACATCTTTTTTGTATATTTATTATCCAAAAAAAATGCAATATCTAAATTGTATAAAGTACAAGAAATAATATCAAAGGAAATGATTGTAAATCAGTCTTGATCTCTTCTTTCATTAAGGCATAGATTAATAAAATTAATATAGTCCATAATGAAATTGAAATTTTCCATTGATATTGTCTTCTTTCCTTAAAACTATCGAATGAAAATTTCTGCAAGTTATGCATAATATCAATTTTTTCTTTTTTTGATAATCTCATGTAATCCTAAATTACTTTTTTGTTTATAAATTTTTAAAACTTATTATCATTTTTCTAAATTTTAAATTCCATAACTAAAACCTACCGTTGGGCAGAAATAATATCTCACAAATTCAAAATCAGAATTTATCAATTGAGGAAATGAGATTTCAATGTTCAGCATCAAATTATTAAATATACTTATGTTTGTCCCAACGTTAGGAATTAATCCAAGCCCCCACTCATTTCTATCAAAATTAGTATTGCCATATATTATACCTAATGCAGCATAAGGTTCGAAAACGGAATATTTTTGCGTTTGCATCGCAATCCAACTGCCAATGGTACCCATATCAATTTTATTTTCTATTAATGACATCCCGATAGTAGGCGCTAAATAAAACTTATTAACTGCATTAGTATCATTTAAAAGGATGTATGATGTTAACGCAGCGCCATGATTGTAATCCTTACCTGCCTTGAATGAATTAATTTCTGCCCAATACTTTGCCTGCATACAGAAGCGCGATGAATATGAATGTTGGATTGAGACAAACATGCCATGGACAATATCATCTCCGTCCTCATTGTCATTTGTCAATGGAAGAAGTTCATAAGCGGCGGCTACTTTGGTTTCATCTTTTTGAATTTTATCCGGCAAATTGAGAGATGGGCTGTAAGTCAAGCTGGCGCAGGAAAATGTAATTGCAACTGATATTATGACTAATAGAATTTTTAATGATTTTTTCATGGTTTATTCCTATATCAATTATAATAATTTATTCACATATTAAAAAGCAAAATTAATAAATTTTTATTGAGGATAGTATTAATTCTCTTATAGAAAATTATTTATTTCCTTCAAATTCATGAAATATTTTTCCCATAATAAAATTGGAACCTCTTAAAGTAGAGAAATTAAATATGTTATTCATGTGAATGCAGGAATCTCCTATCAGCAGGGGATTCCTGTATTCACAGCAATGACAATTAAATTTTCTCAGATGCTTTTATAGTTTAACAAACTTGCACACATACCCTCCAAACCGCACAAAATAAAGTCCGCTCGGGAGGGAAGATACATCGATTCGATGAGTTTCAATCTGTTGAACCTTTACATTCATCACTATTTCACCCATTGTATTATAAATGCGGATATATCTGGGGTCAGGGTTTTGGGTATGGGGTTTTAGAAATTTTCCAGTTCCCAGTTCCCAGACCCCAGACCCCAGACCCCAGTTCCCTGTCAATGATATTTCAATGAAATCAGTTGCTGGATTTGGTGAAATTTCTAAAATTGGATTTTCGTTATATGAAGGTTGTACTGATAATATATTAGCCATTTTATATACACCATTATAAGTTGCTGCATATATAGTACCATTGCCGTCATAAGCGAAATCCCTGAATTTTTCAGGTGTCGGGAAAGCATCGTAGTAAGGCAGATTATCATTATAATGATTCCATGAATCTCCGTTGTCATTACTGATATAAAAACCTTCAATGTAATCACCGCATATTAATCGTTTATCCATATCAAGCGAAGTTATGCAAGTAATTTTACTACTCTTCTGCAAACCCTGGGTTAAATTTATCCATGAATAACCATTATCAATACTTCTGAAAATTTCATAATTTCTGTTTAATAAGAAAATCGAATTATTATTCGTTACATAAAAGCAATTAACATAAAAGAAATGGTCAAATTTATGAACAGCCAACCATGATAATCCGTTATTGCTGCTCCTGTAGATAGTAGAATCTGCCATAACAAAAAGATTATCCTTTTTATCATAAGTTAATATAGAAATTCTCTTATAAGGGAAATTAATATGTTCCCAATTTTTTCCTCCGTCTTTGCTCAATATTAAACTACCAGACCGGGATTTTGTACTGTAATAAGATAGAATAATTTCATCCCTGGAATTAATTGTCAGTTCGCCTATTCCGGAATCTGTTTCAGGAACCCCTAAATTTATTTTCTCCCAACTTGAACCATTATCGGAAGATTTAAAAATTATTCCACTTTTTGATTTAGCATAAATATTACCTTTTGAATCAATTTTTAATATAACAATTTCACTCTCATATATTCCATTATTCACGGGTTTCCAACTATTACCTTTGTCTGATGTATAATATATTCCGTTTTGCTCTGTTCCGGCAAATAACCCGTTTTTTGAGACAGCAAGGCATTTGATTCTGAGAGGTTGATTAATTCCATCGTTAAAGTAAACCCAGTTATCCCCAAAATTAGTGGATTTGTAAACACCACCGTAGGTTGCGGAGAAGATACCTAAAGATTCATCAAAGAAAATGTCCCAGGTTGATATTTGAACCAATCCGTTATTAATAAACTGCCATGTAGTATCATTCTGCTTTAGTCGAATTATGCCTATGCCATAAGCAGATGCAAAAACATTTCCGTTTGCATCGCTTTTTAAATAATCCATGTCAAAGGAATAAAATTCTGCAAGTCCATCAATCATTTTTTGCCATGTATCTCCGAAATTAGTGCTCCTGAAAATTCCTGCATCAGACGAAACAAATATTTTATTATCAGGCGTTGTGGTCATAGCTGTATAATTCGTTAAAGTAGAATTTTTCGATGTAGGCAGTGCGCCAGAGACTTTCTGCCATGACTCACCATAATCATCAGAACGAAAAATTCCATTTGAATAATCCCTTAAAAATAAGAAATCTTTGTTTGTAGTCTTAATTGTTTCCACCTGGTCAAAACTCCCAGACCCTAATGTTAATGAGTCCATTCCATTCAAACTTCTTGTCCAAGTCAAACCTTTATCAGCACTTCGATACAAACCATACGGACCTCCACATGCAGCAAATAAGTAATTGTTTAATTTCAGAACGTTATATAACGAAACTATTAAATTGGTGTCTTTGTTCCAGCTTTTACCCTTATCTGAACTCCTTAGAAATCCCTCACCCCAAACCATGTCACTACTACCCTCAACATAATTCATAAGATATATACTATCTGTATATACTAAGGTATAAGAATAATACTTGTTTGAATCAAGTCCTTCAAATTGTCTTTCCCACTTATTTGTTGCCCTGTTAAGTTTATAAATATGTTCCGAATTAGCAAATAAATTTTTATTGCTGCTGTCATAACAGAAACTACTTATGAATCCGCCATAAGGACCGTTAGTTGGTTGTAAATTGTATTGTTCATCTGCAAATAGACTGATACAGGGAAAAATAAAAAAGAATAACAGTAATAAAAGCTTCTTCATAAAATACTCCTTTAACGAAGGTAAAATTAAATTTAAGAAATAATTGAGAATTTTATCAAAGTATTATAGATAAAATATCTTCCGAACCAATTTTTTGAATAATTCTAATTAATTCTCAATTGTAACGCTGATTTGTTGATTTCTTCAACAAAAGGGTCGCCTTCTTCATAATCATTTACTGAATATGTTTTTACCTGAATATATTCAAATTCATATAGTTCATTTGCAATCAGAACATTGTCAATAAATCCGACACCCTTAAATTCATCAGATACTAATAATATATCTATATCTGAGTCTACTGTTTGAGTATTTTTTGAATACGAACCAAATAATTTCGCATATTTTATATTAATACCCTTAGCAATGACTTTATCTACAAATTCCTGGGCGTATTTTATGCAATCGTTTTTACTAAACATAATCTAAACTCTTTAATCTTTGGAACAATATTTTCTAAATATTCAATTGTCAGCATTTTTTTTATTTTTAATTTATAATAATTAATTTTTCGATTGACAAATGGGCAATGAACAAAGCATGCAAGTAATTTTTATTTTCATATAAAACATTAAATACTTCAAAATCATCATTTGAAGTATTGAGCCAATATTCAATATGTTCTTGTTTTATCATTATTTAATGTTACGAAAAAATTCTTCGATTATTGTAATATTTTCATAAACTTTGTTACTTTATCTCCTATCCGCAAAAAAATACAAACCTTGCGGCAGCGAGGATACATCAATTTTTCAATTTCTTCCTGATTTCTTTTTCCGGCAGAACTTTAAAATTGGTTTTGGTTGAGACTTTTCGTCCGGATTTTTTCTCTAATTCAGGATTTTCTATTTCTTCCAATCTTTCAAAACCTACCTTTGCAAGCCAACGCTTGAATGGTTCTGCTTTTGGTGACGGAATGGATTGGATTATTCGTAATAATCCTTCGACATTAGCACAATCAGTTTGATATTTTTTGCCATCAGAAGATTCTAATTTCAGTTGTCGACAAATTGTCGATAACTCAATTCCGGTCAATTTCTCTCTATTTTTCATTCGATACCAGTAATCCTTTGGGTCACTGCTTTCCGTTAATGCTTCTACAACATCAACAACAGAAAAATACCATTTTTGCTCCTGGTCGTTCCAAACAGAACGAATTTTCTTTGATTCAAATAATTTAATATTACTCATAGATTAACATTATTTATTTTGATAATATTTATATTTTAACAAACTTCATAACTTTTTCCCCCACCCGAACAAAATAAATTCCTAATGGCAAGAAAGATACATCGATTCGTAATGATTGATTATCTTCAACCTTTAATTTCATCACCATTTCACCCATTGAATTATAAATTTGGATATATCTGAGGTCGGGAGACGGGGGTCGGGGGTCGGTTCCTTGTTCCCTGTTCCCCATTCCCTGCCCCCCGGCCCCAGACAATGATATTTCGATGAAATCGATTGCAGGATTCGGAGAAATTATTAAATCATTTTGTTGTTTGTTTTGTTCATCATCTTCAACACCATCAATAATCATAAAGCTCCATTCATCGCTCCACATTCCCCATCCCTTCGAATTTCCTGCCCTTACTTTCCAATAGTAGGGAGAAAAATTCAATATTTTTGTGAAATTATATGATGTATCTGAAATAGTTGAATCGTTAAATACAGTTATATTATTATTTTTTATTTGTAATTGATATTTAACGGCATCAGGGACATAGTGCCAGCTTAATAATTGTTGCGTTTTTAATATGCCGCTGTAATTGTCGGGGGATGAAAGAATAACCTTACCGGGAGGATTAATTTGATTATTTGACTGTCCAACGAAAACCATCAGGTAATTATTTTCTGCTAACTTCACTACACTCGGGTCGCCGCCTTTAATATTTGTATTGGTATATGAATTCCATACAAAACCATCATTGGATTTATTGAACCAGATATTCTGCCCGCAACCGTAAAAGCGTAGTTCCTCCGAATTTTCAACTACGAAATTCCCGGTCCAGTTATGTGTATTGTCCGATTGAATTTTCAGCTTTTCAGTGAAAACCAAACCATCAGTTGAAGTACAGTGGAAAGCTCCATCCTGAGGCGCTCCTGCCGGACTAAGATAATGCCATTCATTATTAAAATAGATAACTGCCGGGTCAATTACTTTGCTTTGGAGGTTATCGTATCTTGCGCCGCTTTCGAATTGATAATTAATCCCGTCACTACTTGTGGCTGAATATGTGTTGATGGATGTATCCATTCCCTTTGGAATACCATCGCTGGATGAAAAATATATCCTGAGCTTATTATTTTCAATAACCGTTAATGTTGGGTCGAATGGTCTCTGGTAATTTGCAGGAATACCTGTAACAACAATTGGAACAGGCTCTGTCCAGGTTATACCTAAATTATAAGAAAACTTAACGGCAACTCTATCCCAGGACAAAGAATTAACCGGTTGCCTGAACCACTGAAACACGCAAGCCAAAGTATCGCCTTTCCATTTGATTACAGATGGTACACCTGCTGAATCCTGAAATATTTTCTCGGAATTAAAATTAGTACCATCATTGGATAACGCAAATTTTAGCGGACTGTTCCATGGACCATTTTGCATTTGTTGATTCAGATGAATATATTTCGGGTTTTTCATTTCCTCTTTATACTTGCCTGTAACATAAGGACTATTCTGTATTCTTGAATCGCCCCAGTTAGGATATGCTCCCGCGGGCCAATTTGCGTTAATATAGCCGAATCCCTTTATTTCCTTATGTAAATCTATAAATTCCCAAAACTTAGCAAACCAGTTATTCCAGTCATTAATTCCATCCTGATTATCATTGCTGATATTAATTCCCTTTGCCGATGTTTCGCTCATGAACACAGGCTTACCTTTCGTTCGTGCCATAGCAAGGAACCTTTCGGATTTGCCTTTTTTGGTGATTGTACCTCTGTCGAAATCCGGTTTAGCTTTATCGAAATGGTCGGCATCGAATACATCCAGCCCGAACCAATCGCAATAATTATCTCCCGGATACCAACGTGCACCTTTTGTATCAACCGAATCGAAATCATTTGCTGCATCGGGTTCATAGCACCAATTCGTTGCTACCGAATCCCTGAAACCGCGGGCAGCAAACTTATCGACAACTTTTCTGAATGCCGTTACATACAAATAAGGATGATAACCGCCGCCGTTCCAGCCTGGACCAGCGCCGTTAAATTCTCCGCCAATTCGCAGGAACATTTTTTTACCATAATTTTTGCTGAGAGTTATGATACTATCTAATATATAATCATATTGATTTGAAACAGCAATGATACTATCGGTTGCAGCCTTGCCAATAAAGAAGATGCTTATTTCGGGAATAAAGCCGATAGAATCCGCAGCATGAAAAAAGTTTTTTAAACCCATAAAAGTATTGGCAGGTCCGCGTTCGCCGGGTATGCTGAAAAAGAATCCACGAACTGCAGGTTGGATAGTCTGGTCATTCAAAGCTCCCAGATATCCGGCAAGTGGGTCGCCTCCTGTTTCGTAGGTCATTAATTGAACGCCGTGATATACCCTGCCGTCGGGCGGTTCTAACAATGCCGGTTGGGCTGAAGTAAATTGAAGACAAAGAACAAAAAATAATGTAATAAGTAATATTTTTTTCATACAATCTCCTAATAATTCACAAAGAACAAATTGTTTAATATTTATACTCAATGAACACTTATTATTAAGAAAAGTCACAAATTTTATCAGATTTTTACAAACTTCCCTGCTTTATCCCCAGCTCGCACAAAATACAATCCTTTCGGCAGGGAAGAGATATCGATACTTATTGTTTGATTATCATCTAACTTTAATGTCTTCATTATTTCTCCCAATGTATTGTATAATATGATATTTTCCTGTAGAGACGTTGCATGCAACGCCTTTACTTGAAAGGTATTTGCATGCAACGTCTCTATATTGGATATTTCTATAAAATCAGTTGCAGGATTGGGAGAGCAATTTAAAGAAAAAGTTATATTATTTTTTTCTTCTTTTACATCATTTGATTCCTGATAAGTTACATCTAGTTTATATATGTTGCTATATGAGAACCAATGGTGTTTTGAATCTTGAAAATTTAAAAATTCATCAGTATTTTCCCATTTTCCGGATATCCACGATTCAAAAAGAATTGATAAAATATTGCCATCAGAATTAGAAGTAGAAATTCTTCGCTCAGAGTTTATCCATTGACCATTTTCCCATTCTTCGGAAATATATGAGACTTCATTTCCTTTTATGTTGTATGTATAGGTATCATGTAAGGCATTCACCCACTGCACGTTTCCCCAAATTTCGTATAAGGAAGAAAGCCTGTTTCCAGATGAATCATAAGTAAATGTACCATGATTAGTTTTCACCCATTGTGGATTTTCCCAAATTTCGTATAAAAAAGTAAGCCTGTTACCTTTTGAGTCGTTTGTGTATGTGTCACGATTAGATTTCACCCATTGACCGTTCGAACGTATTTCTGTTAAAAAAGTCAGCAAATTACCATTTGAATCATAAGTAAAAATCTCTCGCATTGTATCTTCAGAAATCACCCATTGACCGTTAACCCATTCTTCCCAATAATATGTTAGAAGATTACCTAATGAATCATAAGTGTAAAATCCTTTTGAAGAATTGACCCATTGACCGTTAACCCATTCTTCATATAAATAAGTAATTTGATTACCACTTAAATCATAAATATTAGTAGTCCGGGAATCATTGAGCCACTGTCCGTTTTGCCATAATTCGCCTAAATTAGTAAGTTCATTTCCTATTGTATCATAAGTACTGGAATTCCGGTTAACATTGAGCCACTGTCCGTTTTTCCATATCTCAAAAAAATAAGTAAGCTGATTACCGTTTGAATCGTAAGCGTATGAATAACGATTATTATTGCTCCATTGCCCGTTTTGCAATTTTTCTGATAAAGTAATAATAATATTCCCGGTTGTATCATAAAGATAGGAATATTTAGTTTGTCCGGATGATGAATAGGTAATTACACTCTCAACAAATTCCTGTTTAATCAGGATATCTGATTTCCCACCTTTAGGAATTTCCTTTGCTTGGGAGATAGCAATCAAAGAAAAAAGTGAAAATACGAATAAGATGTACAAAGATTTCATAAAAACTCCAATAATTTATTAATCATATTTTTTTCCTTTGCGTACTCTGAGAGCTTTGCGAGAAAAAATTATTTTCTCGCTAAGTCCTCAGAATTTATCGAATAACTACAAATTGCATTGACTCGAAATGATTTCCTGCATTTATCCGGCAAAAGTAAATACCGGATTGTAAGTTAGTAGCATCAAATTCAACTTCATGAATTCCCGGATTTAAATATTCATTCACTAAAGCAGCAACTTTATTTCCAAGTATATCATAAATAGATAAATTCACGTTACTGTATTGTGTAAGCTTGAGTTTTATTATTGTCGTCGAATTAAACGGATTCGGTTGAATTTGCTCAAGGATTGAAACCTCCATTGAAAGTGAGGTATCGGAACTTACAGAAGTAGCAGGTTCGAAGTTACCGCTAAACACACCATGTCCACAAGTTGCAACGGCAACCATTCCATCTGAATCTCTAACATCAATCATATTAACTATGTTATTTCCGATTTTATCTGCCCCTTCGAGAGACCATTCCGTTGACATTCCATTGAGTTCTGATGTCGAAAAAAGCCCGATGCTTGTCCCTACGAGATAGATAATACCTTCACCTGAATGGAGTATTGCAACTGTCCTGCAAGCAGGTCCGTTTCCTGAACCGTCAGGAAATTCTTCCAAATTTCCACTAACAGATGTCCAAGAAGTACCACCATTTGAGGTATAGAATAGACTCATAATATTATAATTTGCAAAAGCGACAAGGACATTATCCGCATTTTCGGAATCAATAGCAATAGAACTTACATATGAGTCGGGAGGTAAACCTTTAGATTCCCAAATTGACTTAGGGATTGGATTTCCGACATTTGCCGAATCAATCCGGAATAACTGTCCATCGCTCGTACCGTAATAAACTCGGTTTGCGGGATTTTTAGAGCTTGAGATAAAAGAAATTCTACAATTTATAATTTTAGAACTAATCGAAGAAACAGTCGTATTCGTTAGTTTTGTCCAACCAACACTTGTTGGACTTGTTCCATTCATCAAAATAAATAAGCTGTCGTTGCGCCATATTAAGTTACCACCCCCTAAATACATCATGTCATTATTGTTTGGATCCAGACAGAATGGATTGATAAAGAGATACTTCTCACCACCGATAGGATCTATCCTGCCGGAAGCCTGGCGATTACCCTGATAGTCAAGGATATAGCGATAGGTCATACCCCATTGATAGGAAACAAAATATGAGCTTTTTCCTTTTGCAATTGCGCAGAATGCTCCATCACCGCCAAGAACGGATTTCCATGGTTTTGTAGCATCAGTTGTGGTTGTGATGCAAGTAAAGTTATCTTGCATTCCTCCTACAATTGTCATATCTCCGGGGGTCGAATGGTCAATTGCAACAGTATAAAATTGTGTAGTAATATAGTTGTTGTTAAGATTTGTCCAGTTTATATTGCCTGCAAGATTATTTGCAGTATAGTAGAGTCCCCCATCAGTGCCTATAACCATAGATTCAGGTTTTGAAGGGAAGAAATCCATTGAATTCTGATCAACATGGGGAGAATACATACTTGTTGTTTTGTTTTGAGTTGCGAATCCATCTGTGGACCTTACCAGATATAGACCTCCAACGAAAACAGTATTTTCATCGTCAGGCTTTACTTTAATATAATCAACCCATGAAACTCCCGAAAGTATCAAATTAGCAGAGCGGTCTTCGAAGAAACCGCCGCTACCGGAACCGTCACCTGAAAGATAGGAATATTTCCAAAGTACATTTGACCATTTAACTTCCCAGTAATTAGCACTTGACATTGAATCTAAAACTACATACACCACATTCTCGTTAGATGGTGCAACTGCTACACTAACATAGTATGAGCCTGAATATGGCCATCCATCAGGGGTAATATTCGTCCAGCGAATTCCGTCAGTTGAACGGAAGATACCTTGGTCTGATGAATTTTTAACTCCCCATTTTGGAGGATTCGTTCCTAAAACAGCGTAAACCACACCTTTCTTGGTAACAGTAACATCTGTAAACAATGCACCGGGGGGGAAACTTCCAAGTACTAATGACCATGTTGCTCCGCCGTTGGACGACCTTTCAATTCCTCCGGCTACTGCCGCATAAATCACATCCTGAGAATTATTCGATGGGTCTATAGCCAAAGCGTTGACAATATTGAATGGTTGATACAAACCGCCAATGCTGTCAGTAAAGGTGGATTTAAGAATGTTCCAGGTTATACCGTTATCAGTTGATTTGAAAATGCCGTTGCCGTAATAGGCACCCCAATTATATGGACCATCATTGAGCCAGAGGGGATATGCCGCAGTATTGCCCCCTAATTCGCCGGTTCCATAGTACCAGGTATTAGTTTTCCCTACCCGTTTATCCTGAACAAGACACGTAGTGCTTGGTAAATCAAATAATGGAGTTGTCCTCTGCCAAGAAGCGCCACGGTCAACCGAACGCCACATCCCGCCGGATGTTCCACCGGCAAGAATAATATTCTCATTTGCTACATCAATACCCAAAGCGCGGGTTCTTCCTCCAATATTAGCCGGACCTCGGGAAATCCAGTTAACATTCTGAATCTGTGAGCCATTGGTTTGTTTAAACGCATTATAAATATTATTATAAGTCATTTGGGAAGCGAACTCTAACTCTTTTTTGCGTATGTTTTCAGGCAGGCATCCTGTTTTGGGGTCCATAAGTCGCATTAGATCGTATTCATAACGGTCCCAACGGGTTTGTGTTTCGTTTGGATAATCCTCTTCACATATGGCTTCATTATCTTTTCCTTGTTGTCTTGATGCGGTATTAGGGTTATAAGGCATGAGTGTAAATCCAGCCGTAGTGTCTTTAGACCCTTGCTTTGTTTGGGCATTTATTGTGTAAGAAAAAACGACCAAAAAAATAATGAGCAGAGTATTTTTCATGATATTCCTCTTTAATTTAGTAAATTTATTTTACCACTATAAATTTCTTTGTTTCGGCATTATTCCCTGCTCTGATTGTCAGGTAATAAACTCCTGAAGGAAGATTTCCGACATTATAATTTATGCTGTAATTGCCTGATTCCTGCATTTGATTATCGTAAATCCTTACCGATTCAATTCCCGATGAATTAGTTATTGTTAATGATACCGTTCCCGGTTTTGTAACAGAATAATTTATCGTTGTTAAACCGGTTGCAGGATTAGGAGTACTATTTAAGGAAAATGAAGTATTGTTGGTTTCTTCTGTTACAGGAGTTGTCCCTTTATATGTAACTTCAATTTTATATCCGGTAAAATAGGTCTTATGTCCTTTTGAATCCTGAAAAGTTAATCTGGTATTAGTATTAGTCCATTGCCCATTCAACCATGATTCATATTGCATTGTTAATGTATTCCCGTTTGGGTTGTATGTATTGGTATATCTACCTGAAGTCACCCATTGCCCGTTTTGCCATTGTTCATATAAATCAGTAAGTTGCTTTCCGTTTGAGTCATATCTGTAAGTATATCGGGTAGAATTTATCCATTGCCCGCTAACCCAATCTTCATCTAATTCTGAAAGTTTGTAACCGTTTGAATCGTAAGTGTAAGAAACTCGAGAATAATTCACCCATTGCCCGTTTTCCCATTTTTCATAAAAAGATGTAAGTTGATTCCCTTTTGAGTCATAAGTGTAGGTATATCGCTTAGAATTCACCCATTGTCCGTTTTCCCAGAATTCACCAAAAGAAGTAAGCTGATTCCCATTTGAGTCATAAGTGTAGGTTCCTCGAGAATAATTCACCCATTGCACGTTTTCCCATTTTACACTAAAAAAAGTAAGGTTATTCCCGTTTAAGTCATATGTGTAGGTTCCCTGGTAATTATTCACCCATTGCCCGTTTTGACCTTGTTCCCATAAATAAGTAAGCTTATTCCCATTTGAGTCATACGTGTAGGTATATCGTAATTGATTCACCCATTGTCCGTTTTGCCATAGTTCTGTAAAAAAAGTAAGCTGATTCCCGTTTGAGTCATATCTGTAGTTACCACGTTGAAGATTCACCCATTGTCCGTTTTGCCATTGTTCAGTAAAAAAAGTAAGCTGATTCCCGTTTGAGTCATATGTGTTGTTATTTCGGGTATAATTCACCCATTGTCCGTTTAGCCATCGTTCAGTTATTGAAGTATCATTCCCGTTTGAGTCATAAGTATAGGAACGCTTTAAATTACCGGTTGTTGAATATACAATTATGCTTTCAACAAGGTCTGGGTTGCTCAGGATGGTTGTTTCTTTCCCTTTTTGATTTTCATTATCTCGGGAAATAGCTGTCATAAAAGACAAGATAAATAAAAAAGAGATGTAAAAATATTTCATTTTAAACTCCTAAAAATTTAAAAATTATTTAAAAAATTTGTCTTAAAGCGATTGGACTGAATAATTATTCAGCCGGATATACCCTTCAAATTGCATATTCACGTATTTACTGTGAATAAAATAACAATTAAAATAGCTATTTTTTTCAATAAATCCTATGATTTGAAGTTATTTATTTTTCGATTGAGTCTATTGAGTTTTTATTGAGAGATATTTTCAAGCAAATCTCGCAGAGGGGTAAAATAGTTACAAACCTATTTCCCCTGCTACTTCCCTCATTCCATTTATTGTCATTTCGATGAGGTCATCAATTGTGTAGCCAAGCATGGCAGCGCCTTTTTCAATTACATCTCTATTAGCGCCGGCTGCAAATTGTTTATTTCCCCACTTCTTTTTAACCGACTTCACTTCCATGTCCATAACGCTTTTCGATGGTCGCACCAATGCACATGCCGTGACCAAGCCGGTTAATTCGTCGATTGCAAAAAGTGTTTTCTCCAAAAGCGAAAGTGGCTCAATGTCCGAACAAATACCCCAGCCATGGGATAGAATAGCCCGGATATATTCTTCGTCCCAGCCGGCTTCGGTAAGTATTTGCTTTGTCATCGTGCAATGCTGTTTGGGATATTTCTCGTAATCCAAATCATGGACAAGCCCGATGACTCCCCATTTTTCTTCATCATCGCCATGGCGGCGGGCTGCGTAGCGCATAACGGCTTCGACTGATTTTGCATGATTAATCAGTGATTGGCTGCTGTTGTACTTCAAAAGCAGCTCTAATGCTTCATGGCGGGTTGGTATGTGTGTTGGCATATTTTCTAGTATTTAAGTCATCCGATGACTGGGAGTCATCGGATGACTTTCTATTATTTTATTTGTTATTTCTTTTAATTCCTCAATTGTATATCTTCCTAATAATAATTCCTTCTTGGGAAGACTTCCTTTTCTCAATTCAATATAATCCTGATAACTTGAAAATTCCCATTCTTCAGATTTTGAAACTAATTTACTTCTAACAGGATTTTGATGAATGTATGTAGCTAATGCTATATAATATTCAACATTTTCAATTAGTTTTGCATTAGTTTTTTGATTAAATAAATTTCCATGACGACCCCACATATTGTTGAAGGCTCTTGAATATGAGCGTAATAGAATTGCAATTTGATTAGATATTGTTTTACTATAGTCATCCGATGACTGGAAGTCATCGGATGACTTATCTAAATTCTTGACTTTTACCAAGAAGTGAAAATGGGTTGGCATCAAACAATAAGCAATAGTTTCTAAATAAGCATCTAAATAAAACCTATACTTTTTCAGGAAATATAAATAATTCTCTTTCGAGTTGAATAATGCTTCATCATTATTTGTACGATTATAAATATGATAATATTGATTTTCGAAAAATTTCATATATTTTGGAATGAATTCTTGAATTTTAGTAGTCATCCGATGACTCCCAGTCATCGGATGACTTATCTTTTATTTTATTATTACCACTTTATCTTTTATAATCCGACCTTGCGAAACTATCTCCACAATATAAACTCCGGCAGCAAAATTTCCGGTATTAACTGAAATTTCCGAGCCTGAATTATCAATATTCCGGCTGTAAACAGGCATTCCCTCCAAGCTGTATATAATCAGCTTTTGTGCATATTCCGGAATTTTAATATTGAATAAATCATTGGCAGGATTTGGTGAGATAGCCAATTCACCTGCTTGTACCTCATCTTTCACATTGACAATATAATTTGGAGCAACGCGAAGGTAATCAAGATATATATTTCCTCCCAAACCTGAAACGTAAGAGAATTTAAATACGGCATTTTTCGATGTAGCAAAACTGTCTAATGGAATAATTTCCTGTCTCCAGTCAGCCACCTTAGTAGTGAATATGCAAGCATCAAATGAGCTGGGATTGGATATTGGCGGAGTTTTAGTCGCTAATTCAATCCCTGATTTTTTGTAAATCTCGGTATATGTTTTCCCACTATCCAGCGTTATTGATACTTTCAGGGTATCTGAAAAAGTATATCCGGAAGTAAAAATATGGTAATTAAACGCAACAAAAAATGCCAGACGTGGCTCTGTAAGCGTTGATATATCAAATACCGGTGATAATATATCTTCTGAATAACCTTGATTATAAAATACCAAAGCCCAGTTGAACATTGTAAGTGAAGTATTGCCTTCAATTTTCGATGAATTATCCAGCATCCAAGTCTGGTAATGCCCGGAAGGTACCAAGTCCCACAAACTTAGTGTCTTGTCATTAGATTCAAAACTTGATGTATATGGTGTTGTTAAAGACTTCGTTATTAGCTGGAATTGTGCCGTATCGAGTTTTTTTGATAATGCCGGATTCACCGCTGTATTATTAATATTCGTCAGATTGACTTTCACAACATTAAAGCCTTCCGTGCAATTTACTGCCGGGAGGGTTACCATCACATTTGAATATGGAGTTATGCTACCAGACCATGAAGAAGTTGCCGGAGTTTTATTGATATAATAAGTAAATTGTGCTGAGGTGATTGTATCGGCACCCGTATTTCTTAATCGAAATTGGGGTGTATAAGTTGTTGTATATATCCTGATAGGATTCGCAACATTTGTAACTTCCGCATCGAGTTTATTCCTATAAGGACGGTTGAGGAAATCCACTAAATCGGTAATTGTTCCCTGACCGGGGATACTATGCTGCATTCCGGCAATACGGGTAAATCTAACCCGACCTTCATTTTGGATTAGCCGCATGTACATTGTATCAATCGAATTGAAATATCCAATATCCTGGTCACCATGTGTAATGGCTATGGGAATTTGCTTTGCATTTGCGAAGTTTAGTTTGAAGCCAAGCCGCGGGTCAGCATTGGCATCGGCAATACCTTGAATAGCAGGGGTATTAAGCAATAAGCCTTTGAAACTTTTCGGATGGTCTAATCCGTATTTCAGGGCGCTGCGTCCGCCTAATGAGAATCCCTGAAGAAAGATTTCATTTGTATCGATATTATATCTTGTAGTAATATAATAAATCGCCAAATTGATAATACCTTCGTCACCCGCTGGAGTGTAGAAATCACGGCTTGGGTCTATGTTTGGGTTGCTACCGCCATCGGGGCAAACAAAAATCGTGTTTGTAATGAATGTTTGCCAGCGCAATGAACTGAAAAGAGCATTTCGGTAATTCGAGCTTGCATCGCCAGCGCCATGCAGGCAGACCATGAGTTTATACTTTTTTGTGCTGTCGTAATCTGTTGGAACGTACATAGAGAGCATTCTCTGACCTCCACCGAATGTCACATTATCATCGTACATGCCCTTCTGCTGGCTTTTGGCATCGAGATTGAATAATAGAAATAAAATTATCAGGATTGAATAATTTGAAAATTGGAAAACTTTCCGAAAGTTTCCCAACTTTCGGAAAGTTTCATTGGGATACAGTATAATACTCATTTCTCACTCCGAAAATTAGTTGATTTTATCAAAAAACAAATTTAATATTTTTTATAATTACTTAACACTACAAAGACGGAAAAAGTTACAATATTTTTCTAAATATTTTCCATATTATTTCTTAATTACAATTTTTATTTTGAATTATTTTATTATTTGTTTTAAATTGTATCTTTTTAATAATATTTAAATTAGATTGAATGCACATAATTCGTGAAAAGCTGATGGATTCCGTATCCGTCAAAAATAAAATCATTGGAAGCGATGAGCTAATTGAAAAAATCCGGACAGCTTCGGAAAAAATTATCGATTGTTACAGGAATGGCGGTAAAGTGCTGCTTTGCGGCAATGGCGGTTCGGCTGCCGATGCCCAGCATATAGCGGCGGAATTTTCCGGGAGGTTTTATTACGACCGTCCACCGCTCTATTCCGAAGCCCTTCACGTCAATTCTTCATATTTAACAGCAGTTGCAAATGATTATTCATTTGATGAAGTTTATGCAAGACTCATTCGGGCTATGGGTAAAGCAGGAGATGTTTTAATCGGAATATCTACATCCGGTAATTCCCCTAATATTTTGAAAGCAATCGAAGAAGCAAATAAATTGAAGATGATAACAATCGGGATGACCGGTGAATCGGGCGGGAAGTTGAAAGATATATGCGGTATATTACTTAATATTCCTTCTTCTGATACGCCAAGAATCCAGGAGGCACATATTACAATCGGTCATATTATTTGCGAAATTGTAGAGAAGGAATTGTTTCCGAAAAGTTGAAGTGTAATTATTATTTTATTGGATTTTATCAAAAACAAGAAGAATGTCATTCTGAACGAAGTGAAGAATCTTCTCGAAAATGGCTTCTTCACTTACATTAAGAGCAGAACCTAAAAAACTGAACGAAGTGAATAATCTTCTCGAAAATAGCTACTACGTTTATATTATGAGCAGTATCACTAAAACTCTTTATATTGGAGTTACAAATGATTTGAAAAGAAGGGTCTATGAACATAAGAATAAACTACTTAAAGGTTTTACAGAAAAATATAATATTACAAAATTAGTTTGGTTTGAATCAACAATTAACATTAGGAGCGCTATTTCACGCGAGAAACAATTGAAGGGATAGTTAAGAACTAAAAAAATTGATTTGATTGAATCCATGAACCCTGAATGGGATGATTTAAGTCAGAATTGGTATGGTGATGATGAAAAATTAGAAGAATTTAATTCATCATAGGTTTGAGAAGATTCTTCGCTTCGCTCGGAATGACAGTCATCATAGGTTTGAGAAGATTCTTCGCTCCGCTCAGAATGACAGTCATCATAAGTTTGAGAAGATTCTTCGCTTTGCTCAGAATGACATTCTTATATGTTTAAAAATTTTAAATATTTACTTCCCTATACAAAAACGTCCGAATATATTGTTCAATACCTCTTCGCTGAACCGCTCGCCGCTTATTTCGCCTAAGCTATCAACCGCATTACGAATATCGAGTGAAACTAATTCGTTCTCTACACCTTGGTTAAGCGCATCGCCGGCTGTATGAAGCAAGTCAGCAGCGTTACCCAACAATCGAGCCTGCCTTTGATTAACCAAAACATCGTTAATCCTGACACTGCTCGATTCAGCTTCGGTTTTTATTTGTTCTTTGAGTAAATCAAGCCCCAGACCTGTTTTAGCGGAAATGTAGATTTCATCGGGAACAATAGATTCAAAAGTACCTTCGAACTTATCGATTTTATTCTGAAGCAGAATAACCTTTGTATCCGGGTTTATATCTTTAATGTTCATTAATAGCATGTCGGATTGCCTTATATCGGAATAGCAATCATTGACAATTAGAATCATATTGCATTGCTTTAGTGCGCTGTGTGCAAGCTTAATGCCTTCAACCTCAATTTCATCTTCCGAATTGCGGATTCCGGCAGTATCAATTAACCTGACAACTATACCGCCAATAATCAGTGAATCTTCGATATAATCGCGTGTAGTACCCGGTTTCGGACTAACGATAGCCCTGATTTTACCGAGCAATGAATTGAATAATGTGGACTTGCCTGAATTGGGGTACCCCGCCAAACCAATATAATATCCGTTCCTCAATACTTCCGCCGAATGATAAGACTCGGAAAGTAAACGACAATAGGTTTCTGCTTCCATAATTTTCTTTATTATTAATGATTTATTTGTTATTTCAATATCTTCATCTGCAAAATCCAACTCCAATTCAAGTAATGCCGCTATATCGGCTAATTGTGAACGAAGTTCCGACAATCGGCGTTTAAATCCACCGAGAAGCTGCCTGACTGCTGTTAAAGCGCCTGCCGTGGATTCCGAATGAATAATATCCGCCACAGCTTCTGCCTGCGTTAAATCCAATTTACCGTTAAGGAAGGCACGCTTTGTGAATTCACCAGCTTCGGCAGCTACTGCTCCATTTGCAATTAATACCCTGATTATTTCTCCGGTTATCGCATAACCGCCATGACAGGATATTTCAACAGTATCTTCACTCGTATATGAATTCGGTGAATGAAAGACACTTGCAAGTACAGTATCGACCGGAGTTTCATTATCGTAAATTGTTCCATAATGAATGGTATGAGATTGAGCCGGGCTCAGTTTGGTTTTCCCTGAAAATACCTTATCAACAATTGTAAACGCATCATCGCCGGAAATCCTGATTACGGCTATTCCCGATACTCCCGGTGGTGTTGATAAAGCTACTATTGTTCCAGGCATAAAACCAATATTTTATAAATAATAGTTCAATGAAATTTCAAAAATTAATTCTTTGAAATTTCTTGAATTCCAATTAATCATTTTATATACAAAATACATGCCAACGGTATAAATAATTTCAAAATTGATTTTAATAAAGAAATTTTCAAGATTAATTAATCTATCTCTCAACCTAAAGATTTATGGAAAAAGATAATTGAGCGTTAAATTGAAAAGTGATACATGGGGCTAACGATAATGTATTATTTACCGGCTTATGGTTTTAAGGATGAGGGAATGGATTAAAAAAACTGTCTGAACTATGATTTGTATGATTTTTTTGATTAAGATGATTGCGAAATTGTATTTCATCATGGTAATCATATAAATCAAATAAATCAAGGTTCAGACAATTTTTTCTTTATGGTATGGTAATGTTGTAATTCGACCATCTTTATGCTTGAACTGTTTATGAGAGCCTTTTTGACGAATTTCTTCAAAGTCTAAGAGTTTGAGAATTTTTGAAATTTCTACTGGCTTTAATACCGGATATTTAGGCATAAATTAAGCAAATATTAAATTTTGAGTTCCGATGAATTCACTTTCCAACTCCGGCTCACCGTCCTCAAGAAGCATTTCTATAACCTCTATTAGGTTTTGCCTTAATTCTTCAATTGTATCACCTTGGGAATGAGCGCCATGGAAACCCGGAATATAACCAACGTAATAACTGGTATCTTTACATTTTTCAACTACAGCCGTATATGTTTTCATATCAATTCCTTTTAAATAATAGAGACGAAAAAAAAGTAAATTATTTTGTATAAAAAATATAGTCAAATTAATATACCGATATGGAAATGTCATTTAATAATAAAAAGTAATTGGTTGTCTGCTTACCGATTTAAGGAGGAGGTGTTAGAATAAAAACTGTCTGAACTATGATTTGTATGATTTTTTTGATTAAGATGTTTGTAAAATTGAAAATCATTTTGTTAATCATATAAATCATTGTTCAGACAGTTACCATAATAATAACACACCCCTTAATTCCCCTCTCGAGAGAGGAATTAAGGGGTGTGTAAATCTATAAATTATAGAAACTTTGAATTATCAGATTAAAATTGCTTTATAGCCATAATTGATAATTCCTGATGCACCTTCTTCCATTATCTTACGGAAAACAAGTTCAACAGAAGCTCCTGTTTTAACATCTTCAGGCATACAATCAACAACCTGAGCTGTCAGGCGAGCGCCTTCTTCCGTTTCGATAACTGCAATCACGAATGGAGTTTCCCGTGTGTATGCATCGGCTGCAATTGAAATAACCGTCCAGGTAAGGATTTTCCCTTTGCCTGATAAAGTAATATTTTCGAACTCGCGCGAGCCGGTTTCAGGGTCAACATACCTGTTAGCCAATGTAACATATCCGCTCGAAAAGCGCTGTGCTTCGAGCCTGTAACGATGCGGGATTTCCCGCGTATATCTGGGACTTATTGCCATTATTGTGCCTCCAAAATGTGTACAACTGAACTTCCGCCGGAACCACCCATATTCTGAGCCATTCCGTAGCGTGCATTTTCTACCTGGCGCTTACCTGCTTTACCCTGCAATTGCAAAGTACATTCAATCACCTGGGCTACTCCCGTTGCGCCTACCGGATGACCCTTTGCTTTGAGTCCACCGCTCGGATTTATTACAACTCCGTTCCCATAAGTACCTGCTCCGTTAGCTATTGCTTTGCCTGCTTTGCCATACTCGAAGAAGCCGAGTTCTTCGGCAACGATAATTTCAGCAATCGAGAAGCAATCATGTACTTCAACGAATGAAATATTTTTGGGCGAAACATTTGCCATTTTATAGGCACGTTCTCCTGCAAGACGTACTGCATCGAGACGGGTGAAATCAGCATGGTCGTGCAAAGCAATCGGACCTGATGCAGAGCCGATTCCAACAATTTTAACTGGTTTATCGGTATATTGCTTGGCTTTATCTAAGGGGCAAAGAATCACACATGCAGCACCGTCCGAAATCGGCGAGCAATCCATCAATCGCAGCGGGTCGGCTACCAATGATGCTTTCAATACGCCTTCGATTGTGAGAGGCTGCGGATATTGAGCATGTGGATTATTAATTGCGTGCTTGTGATTTTTTACCGGAACGGCTGCCAACTCTTCGCGGGTCAAGCCGTAACGCTCCATATATGCGCGTGCCATCATTGCATAAAGACCGGGGAATGTTACACCGCTGTATGCTTCGTATTCCTGGTCCGATGCGGTTGCCAATACCATTGAGCTATCTTCGGCATCCCACATTTTTTCAACACCGCCGGCAAGGGCTATATCGCAGGCGCCCGAAGCGACTTCCATAAATGCAGCCCGAACTGCCTGCCCGCCGGATGCACATGCAGATTCTACTCTTACTGCTGCAGCTCCCCTCTGTCCGATATAATCTGCCATTACAGAGCCGAGATGTTCCTGTGCAGTATAAAGCCCACTGGACATGCAGCCAACGTAAAGAGATTCGATTTTTTTCACACCGGCATCGTCCATGGCTTTAAGAGCAGCTTCCGCGAACATATCGCGAATACTTTGGCTCCATAGCTCACCGAAACGGGTCATCCCGACGCCGATTACTGCTACTTCTCGCATAAATTCTCCATTTTTGTTTTTAATTCTATTTTAATTTATTTTTCTAAATTTCTTCTTGTAATTATTCTATTGAAATTTTATTACTTTTCCAGAGTTATTATCATTTTCAGGTCTATGAAAATATTTATTTGTTTCAAATTCTTTTTCAAAATCAAAATCTGAAATATCTAATTCCTGAAATTCTTTGTATGTAAATTCTGTGATAATTGTAGTAATTATTTTCATCAATTCCTGATTTTCATATTTATTCAAATCGTCTTTAGCATAATTATCTAAATTCATAATATCAAAATTTGTTTCCAATAAAGAATCAAGGAAACCTTCCTTCATTTCTTTAAATGTTTTCTTGGATAAAACTTTCTGCTTATCTTCATCTTCCATAACCAGCTTTTTAAATGTTTTTTTTAGGTTCTGACCAAATTTAATTAACTTGAGTAAAGCTTTGGCTTGATTAATTTCATCTTCTTCGAAATCATCTTCATCATCTTCTTCTTCTACTTCCCAATCTTCATCATCTTCAGCATCATTTTCAAATTCGAAACCATCTATACCACATTTTAATTCCAATTTATTTAAAACATTTTGAATAAAAGATTCACTGTCATTTTCACCGGTAATATATAAAGGCTTACCATTATATCCATATTCAAAAACATCAATGCATTCATCAGAATTTACACCTTCGAAAATTATTTTTGCTTTATCATAATCCTTGTCTGGTTCGAACCCTAATTCTTTAGCATATCCAATTGCTCCTTCAATAAGTTTCTTAGCATAAGCATGAGTAATATGAATTATTGGTAAAAATTCAGTATATTTTCTTTTTAATGATTCAAATTCGTACTTATTTAAATAATTTCTATACGAATCCTTTACACCAAGACAAAATATATCAACTAAAAAACTTGAAACCAATAATTTATTATTTGCTAATTTCCTGCTTACTATAATACTGACTAATCCGCAATTTTCATCATTTTCAGTAATAAAACATTCGCCAAATGGAAAATCAGCTATGTCTTCATTCATATTATCAAATTTCTGATGAAAAGAAAGAACTTTCTGCTTTTGTTTCTGCTTCTGCTTTTCTTTTTTCTTTTGCAATTCTTTTGGGGATAATGCCATAATGTCCTCAATAAAAAAATTACTTTTACTCGTTAAATAAGATTTTTCTTCTGTAAGCAACATAGTGCCCGTAATCGAGATAGAATTTTTTACCTGTAAGCAGGTCGCGTGTTTTGGACGCTAAATCCTGTGTTTCGGTAATTTTATCAGTAGCCTCGAATATGAAACCATCACTGCCCGCACCGGAACCGAAGGAAACCATGAATATTTTATCGCCGGGTTTGGCAACGTCTAAAATGGCTGCTAATCCTGTTGGCGAAGAGCCTGAATAAGTATTACCCATTAAATTGACTACCCAGCCCTGCTCCATCTGCTCGTTTGTAAAGCCGAGAGTATTGCCGGCTTTCAAGGGGAATTTTCCATTCGGCATGTGGAAAACAGCAAAAGCGAAGTCCTGTGCCTTCATTCCGGATTTCTCCAATAGCCTTTCGCCGCATCCCAGAACATGCTTGAAGTAAGCAGGCTCACCTGTAAAGCGTCCGCCATGGCGGGGATAATGCTGATATTCCCGACGCCAGAAATCTGCAGTATCGCTTGTATATGAATGAGTGAATTTCACGTCTGCCAGAACATCTTTTGCCCCGAAAATAAATGCTGCTCCTCCGGCGGAAGCAGAATATTCCAATGCATCACCGGGAGCGCCTTGCGAAGTATCTGCGCCTATTCCCATAGCATAATCCATATTGCCTGATTTAACGTGGCTGTATGCAACGAACATCGCTTCCGAACCGGCTTTGCAAGCGAATTCGAAATCAGCAACGTGAACGTCGGGACCAATACCGAGAGCATCAATTAAAACTGTGCCGGATGGTTTAACTGCATAAGGATGGGATTCCGAGCCGATATAAACTGCGCCGATTAGTTTCGGGTCTATTCGGGCGCGTTTGAGTGCGTTCTTGGCGGCGGCGATTGCAATTGTAATAGTATCTTCATCGCGTCCGGGAACGGTTTTTTCTTTGAGCATTAAGCCGCGCTCGATAGCTGCTGCATCGTCGCCCCACTGTGCGGCTATTGTTTGTGCTTTGATTCGATAGCTTGGCACGTAAGAGCCGAATCCGACTATTCCTACCATGATTTCTCCTTTATAGTGTTGTTATATTTATGAATAAGAACTTTCAAAATCAAATAATAATAAAATATTAAATTAGTTAAAATAACCAACCTAAAAAAGGTCAAAAACGTTTAAATAACCAATTTGTTTTTATTTGAGCATTATAGAATAAGCTGGATAAAATAATGCAATGTCAAAAGAGATATTTTCCTTTGCGTGCTTTGAGTGATAAAATTCTCTCGCAAAGTTCGCAGAGAGTGTTCTTTACCTTTGCTGCTTTGCGTGAAAAATTCTCTCGCAAAGCACGCAGAGAGTGTTCTTCTCCTTTGCGTGCTTTGCGTGAAAAAATTCTCTAGCTAAGCACGGAGAGTTTTCTTTTCCTTCGCGTGCTTTGCGTGAAAAAATTCTCTCGCAAAGTTCGCAGAGAGTGTTCTTTACCTTTGCGGGCTTTGCGTGAAAAAATTCTCTCGCAAATTTCGCAGAGAGTGTTCTTTACCTTTGCGGGCTTTGCGTGAAAAATTCTCTCGCAAAGCACGCAGAGGTCGGAAAATTTGAATCTATTCAGCAATTGGAAGAAAATAATTATTTAAGAACAAGGATTAACGATTTTTGATTTATGATTTCGTTAATGAATTTTGATTTATTTTGGAACGTGATTACTCATATAATTCCTTTTTCCCCTTTTCCCTTTCGCCTTTTCCCTTTCCCTTTTTACTTTCTTCTAAAATCTTAAATCGTTAATCCTTGTTCATTATTCCTTTGTTCTTATTCATTATTCATTATTCATTATTCATTATTCCTTCCTGCTGAGTAGTTACCTATTTTAATTTCTTTCAATTCAAACTATATTATTATTAAATATGTCAATTCTGTATATGGCTCGATATTTGCGGAATAATTAATTTTGAATTTTTTTAAATTTGATTTATGAAAAAAGTTCTTTTAACAAAAAATGTAGTCATCCTGATTATTATTTTGGCAGTAGTGACAATTTCTGCAACTGCCCTATCATTGTTAATCGTTCATAAGAAATATATAGATACGATTGAAGATTCGCTCTCGGATTTAGTAAATATGCAGAAGTCCGAAATCAAAAACCTTTTGAAAAATTCGCTTAAAGAAAATGATATAATAGCATCGATGACCAAATTCCAGAGAACCATAAAAATAATCGGGGAGTCAGGCGAGTTTGTTATTGCGAAACAATCCGGAGATACAATATCCTATTTATTGGCTCAGAACAAAGATACTATTAGCTATGGAAGTTTCAGGAAAATTAACCGGTTATTAAAAACTCCAATGAGTAAGGCACTTAGTGGCAATACCGGTTTTGAAAAAGCTATTGATTATAAATCTAAAGAAGTGTATGTAAGTTATACTTTTATCAAAGAATTGGGATGGGGCATCGTTGCCAAAATAGAAACCTCGGAGGTTAATGCTCCTTTTTATGAAGCTGCCTTATTTACATCCATCATAGCAATTATTTTACTTATTATAGGTATTATTTTATTTATTAAAACAACAAATCCTATAATAAGTAATATTATCCGGAGCGAGAAGAAATTCCGCTCGATATTCGAAACCAGTTCCGATGCAATTACCCTAATTGATTTAAACGGGAATTATATTGATTTTAACGAAGTTGCTCATTCCCGGCTTGGTTATTCAAGAGATGAATTAATGAAGAAAAATATCAGTGAAATAAATACGCCTGAGAACTCTGGGATTATTTATGACAGGATTGAAAGAGTACTTCAAAATGAAATTTTGCATTTCGAGACCGAGCATATTTGCAAAGACGGCTCGATTATTCCGGTTGAATTGCATTCGAAAATAATTGATTTAACCGGAAAAAAAGTAATACTATCAATTTCCCACGATATTTCCGCAAGAAAAAAAGCCGGGCAGGAGTTATTCGAAGAAAAGGAAAGGCTTTTCGTTACTCTGCAAAGCATAGGCGATGCTGTTATTGCCACTGATATTAACGGTTATATTGTATTGATGAATAAAATAGCCCAAGAACTGACAGGCTGGGAAGAAATCGAAGCTAAAGGACAACCAATTAACGATGTTTTTCATATTATTGATGAGTTTACAAGAGAAAAGCTAGGCAATCCGGTTGAGATGGTCTTGAAAACCGGTGATTTAGTCAGCCTTGCCAACCATACGGCATTAATATCAAAATCCGGTATAGAAAGAATAATAGCCGATAGCGGAGCTCCTATTCGTAATAAAGATGGGAAAATAATCGGAGCAATACTCGTATTCCGGGATGTAACCGAACAGCAGAGAATTCAGGATAAAATCCGGAATTCGGAAGAAAGATTACGAATGTTATTCGAAAATGCTCCTGCCGGTATAATTCTAACTGCAATGGATGGAAAACTTTTAGATACAAATAATTCCTTTGCCCAAATGCTTGGATATTCAAAACAAGAATTGTTGGGATTAAAATTTACCGATATCACCCATCCGGATGATTTGAAAAGCAGCCTGAAAGCATTCAATAATGGCAAGACATCTGAAAATATCAGGAATACATTAGAAAAGAAGTATCTTCATAAAAACGGAAGTCCTGTTAATGTTCAAATAACATACTCCCTTTTCCAGGAATCAACCGGTAATCCTCTTTATTATATAACTCATATTATCGATGTAACTGAATCGAGAAAAACTGAAGCTGAAAGAATAAAACTTACCGAGGTAATTAAGCTTAGCCTAAACGAAATATATTTATTTAATTCCGATTCATTAAAATTCCTTTTTGTAAATAAGGCAGCTCTTGATAATCTTGGTTATAAGGAAGAGGAAATACTAAAACTAACTCCTCTTGACCTTAAACCTGAATTTACCGAAGATTCGTTTTGGATAATGGTTCGCCCACTATTTGAAAAGAAGAAAGCTCGAATTATTTTCCAAACAGTGCATCGGCGTAAAAATGCTTCCCTTTACCCCGTCGAAGTATTTCTCCAGCTTGTCGATTCACGTTCTGAGAAGGTTTTTCTGGCAGTTATAAATGATATTACCGATAGGAAAATTGTAGAGGAAGAACTTATGAATGCCAAGGAAAGGGCAGAAGAATCCGATTGGCTGAAATCCGCATTCTTAGCGAACATGTCCCATGAAATCAGAACGCCGATGAATGCAATACTTGGGTTTTCGCAACTTCTGGTTGATAATAATTTAACTGTATCTGACAAGCAGGAATATATCAGGTTCATCAATAAACGAGGGCATGACCTTCTGAATATAATAAATGATATATTGGATATTTCCAAAATCGAAGCAAACCAGATTAGATTCAGTATTACCGAAGACGATATAAATCATTTATTAAAGGAGACAATCGAGACCTTCAGGGCTTTGAAAGAAGACAATGAATTCCCAAATAACATTGAATTGATAATTGGTTCAACACTCGACTGTAATAGTATAGTCAGGACAGACCATACCCGAATAAAGCAGGTATTAAATAATTTGGTTGGGAACGCATTGAAATTTACATTCGAGGGTTATGTGGAAATTGGTTGTACTTTGGAAAATGAATCTGACTTAAGATTTTATATCAAAGATACGGGAATTGGAATAACCGATGAAAAACAAAAAATAATATTCGAACGATTCAGGCAGGGAGATGATAATTTGCTATCCCGTAATTTTGGCGGCGCAGGATTAGGATTGACTATCTCGAAAGGGCTTATCGAAAAATTGGGAGGTAATATATGGGTTGAATCGGAAATAAACAAAGGGAGCACATTTTATTTTACAATTCCTTATATTCCGGTTTCTGATTTTTAAATGAGAAATATCAAAGACTTACTAATTCCAAAGTTGTACTTTGGAATTAAATTTTTGGTTTTTAGATAGGACCCAACTTTATGAACTTTATGAACTAAATTAAATGATTGAAAATTTCTATAATATTAATTTCAATGAATTAAAATTTGACGCCGTAGTATGTTTGGATGGTGATTTACCATCCAGGGAAATACTTGACCAGGTAGCCGGGATTCCTGTTCTTGCGGCTGATGGCGGCGCTATTAAATTATATCGAATTGGAATAATAGCAGATTATGTAATTGGTGATTTGGATTCATTTAAGTCAATGCCAGAAAGTATAAATTTCCCTGCTCATAAGATTATTGAACGTCCTGACCAGGAAACCAACGATTTTGAAAAAACTTTAGTTTTTGCAGAATCGCTCGGATATATGAATTTAATAATATTTGGATTTCATGGCGGATTGCTGGAACACACTCTGAATAACTGGAGTGTACTTATTAAAATTGCCCGACGATTGAATCTATGCGTTTTCGATAACGGCAGATATTGTTTACCAATTAGCTACTCATTTAAAATCCAAACTCACGCCGGAGAAATTATTTCACTAATACCACAACCTGCTGCAATATTAACAACTAAAAATTTGAAATGGGAGTTAACCAACGAAGAACTCCGCCTCGGTTCAAGGGAAGGCGCACGCAATGTAGCTCTTTCCGATTGGTTTTCTGTTGAAATACATTCCGGAGAATTACTTTTGTTTATTGAAGAGCGATTGCCTTTTGCTCCTCAAAAGAAAATGCCAAAAAGAAATCCACCGAACTGAACTTTAAGGGGAGAATAATTATGATTCTTTGATAATCTTGATAGTTTCTGTCTTCCCGCAGCAATCAATACAGCAGAAATATGCTCTACTTGCAAACCATTCAATATCGAAAGATTTTCTATACTGAGAGGATTCTAAAAAGCAGATGAATAAAGTTAAAACTAGTGTCTGGTCAATGATAGATTGACGTGTCAGACAAGAATGTCCGACCTACTAATTTAATTAAAAAAAGGTAGAATAGACATTCTTGTCTGTTTAAAGTATCGTTGACTTGACACGAGGTTGCTGCTTATATCGTACAAATTTATTGATGTTTCTCCAGCATTTATTTATTTGTAAATTAAAAAATTCTTCTGAATTTGCATAATGGATAATAACCGACAAAAACAATTAACGATTGGTTACGATGAGTCTTTCAAGATACTCATGGCAGGATATTTTGGAAAATTTGCTAAAGTTATTACCGATTATGAAATAATTGATTTGCCTAAGCGGGTTGATGTACTCGTAATCGAGGTTAATGAACCAATTGCTCCTTACGTAAAAGTATTGACTTATTTCAAGCGTTACAATATTGTAGAATTCAAATCCGAAAAGGACAGGTTCAATATTCGGGATGACCTCTATCGTCTAGGCATATACATTAGCGGAGTGCTTTTGAAGGAACCTGAAGCAAATGTAAAGAATACAACTTTTACACTTGTTTCGAGCATAAGACCGGAGAAATTCTTAAAACAATATAAAGCCAAACTTATTCGTCAAGGATTATATGTTATAGAAAATATTTCTCTCATTCCGGTATATGTGGTTGTAGCGGAAGATTTGGAATTAATATTTGAAAAGGAGATAAGCATATTAAAGGAGTTCACGAGCAAGAAAGACCGCAGAGAATACCTACAAAGTTTGTTAACAAAAAGCGAAGGAACGGCTGATAATGACAATTTGCTTAGAATAGCTTCAATACTTTATTCATTAGAAATATCAAAAATAATAAAACAGGAGGGGCTTATGAATACATTGGAAAGAAATTTCAAAAAGGCAATAAAAGAATTAGGTTACGACCAGGAATTCTTGAAAATTGGACAAGAGCAGGGTATGCAGCAGGGCATGCAGCAGGGTATGCAGCAGGGTATGCAGCAGGGATACATTGAAGGAGTTGAAAAAATTGCCCGAAATTGCTTAATGCGCGGCTTTTCAATTGATGATATAGCTCAATTAACCGGTTTAACGAAAGTCCGAATTAAAAAGCTTAAGAGTTTAACCGGCAATTAATTACTATTGATTCTAATGAATTTAGAGCCTATAGAATAAGTTAAGTTGAATTAATCTTTTCCACCGAATTCCGGTCTGTTGTTCTTTGCCCGCGATTCGTCAGCTAATGCAGCTTTATATCCCGAGTATTTCTTAGCTAATGCTGAATCGGATAAAGAAAGAATCTGCATTGCAAGCAAACCGGCATTCTTAGCTGCGCCAATACCAACAGTTGCAACTGGCACTCCCGGCGGCATTTGCACAATCGAAAGAAGCGAATCCATGCCGTTCAATGCTGATGATAATATCGGAACGCCGATTACTGGCAAGGTCGTAACGGCAGCCAAGACACCCGGCAAATGTGCAGCCCCACCGGCGCCGGCAATGATTACCCGAATGCCTCTATTTTTGGCATTGGAGCCATATTCAATTGCATCGTTCGGTGTGCGGTGAGCCGAAATTACCCGCATCTCGTATTCAACTTCGAATTTTTTGCAGATTTCCGCTGCCTGGTTCATTATGGGCAAATCGGAATCCGAGCCCATTATAATACTTATTTTTGGATTTGTTGTGTTCAATTTGTTTCCTAATTTTTTTCTTCAGGTGGATTAAAAACAATTGTAAATAGCTTCATATCACGGTATTGATTGCAAATCATTTCAGCATATTTATGCGAATAATAGGAACCTATGCGGAATGCATTTCCTCCTGAAATCTGTATCATTGTAGCTTCCGGCAGCATGTCCGAAATCAACTCTTCCTGCTCATGTTTCTGTGGTACAATCAATACGTGATACAATGCATTTAGCTTTTCTTTATCTAAGAAATTATCAATAATTCCTTTAAGCTCGTTGAAAATTAACTCTTCTTCTGCAGCTACTATGTCATCTGCCTGAATCATGGCATCCATCATATCTCGTAACTGGGAAACCTGCTCTTTCTGGGGGTCTTGCTCGAGATATTCGGCAAGGCTTTTCCTCAGACGAATGAAATTATTTGCCGGGTCATTCCGATGCTCTTTGTTTAATTTCTCAACATTGTAATCAATATTCCATTCCTTTGCGAAAGATTCGAGCAGTTCCTGTTCCTTCGGCGCCAATTCGTTATCAATCATAGCAAGCTGGTGGAGGATATTCAATATCTTTTCGGCATTTGCCGGTCGGAAGAAACGTTTAATTAAGTAGTCCGCTTCTTTACGCTCCAAACGCAATGAACGTATAATCAAATGCCAGATACGCTGCCCGCGTTGTCCTTTGACGAATATTCCAGTACCGATTATAAAGAATATTGTCCCTTCGAAAATGTAGATTGTCGTATCCAGCATACTTTTGGTATCGGAGGTAACGAATATGTAATAACTTACCCATAATATGCAATTAACAATATATATCCCCAATCCGATTAAGGATTGGCTGTCGGCTACCTCCAATTCATGCTTGCGCTTCCAGATTTTGTTGATTTTGAGATAGATAAAAATAATAGAAATAATAAGCGAAACCTTAACCGTCGAATCAATTACATTTACGTAAGTGGGTCTGTTAATCTGATATTCAAATCCATTACTTTCACGCCGATTGATATAGAGCCTTCCGGAAACAGCATCCGATGGAGCAATCACTTTAATAAGCGTATCGCTCCAAAATTCATATCCTTCGGCTTCTTTGCTGATTTCTTCATTATTCTCGATTATCCAGAGTATGTTGTCTTCTTTAATGCCAATAAATTCTATATAGCTGCTACCTTGATTTGCACCAAAGTTTTTACCTGTTATTGTGACGGTATCGCCAGGTTTGAACATCAACGGGAATATGCCTTTGATTTGAGCCGAAGCACCTTCTTGTGTTTGAACTTCTTTAGTTTCCTCGCTGCAGGAAATTAAAGAGAGCAAAAATATGAATGAAAGAATGTAAATTAAAGAATAAAATTTCTTTGTCATATATTTTTCTTATATATATTTTATATTAGTTATTTCCCTTATACATATCTTTGCAAATTAATAAACTTCTGTCGAAAAAGAAAAAATTCATACTTTAAAATCCATAAAATTATATTTTATTAAAGCGTTCATTTGAAAATTAATCTTATTTTTGTTTTAATTTATATGTAATTATCAATAAATACAAGTACAATTAATTCATTTTGAAAATTTGTTTATTTAAAAAAATAATTGAAACTTCGCTGGAATGGCAACTTTCAAATGATTAGAAGTTTAGAAACTGATAAGAATAAAAGTTAAAAAAACAATGGATATAAAAAAATTAATAAAAATAATGAATAATTCAGCGATTCTTTTGGAAATAAAAGGAGAGAATCCGTTCAAATCCCGTGCTTATTCCAACGCGGCAGAAATAATTAAGAGCGGAGTTTACGATCTGGAATATCTAACTCATGAAGGGCGGCTTTCGGAAATTAAGGGTTTCGGCGATGCTCTCGTAAATAAAATTACGGAATATTACAATGCCGGCTCAATATCATTTTATGAAAAATTAACCTCAGAAGTGCCCGAATCATTAGTTGAAATAACAAAAATAAGCGGATTGGGTCCAAAGCGCACAAAGCAATTGTTCGATACATTTAAAATATCGACACTCGAAGAACTCGAATCAGCTTGTCTGGATAATAAACTAACAGAATTGAAAGGTTTTACCCCGAAATTCCAGGAAGAAATATTAGTCGGTATTTCCCACAAAAAAGCAGCTCGCGGTCGTCGTCATCAACAATCGGCAAGGCTCGATGCCGAGCAGCTTTTGAATGAAATAAATAAACTCCCTTCAGTCGAACAGGCTCGCTTCGCAGGTTCGATTCGCAGGGCTTGCGAAACCATTTCAGATTTTTTTCTAATAGTAGAAACCATGGATGAATCTGCCTTTCTTAATGATTATAGTACGAAAATCGACAATTCAAAAATCGACTTGCCAATAACTATCCAGACCTGCAAGAGCGAAGGCTTTATTCCAACACTTCACGAAAAGACAGGAAGCAATGAATATATAAACTCTTTCAACAAAATACTGAACGAAAAAGGTATTGAAATCACAAATGGTTGTTTTGTACAAAATGGAAATCCATTAGCATTTAACAATGAGCAGGAATTATACGAGTATCTTGATTTGCAATACCTTCCTCCCGAATTGAGGGAAAGCCCAGATGCACTCGATTTTGCTATTAATCACAAAGTTCCGCAACTTGTCGAACCGAAGGATTTACGGGGTATGCTGCATGTGCATACTGTTTGGAGTGATGGGCGCAATACAATCCGGGAAATGGCATTAGCCGCAAAGGAACTTGGTTTCGAGTATATCGCAATTTGCGACCATAGCAGGGCAGCCGCATACACAGGTGGTTTATCAATCGAACGTGTTGCGGAGCAGCATGGGGAAATTGAAAATTTGAATAAAGAAGGATTGGGAATCAGGATTCTGAAAGGAGTCGAATCCGACATACTTCCCGACGGTTCACTCGATTATCCCGAAGAAGTTCTGAGTAGTTTTGATGTTGTTGTAACCTCGATTCATTCCAATTTTAAAATGACACGCCAGGAAATGACGAGAAGAATAATTTATGCTCTAATGAGCCCATTCACTCATATTCTCGGGCATCCTACCGGTAGGTTGCTTCTAACGCGCCAGCCTTATGAATTAAATATCACCGAGATAATCGATGCCGCGGCGGATTACGGAAAGATTATCGAATTCAATGCAAATCCGTACAGACTCGACCTGCCCTGGGAAAACATAATTTATGCAAAAGAGAAAGGCGTTCAAATTGCAATAAATCCCGACTCACATTCTACTACAACGATGAGCGATGTCTTTTCAGGTTTATCGGTAGCCCGCAAAGGCTTTATTGAAGCAAAGGATGTCGTTAATTGCTTGTCTTGCGATGATTTTCTGGAACGAATAAAAGGATACCAAAACAGGTGAATATTAATTTAATAAAAAAAGATATTTTTAGATTTGGTGATAAATTAGTAAATAAATTTAATCAAGCCAATCCTCATCTAATTGCTTTTTCAATTCTAATATTATTATTCATTATTTCATATTTTTCAAGAAATATGTCCCGTATTGGGTGCGATTTAACTGAATACCTGAATAATCCAATAAGAATATTGAATGGAGAACTGCCCTACAGGGATTTCTGGTTACTATTTACTCCGGGAGAAGTTTACTTCCCTGCTTTGATAATAAAGCTTTTTGGTATTAACATTGATTACATACGCAATGCCACAATTTTATTTTCATCTGCAGCAGGAGTTTGTACTTTCTATTTCGGTAAGTTGCTCGTAAAAACCAATACAAGAGCCATATTGCTTACTCTAACATTTTTTTATTCAAGTGTTATTACATTATATGTCGGTCCGGATTATATAAATTTATATTTGTTATTTATTCTGCTATCGGCAATTACTTTGACACTTTACATCAAAGGTGAAAAGCCTGTTTATGTTTTTCTATCGGGTTTCTTTATCGGTTGCAGCCTAACATTCCGGTTCTACGATGCAGGCGCTGCCGCCGCAGCATTTTTACTCACTTTAGTTATTTATTGCATATTGTATAAAAAAAGTCTAAGATTTAAATTGAAAGTCATTTCACTATATTTATCCGGGATTTGTTTTATAGCTATTGTAATTGCAATTCCATTCTACGATATATTACCAATATTTTTTCGGGAAGTAGTATTTGAGAGTGTGAGTAACGGCACATCGATGAACCTTCCTTATTTTTTCGAAACAATCGATATTTCATTGGCAATGAACAGGGATATTTATACCTTGATGACAAATTTTAGTCCCGGGCAGATTATTTTTTTTATATATCATATAATCAAAATACTTCCAATGACATTGATATATATAATTCCATTTATTTCTATTATAGTTTTCATACAATTTGTCAAATCAAAACCGGATAAAAGAGTAATTTGTATAGCGCTGTCACTGCTTCTATGGGGTTTAATATCCCTGCCGAGAGGATTTGGCAGGTCGGACGGAGCACATATTTCTACATCTTCGGCGCCACATTTAATAATGTTCTGGTACCTTTCAGTATTTTACTTTGGCAGGAACAAAGAATCCCTTCTAAGGGGAATCAATAGGTTATTTATTGGAGGAACATTATCCTTAATGAGTTTGACTTTATTAATTCCTGTATTCAATTTTGTATATTTGAAGAAAAATCCTCAGATAATAATAAATACTAAACACGGCACACTTTTTTACCCAAATAAAACTTATGCTTCTGATGTAGCGGCCGTAATTGATTTTATAGAAAAAAATACTAAAAAAGATGAATTTATTTTCGTTACTCCCTGGGATGCACCACCACTCTATTTACTCACCGAAAGGAAGAATCCTACTTATTTCGATTCGCTCAATGATTTGATTGTCAGACCCTCAAAAGAAAAACAACTTAAAGTAATTTCCGATATAATAAAACACAATACTAAGGTAATAATTCATGATGACAACTGGGGTTACGATAATAAACCCGAACAGGATTTCAGTGTTACCTGCTCAATTCTTCAGGATTTTATTATTTCCAATTATCTTCTTGCAGAGAAGCATGGCTGCTACTCTATTTATCTGAAAAAGAATTAATATTTTAGGCTTTTAGGGGTTTAGGCTATTAGGGGTCTAGATTTTAAGGATTTTTGTTGTTTTCGTTTAGGAGCCTGTTGAAAAACTAATTATATGGAAGAATGTCATTCTGAACGAAGTGAAGAATCCAGTCACAATGCGGCTTCTGGATTCTTCACTTCGTTCAGAATGACATTCTTCTTGACTTTTTCAACAGTCTCTTAGTATTATGAAATCCATACAACAATATAAAACATAACAATTTATTATAACGAATAAAAATTATCATTTAATGAAAATTTACATAAATTTGCTATATGAGTTTTGTGCTAATAAAATAAGAGACTTCAATGAAAAAGATAATAATACTTTTATTGGTTCTGTCATCAGTTGTTGCTATTCTATTCGGTAATGATTTAAAAAATGGTCTGAGAGTATTAAATAAATCCAAAGAAAAACCACTTGCTGACCCTGTTTGTTTTACAAGAGATGTATTGCCACTTTTCGTTTCGTATTGCGGTAGCAGCGGTTGCCATGACAGCAAGACACGCAAGGAAGGCATAGACCTGACAAACTATTCCGGTATAAAAGCAAAACTTAAACCGGGTAATCCTGATGATAGTGAAATATATATAAAAATGGTGGAAGCCAACTCCGAAGACAGGATGCCCCCTCTTGACCACCCACAACCAACCCAGTCTCAGATTTCATTAATCAGGCAATGGATTCAGGAGGGCGCTAATAATACATCATGCAGCAATGCTCCATGCGATACAAGCAATGTTTCATATAATGGGAATATCAAACCAATCCTACAAACGAATTGCATCGGATGCCACAGCGGTTCTAATCCTTCGGGTGGTATTGATTTCAGTAATGACGCTATTGTACAGAGTATGAAAATGAAAATACTCGGTTCGGTATTGCGTTTAACCGGCTATGTTGCAATGCCTCCGCCATTTACACTCAACGATTGTTATAAAGCACAAATCAGGATATGGGTAGTTGGTAATTTAACAGGACCATGCGACACATCCAAAATCACTTATAGTGGTTCAATCAAACCTATTTTGCAGAATTTATGTTTCTCCTGCCATACCGGTTATAGCTCCCCCCTTGGTTTAGACTTTTCAAATGATAATATTTCAGATAATTCAAAAATGAGAATCTATGGAGCCATTGCCGGATTGTCCGGATATAAAGCGATGCCTCCCGGATTTAAGGCTGATACCTGCTCAATTAAAAAAATCAGGATATGGGCTTTGCCAAATGTTACGGGTCCATGCGATACTACCCACGTTACTTATGATTCAACCATAAAATCGATATTACAAAAGCAGTGCATAAGCTGCCATAGCGGAACTAATCCTCCTAAGGGTCTCGACTTTACGAGCGATACCTTAGTTAAAATAAATAAAACAAGAATTTATGGCGCTGTTGCAGGATTATCGGGCTATACAACAATGCCTCCGGGAATAAAAGCAGATAGTTGTACCGTGAAGCAAATTAAAATCTGGGCTTATCCTAAAATTACGGAACCCTGCGATACTTCAAATGTTACATTTTCGGGTACTATTAAACCATTAATGCAAACCCAGTGCTTAAGCTGTCATAGCGGAGCTAACCCGCCTTTAGGTCTTGATTATACTAAGGATAGTATTATTATTCGGGCAACATTAAGAATTTACGGCGCTACATCAAAAATAACCGGTTATGCAACGATGCCTCCGGGAATTACCCTCGATACATGTTCGACAGCAAAGTACAGAATATGGGCGTTGCAGAAAGATAATAAACCCTGCGATACTAATAATATTACTTACTCCGGTACAATCAGACCAATAATAGTGAATAATTGCGTTACATGCCATAGTGGACCGAATCCGCCAAAAGGTCTGGATTTATCAATAGACACTGTTGTTATTAATTCACGAAAATTGGTATATGCAGCTTCGAATCATGTATCAGGTTATAAACCCATGCCGCCTGGATTGTTTATTGATTCCTGCTCACTTACCAAATTGAGGATTTGGAGCAGCGCCCAGGATACAACGCCATGCGATACGACAGGATTTTCATTTTTGAAAACAATCAAACTGATTCTGAAAGCCAATTGCACGAGTTGCCACAGGGACGGTATCGATGCTCCCAATGGACTGGATTTCACAATTGATTCAATTTCCCTTGCTAATAGAAAGCTGATGTATTGCGGCGTCTCAGGAGGCAGTGGATGCGCTAAAATGCCGCCAAAAACAGTACTCGATAGTTGCGATATCTTTAAATTCAAAATCTGGAGTGAATCGACAATAAACGATGTCGGAAATGAATTTACCGATATATTAAATCTTAAGGTTTATCCCAATCCGGCTGGTAGAATAATCAATATCAGTTATGAACTTAATACTGTTGAATCGGTTGAATTCAGGTTGTTCGGCATTAATGGCTCCGAAATACCCATAAAAGCTTCAAACGGCTCGAGACAACCCGGAGTGAATAATGAGAATATTCCTATTGAAGGCACACTGCCGTCAGGAACGTTTATCCTGAGAATAACAATAGGTGATAAAGATTATATAAGGCAGTTTAATATAATAAATTGAAAGTCGAAGAACCCCTCCCTAACCCTCCCCGAAGGGGAGGGGACTTAGATTCCCTCCCCTTCGGGGAGGGTTAGGGAGGGGTTCTTAATTTTTCAATTTGTCCATATTTTTTCTTTATGGAAGTACTTTATTCCATACTCTCAGCAGCAGAAACCCAATCACGAATTACTTTTGTTACATGCTGACGGTTACCGTTGCCAAGTATATCGATTAACAACTGCCTGTTCCTGATATCGTGGTCTTTCAGGAACTTCGAACTCTTGTTCGAAGGCTCGGTGCGATAGAAATTTACTTTGTCGTAAACAGAAGTTTTATTCATAATTCTCCTAATATAATATTACATTTTACAATTAAGGGGGGTTCTAAAAATTGTCATTCTGAGCGAAGCGAAGAATCGAAGCGAAGAATCCAGTTTTCTTTAAAATCAACAAGATAGATTCTTCGCTTCGCTCAGAATGACAGCCTAAATTGAATTTTTAGAACCCACCTTAATAAAACTATATATTGAGATTAGCAAAAAGCAAACCAAAAATTATATCCGCATAATATAAATTTATTGAAATGTTTTATAGTTATTTCTGCGATTGCAATCACTTGTGGCGAATTTTTTAACCAAAGCAAATCTATAACAGGCTAAGGAATATAAATTTTAAATAAATTAATTCTTATAAAATGCTTATTAAAGAAAATTGATTATTTCTTTCCGGCAATTATGGGCATATTTGCTATTTTATTTAGTGTATAATCATGTATTGTCAAATCCCCTGTTCGTCTTGACACAGAAATGCAAATCCAGCCTAAGTGTTCTCCATCGGATAATTTTACTTTTATTGGCATATATTTTTTCGTATAAGATGGGAACCAATAATCATACCAGCCAAAGTAATATTTACAACATTCCGATATTTGTTGAATAACCTTATCAAAATACTTGATATTATTACCGATAGTATCATTTAATTTTTTGAATTGAAAAGATGGGGTAAAATAATTGCCTTTATTAGTAGCATGTACGGATAATCCCTCATTGATTAAGTTAATGTTATTGGTATCATAGTAATCAATATAATTAAACGAAAAATCTACAATACCATCGCCATTCACATCAATATCTTTAATTTCATTTCTGTGAAATTTCGGATTAGATGTATTCCTCGTGAAGTACATTTCTTTGCATTCGGGATGATTTGTTTTCAAGAGCATTTCATTGTCATTCGCAGCAAAAATACTTTTACCACTTAATGAAGAAAAGAATAGACCCGTTAATGAGCAATTAACTTCAGTTGTAAGACCATCTTGGATAATGATTGAATCTTTGTTCATTGAATAACCACATCCAAAGTCATTACAACCGGACAATCCTTTTATTGAAGAATCGTTTACAAAGTCTAAAATAAAAGGGCGCTTATTGGAATCTTCAACAAAAATTATTTTCCCTTTTTCGTCCTTATATTTTTCCCATTTCCATACGGTTCCTTGTAATGAATAACGGGTCTTAACAATTTCCGGGAAAGTATCAGGCGATAAAGGGTCATTATTTTGGCAGGATAATAGCGTTGCTATTATTATTACAAGTAAAATTCTCAGGTTTTTCATTTTCTCATCTTATAATAAATTTGAACAATCTTCTCCCTAACCATAACAATAAACAAATTTCTGAGCAAAAAGTTGCAAAATAAATATAGGATGGTTTTAAAAATTAGCGAAATGTCATTCCTGCGGATGAGACGGTGTGAAAATTATCAAAAATGGAAGAATGTCATTCAGAGGCAAAAGTAAAAGCGAGCTTTCACTGACACTGAAATGAACAAATTTACCACCCCCTACCCCCTCCTAAAATAGGAGGGGAAAAAAAATTTAAAATCCCCTCCTATTTTAGGAGGGGGTAGGGGGTGGTAAATTCAATTATTTCATTAACTTAAACCTCATTTTATTATAAAGTGTTCATTAGGAGAGGAGCGAAGAATCCAGTCCCAATGCGGCTTCTGGATTCTTCACTTCGCTTACGAATGACAATTAATCTTCGAATCAAGTATTCATTTGTTGGCAATGGATAGATGTCCAACATCTGCCAGATGTTGGACATCTTTTATCAATCCTTCCACTTCTCGTTTTCCACTTCGCAAAGAACGGATTCCAAGTCATTGAAGATTACTTCTTCAGGTTCCCTGTCGAATACAGCAAGGTCGAATTCTGCATTAGCGCCTGTTATGAATGCACGAATTCGATGGACTTTTTTATCTGCGAAAACGACTTTGATAGGAATAAACATTTTGAAATCGAGCGAAACATTTTCCTGTCGCACACGGCATCTAACCTTGTATTTATTTGAAGTAGGGTCAACTTTGTAAGAAAATGTATATTTGGGTATTTTATTATCGTCCACCCACTGGTCGAAAAACCAACCGAACTCAATTTTAGTCTTATCTTCCAACATCCTGATAAAATCAATAGTCCGAGCATTTTTCCCCTGATATTTTTTATAGAAATCGCTCATAAGGCTCATAAACAGGTCTTCTTTCATTGTTGTCAGGTCTAAAAGCATATTCCTAATCATATGCAGCACCCATGCGCCTTTTTCATACACAACTAAACTATAATCCTCAGGGCTTTTAATAGTTGAGTTCCTGTATCCAAGTGAAATAACGCCCTGTTCAATTCCATTACCAAAAAATGATTTTCTTAACTCAAGCAAATGCTCTTTATATCTTACCAAAGCTTTAAAGAATTTATCTTTATCCTTCATTATTAATTGGAGGTAAATCAGGGCAGAATAGTCAGCAAAACCTTCGCTAAGCCACTGGTCACGATATGAAAGAAAATCACAACCAATTCCCCACCACTGATGAGAGACTTCATGCGAGCGAAAAAGTTCCTGATATCCATAAGACCCTCCTTGTACAAATGTTATTGAGGATAAATGAAGTAAACCAGGGAAAGCTTCACCATGACCCGCCAATAACTCGGTTATATTTAACTTATTATAGGGTAATTTCCCATAAAGTTTAGAAAAGAAAGCCCAACTGTTTTTAACATCATCTATCACATCTGCTGCAAATTCTATATTTTTATATAATAGATCAAAGGTTTCACCTTCGCTTCCGCTGCCGTTTTTGATATCGTATTTATCAATATTGAATGAACAATTGCGGATTTTGGATTTAGGTTCCCAAACCGCTGTAATCATTTTTTCCTTTTCGGATTTATTAAGCATCTCCCCAACACTCGCCAATTTGTACCTATACGGATAAGTGAAGGTTAAATGAAAATTGGCTTTATTTTTATAATTTGCCTTTGGGTACCATCCCGTTGAAGTCCGCATAATCTGATATCCTTCTCTATATAAAAATATATTCCCATGGTAATAAAAAGTCATTTGGAAAAAATCATCTTTTTTCGATATTTTCGGAAGTTTTACCCAAATCCATGACCCTAATGATGGTTGATAAAACTCTAAATCATTGCCATCGGGAAGTAAGATTGAATCCACCTTTAAAAAGTTTTTAAATGGGGAATAATCACCAAAGTATAATGGTATCCATAAGCATGAATCTCTTAGAACCTTAGCTTTAACTTTTGTAGAACTCTGCATATCCAAATCTTCATTGAATACTACATCTATAGTGTAATCATCAATTGTTATATCATCCTTCAATCTCAATATTGTATCTGAATCGGGATTATAATTTTTCGAATAATATTGACAAATTGTTTCTGATATGTACCCATAGCCCATAAAGAAATCACCTCTACTTACAGACACTTCCTCTTCATCATAAGGATTATATTCATAAACAAGTATATCATGATTCTTTGTTTTCATCATGATATATAAAGTATTTTCACACCTGCCATTAAGATATGATTCGAATATTGGTATTGTCAATATAACCTGTTCTTTTCCAAATCCATAATTAATGTAATCCTTTTTACACTTCTCGAAATCAACTTCTCCTGCTATTGACTTTGGTGTGCTTATTGCCATTTGATACACGGAACTATCCCCAAAGAAGAACATAGCCCATTCAATTTCGTCATCGATACTTTCTTCTTTGAAGAAACGCCTCATTTGGATTTTTTCCGGTTTGCATGGAATATCAATTGTGAAACGACCGCTGCCCTTAAAGAAAAATCCGAATGTGCGTCCATTCAGAGGCTGGAAGGGATAAATTGCTCCTGATTCTAAGCTGATTCCACCGTAGTCCATATCGAGCATATACCCTTCAGCATTATAAGATTCACCGGAAGTTATATTGATATCTAACAAACCTTTCAATAGCTTATCGTAGGAGTCATAAGTGGGGAATCCGGAGGCATTGAATGTAGAAATTGATAAAAGTAAGGCAACTGTTAAAAAACTAATAAATCTCTTTATCATAATGAATCCTTTGTATATAAAACCAAAATTGATTGCTTTAACCTATAATGATAATAACAATTTCCGGTATTCTTCGCCGAATCAGACCTTATGGTAAATTTTTCAATAAAAAGTTACGGAAACATCATACATTTATCACGATTATTAAATTAAGTAATTTTTTTAAAATTTCAAACAAGTGAAAATATTTTTTCTTTCATTCACCATTCATGAGTTGAAATAACTATCTCAAAAAAAATCACTAATTTTGATATTTTATACTTGTTATGATTTATAAACTTGTTAATTAATCTAATATGAGAAGAATAGTAGAATGTGTGCCGAATTTTTCCGAAGGCAGGAATCCTGAAATAATAGAAGCAATCGCCGATTCTATCCGCAAAACCGAAGGCTGCACCTTGTTAGATGTAGACCCCGGAAAATCCACAAACCGCACTGTATATACTTTCGTCGGTTCGCCGGAAGCAGTCGTTGAGGGAGCGCTCAATTCCGCCCGTTGCGCCCGCCGCCTTATCGATATGCGCAATCAACATGGCGAGCATCCCCGTATTGGAGCAATGGATGTATGCCCATTTGTGCCGGTATCCGGTGTAACGATGGAGGAATGTGTCGAGCTTGCCAAACAATTCGGTAAGCGCGCTGCCGAGGAACTTGGAATACCTATTTATCTGTATGAAGAAGCGCAGCCACTCGAGTATCGCAAGCATCTGCCACAAATCCGGGAAGGCGATTATGAAGCGTTGCCAACTCGTATTACCAAATCAGAATGGAAGCCGGATTTCGGACCTGCCAAATTTATTCCCGAATGGGGCGCTACCTGTACAGGCGCACGCTTCTTTTTAATTGCATACAACGTTAATATTCTCGGTACCAGCCAACAGGCTCATCGTATTGCCCTCGATATGCGTGAAGCCGGTCGCGGCGAAGGCGAGCCGGGCTTATTAAAGGAATGTAAGGCTATCGGCTGGCAGGTTGACGAATACGGCATGGCACAGATTTCAATTAACCTTACAAATTACAAAGTTACACCACCTCATGTTGCATTCGAGGAAGCCCGGCGATTAGCCGCAGTTCTGCGTGTCGGAGTTGCCGGCTCGGAGTTAGTCGGATTGATACCTCTCGAGGCTATGCTGTTTGCAGCGGATTATTACATTGAAAAAGAGAATTTGATGCTCGCCGGTGATGACCAGAAAATCCGACTCGTAGCCGAACGCTTAGGGCTTAATTCAGTATCGAAATTCGAACCGAAGAAAAGGATTATCGAATATATGTTAGAGGATAGCAATTCAGAGCCATTGGCAAGCCTTTCTGTTCGTGATTTTATTAATTCCGTGGCTGCCAGAACATCAGCCCCCGGCGGAGGCTCGGTATCAGCATTATTGGCTGGATTGGGAACTGCATTGGGGACTATGGTATCCCAGCTTACTTATGGCGTTCGTAAATTCGAAAATGTCGATAGTGAGATGAGACGTATCATTCCCCCGCTGCACAATGCCGTACAAAAATTAATACCGATGATTGATGCCGATACGAATGCTTTCAATGATTATATGGAAGCAATACGCCTGCCGAAGGATACTCCCGAACAGCAAAAGATTAGAGCAGAAGCCATGCAGAATGGGTTAATGAAAGCTATCAATGTGCCGCTAACTACAATGCGGATAGGTGATGCGATATGGGAACAGATGCTGGATTGCGCGCGTTTTGGCAATATAGCTTCGAAGTCGGATGTCGAGGTTGGCGCTCGTGCGCTCGAAGTTGGGATTTGGGGTGCATGGCGTAATGTTTTAATCAATATGCCCGGAATTACCGATGAAACCTTCAAGAAAAAAGTATTAGCCGAGTCGGAAACTATAGTCAAAAGGGCTGCGGAAAAATGCAAGGAGACATTGGCTATACTTGATGGAAGGGGAAAATAATTATAAATTATAAGTTATGAGTTATAAATATTGAGTTCACTCTAAAAAGCATTTTTTGTCATTCCCACGAAAGTGGGAATCCAGTATTCATGCGGCAAATGGATTCCTGCATCGCAGGAATGACATTCTTCTTGGCTTTTCACAAAGGCTCTTTCTGAGGAATGACATTTTTCAGAAGACTCCAATAATTACAAATATGTAAAATATACTTGACATAATGTAAAATATTATATATATTTGTACAAGTAAATTTAACATATTTGGAGTATATATGGAAACAAGATTTTTATTTCCGAACAAATTCAAAAAAATCGGTCTCTTATCAACGGTTTTTTCCTTATTATTATTCTCAGTGGTGTTATTATTCGATGAAGAATTATTATTAAAATTTCCTGTTTTCACTATATGGTCATTGGGGAATTCCGGAAATTCCACACTTTTTGGATTTGTCGAACATGATCTATCCGGCACTGTATCTGGAATACTAATTATATTAAGTTTAACTTTAACTGCTTTTTCAAGAGAAAAAAATGAGGACGAGTATATCACTAAATTAAGGCTCGAATCTCTTATTTGGTCTGTCTATTTAAATATCATTTTCCTTTTATTTTGTTTATTCTTTTTTTATGGTTGGCCTTTTGCTTTGATATTAGTCTTCAACCTTTACAGTATTTTATTTATTTTCATTCTTAGGTTTAATTTCGTTCTTTATAAATCAAAAAGGTTAAAGGTGAATGAAAAATAAAATAAAAATCGAAAGGGCAATTAAGAATATAACACAGGACGACCTTGCAAAACTTACTAAAGTGAGCAGACAGACAATAAATGCAATTGAACTTTGCAAATATATACCTTCAACAACTTTAGCACTGAAAATAGCAAGAATATTTGAAAAACCTGTTGAGGAAATTTTTTTCTTAGAAGAATTTGATTAGAAGGATTATTGCATCGACTCAATATATTCTTTGACAGCCTTGATAAATTGTTCGGCTTCGTGCAGCCATTTTTGATTTGCTCATAACCTGATAATATCATTTGATATATCTTTATAAAAAGGAGTAATATGCAATAAATCGCTGTCTTTCCAATAATCATTTGAATAAATAAATGTATTAAAAATAGTATTCTTGTTTAATTCAACATCATAAAGAATGTTGTAAATTGGGTCCTTGCGTTTCCAATTTACTTCGTTTGAAAGAAGAATTAGCAAATCCCAATCCGAATCATCCCGGAAATCGCCACGAGCGCGGGAGCCGAACAGATATACTTCGGCATTCGGTTCGACCTTCAATACCGCTTGCTTTATTTCTTCTTGTATAGTCATTTACTTTAAAACGAAACTAATAAATAATTATTGAAAGGTATTAGGCTGTAGTGGTTTAGGCTGAAGGTTTTTAAGCATTAAAGTTTTAAGACAACCAGTCTGCTAGTGGCATTTCAACCCTACTTTTTCAAACTCAATCAAGATGATTGAGCTACTTATATCTTAATATTCAAAGTAGGACAATCATCCCTGATTGTCACTTAATTCTTGATATGACATTAGAATATTACATTTTTTTCCTAAAAGCCTAAAAGCCTAAAAGCCTAAAAGCCTAAAAGCCTAAAAGCCTAAAAGCCTAAAAGCCTAAAAGCCTAAAAGTCTAAAAGCCTAAAAGCCTAATCCCGCCTCAATCCAAATCGAATATATCCTGTCCTCCGTTCCCATTCCGACGGTCATTAGGGCGGGAGAAATTGTTAAATTTATAAGATATTCCAAGATAAAAAACCTGTGATTCCCTTATTCGCCTGGTATCTATAAGAAAACTAAAGTTACCGTTTGCTCCTTTGGTAACATAAAGGTTCTTATAAGTATGGAAAATATCTCCTCCTCGCATATTAATCGAAAAATTCCCATCCATAAGAATAATTTTCATACCGGCATCGAATGAATATGATTCTCCGTTCCTAACCTGTGCAGATACCGACGGCGCAGAATAATATCCGGAAACCTGAAATTCAAGGAATTTATTATAACTAAAAAATGTATTGAACTTTGCATTCCAACTATTATGATTTTCTGTTAAATCCTTAGTCTCTCCCTTATATATAAATTCTCCGCGTACTTCCTGACGGTAATAACTCAGATTCCAGTCGTAACGCCACCATTCAAATAACTCATGCTGCATAATTAATTCCATACCATAATTTCGTACTAATTCAAGATTTCTAGGTGTCTCCAGTGTTACCATCGAATCCAACATCACACTAATGTCGGTAATTGAGTTGTTTGTCTGGCGGAAAAATAAATTCGACGTTATTGTTATATCAGGTAAAATAAACGCCCCCCCTAACTCGAAAACATTCGGATATTCAGGGTCGAGATTGGGATTACCTGAGGATAAATTCAAAGGGTCATCATAGTCGGTAAACGGATTCAGGCTGCGAGTGCTTGGCCTGTTGATTCTTCTGGAATAGCTTAGCATGTATGAAACAACAGGACTCGCTTCGTATTTGAAATGAACTGACGGGAAAAAGCTGAAATAACTTTTATTATTTTTTTCATTTGTTGTTCTTAGGTCGGTTGTAATTAAGCTTTGTTCCCCACGTAATCCAATTTGATAATTGATTCCAATTATTGAGTTGGAATAAATGAGATAACCCGCATGAATAGTTTCATCATAAATAAAATGATTTGATTTTTTGGTATCATTCAGCCATGCATTTGAAAATGAATCATAATTATTATAAATAAAATCCATATCGGCATACCGGATACTCGATTTGTAGCCCGCCTGAAAAGAACCCTGAGCGTTTACCGGACGCTTGTAATCTGCCTGTACTGTGAAATTGAAACCCTTATTATTATTTCTCGTACGGCTCAATACAAGTGAGTTATAGTTAGGGCTGATTGTTTTATTGGAGTCAACCGAATAATCTTTGTGAACGTAATCTGAAGTAAAATCCCTTTCTGATGATGACATAAATACATCGGTGGTAAGTTCATGATTCTTTCCCAAATTGTTTTTATAATTCAAAGAATAATCCTGGCTGTTAAATGGGAAGCTTTCATCGTTATGCCTTGTAAAATAATTGTATCTGCCAATCGGGGTTTTAAGCTCATCGAAGGAAAGCAGTTCGCCGTTATTACGTTTGCCGAAGTGAGGTAATGCCGAAAAAGTCAATTGATTATCCGGATTAATAAAATAATCAATCCCAAGCCTAATACTATGGAATCCACCATGACGACCATAATCTTCGCGCTGAAGTATAGTAAAAATCGTATCAGGTTTTGTATTTTTTTGATTGATTTGATTATAACCTGCCATACTCCAATATCTTGCATTATAGCTGCCAAATAGATTAAAATCGGTAGTTCTGTAATTCAGGTTGACAGATGCATTGTATTTATCTCCGGTTCCGGCATTAATGCTCATCATACCGTTAGTACCGCTGTCTCTCTCTTTTTTCAGGACGATATTTATGATACCGGCAGAGCTTTCCGGGTCATATTTTGCAGATGGATTTGTTATCAGCTCTATACTTTCAATTTGGGAAGCAGGTATCATATCTAATATATCAGTACTTGAAAGTCCTGAAGGCTTGCCGTCAACTAAAATCCTGACATTCGCGCTGCCTCTCAGGCTGACATTCCCATCGATATCAACAGTTACTGATGGAATAGTTTTCATAACATCGGTTGCAGAACCGCCGAGGGCAGTAAGATTTTTTTCTACCTGAATAACTGTTTTGTCCAATCCTGACTGTAACAAATCCTTATATCCGGTTACTTCGACAGCGCCAGTGGTTACAGCCTGAGCGTAGAGTTTAATATGATTGAGCGTATAATCTTTTCGATTTTCAGTAATCCATACCGGTCTGATTTTTAATTCCCTGTATCCGATTGAACGGACGAGAAGATAATATCTGCCAAGTGCAATATTTTCAAGTTTGAAATTTCCACTTTTATCTGAAAATGTACCAGTCACTTGTGAGGAATCCAATTCACGATGTAATATAACTGTGACTCCAATTAGAGGTTTGGATGAATCCGCCTCGAATATTTTGCCTGTTATTCGACCGAAAGGTGTATTATTATTTGATTCTTTATCATCTTTCTGGCTTAATAAATTAAATGGTGTGATTGCTATTACAAGTGTAAACAATAAAAAAATTCTAAATATTTTCAAGTTCAAAACATTCTTTCTAATTAATTTTTTTTAAAGAACTGGAGACGTTTTTTACAGTGTTGAATTTTAATATTCAAAATTTTTAACTAATTTTGAAGTCTTTTTATTTGTGTGAAATTATGATTGTTATGAAATTCGGCGGCACTTCAGTAGCAGATGCAACTGCTATGAAAACCGTATTATCAATTGTCCGTAAATATTCTGCTGAACCGCTGATAGTTGTTCTCTCAGCATGTTCCGGTATTACGAATAAAATATTGAAGGCAATGGAAATATCTGCTGCCGGGGACAAGAATAAAGCATTGGACATATATAGGGAAATCGAAATCCACCACCTGAATTTGATTAATGAGCTAATTGATAAAAAGAAATATAAAGAAGAAGCCTTAAAGCCGGTAAAGAAGCTGCTTGACGATTTGAAGAATTTTATAGAAGCAGCCAATTTATTAGGAGAATTAACCGACAGAACATCCGATTCTGCTGTAGCAAATGGTGAGTTGCTATCAACTAATATTTTTGAAGCTGCATGCCGATGCTATGGGATTGAATCCGTATTCCTCGATATTCGAAATATTATTTGTACTGACAGCGCTTTTGGTTCTGCATCGGTTGATTTCGATGAAACCAGCATCGCAGCTAAAGAAACAATTTCACCCTTATTTGGGAATAACAAACCAATCATTACTCAAGGATTTATTGCTTCCGATTCCTTCGGCAGAACAACTACTCTCGGACGGGGTGGCTCTGACTATTCAGCCGCAATAATTGGCTGGGCGGTCGATGCCGGTGAAATTCAGATATGGACTGACGTTAATGGCGTTATGTCCGGTGACCCAAGAATTTTAAAAAATGCCTGCACACTCCCTGAGATGTCCTTTACTGCTATTCGTTGGGCATCCTATTTCGGAGCAAAAGTGCTTCATCCCGATACGATAAAACCGGCTTTAGACAATAATATTCCTGTTCGGGTATTAAATACATTTGAGATGGAAAATCCGGGTACTACAATACTTAATAATACCGGAATGAAACGGGCTACATTACAATCTTTAGTTCTACAAAAAAAATGTATGCTTAGAAAATTTACATTTCCAGATAATATTGGCAGTAAAAAAACGGAAAGCAGGTTCCAATCGCTTATTGATGCTCTGGAATCAAAAGTGTATTATCAATGCAGAGCAGAAAATTTAGAGATTTACCTTACCGACGTTCCGAATCATGACGAAGAATTATTTCTCGGAATTGATTTCGAGGCAGCGGTTGAAAACATTCCTGTTTCTGCAATTTTTCTTATAGGCGAAATGTTGACCGGCATGGGCTCAGGAGAGCTTTTCAGTAAGCTCGGGACAGTTTTTGAAAAGTATCCACCTGAGGCGATTTTTTCAGGAATGTCGAACGAATTTATTGTAACTGCATTTCGACCCGATGATGCTGAAAGCGCATTGAAGGCTCTTCACGAAATTATTGTTTCATCATTTTGATAAGGAAAATGTCATTCTTCACTTCGCTTGCGAATGACATTTCTTTGATTATTTAAAAGTATCAAAAATTCAATAAAAAAAATCCACTTTCATAAAAATATTTTGTAATTTTTAAATTATTTTTGGGAGGAGAAAATACTATAGTGAACAATATTCTTAAGACTTTGAAATACAATAAAATAGGATTAGTAATTAATACAAAATATAGTTAGTTTTTAATCAATATAATCATATTTTTATGACAAAATAAAAAATAATTTAAAAAAAAGTGAAAAAAAGTGAAAATTTTTTGAGACGTTTTGACGTTTCATGTGTCATATAGTTAGTGAAGTTGCAAAAAATGAAAAAGTATTTGAAAATTTGGGGAAATAATATAAAAATTTGCTTTCGAATTTTACTGACAACCGCCGGAATCATTGTGTTGATGAGGCTTTGGGGATGCAATCCATGCAGTAACCCAACCGGTTTGGGATGTTGCGGAAGCGGAAAAACAGAAATTTACTTTTGGGGAAGTACAATAAACAACAATATGCCGTCAATTTATAAAATATCGACAGATGGAAAAAGCCTGAAGGAAATAATCAGGAACGCTAAATTATTTTCCAGACCGTCAAAAAACGGTATGCTTGCTTTTTTAAGAAATGAGAGCGGCATATCTAAAGTAATGACTGCAAATGCCGATGGAAATGATACCAGCGTTGTGGCAAGTTCGGTAGAATCGGATTTTTCTACGGGAATTAATTATCCGGTAATATCTTCGGACGGCTCGATGGTTGCTTTCGTTTGCGGGGATAATCAGATGTATGTGGTGAATAAAATAGTAAGAAGACCTTTTTCCGGAATAATGAGCCGGACTATTCCTTCATTTTCCCCGAAAGAAAATTCCGTTGCCTTCCTGAATTATGACTTAACAAGCAAGCTCGTAACATTGAAGGTTTACAACGTACAAAATGACGATTATATATTATCCAAACCTATTGCAGTACAGATGAGCACTCCTGCTTACGAACAGACCTGCGAATGGTCGGAAAACGGGGAGAGGATATCTGTATCAATGTCAAATGACTCAACAAGTATTGTTTATATCGTCAATATAGCAACTGCAGAAATGGATTCCGTTAACCTAAAGCAACAGGGCGCAATAGCGCCTGCACTATCCTATGATGGCAGCAGTTTTGTTTATACTTCTAAGAGCGGGGCATTGTGGAAATGCGAGATAACCAACCATGAACCCTCGCTTTTCCAGATTACACAGGATGATTCAACCGAGAAAAATATTTTCGGACAATGGAATCCTGATGGGAAATCAGTAATATTCAGTCAATTTACTGTTGGCGAGGAACAAAACCCAACTGCTACTTTGAAAATAGTAAACGTTGAAAATAACAGCTCTTTTGGAACGTTTATGCTATGTAATAATTCTTTCAGAGGGTTTTGGGGAAGGTAAAGCAATGGTTAATGGTCAATGGTTAATGGTTAATGGTCAATGGTCAATGGTTAATGGTCAATGGTTAATGGTCAATGGTTAATGGTTAATGAAAAAAATTATGAATTATGAATTATGAATTATAAGTTGAATAAAGTTTATGATATGAATAAGGAACGAGGAATGATAGGAGTATGAAGAAAGGAATAAATCCTAAAATCCTTTAATCCTAAAAATCCTAATTCAGACAAATAAAAATATGAAAAAAGAATTCGGCAAATATAGCAGCAGCGAACTATTCAAAGCGATGCGCAATAAAAAAAGCGACGCCGAAGGTGCATTTGCCGAGCTATACTCCAGATATTCCCAGCGTGTGTTTGCTTACTGCCTTAGAATAACCGGAAATCCTGATGATTCCAGGGATATTTTTCAGGAGACATTCTTGAAATTCTACTCCTTTGCCCAGGGAAAACGCAAAGTAGATAACGTTGGAGCTTATATTTTAACCATTGCAAGAAATTTATGTTTTAACTATAAAACAAGGAATAAAGCCAATTTCAGATTTGAAGATTACCTTGTTCCAACTAATGACGAACAATACGAAGACAGGGAATTAAGGGAAGTACTTGCCAATGCTATTGAGTTATTAGAGCTCGATTATCGTGAGGCTTTCGTACTCAGGCAGTACCAGGGTTTATCATATCAGGAGATGGAAGAAATTACAGGCGAGAATACTTCAACCCTGAAAAACCGCGTCTGGCGGGCAAAAGAAAAGCTCAGAAATATTTTAGCGCCATACATGAGCGAAATTAATAATTATAATGCTAAAACAATTTAAATAAGAAAATAATTTTAATGGATATAGAAATGAATAACTCTAAACTAATTCACGAATACTTGGACGGCGGATTGAGCCAATCCGAAAGGGATGAACTTTTTTCACAGTTAGGCACTGATACGGTACTGAGAAACGAATTCGACTCCCAGGTTAAATTGCAGCTTATAGCCCGCAGCGATATGAATTCAATTACTCCGCCAATAGAATCGACCGCATCGATTTTCTCGTCTCTCGGATTTTCCATACCAAATGGGAATTCAGGACAGACAACCGGAATAATGGGTTCCTCCGGCGGCAGTTGGCTGAAAAGATATGCTCTTCCTGTTGGTGCTGCAGCGCTGCTAACAGTGCTAATGACGACATTGACTTTTATGTTTCTTCAGGTTGATTTCTCGAATAAAGATAATGGCAGTTCAGCGAATCGGGACAATGTGAAAACAAATGGTTCTTCCTTAGCTGTACAATCTGATGCAAATGCAGGCTCAGTCAATTCCTCGAAGGCTGATATTCCTGTTTCATCGAACATAACATTGCAGGATGAAAAGACTTCTGGGCAGGCATCCGAAAATAATGCTTCTCTTAGTAAATCAATAGAAAGCATTAAGCGGAATGTTAGAGTAAATGCAGATAAAACAACAAAAACATTTCGCTTTGCCAGAATTGAAAAAGGAAATTCAGGCTCTTCGCGAAAAAGCATTAGTTCTAACATATCGAATGAACAGGATTTAACGGTTAATTCAGATATGGCTTATAATGCATTAAACCGTACTGCTAATTCCAGTAAAGGAACGAACGGAAGAAGCCAGAAACCGAAATCAGGCAAATCCGGCGGCTTCGGAATTCCTCCGAGTGTAACAGTAGGGACAGCTTCGAGAAGCAGTTCGGCATCAAGTGTTCGGGATGTTGACTTACCGGGAGGTTATAATGGTTATTCCGATGATATTCTAATTCCTGTTTACGATAGCACAAAAATATCCGTCAATTTAAACTTCTCTTCAGGCGCATCGCCAACACAGTTGGATTTGCAGCAAACACTGCCCTGGTACTCAGGTTTTGGGATTAACGCACTTTATAAATTCAACCGGTACTTTGCAGCGGGCTTTGAAATTGGCTGCGATAATTTTGCACAGAAATTCAATTTCGTTAAGGATGGGAAATTGCAGTTGTATCAGCAGAATCCGTTATTGGTGTTCTACGGCGCATCCCTTCGACTTACTGCACCCGACCTTATTCTAGGTGAAATGATTATTCCTTACACAAAATTATTAGCCGGCAATACAATAGTCGGACCTTACGGAAAATTTGAAATCGGCTCGAACTTTGAAATATTCAATCATATCTATTTATCCGTAGCGTATCAGGGAAGTTTGCTGGTCTATCCAATGCAGGACCAGTTCTTGAATTCCTTTAAATACGGATGGGTTTACGGATTGAATTATAATTTTTAAAGTTATTTTTTTAGAAGAGATGTCCTACATCTGCCAGATGTAGGACATCTAATGTAAATTTCCTTTGTGACCTTTGTGGAAGCCTTTGTGTACTTTGTGTTAAAAACTTCCTGTAATTTTATGAAGAATTTTAACACAAAGGTCACAAAGTAAAAGACACAAAGTTGCACAAAGGTTCATAAAGAATATTTTTATTTAATTGAACTGAAATAAATTAATTTTTAAATTTAATAAAATCAATATGTTAACATCAGTAAATGCAATCTATAAGGATGGTAATGTTTACTTTGATGAAAAACCGGATAATATCAGTTTCTCTAAAGTAATAGTTACATTCATTGATGATTTGGATATAAATTTGACTTATCAGGCAATGAAGTTATCAGAAATTTCCTTTGAAGAATGGAACAACAAAGAAGACGAAATTTATGACACACTTTAAAAAGTGGGATATTGTTCTTGTTCCATTTCCTTTTACGGATTTATCCGGCAGTAAGTGGAGGCCTGCTTTAATTATTTCTCCTGAAAAATTCAACATCTTTGGTGATGTTGTAATAACATTTTTAACGAGTAATTTACAAGTAAATAAGAAAATAGGCGATTATCTGATAATTGAATGGGAAAATGCAAGTTTACCAAAACCATCACTCATCAGGATGAAGTTTGCAACATTAGATTCAAAGTTCATTTCCAAAAGAATTGGTGCGTTGCTCGAACCGGACAAAAGTAACTTTAACAAGGAGCTATTTAATTTCTTTGAATTTAGCTAAAAACCCCTTGTGTCCTTTGTTGTAAAAATTCTTCTTAAAATGATAGAAGTGAATTTAACACAAAGGGCACAAAGTAAAAGACATAAAGTTGCACAAAGGTGAAGCTCAAAGTTGCACAAAGGTTTACATTAATGATTCTATTTGAAAATAGATGGAATGAATCATTTTTGATGTAATTCGCATTTCAATTCAAAACAACTTATATTAAAAAAGAAACCATACACTGTAAAAGTAAGACCTAAAGCGCATTTTAAAGAAAACTACAAAATTTTTTCTGATGAAGTAGGTAAATATGAAATATTTGATATTACTTTTTATTTCTTTACTTTTATTGACGTTAAATGTTCAATGTCTTGCAAATGCTATTGAAAACTCACCTTCCCTAAATAATGATTCTATAGTAAACAAAAACAAAGTTCCTGATGAAAAAGGGCTTGACTTGATTGTTATGGCTGGTTCAGGCATTGCCTGGGATAGAGATTTTTGGGGTCAACAATTTAATTATGCTCCTACTGTAACTTTAGGACTTGAAATTCCGTTTACAAAGGCACATCATTTTTCAGTTGAATTATTTGCTCATTCATGGCTAACGAAAGCAATTTCATCCAATAATATTGATTATTTGAATATGAAATATATAAATTTGAATGATGGTATGTATTCTCAAATTGGACTGTCTGCTATTATTAAAGCTTATTTGGGCAATAAAAATTCAAAATTTCGCTTATCATTTCATTTTGGCTGGTTATTTTTAAGGCCAAAGCAAGATTATTATGCTATTGATATTGGAACAGGTATCTATTTTAAACTTAATGATAATTTCTCACTTTCTTTTGGGTTCAGTGATTTATTTAAAATTCCGGATTTTGGAGGTGGAACAACTCAAACTACCCCAAATCTCTACACATTAAATTTATGTTACAAATTTAAATTAGTGTTATAATGAAACCACTTCGTACCATTTTATTATTTTTCATTCTTACATCAATATCTTATTCCTTTTCCGGTAAGGGTAGCGGTACTAAAGACGACCCTTATCAAATTACTAATATTAAGGAAATGCAGGAAGTAGGGACTGAGAATTTTAACTATTATTATTATAATTTAATGAATGATATCGATGCCTCTGAAACAAGGAATTGGGATAGCGGTAGAGGATTTAAACCTGTTTATCTATATGGTGTTTTCGATGGACAAGGATGTATAATTAAGAACCTTTATATTAATAGACCAGATGATTCTGAGGTTGGACTTTTTGGACATTTAGCCGGGGATTATGGTATTCATGGAACAAAAGTAAGAAGATTAGGAATAGAAAATTGCGAAATAATCGGTGGACATAGCACCGGAGCATTATGTGGATTTGCAGGATTGCATACCAGAATTGATGAATGTTATACGACCGGTATTGTTAAAGGTAAATATGTTGTTGGAGGATTATTCGGAGAAATTAACGGAGGAATAAATAATTCATTTTCTACATGTAACGTGATATCTGAAAATTATGCAGGTGGACTTTTTGGAGTAAGCACGGAACTTGAAGGTGGTTCATCATTGTATTATTGCTATTTTGCAGGGAAATTAGAAGGACAATCATCTGGAGGGCTCTATACTGACGGCGGTGGAATCGGAGGTCATGTACATGTTAATTGCAGTTATTATGATTCATTGGCAATTGGAACACAACATCCACCTTTAACAGGTAAATCTTACGGAAAAACCACAACTGATATGATGAAGAGTTTTACTTTTGGTTGGGATTTCCAAACAATCTGGTGCATCGATGAAGGCAGGGATTATCCAAAGCTAAGAATATTCGATAGATGCGCACCAACTTCAATTAATGAACCACATGCTGATTTGCAATCAAATGAAAATGCATATCCCAATCCATTTTCAACTCATACGACAATTAAATATTTCCTTAAAAAACCGGAATTTGTTACAACAACTATTTTCAACTCGTTGGGTGAAATATTGGAAACGCTTGTAAATGAGGAGAAGACAGGCGGCGAGCATAGCGTATTATTTAATTCTGAAAATTATCCTTCGGGAATTTATTTCTACTTTATTCAGAATTCCGAAGATGCGGTTTCGATGAAATTGGTAGTAGTACATTGATAGTTCAGCCATACCATTGACTTCGTCTATAGCATGGCAAAATTTTCCATCCTATGGCTGAAAGCTATAGAAAGGGTGTAATTTTAAATTCATTTGAAAATAATGTTAAAATTAAATAAATAACAATACCTAACTCTGTGCTTATTTTCGCTCATTATTAATTGATAACAGGGGGTAAATATGCACTCATTCGCACGGAGAAAAGATGAATCGGCAAGCCAGTTCCGCACCTTTTCTGCCTGGCTCAAAGCATCCGAAAGAAATACTGAAGCATTTTCTAAAGAATATGGAATAGGTCTCAAACAAACAAGAAATTGGGCTGAAAAGTTCGATTGGGAGAATCGTGCAGCCGATTACGATGAATATACCTCGAATAAAAGTAAAATTATTATTGCTTCAACCTCGAGCGTCCCTGAAAATTCCGAACCACTCACGGTCGAGGAAGTACTGCAGAAAATTCTTGATGCATTACTTGAAAAAATCGAACTAAGTCTTACCGAAATTCAGGGAATGGATTTGTTAGAACTATCCAAATTTATTTCTGCATTACTTAAAACTTTACCTGAAATCGAAAATTTATATACAAGGATAACTGAACTCCATAAAAAAAATAATCCTGAAGCGGATTCGGAGGGGTTCGAGAAAATCATCCGCTCAGATGATGAAGCTCTTCACCTTGCTCATAAGTTACTTGAAAGAATCTCTGAAATTCAAGGGAATCCTTAAGTAAATTTATTTCAGTCATTTTTGCAAATGAGTATGTTTGAAAATTTAAGAAGAATGTCATTCGTAAGCGAAGTGAAGAATCCAGAAGCGGTTTTGGGACTGATTCTTCACTTCGTTCAGAATAACATTCTACCAGTATCTAGCGTAACAATTCATTGAAAAGCTGAGTATTAAAAGATGGACTCCACCTGCCAGGTGGAGTCCATCTAACAACCACATAGTCAGCTTTTCAAAAAATAGTTACACTAGCAAACAATTTAAAAAGATTCATCCTACATTTTCTTTCACCTTGCCGTTCAAATTAAATTGTCTTAATTTTGCATTGGTTTAATTCATGGCAAAATTATGAAGAGAGAGACGAAAACAAATTCCGTTAAAACAAACAAGAAAAAAAGAAACTCAACTATTTTATACTATCTAATAGCTTTCTGCCTTCCATTATTAGTTTATATTTCTTCGGTCAGGTTCGGTTTTGTTTACTTGGACGATGATATTCTAATTTCGGATAATTATGAAAAAATATCAAAAATAAATAACATTGGTTTGGCATTTCTGACGGATGCTTACTTTTCAAATTCATATCCGTTCTATCGTCCGCTCCTGACAGCATCATTAATTATCGATGCACAGTTTGCCGGTAAAGAACCTGGCTGGTATCATTTTACGAATATTTTCCTTCATTGCTTTACAACGCTTGCACTACTGTGGCTATTGGGATTATTAGGATTTGGTTTTGCCAAATCATTCGCAGGAACGTTAATTTTTGCATGCCACCCACTTGCGAGTAATGCAGTACTTTGGCTCGTTGCCCGGAATGATTTGTTAGTCTGCCTGTTTTCGTTGCTTTGTTTGGGCTTTTATATTAAATATATTAATAGCACAAGGCGCCGATTTTTAGTACTCTCTTCTATTAGTTTTGCATTGGCGTTATTTTCAAAAGAGTCGGGTATAATGCTGCCTTTTGTTTTGGTTGTTTATAATTATTTATTAAGCAGTTCCATCCGTAACAAATTGTCATTCCTGCGAATGCAGGAATCCTCTCCCACACTGATTAAAGGGATTCCTGCATCCGAAGGAGTGACAATCTCAAAAACCTCAAATAATATTATTTTTTATTTATGCTGTATTGCTATTATTGCAGTCTGGTATTATCTTAGAAGCATTTCAATAAGCCCTGATACAGCAGGACAAATCGGGTTAAAGCCATTCCTTGATAATTTACCTGCACCTGCGGAAATGTTTTCAAAGTTTTTCCTTCCCTGGAATCTTGCTGCAATGCCTGTATTCTCGACTTTCAGAACTTTTACGGGGATACCAATAATCGCAATTATTATTTTACTTATTTTCCTAACAAAAAATGTAAATAAAAAAAGCGTATTATTCGGATTTGTTTTGTTTGCTTCAATGACTTTGCCAAATATGTTCGCAAGAATCGGGACTGCTAATGATTTCTTCGATTATCTCGATTGCCGTTCCTATTTGCCTATGGTTGGTATTCTTATTATAATTTTAAATCTTATTCCGGATAGATACTTCGATTTTAAAAATTTGAAATATAAAATCACTTTAATTACTTTAATTGTCTTATTAGGGAGCACAACATCTTTCCAATCGCAAAAATACAGGAATGCCGAAACTTTCTGGAATTCCGCAATTGACGTTGAGCCTATGAGAGCCAGATTTCAATATCACCTTGGGCGCTATTACTTTAAGCAAAATGATTTTGCTAATTTCGAAAAGTATTTATTGGCGGCAGTTAAGTTGAAACGAGACCCTGAATTCCTATATCATCTCGGAATGTTGGAATACGTCAGGAAAAAGAATTACGAGCCGGCATATAATTACTTCATTGAAGCATTCGAAGGAGGTTTGAAATTGCCTGAAGCAAGGAATAATTTTGTAAATTTGTGTATAGAATCGGCAAATGAATTATTCAGTAAGGGAGAATCACGCAAGGCGGCAGCAAGATGCTACGAAGCGCTCCAAAACGACTCTACAAAAGCCGAAACATGGTTAAGCTATGGCGTATATGAAATTAATTCGGGTTCGTCTCAAAAGGCAGTTTATTCATGGCAGAAAGCAATTTCAATAAATCCGCAGTTACTTGATACCTACAGGAATTTGTATGTTTATTTTTTACATAATTCAAAAAGCCGGGATTCTATTTTAATGTATGCAAATGAGTATCAAAATAGAGGTGGGAAAATAGAACAATATTTAATGGATGAATTAAGGAAGTGAGAATAATAATTAGAAATTTAAATAAATGGTAGTTTTATTCTGATTACCAAATTATTGGAAAAAAAAACAATGATAATTCAAAAGAAATCCCCCCTACACTCCTTTTTCAAAGGGGGATTAAAATATTTTCTTAATCCCCCTTTGAAAAAGGGGGGTAGGGGAGATTTCTCCTTGTTTATTAATGAAAAACAATACTGAATACTATGCCAGACAAAAATAACGAACTAATATCGGTAATAATTCCAACATGGAACAGGGCAAATTTGATTGAAAAGGCGATTGGCAGCGTTTTAGCGCAGACCTATTCAAATTTGGAAGTGTTAATTTGCGATGACGGCTCTACCGATAACACGGAAGAAATTGTTAGCTCAATTAATGATAAAAGGATAAGATTCATCGCCGGAACTCATGCAGGAGTGCCTGCAGTTCCGAAGAACAGGGGAATAACCGAAAGCAAAGGGGAATGGCTCGCATTTCTCGATAGTGATGATTTATGGTTTCCGGCTAAACTCGAAAAGCAGCTACGCCGGGCAAAAGAATTGAACTGCTTAGCTTCTTCGACTAATGCTGTTAGATTCGTCCCTGGTGAGGGAGAGAAAGATACTTTTATATATTGGAAGAAGCCACGTATTAATTTTAATAATTTATTAGCCGGTAACTTGATCATTAGCAGTTCTGCAATGCTCCACCGTTCGATTTTCGCAAAAACCGAAGGATTCCCGGAAGAAAAAGTTTTAAAGGTCGGGGAAGATTACTCATTATGGCTGCGTGTGCTTACTCAAACGGATTGCGCTTATATAAATGAACGCTTGGTCGTTTATACCGACGAACCTAAATCGAGTGTGCGTGCCAAGCAAGTTAATATCTGGGAGGTTAAGAAAATAGTATTTAATAATTTCAGGAACTGGGCTGAGAGGCAGGGAATTGCACCGGAATTTGTCCGAAAAACCGAAAGATGGTTTCTGTATTCACTTCCGAATTTGCCTTCTATTTTGATTAATGGATATAAAAAATATAGCAGATAATCAATTACAAATTACGAATTACGAATTACGAATAAGGGATTACGATTTGGGAATTGGGAATTAAGAATTAAGAATTGGTGTAACGAAGAAAAAATAAAAATGAATAATAATGAAATAAGAAAATTTTATAATTTGCATAAGAATTTATTCAGGGAAATTCATAAAATATTTGATTAATTTTCTTTTTTTAAATAGGATTAAAATTGAATAGATTACATTACGGTGATTGTCTTGAGTTTTTAAAAGCTGTATATCAGGAATATCCAAAGGGATATATTGATTTAATTTATATTGACCCTCCGTTTAATTCTAAAAGGAATTACAATATTCTTTTTGAAAGTATTGATTTAAAAGATACAAAAGCCCAGAAAGAAGCCTTTAAAGATACATGGAGTAACGTTTCGTATCAGGACACAATCAATGAAATCCAGGATTTGGATATTGATTTGTATAAATTTTTAATGGCATTAAATGATGTTCGAATTTCAAAAAGCATCATTTCATACCTTACAATGATGACCATCAGAATTTGGTATATTCACAAAGTTTTGAAAAGTACCGGGAGTTTTTATCTTCATTGCGACCCTAATATGTCACATTATTTAAAAATTATTTGCGATTTAATCTTTGGCAAGGATAATTATCAGAATAATATTATATGGAAAAGGACATCAGCTCATAGTAATGCTAAGAAATTTGGCTGGTCCCATGATGAAATATTATATTATGTAAAATCACATAAGAAATTTACATGGAATCAACAATTTCAAGTATATGATGAAGAATATGTTGAAACCTATTACAGGTATATAGATGAGAAAACCGGCAAGAAATTTATGTCAAGCGATTTAGCCGGTCATAAAGGAATAAATAAAGAGTTTGAATGGAAAGGTATTACCCGGCCTTGGCGATATCCGATAGAAAGACTTAATGAACTTGAAGAAAATGGGAAAATATTCCGGACTAAAAATAATTTCCCAAGATTCAAAAGATTTTTAGATGATGCAAAAGGATTACATTGCCAGGATACCTGGTATGATATCGAAGCTTTGCGTTCATGGAGTGCAGAAGGCTTAGGTTATCCTACTCAAAAACCTCTTGAATTATTAGAAAGGATAATTCTTGCTTCAACAAACGAGGGTGATTTGGTGGCTGATTTCTTTTGTGGATGCGGGACTACAGTTGCAGCCGCTCAAATATTAAATAGGAACTGGATAGGTGTGGATATTTCACACTTAGCTATTAATTTGATACGTGACAGGCTTATCAATCCTTATTCGGAAGTAAAGCGCAAAGAAATATTAGCAAATATTGAAATTACAGGTTTACCAAAAGATATTGCTTCATCTTATGAATTAGCAAAAAAACCAAAAACCGGACGATTCGACTTCCAAAATTGGGTAATCGAAGTGTTATTAAGCGGAACGAAAAGTCCCATGAAAACAGGGGATGGTGGCAGGGATGGTTACATTACTTTTTCAAAATCTTCTGATGGTAAACATAGGGGTTCAGGTATAATTGAGGTTAAAAGTGGAAATGTTTCAATTGGAGAAGTTCGTGCTTTTATGTCATCAGTTGAAGCATTTAAAGCTGATATGGGCATTTTTGTATGCTATGAGCAGCATATTACCAAAGGAATGAGAATTGAAGCCAAAGCCAAAGGATGTATTCCCGGATTTAAAATTGATAAAATCCAAATTATCAGTGTTAATGAACTTATGGAAGGCGCTAAACCAAAACTACCCGGAATGACAGAAATTGACCTATATGAAAAATCAATCAAAAAATTAGACAAACCCTATACAAAAACCGGTTTTTTTAAAGATTAGTTATAATGGATTTTATTATATTGTTTTGAAATTTCTGATGAATACAATATCAAAAAGGTTAGTAATTGTAAGATAGAAATTGATAAATAATCTGCTGTTGCAGCGGAATTTGAGATATTCATAAAATTAAATTCTACCAAAATACAAGGAGTTCAAATTGATAAAGCTATTTGTAATTTATTTGAGTATTTTACTTTTTTCAAATCAATTCTGTTTTTCTCAACAAATACAAGATGAGAAACAAATTGAACAAAGGACAATCACAATCGCTGATTTAGATTGTGATGCTTGCAGTGATAAAATATTGATGGATTTGAAAAATAAGGATACTCTAACATTGGAAGAGAAGAAAGTTTATGCTGCCTTGCAGTATAATTGCGAAATCTGCAGAGCATCAAATAAACAGGCAGCAGCTTTAAGGGAACAAACAAAATTAATGGAATTTAAGTCAAACGCTTCATATCCGTTATGGTATATTTCAGCAATATTAACAATTGTATCATTTTTTACCATTATGAAAAATTAACATCGTCCTATACAATTTCAATAATTATTTGTTAACATTTTAATTGTAAAAACAATTTTAAAAAATTTAATTTTTAAATATTTGAGATATGAAAAAGTCTTTCTTGTTCATGATAATACTGGCTCTTATAGCCTGCAAGGAAAATACTCATCCTATTATTCCGGACACTTCTGTTCCTCAATTTACTTATGAGGCATATATCCTTCATAATGACATAGGAGAATTTCATATCATTTTGAATAATAGTCTTGTTGCCGTCCTGGTCGGTTCTACCGGACCTTTTTCAGGGACATTCACGGCAATGGAAGGTATGAATGAATTTTACATTTATCATGCTCCTGTCGGCGGGACAAACTCCGGTGTTTTCTACTTAACAAAAGAGCAACAGGTGTATAGAATGTACGTTGGAAAATGATGAATAGAGATTCTCCGACAGCATTCCTGCTCCAATTTATCGGAATATTATCATTATTAAATACAAGGATTTTTTTGTCGGCGTGACTGGATTTGAACCAGCGACCCCTTGCACCCCAAGCAAGTGCGCTATCCGGGCTGCGCCACACGCCGATTTGAAAGACTACAAAATTAAGGATTTTTTCGCTGTTAAAAAAATATTATTTCAAAAGACAGTCAAAGTTCTCTAAGGAGTAAATAAGCTGTAAAACTCTGCAAAGATTAGTTGAATCAATTACGAAACAGATGTCCTACATCTTGGAGATGTAGGACATCGTGATTCTAAAAACTGTAATACGAAAATTAATATTCAGGAACAAATCCCATCTTACGAATCCATGCCCGCACTTTATTGGCTAAAGGCTCGTTGCGGGCGGAAAGGCGGAGATATTCGTTGAAATCGGCAAGAGCATCTCGATACCGCTTATAAGAACGGAATGCTATCCCGCGTGCTATATAAAGCTGCGCCTGGTCAGGGCTGAGGGTAATTGCAATTGTGTAATCTTCTAATGCTTTCGAGAAATATTTCATTTTCATAAATGCATTTGCGCGCCCTAAATAAGCTTGCAAAAAACGGGGATTAATCGTTACCGAATGAGTAAAATCGCGGATAGCATTCCGAAGGTTGCCGGTATTCATGTATGCATTTCCACGGGCAAAACTTGCAAGGAACATATCGTTATCCATTTCGAGCGCTTTGTCGTAATTCTCGATTGCTTTGATATAATGCCTTAAATTAAAGTATGCATTGCCGCGATTAAAGTATACGGTTTTCGCTTTCGGATTTATTTCAAGCGCTTTGTCGTAATCAGTAATAGCACGTGTAAAATTCTTCAGTGAGAAATAAGCAATACCACGATTGTTAAATGCTTCCGCCATAGTAGGATTCATGCGAACAACAACGGAAAAATCATCAATTGCTTTCGAAAAATCTTTCAGGATATTATAAACCAAACCACGATAATTGTATGCCAGTTGCGAGTCGCCATTTATTTTGATAGCTTTTGTGTAATCCTCAACGGCCTTTGTATATTTTTTCAGGTTACCGAAAGCAATACCACGCGAAATAAAAGCCTTTTCTTCATTAGGGTCTAAAGTAAGTACTTTGGAATAATCCTCGATAGCGTCCTCAAATTGCTTTTTTTCGAAATAGCAATTTCCACGGTGCAACGATGCAGGTGAGAAAGTTGGATTCAAATCAATTGCCCGTGTATAGTCGGATATAGCATCGTCAATTTTTTTCAAAGATTCGTAAGCAACTCCCCGTTTGAAATAAGCAAATGGGAATTCAGTGTTTAATTCTACTGATTTAGTCAGGTCATTAACGGAATTTTTGAACTGGTGAAGTTCCAGATAGGCACAGCCGCGTTTGAAGTAAACAAAGGAGAAATCAGGGTCGAGCGTTGCGGAATTATTATAATCCAATACGGCATTGCTGAACATATTAAGGCTATTATAGGCATTTCCACGCTTGAAATAAGCGATTGCCGAACGGGGATTCAGGCTGATTGCGTTAGCATAATATTCGATTGCTTCTTCGAAGTTCTCGTTCTTATTTGCTTCGTCACCCTTTATTACCCAGGATTCCGAGTCTTGAAACGATGTATCTATTGCCATAACGATTCTAAATTATTCTCTTTATTTACGTACAACTACAAAATTTATTATCAAATATAATACCAATTATTTGTAATGATTATCAAATACAATACCAATTATATTCAATATATATAAAATTATTGAATAATTGATTTTTTTTGTTAAATTTGGTAGAATTATTAATAAAAAAGGCATAAATAATGAAAATAAAAACTTTAGTCGTAATAGCCGATGGAACTGAAGATATCGAAGTAGCTGTTCCAGTAGATTTATTGCGCCGAGCTGGGCTTGATGTAATAATTGCTTCAGATAATCAAACTGTTGTCCTGGCAAATGGAATCAGGATTTTGCCTGATAAGGTTCTCAGGCATATTGAAAAAGATGATGAATTCAATGCTATTATTTTACCGGGCGGAGGAAAGGGTGTAAAAAATCTTTGGATAAGCACTCATTTAAAAGAAATTCTTTTAGCTCATCATAGGAAAGGGAGGCTAATAGGCGCTATTTGTGCCGCTCCCCTGATTTTAGCAAAATTCGGAATACTTGACCACAATACCGAAATTACATCCCATCCTACTGTTAAAGATGTTTTATCAGTATATAACTATTCTGAAGAGTCAGTTGTTGTAAGTCGAAATATAGTAACCAGTAGAGGAGCTGGAACTTCTTTTGAATTCGGATTTAAGCTGGTTGAACTGCTAACCGATTCGGCTACAGCAAGAAAAATAGCCCAGGAAATTCTTTATACGGAGAATTTGTAAAAAAAAATAAAATTGCACAATATTCTACACATAGTCAATTGTTCTACTAATAATTTACTGTGATGAATACCGGTAATAGGATAGTAAATCATTTTGCAATAATTAATAGTAGCAATACGTTTCAAATAATTGTATAATTATTTTGGTATGTAAAAATTTCGGAAGAAGGAAAAATAAAATTTAAGAAAATAAATATAACAATGATACTATTGGTTGCAATTACTTTTTTAACGGGATATTGCGCCAATCCTTTTGCTCCTGCATTATCAGATAAATCCGTCATATCATCATTATCCGACCAGACGAATACCAACGGTGTTTTTGAAAACTTTCGTTATGCATATAATGCCAAAGATACAATTGTGTATGGTAATTTGCTTGCCGATGATTTTACTTTCGTTTATTGGAATTACGATACAAGCCCGATGGCACCTCTTGCTTGGGGAAGGCAGGAGGATATGCTGCATACCAACGGATTATTCCAGGGTACCGATAAACTTGATTTAATCTGGAACGAAGCTATATCTTCCGAAGGAGATTCCCTTTCGGTTAATATAAGCAGGGGCTTTACGTTAACCGTGTATTTTTCACCATCGACAATAGTCAGGGTGCAGGGAAGGGCTGCTTTCAATTTAACAAGGAAAACCGGTACAGCCCCCTGGAAGATTTCACGTTGGTCTGACGAATCTTTTTATTAAAATCGGCGGATGTGGATAACTGTGTGGATAACTATATCAGTGTGTGGATAACTTGTTAAAAATTAGTTAAGAAAAAGTTTGTTTTTTACGAAATTATCCTTAGTTATTGGTAATGAAACATAAAATTAATATTCGAACTTTAAATGAATAATGAATTGCCTAAGTTTTACTCATACCTTGAAACAAGGCTAACTACGGAATTACCCGGCAAGTCTGCACAATTGAAAATGGCTCCGCTCATCGATGGCGTGCCTTATCGAAAATTTCAGGCAGAACAAAACGCCAAAGCAAGTGCGGTGCTCGTATTACTGAATTACATACCCGAAGAGGATGATTATTCCGTATTGCTTACATTGCGAAGCAGTGATTTGCTCAGCCATTCCGGTCAAATCAGCTTCCCCGGTGGTCGCTCTGAGCCCGATGAATCATTTGAAGAAACGGCAATTCGTGAAGCTGAGGAAGAAATTGGGCTTCGAAGAGGGAATATTAATGTAATCGGGAAGTTGAGCAGGCTTTTCATACCGCCATCTAATTATTTGATTGAGCCGGTGGTAGCTTATTTCGAGCGGGAACAGGAATTTTCAATTAGCTCAGGCGAAGTTGAAGAAATTTTATTTACAAGATTGAAAGCAATTTCCGAACCTCAATCGATTGTTCGTGAAAATTGGAATTTGCAGGGTATGACAGCCGACGTACCTTTGTGGCGTGTACACCCAACAACACCTCTTTGGGGAGCAACTGCAATGATACTGATGGAACTGGTTGAGTTATACAGGGAATGTATGTCAATTCAATAATTTTTTGAAAATAAATTGATTTCTTATGATTTAAGTTGAAATTTACAATATTTTAATTATCAATTTTCAATGAATTTTAAATTTTAAATGCTTAATTTATCATTGTAAAATTAGAAATTAAATGAAAATTGTAAAATTGTAAATTGAAAATATCTTAACAAAATGAAAAATCTTTAAGTACAAATGGAAAACATGATTAAAAACTTTATTTTCGATTTCGGAAACGTACTTTACCGTATTGCTCCCGAACGTACATTCGAGCGGTTTGCAGTATTAACCAATAAACCGTTGGAATTGGTTTTCGATTTTCCTGCTGCAGCTGCCGAGCTAATTGAGCATTATGAAGCCGGCTTAATAACATCAATCGAATTTAGGCAAGGAATGAAGGTGGAATACGGCTTATCAATTTCCGATAAGGATTTCGACGCCGCATGGAATCTCACATTGGTTGGATTATATGACGACTCAATTGCTATTTTGGAGAAGTTTGAAAGCATAGGCAGGATATTTCTTCTTTCGAATACGAGCGAGATTCACTACGATTATTTCGAACAGGAATGTAGGGAAATGTTCGCTTTGTTTGAGCAGCACTATTTTTCTTATCGTTTGGGAATGGTGAAGCCTGACCCGCATATTTTCGAACTTGTAATAAAGGAACGACAGTTAAATCCTGCCGAGACCTTATTTATCGATGATTCGATAATTAATATCAAATCTGCCGAGCAGTGCAATCTAAAGGTTCATCATCTGGAAAATCACGACTCCCTGAAAGCAGTCTTCCTGTCTTATTTCGCTAAATATAGTAAGCAAATTTAATTATGGTGGGTTCTAAAAATTCAATTTAGACTGTCATTCTGAGCGAAGCGAAGAATCTATCTTGTTGATTTTAAAGAAAACTGGATTCTTCGCTTCGCTCAGAATGACAATTTTTAGAAGCCCCCTTAATCTTCTATTTTTCATTGACCATTAACCATTGACAATTGACAATTTAAAAATCGCATCGCTGGGAAGCGTCTTGTATAACAATCCAAAGCCCATGTATGGTCAACAAATATTCAAAATTTTTAATTTCGTAATTAGTAATTCATAATTCGTAATTCGTAATTCGTAATTCATAATTCATAATTCATAATTCGTAATTCGTAATTAGTAATTAGTAATTAGTAATTAGTAATTAGTAATTAGTAATTAGTAATTCAATTCCCTCAGCCATGCCTGGAGCCTCTCTTCCGCACTTAACCTTTCGCGTGGATGAGGTAAAATAAGTAATTTAATTCCCATGACTTTTGTTTCAAGGCGCATCCTTTTCATACGCTCCTCCAAAGACGTTCCGAAAACAATCAGCCTTTGAGGTTTGATATATTCAATATATTCGACAAACAAATGTGAGCATAAATCAAGGTCATAATCAAATAAATAGGATTTGTTCGGACTTTTGAAGAAGCAGAAATTTGTATAATTAAACTCGCCCATCGTTTCCGGTATGATATTAAAATATTTCTCAATCAGTTCACCATTCTGCTTTACGAATAAGTATTCATAAGCGCCATTATCTTCGATTTTAGTGTAATCTTTCTGGGGGTAATAACTCTCATCAGGCTTTAATGACCAATATATTCCGCAGAAAACATCCTTTCCCTTATTAAACTTAGTCGCCGACAAAGCATAATTCCATTTTTTCTCCAATTTCTCCTGTATTTTTTTGATAATACTTTGATTAAATGCTACGTTAGTTAATTCAAACAGGTATTGATAAAAATCGAGTTCATCCATATTAGCCTCAGTTTATTTTATTTTTACGCTCTTTCTTTTTCAGGAACACTACCAACCTACAGTCGGGAAATAGTGTCTTAAGATTATAATAAGTATATATAAAGTTAACCAAATTCCCATAAAAGTAATTACATATTTCTTTGTATAACCGGATTTAAATAATTTGGCGTAACCGACAGAAAATACATACAAATACCAAATATCGACAAGGTCTATAATTGACAGGATACCTCCGGTAAATGTATTGATATCGATATTAAAAAAGAATGCTAAATTAATTCCTACAAATATTTGATTTGTAAATAAATAATAAAGTAAAAAAATTATAAAATCTATGAATACTATATATAAGGGCATCGAAAAAGCGACCATTGAGGAATGAAAACTTCCGCTACCTCCAAGAGCATAACGAACAAATAACATAAATAAGTATGAGAAAATCAGAAAACCAATGACAACAATAAAAAAAGTACCACCAATTATATAAACTATAAATATTGGATGCATTGAATTTTTTACAATCCCGTTCTCATTGTCATTCATAGTTTCACTAATGGAATCTGCTTCTTTTTGTGATAATTCACCTTTTTTTACCTTAAGGTCGAGTTCTTTTTTGATTTGTTCATTTTTATAGGGTAAATATTCCTCTCTTAATTTAGGATCATTTAATATTATAAATATCGTAATAATGAAACTAATACTAAACAGGACTAATGGTATAAAGTAATCAACATTTTCAAGTTTATGCTTGGCAATACTTTCAAAGGTTGCGGATGGCGATGTGATGATACCTTTGACATTAGCAAAGAAATTCAAACCTTCGCTTTCTTTCTGTTCATTCGGAATGATTTCGTTTTTCTCTTCTTCCATTTCAATACTCCAATGGATTATTTTATAAAGAAGGCATTTATTAAAGTTGAAACTTAAACATTTTTACTTTAGGATAAGTAAATTAATAGAGACCTCTGAAAAATAATTAAATTATCATGATTGTCATTCTGAACTTGTTTCAGAATCCACTCCCAGTGCGGTTTATGGATTCTGAAACAAGTTCAGAATGACATTTTTTAGAGGTCTCTAATAATAAATAGAATTGAAAAGACATCCAATATTTTCCAAATATTGGATGTCTTTATAAATCAAGCTTACCTTATAAACCACTTCAAAAACGAAATATACTGGCTGGCTACTACCATTAAAATACCAAATGCAAGCCAAATTCCCATTATTGTAATTACATACTTCTTAGTATTTTCGGACTTGAACAGCTTGGCATACCCAACTGAAATTGCATACCAATACCAAATCGAAAACGGGTCGAATTTACTCAGGATTCCTCCCGTAACAGTCTGGGTATCTATATTCAGGAAATAGGCTAAATGAATACCGGTAATCATTTTATCTGTGGTAATTGAAATTAATAAAACTATGATTGTCTGAATGAAGGCAATATATGCAGGCATAGAATATGCTATCATTGAAGCAGTATAAGTGCCCGTTCCTCCGAGGGCGTAACGTGCAATCAACATAAAAAAGAAAGCAATGATAACGAAATAAATAACCGAGCCGAATACTATGCCTATCATTGCGAAAATCATCTGTGTACTGCCGGTTTGGTCCATACTCTCATTTATTTTTTCCATTTGAGAATCTGCTTCCTTTTGCGACATTTTACCCTTTTGTACCTGCTCATCCATCGACTTTTTGATTTGCTCTTTTTGCTTATTCATCATCTCATCGTGTATCGTAGGATTATTCATCATCAGGTAATTTGCTAAAAGTGCGCCGATAATGAAAATTATGATGGGTAATAAATAATCGGACGCTCTCAGCTTAAACTTTGCCATGCTTCCAAAGGTTGCCGATGGTGACGAGAATACTCCCGTTACCTTTGAAAAGAAATCTAATTCTTCTTCAGGCTCATTTTGAGTAACTGTGTAATTTTCTTCTTCCATTATGTTTCTCCTTTATCAATGATGAAAATTTTTAAATTATTACATTTAAATTTATATGAATTTTTGGATTCGAGACATTTTATAAGTCAAAAAGAATGTCATTCAGAGCTGAGCGAAGAATCCGGAAACAGCATTGGGACTGGATTCTTCGCTTCGCTCTGAATGACATTCTTCCATTTATTAGTTCTCTCTATAATCAGTTTAATTATATGGTGAATTTTCAATTGTCAACAACGAAACTTATAGTATGTGAACGCACAACTGTTCTGATTCTGGCAAAGTATACACCGGAGGATAAAAGGTCTGCGTCAAATACAAGATGATGAACACCTTTTGTAAATATTGAATTGCTCAAAACCATCACAGTTTCGCCTAATTGATTCAATATCACAATTTCTGCTGATTGCCCGGATTCCATAGCAAATTCAAGTGTAGTGAATCCTGATGCCGGATTTGGATATATTTCAACTGTTTTTTTATTTTGAATACCTTCTTCAACAAATGTTGAATAAGGTATATCCTTAGAGATTGAATTTATTATTTCGCACTTCTTAGCATCATCATCATAATAATAAAGGAATGCTATAATTTTCGTATTACCAGGTTTGTTCATGCCTTGCCCGGATTCTGTTGAGCGGTATTGATTGTTAACTTTAGTACCGGTAAATGAAATATTCGTTACGTTTGGCAGAGTATATTGAAAGCTCTGGGAATATTTTTCATCCGGTTTAACTAAATTCGGAATAATACCCTTTGCCCCCCATACACCGCTTGGAGCCGAACGGACAACATTATGATGCCAATATCCAACCATTACATCAGGCTGTTCGTACAATTCATGGCTGGAACCCCCTGCCGGAGTATTATTTTGCTTACTGTAATAATTTCGCTGTGAGAAGCAATCGGGGATATCCCTGCCTCTAACGTTATCTTCAATAATATATGTCACAATTCGAATATCGCCATAAGCGAAGTCAGAAAAATTGCAATTAACCTGGTAATTTAATTTCCTGGTATTATCATCATAAATTGCTTCAATATCCAGAGCAGCAGCTGCAGGCGCTTGTAATCTTTGATTTATAGAATTTCGCCAGGATTCTTTGGGGATACCGGGCGTAAGCTGACCGGAAAAAATAGTCCTGTCTATCATCCCATACGGAAATCCGCTTGCGATAAGATATGCTTTGTTGATTGAATCGCTTTGCGGATTATTCATTGAATCCAAATTGTGATGGGAGCAATAAATAATATTTTTTATATCTTTAAGTATATCCCTAATAATCAATTGACCGTCCGGGGCATAGCCTGACCAACCGGCAGTGCCTTGTTCCAATAAAGTGTACTTTGTAGAATTCGTCCCGTTATTTGCAAAAACGTTTTTAATCAAAAAATCATTAGAATTATTTTGGTCATCCTGACCATTTAAGTTGGATGCCCACATCTTAATTTCATACAATTTTCCGGCTTCAGAAGGTGTAAATTTTGTCGGATGTTTAAAGCTATAGACACCCCCGCAAGAATCAATCGTCGTTTTAGGTATATTATAAGAAATTGTGTTGCCGCCATCAATTGAATAATTGATTGTAAGCGAAGTAATAGTTTGCTTTCCGTAATTTGCCAACTTACCATCTATTGACAGGGTTTCGCCTTTAACGCATCGGCTTTTCAAAGGTGAAGAAACCATCATCAAGTCCAGGTCAGGTTGCATACCTTCAATAAACATAAAAATTATATCCTGTTCATTACCGGTATAGCTTGCTCCGGGAAAAGGTATATCCATTTCCGGGCTGCCGTCAGCCATAAATCCGACCGAGCCGTCGCTATTCTGGCAGCCGATAGTAGCAGTCATAAAATCAGTCGTTCTGCCGTAATTCCAGATTACATCGAATTTGCCGGATTTGTATATTCTTATTGCAAAATATAGAAAATTAAAATTCGTAATGTTTTTTTTGTATGGCGATGCAGAAAACCATTGAATTACGTAAACAGTGTCGTCAGGAGTAGTATAAATAAAATCGCGCACTTCGGTAGGTTTGTTTAAATTATTATCTATAGGCTTTAATTCAAGGTCGCACCAGAAAGCAAAAATAGCATTTTTTGGTGCGGATGGATTGGGTAAAGTCATAGCTTTATTCTTACTTACTTTCTCAGTGGTATCGAAAGTAATATAACCATTGTCGCTAACACGGAATTTGCTTACCTTTTTCCCGTAAAAAGTCCATTCAAAAGGCAATTGCCATATCTGGGACAAAACATCGTTCGAGGGTCTTCCAAGTAATGTTTTTCCTTTGGAAGTGTAGATATATTCCGGCTCGGAGCCGGTTTTCTTAACCATGAAATAATTTTGTGCATTGACATCAATAGCAACGAAAATTAAAATAAGAAGTACATATTTAAGTTTCATTTTTATTCTTCCTTTTATTCTACTCTGCTTAAACCGGCAGATGAAAAACACAATTAATATATAAACGTAGCAAGCTACGTAGAATAAAATCCAAAACACGAGTTTTAAACATGTTAAATTACAATTTTTTTATGATATTTAAAACCATATAAATTTTCAAAATTCATCAAATTATTTTCATGTCACAACGTTTTTATCAAATGTTAATTGTTTAATTTGGAATTTATGGGTAGTTTCGGTCAACATTTGGGAGGTGCTGCGGCTGTAGGAATCGGCTGCAGCGTAGCAAGTTATTTTTTATTTCATACTCCTATTGAGGATGCATCGGCAGTAGGATTGGTCTGTATTTTCGGAGGTGTATTGCCGGATATCGATAGTCCGGTCAGCAAGCCAGCGGAATTCGTCGTCGGGATTTTCAGTATGTTATTGCCGGTATTTGCGCTTCAGTCGCTGCATTATACATTGATGTCACCCTCTCGTATATTGTTAGTAGCATTTGGAGTTTTTCTGCTAGCCCGTTACGGTATCCGTGAATTAATTAAGCGTTTCACTTTTCATCGCGGTATGTTCCACAGCATACCGATGGCTGTCATCTGGGCATGTGGGATTTTCCTTGCGTTCCGTCATAGCCCGGACAAACTTTATTACCTTGCGGGAGTAAGCGCCCTTCTCGGATATCTCACTCATCTTGCAATAGATGAAATGTTTTCTCTTGTCGATATCAGCGGTGGGAAATTCACACCTAAGAAATCCTTAGGTTCAGCATTGAAATTTTTTTCCGACTCACCCAGGAGCAATATTGCAGTATATTCGACACTTCTTTTTTTACTTTATCTGTGCGCTGTTCAGGTAGGTTATCTGCAGCCGCTTAGAATTTGGAAAGATTTTTTCTGAGAAATTTATGAATAATTATTTGAAATGTGATACTAATAAATTACACAATGTCATTCCTGCGAATGCAGGAATCCCCGTTTGCAACATTTCAAGTTTTACGACAAAACGAGAAATTATTAGAAATCCAGAAGTATGTCATTCTGAACGAAGTGAAGAATCTTCTTTAACATAAGATGTTTGTAGTTTTGAAGAAAGAAATAATGATGAACATCCTAGATCAGCATCAATTCTACATTTTTCCAAAAAGAATGAAAGAGTTTTGGGTAGTCATAAAAACAGAATTTATCAGATTTAGCAAGAAGATTCTTCGCTACGCTCAGAATGACAACCCAAGCCGAGTATACACACAGTCTCGAACCCAGGAATCCAATATTATTTTGGGGATTCCAACATTCGCAGGAATTACATTTTTTAATACTTTACTCAAAATATTCGTAATTCTTATTATTCTAAGCAGTGCCGGCTGCTACCGCGTAGGAACAGATGTTTGGATAAAACGAAAGCATTTACCGGCAAATATAAATCAACCTGTTTATGTTTACTCTTTAAATGAGCAATTACCGGATAGTTCGGAGGAAATCGGTAACCTTAAAACGATGCCAGGACAAATGTTTCTTTATCCCGATATTTATAAAGCTGCTATTGAGGAAACCCGTAAAATGGGTGGCAATGCAATTAAAATTATCGATATTGTCAAATCAAAAAGAACACAAGCCGGGTGGCGTATTTATGCCAAAGTTTATAAACTCAATAAATTAGAAACATATAAATTTAACCAGGATAGCTTAGAAAAACAATGGCTCACGCACAAAAAGGAAATGTTCGAAGGTAAATATGAAACTGTCGTTGGGGAAGATAGTATTTCTTCAACATATTACCGTATTCATCAGCCTGATGGCAGCTATATACTCGTTTATTCCGATTCCGAACGGAATTTATTTTCACCCGAATGGCATTTATTCGATATTAAGGCAAAACTGAAACCGACACCCAATCCTGATATTTTCAAAGCATACTGGTATAACAGAAATAAATCCGTCGAGGAAAATGTATATGTGAAATTTCAAAATGGCTCATTCCGTGCTATTTTCGGGGATAGGGAAGAAAAATTCGAGCAGCTATTTCCCGAAATTACAAAATCAAAATTGCAGATTCATTCAGGCACTTGCTTTGCAATCGGCGAAAAAGGATACCTTGCAACTTCCTATAAAAATATTCAAAAATCCGCAAAATTCTATATACGCGGCATTAATGGGAATTTCACAAAAAAATATCCTGCCAAATTAATCGCTAATGATGAAGATAATGATTTGGCATTAATTAAGCTAAGGGATTCGTCGGTTTTTTTGCCGGTATTGAAGTACAATATAACTGAAACGGATAATATAACCGGCGACGAAGTTTATATACTGGGATTCCCGATGATTGAATTCATGGGAGAAGAGCCAAAACTCATGAAAGGAATAATTTCTTCAAAATCCGGTTATCTCGGCGATAGGAGATTATATCATATATCGTCAGTATATGCCGATGGGATGGCTGGCAGTCCTGTCTTCGATAATTCGGGAAATTTAATAGGTATTGTTCGTTCGAAATTATTTGCAACGGAAAATACTACCTATGCTGTAAAAGCGTCTTATATAAAAATTCTTTTAGAGAAAAACAAGATAAATACTGTGGCAAAGTATAATAATGCACCTAAGGTATTACATGAATACATCGAAGGATTGAAAGGTTCCGTTTACATAATAGAATCAGAATATGAGGAAGAAACTATCGAGTAAAAGAATTTTCATTTGCTTAAGAACTTAGTTTGCTGAAAGGATACTAACAGTTTAAAACCTATCAGTCTAAAAGCCTAAAAGCCTAATAGTCTAATAGTCTAAAAGCCTAATAGTCTAATAGTCTAATAGTCTAAAAGTCTAAAAGCCTAATAGTCTAAAAGCCTAATAGTCTAAAAGCCTAATAGTCTAAAAGCCTATAATTTTACTAATTTGCAGAAATTTAAATATTAAAATATGAGAATCAATATGACATACAGAAGAAAAATATTTCTGACCATAACAATTATTCTATTATTCGCCGCTGCTACAGCCCACTCCGAGAAGAATTTCTTATGGGAAATAAAATCCGATAGCACAACTGGTTATTTATTAGGTTCATTCCATGCCGCTACAAAGGATATTTACCCACTCCCCGATATAATCGAAAAATCATTCGAAGCATCGGATAATTTAGTTGTGGAATTCAATATCGAAGCCATTGACCCAGTCGAAATTATGCGGCTTTCCATGTATTCAGACACCAATACCCTTGAAAAAAACGTATCGAAAGGCACATACCAGTATTTAAGTGGAATATTTGAAAAGAACGGGATAAATGAAATGATGTACAACCGCTTCAAACCCTGGTTTGCAGCTATTTCAGCAGTTCAATTAGAACTTGCTTCATCCGGCTTCGAATCACAATATGGTATAGATAATTATTTCATTAAAAAAGCTAAGGACAGGAAATCAATCCTGGAAATCGAATCCCTGCATCAGCAGCTAATGCTTCTCGAATCCGTAATTGTAAAAAAAATCGATGCTTTTATTAGATTTTCTACTATGGAATTTAATTCCGATTCGGTAACAATTACAAACATGCTCAATGCCTGGCGGGCAGGCGACGACAAGGCTTTTGCCAAATACTTCGATTCAGAATTGAAAAGCTATCCGGAGTTTGAAAATTTTTCTGAAAAAATGATTTACGAGCGTAATGTCAATATGGCTTCTAAGATTGAAGGCTATCTTGCAACCGGGCAGAAATATTTCGTAATCGTTGGCGCAGGTCACATAGTTGGCGATAAGGGAATAATTAGTTTACTCAAGAAAAAAGGAATCTACAAAATCAAACAACTTTAATTCTATTAAAGCCTTTGTGCCCTCTGTGCATACCTTTGTGTACTTTGTGGTAAAAAATTAATTAGGATGAAGAATTGAACCACAAAGGTCACTAAGGTTTTACACAAAGGGCACAAAGTATAAGAAAAATGGTTTGGAATATATTTAAGAAAAAAGAACATTACGATTGGCTCATTGCCGGTTTGGGGAATCCCGGCAGGAAATACGAAAATACAAGGCATAATATTGGAAGAATTGTAGCCAAAGGTTTTGCTGAGAAATATAAAGCTAAAATAAATGAAAAATATACCCTATTCTCGCATACGGCAATTGAAATTTCAGGTAATAAAATTTTAATTATCCTTCCTGATACATTCATGAATTTATCCGGTAAGGCATTGAAATTTGCTTCCGATAATTTTCGTGTACCACCTGAAAAAATTATTTGCATCTCCGACGAATTTCAATTTCCATTGGGAAAGCTGCATATTAAGTTAGGCGGCGGCGATGGCGGGCATAACGGATTGACCTCGATAATCGAATACCTTGGCACAAAAGATTTCTACAGGCTTCGCTGTGGTATAGGGAGGAACTTTGAAACCGGAGCAATGGCTGATTATGTGCTTTCCGATTTTACTGAAGAAGAGCGGAAAGAAAAGAATGTAATGATTGATAGAGCAATCGACGGATTGGAATGTTTTTTCAATCAGGGCGCTGCCCGTGCGCTATCGCAGATAAATTCAAAGGAGAGTTGATGTCCTGAGTTCTAAAATTATAACTTGTTAAATCGTTTAATATACTCATCCTTGCCATAATAATATATAAAAGCCATAATTGAGCTTTCAGTGCTTTGAAGAGCTTCCAGATATGTATTTCCCTGTCCGACGATGGCTCCCTTTGAAAATCCGAGTGAATAGCCGCAATAGCAGTCGGAATGTTTTTCAATTATTATTTTCATATTATATTTATTTCCCTCATAATATCATAAACTAAATGCAAGACTATAAATCAAAGAAATAATTCTTTTTACCCGTGTTATTTTTTATTTCTTCTGCCCTTTTGAAACATACCTTGTCAAACTCAATCATATAAAATTTTGTAATAGAGCCTTCTGCAAAATATTAAAATTTATTAATTATTTTTTATTTGTCTTTTTGTTATATTTGGCTAATATTATTAATAGCTTTGGAGATGATATGAAAAGGTTATTCCTCCTTGCATTATTGCTTACCGCAATATATTTTCTACTTGAAATTACCGCCCATGCTTCTTCCCCGAAGAATATTTTAATTGAAGAAGCAACTAACGCAAGCTGTGGTCCTTGCGCAACGCAAAATCCCTCTTTCCAGAAATTTCTGGATGGCTATCCCAAATCAAAGGTTATACCTTTGATTTACCACTCCTGGTGGCCCGGACCAACAGACCCGATGTTTTTGAACGATACCTTAATGAATCAGGTACGAATTAAATATTATGCTATCAACGGTGTGCCAGGCTGCCGATTGGACGGAGATACTGCAACACCATCATCCGGGTGGTATACCGGCGCTCCGGGCGATATTGCTATGCTGACTAAATTCGTCGAAACCAATCTCAATGCTACATCACCTGCAACGATTGAAATATTGCAGGAACGAAATGGAGATTCCGTTTCGATTACAATAACTGTTTCGTCGGATGAAGCAATCACAGGACAGTACCTGAGAGTAGCTGCAACCGAATATTTCCATAACTATACCAACGCCGGCAATAATGGAGAAAAGGATTTTTATTGGCTGGCAAGAAAAATGTTTCCCGATGCAACCGGTACACTTCTTGATATACCTGCAGGCGGCTCGAAATCCTTTAATTTTTCTTATATATTGAAACCTTCATGGAATAAAAACTCGATGTACGTTGTAGCGTTCATTCAAGACGATGCTACAAAAAAAATTATGCAGTCTTCATCTAATCTGGAAGAATTTTTAGCTAATGTCAAAGTAGAGTCCATTTCTAAAACGAATATAAAGATTGACCAGAATTCAAGCGGTTCAACTGATATTAATATTAAGAATCCGAATAAGTTTCAATGTGATTTTACTGTGAGTATCAATTCTGCGGCAAGCATTATTCCAAAAGGATGGAATGTAACTTTCGAGCCAAATACGTTAACCTTACAGCCAAATGAAACAAAGCCCGTTACTGTTACTTTTCAGGCAAATAACAATCCGGGTTTCTGCGTGGCATCATTGGATATTTCTCCGTCAAGCAAATATATTTCAATACCAATAAATCAGAATATAGCTGTATTATCGAGCGGTATTAAAAATGTAATCCTGACCGGCGGCACCAATGCGGTAATACCACTCCAAACTATGATGAGTTTCCCGGCGCTTTCTGCAAATACAACCGTTATTCCATTATCCGAAACCATCATCGATAATTTCCCACTGAAGAATTTCGATTTTGCATTGCTATCGATAAATTATTTTAACGTTGGAACATTAACCGGCTTAACTTCAAATCCGAATTTAAGCAAAAAGCTGCTGGCATCACTCAAAGAAATGATTAAGAGCGGCAAGAGCCTATTGATAATGGCAGAAAGAGAAGTTTATAATGCTTATATGAATTCAGGTACAATGCCGGAAGGAAAAGAATTTATTAATAAAACCCTTGGAATAATCTGGCAAGGCGAATGTGTACTTCGTGTCAAAAACAAAGATACCGTCAATCCCAAGCCAACACAATTCGGAATAACCGGTTTTGAAAATGACCCATACTTCAGGAATCTGAGTTATCAATTGAATGAGTATGACGCTCAAAAATATCGATATTGCGTGTACTATACCGATATAATAGGTATAGACTCGCTTAATAAAACAAAACCAATATTCTATTACGATTATGACGAATCCCGTATTGGCGGAGTGCGAGTAACAGAAGGAAATTCAAAAATTATTTATACTACTTTCGGAATTGAAGGAATCGCTGATGAAACCAAGCGAAACACATTAATGAAAAAAATGCTCCAGTATTTGAATGTAGTATCTGATGTACCTGAAAATGTTACGACATCGGAAATGGAAATTGAAATCAGCCCGAATCCGGCTGTAGATGAGGCATTATTAAAGGTTTCATCAACTAATACCTTAAATCAATATCCCGATATACGCATTATAGATTTACTTGGAAATAAAATAGTATTACCTTCCGTTAATCTATATTCCGATAATAATGAAATGAATTTGAGAATCGACGTAAGGAGTCTGCCTTCGGGAATGTATTATATTCTCTTAAATGCCAATGGCAATCTATTCAGAAAGCCGTTGGCGGTTTTGAAATGATAATTATTAATTAAAATTATTGATATATTTTTAATTTAAAATCCGGTTTCAGTATCGGGACCGGATTTTTTAATTTGTTAATGGGAGCAATTTTACTTTACAAGAAATAAATTGCCTACATATAATAATAACAAGTTCCATTTCCCGTCAAAGTATCATATATAATGTTTCTATTGAATATAAAGGAGTTTCTATGCTTACAAAAGAAAATATAATTACAACGATAAATGGACTACAAGAACCAATAATTCTTGATGATGTCCTGGAAAGAATATTTTTGCTTGAAAAAATAGAAAGAGGGATTGAACAATCAAAAAATGAACAGGTTATTTCAGATGTTGAGATGGACAAAAGGATTGAATCGTGGTTAATTTGAATTGGACTGTAGAAGCAGAAGCAGATTTAAAAAATATTTTTAATTTTATTTCATTAGATTCGAAATAGTGGTGTATTTATGGGACTAATCAAAGCAAACATAGAATTATTCAACTCTTACGATTTGATTTCTTTTAAGAAAGGTAAAATTCCTAAGAATCAAATAAAGAAAATAAAGGTTGAAGCATTGGTTGATACCGGAGCGTATATGCTTTGCATCAATGAGAAAATCTTCCATCAATTAGAATTGGAAATAATTGATACGAGACCAGCCCAGCTTGCCGATGGAAGTATTAGAGAATTGGATGTAGCAGGTCCGGTTGAACTTCATTTTGCAAACCGTAGAACGATTACTCAGGCACTGATTCTTCCCGGAGACTCTCAAGTTCTTCTCGGTTCTATTCCTTTGGAAGATTTGGATGTTATTATTGAGCCGAAAACACAAAAATTGATGGTGAATCCTGAGTCACCGAACTTTGCGACAACTATTTTAAAGTAAACTCATTTTTCATTTATTTAGATTGTGATGAGCTTTCAATTCCAAACAAGTTATGTGGTTTTACCCTAAAATTATCATTAAATAAAAAAACTGTAAGGAAAATGAAAGTGAAAAATCCAAAAACAATAAGTATCTGAACTTTGGATGTTTTTTGAATATCCTGCTTAGATTTTACATCGCAAACCTCACCGGGGCAGTATTGAGCTTTTTCTTTATAAAACAAGGAATAGAATTTACACCCTAAACAAATACCAAACGCCGATTCAAAGAATAAAAATATCAGGCAAATCAGGCAGATAATACCTGTTATCGGGCTAAAAGCATTTACAATCACAAATAAAATGAACATAGTACTTGCCAAAACCAAACCTATTATCCAGGCAAACTTTTTTTGTTGCGCCCCGACATATTCGGGGACTTGATTCCTTACAATCAAACGACTGATTATTAATGTCGGAGAAAATTTAGGATTAACGAAGACTCGTATTATAAAATCCGTAAGAAATATAATTATTGAATACTTTATCAGTAGGAAATTCCCTTTAAACATGATTTGCATTAAAGAGATGAAAATAAATAAAAAAAGGATACCAGCCGCTGCTCTTATTTCTCTTTCATTTAAAACAGGGATGTTGTATCCTTCCACATCCTCTCCGAATTTAATTATTTTACTCATACACACTCCTTTTGGATTTCTTATTTATAACTTTTTGATTTGTTAATTATATTCAAAATTAGGAAAAATACAGTGATAATTCAAAACTTATAATGATTGGATTTCTAAATAATTATGAATGAACATGTTGCCCAATAAGTGTGGGACTCTTTTTCTGACACAATTTATAATATTAAGAACCCCACCCTAACCCTCCCCGAAGGAGAGGGAATTTGTAAGCTTTATATTTTTCAATTCCCTCCCCTTCGGGGAGGGTTAGGGTGGGGTTCTTAATATTATAAAAGGGAAACTCTTTTAATTTTCTATATTTCGCAGTTCTATCTATATCTGTAAGTAAGCTGCAAGCCGACATTCAAATAAGAATTATTCAATATAAATTGAGAATCTGAGCCATAATTTGTTCTCAGGAGTGAAACGTCAGTCCAGCGGAAAAGACCATCCAAACGCAGATTATCCGCTAAGAATATTCCGGCGCCGAGCGATACATTTTGAAGCGAAGCCCCGGCTATATCCTTGCCATAAGGCGAAGTAGTTGATGAATAGCTGGCACGAGCTGTAATGGGTAGCAATGGTATTTCATATTCGACACCAAATCCCCATGTTGTTTGCGCAACCAAATCCTGAATTATTGCAGTATTTAATTTTTCCAAGCCTTCGGGACCGTCTGAGAATTCCATTTGTGTGACATCGCTGAATTCCACACCCGCGGTGAAAGTTAATCCTGCTGCATGAACTGATGCTCCGGCACAATAAATGAAAGGAGTGCGTACTTTGTATGCGTTTTCACCCGGCAGAGTATCATATACTTCATCACCATTGTCAAAAGTTGCTATACCTATTTGGCTGTATTTTTCTGTTATATCGAAAAATGTTGGGAATTTGACGGTAACTCCAATTCTCATGAAATCAGCAACGCGAGTCATTAATCCGACCGAGCCGCCAATTCCGCTGATTGACTGATTAATTTTTTCATGATATTTAAACGTATTTAAATCGACAAACCCATCTTTATTTATTGTTGTTTCATTATATTTATTATACTTATCCCATTCGCTATATTCCTTGCTATAGTTAAATCCACCCCACTTACCGACAATCGAAAAGCCTAATGAAATGTTTTTCGCTAATTCGAAAGCAGCTCCTCCGGCGATATTGTGCAATCCCCCACTTTCCAAGATTATAGCTGATTGTTGCAAACTATCTTTAATAGGAGTCCAATAAGTGCTATCGCAGAGAAATAAATTATAAACAGTCATTTTCGAATCAATCGAATAAGTAGAAAAGTGATTTATCATTGTACTGGTAGGGTTGAATCCTTCGAATCTATAATTATTATCAAAATTATTTTCCAAATAATAACCGATTGAAATACCTGCGTTGCCAGTTCTAATCTTGAATGGAACTACGATACCGGCATGGGAAATATACGAATCATCCGAATTAAATGTATTTAGTTTGGTTAAATATTCGGTTTCTGAGGAATTACGAAGAAATCCGAAGCCAAAGGAAAGCTCATTTTTAGTGATTAATGTCAATCCTGCGGGATTAAAAGCAACGGCGGAAAAATCATCCGATAAACCGTGAAAAGCTACGTTCAAGCCTCCCGAACGGGGGGTAATTATACCATTGGTTTGCGTAAACCGAAGAGCATCTTCAATATTTTGTGAGCGGACTACTACTGCCGCAAAAAAAAAGAATACGATATATATAAAATTTTTTTTCATTGATTAATTCCGCTAATTATTTCAAAAATTATCTTGTCCTGCTGCCACCAGACCTCGATGAACCCGAAGAACTTGATTTACTGCTCCCGGACGAAGATGAAGAAGAGGAGGATGGTTTGCTCCCCGAAGATGATGACTTGCTCTCCGAACGGTATGATGAACCACTTGAGCTTCCTGAACTTCGTTGTGAACTGCTGCTGTTATAGTTGGAACTGCCTGAACTTCTTTGGGAACTACTGCTGCTATAATTTGAGTTGCCAGACGGACGGCTTTTCTCGATGTTTCGTGATGAGCCGCTGGACTGATTTGACGAGCTGTTGAATCTGCTATTAGAAGGGTTATCCCAGGAACTGCCGCTGTTATAACTTGAACTTTTCGATTCACGTTTTCTGCCTTCACCACGGCTCGGTTGGCTTTGTTGGGCAGGAGCAGCAGGAGCCGCGCTGCTTCCGCTGTTATTTCTTGAGTTGTCGGGTTTTGTTTCGTTAGTTGAATTTCTGCTTCTATCATTATTCCTGTCCCTGCTGTTATCAACAGGCGGAGGAGTAGATTCGGTGGTATTGCTGTTAGGACGGCTGAATTCAACCGGCGCAGGGGCTGCCTTCGCAGATTGTTGTTCTGGGCTTCCGGCTGGTTTTACTTTTGCCGATTCAGTATTAGTTGAGCGAGGACTCCTTGCTTTACTGTTAGCAGGATTTTCCTTGGTGGGCTCATATTTATCAGCGCTGCTATTTCTGGAAGAACCATTTCTTACAGTTCCGGAATTATCAGGTGTTGATTTATCTTTTACATAGAAAGGGACTTCTGAATTACCGGCATTGCGAAAACTTCCACCGCCGGAAGAAACAGAGCCTCTGCTTCGTGAGTCCTCATCGGAATTTTGCCGTTGACGATTTCCGCCTGTTTTATGATTCGATGAACCATTATTCATAGCATTCGGGTCTCCTCTCGAAGGTCCGAATGTTCTCATTGTATTTTTGAATGGTTTAGGATTCGAGGCATAATGATTTCCGGAAACATAAACCGGATAACCGCCTCCCCAATAATCATAAGGATGATGTCCGTAATAATGATGATTATTAAAGTACAGGTCATTGCAGAAATGATTATTGTAGTAATAATCATTATAATAATACCTGTTATAGAAGTATGGGTCATAGTTAGACCAATAATATCCGTGGCGATTTACATTCCATGGATTATACCAGAAGCTTCCGAAATTCATGGATACATAAACTCCGGGCGCAGGTACACCCCATGTGTAATATGGTGACCACCAGGGTGTGGGTTGTAATACATATACAACATCAGGATTAGTTGAAACACCGGAACCATAATCATCATAATTATTATCATTATATGATTGGGTAGGTTCCTGGGCAGGGCTTTGCTCGTACTGGTTCTCTTTATGAAATTTTTTAGTTATCGGTTCATCAGGGTCAGATTTCGGATTATAACCGAAGTAATCCTCACGAGAGCCGTCGGATACTGTTGAGCAGCCTGCTACTATGAGCATCGTAAGTGTAAGCGTTAAAATTATGCCATATTTTGTCTTCATTTCAAAGTCCCTCCTTAAATTCGGAACTAATAATATTAATCACATAATCTTTGACGTTTCAAAATTAAAATAGTTTCATGATATTGAAAAATAAATTTTAGAAGAAGGAAAAGCCTGAACTTAGATTTATAGGATTAGCTGGTTATTGTTCTAAAAAAAATATTATTCCTTTATATGAAGCTATGTGAAAAGCCATATTTACTTCTATAATTGATTAGGAGTCTGTTGAAAAAGTCTGGAAGAATGTCATTCGTTAGCGAAGTGAAGAATCCATTCCCAATTGGGTTTCCGGATTCTTCACTTTGCTTATGAATGACAATCATCGTCGAAACAATCAAACGTCAATTTTCTTATCAATCCTCATCATTGTAGGTGCTCGAACTCGAGATTCGTACGGGCATAATCAACATCAGAAGATTCTCTTTGTCATTATCCGGTTTGATAATAATCGGGCGGTTCGGGTCTGAAAAGTTGAATACGACTCGCTTATCCTCAGTATCAGCATCGATATGATGGAGCGCTTCTTCAAGGAATTTATAATTGAATCCGATTTGAACGCGGTCGCCGGCGAATTCGCATGGAATTTTCTCATCTGCTAATGTACCGCTATCCTCATCCTCGCCGATAATCGTAATCTGTTCCGAATCGAATGCCATCCTGATTTGCTTCGATATTGCATTCGAAAAAATCGATACGCGGCGAATAGCCGAAAGAACTTCGCGGCAGTCTGCGTAGGCTTTTACTTTGCTATCGGTTGGAATTACGGTTTCGTAAGGAGGGAATTTCTCATTAATCAGTCGCGAAACGAGCATTGTATTGCCGTATTCAATACGAATATGAGTCAATTTACCCTGCGATTTCACAAATGAAAATACCGAATCGGCATCTATTTTCTTCATAAGTTCGGTTGTGCGCGATGGAATTATCACATCGGTATCGACAGGATAAGAAGCGTTCTCAGGCTTGCACACTGCCTTCACAAGGCGGAAGCTATCTGTGGAAACAGCATTAATATATGTGCCGCGAAACTGGAATAACATTCCCGTCATAGCAGGACGGTACTCATCGGTAGCAACGGCAAAACCGGAAGATTGAGCAAGACGAACAATTTCATCTTTAGTGAAAGAAGCGCCGGATGGAGTAGTTTCATGAGAAGTATCAATGTTATATTCAGGTTTGGATTTGAACAGTTCCGGTATATCCAAATATTCTTCTGCATCGAGTCCTTTCATATTGTACTTACCGAAGGTTGTCTGGAGCTTGATATCGGATTTCGCCTCGTCACTGAAAAAATCAATATTGCCTTCGGAACCGAGCGCTTTCACTATTTCGCTTAAACGTCGTCCGGGTACTAATACACTTCCGTCTGCCGAACCGGTGACATTGATTTTGGACATAATCGTGATTTCCTGGTCGCTTGCTACTACACTCAGTTCGTTACCCGATAATGCAAAATGAAGATGCTCTAACACCGGTAAAGTTGATTTAGGCGGTACTGCAGGCAGTGTTTTTTGGAGTAATTTTTGAAATTCTCCGATGGATGCTGTAAATTGCATGATTATTCTTTTTAATTTATATTACAAATATTTAATTACTAACATTTTTGTTTTTAAATTACAAAATTTTGTTATAATTTCATATATAAATATTTGTACAATCGGAAAAAATAAATGACTCGATACGGTTGGAATAATATCATCATAATGCTTCTGGCAGGAACGCTGTTAACTGTAGTGGGCGTTTATTTCGTCCGGAATTGGTACGGCATTGCCTTATTGACAATAGGTTTCCTGTTAATAGCATTTACATTATGGTTTTTCCGCGACCCTGAAAGAAAAATTCCTCCCGAAGCATTGCAGAATGATTGCCTTGTATTGGCTCCGGCTGATGGAAAAGTGATTGAAATTGTCCAGGAAATCGAGAAAGTGTATTTAGCCGGCAAGGCGATTCGAATTTCAATATTTCTTTCTCCTTTGGATGTACATGTTAACCGTTCTCCAATCAATGGAAAAGTGCGATATTTCAAATATCATCCCGGCGATTATCTGGTTGCATGGCATCCGAAGGCATCAGAAAAAAACGAACAAACGCATATCGGAGTAGAAAATTCCTGCGGAAGAGTCTTTTTCAAGCAACTGACAGGATTTTTAGCAAGGCGGATAGTTTATGATATTAAAGAAGGCGATTCGGTGCGTACCGGCGAACGTTTCGGTATGATGAAGTTCGGTTCGCGGATGGATGTATTTGTTCCGGCAGGCACCGAGTTATTCGTAAAGAAAAATGACAGGGTAAGAGCCGGCGAAACCGTTATGGCAAGGTTGTCGAAATTTTGAAATTGTTAATTATTAATTTAGTCTGATAATAGAAGAATAAAGCAAATCGAGTTTCTCATAAGTCTAAAAAAGGAAGAATGTCATTCGTAAGCGAAGTGAAGAATCCAGAAGCAGCATTGGAACTGGATTCTTCACTTCGCTTACGAATGACATTCTTCTTGGTTTTTGAGACAGCTTCTATTCAACAATTTGTTATTATTAAAAAGATATAATTTGAATTGACAATGTAAATATGTAATTTTATAATATGATATTGAAAAAGAATACGAGCGCAATCTTAACAATAGCATCGATAGCATTGATTATTGGTGCAATTGTCATTCTTGCGTATGACAAAAACAGGGAAATAATAATAAATATTCTAATATTATTTCAAAATAAATTATTCGGTGATAGCGGATTGAGTTCTTTCGAGCCATTAACTGCTTTCTGGGTTTTCGTATTTTTTATTATTTGTTTATTTTTATTGGTTATAATAATTGGAAAATTCTCGAACTTCTTATCCGTAGTCAGAGAGGAGAAAACAATGGGTTTCTATGGTACTAATTTTACAAATCACGTCGTAATAATAGGCTGGGACAGCTTTGCCAAATCCATTGTCGAAATCTTAATTTCAGCGAAGCGCCAGGTAGCCGTCATTACGGAAGAACGCCCTTCGATTGAATTGATGTACGGCGAATTTTCCCGCGCCCAGCTTTTTGCTCTTCACTCGGCTTATGATAATTTCAATTTATTCAGGAAAGCCAATATAGATAAATCCAATATTGTTTTTATAAACCTTAGGAGTGATTCAGAAAATTTAGTCGAAGTAATCAATTTGAAACGCGACTACCCGAATCTAAAATTTGTAGTTGTTTTAGACGAAATCGAATTAAAGGATACATTTATTAAAGCAGGAGTTTCGTATGTTCTATCGAAAAACGAAATAGCCTCGAAGCTGATAGCAAGCTTTATTTTCGAGCCGGATGTTGCTTATTTCAACAATGACCTGCTTTCCGGCGCAGAATCGGAAGATGACTACGATATTCAGGAATATTTCGTCGTTAAAAACAATCCTTATTTGAACCAGACATTTGGTAAGCTATTCGATGATATCAGGAATCGTTTCCGTTCGCTTCCAATTGGAATAAGCAAGCCCGCAAAGGATGGAAGGGAAATTATTAAACTACCCGACGCAAACACAATCATTCAGGAGGGAGATTATATCATTTTCATTAATAACGGCAAGTCGGCTAAGGATATTTCGCAATTATTTGGAGTCAATGAAGGATTGCTTCATTAGGGATTATTAAAATATTGCCTGAACTGTTATTTACCTGATTTTTAGATTAAGATGAATGGAGAATTGTCTGAACTGGGTGTTATATGATTTTTAGGATTAAGATGAATGGAGAATTGTCTGAACTGTGATTTATATGATTCTTATGATTAAAATGATTAGAAGAAACAAAATCACAATAATCAATAAAATTATTGAAAATCAAAGTTCAGGCAATTTTCAAATGATTTTTGTTTCTGTAAAATATTCCTTAAATTGCTTAATGTAAGTTATATTAAAACTTAGAGAAATTAGGAACCTCACCCCGACCCTCTCCAAAGGAGAGGGAGTGAAAGGCTCGTTCCACAACTCCCCTCCTTTGGAGAGGGTCGGGGTGAGGTTCTTCATGGCACCCACAACATAGCCGTAAAAGCCGTTGATAATGAAGGTTTGGAAGCGTTTTCATCAGTTGATACATAACCGTCTTTTTAATGATGAAATTAAGAATGCAGAGGGTTGAAGTAGAATAAAACAATCTTTTCAACTTATATTCGTTTAAAGATTTTTAATAATAATTGGGTTCTGATATGACTTCATTAATAGTTACACCCGCAAATAAACAAGAGTTTATTTTATTAAAAGAATTGTTTCTAAAGATGAAAATTGATTTCAAGCCATTATTAAATAATAGTGCTGAAGAAGATGATTCCGAAGAATTTTACAGATTTGCAATGTCAAATTTATCTCGCGCATACTCGGACGAAGAACCAGAATACACATCAGCAATGTTAAAAGAACCAAATCCGGGATATAAAACATTTATTGAAAGCCAGCCATGAAAGAAGGAGAAATAGTTCTTGCAAGTCTTCTTTCGTCCGATGGAAAATTCAAGAAGCGCCCAACCTTAATTTTAAAAGTTTTGCCCAAATACGGCGATTTATTATTATGCGGAGTCAGTACGCAAATTCATCAATTAATACCGGAATTTGATTTGATGCTTAGCACTAATTCTAAAGATTTCCCAATATCAGGATTATTAAAAGAATCCATCATTCGTCTCAGTTATTTAACCGTTTTGCCACAGGAATTCATCGAAGGAAAAATAGGCTACATCACAAATGAAAGCCACAAGCTACTTATTAACAGATTGTGCAATTATTTAATCAAATAAATCATGGGAAATTAAAGTTTGGACTATTTTAAATTGATTTTTGTTTCAGTTAAATATTCCTTAAATAACTATCCTCTTGTATCATTATTAGTTCGATATAATATTAATCTTCAAGAATCTTATCCTCAATTGGGATTCTTGAATAGTAATCTGCAATTTTTTCTCTCAATTCTTTTCTTGCATCAATTGACAATTGCAATACTTTTGATTCCATAACAATGCCATCAACAGTTTTTAATTTCTCAGGTCTTTTAATCTTATCACAATTGATTTTATAAGAATTTCTAAAATCAATCATATAGTATTTAATATCCCGACCTCTTAAAGTATATTCGTGGAAAATTTCGTTATCTTGATAAATAAATAAGTTCCTTAGTGCAAAAGTTATTCCTTCTTCATTTCGTTTTATCTTTTCATCAATTGAAAAATTATTCCATTCTTCAGTCGTAATAGCTTGTTCTGATGACATTTTTCGGTTAATATTAGTAAAATCTTTTACAAAATAAGAATTTTTGAAAAAATCACTTCTTATTTGGATAAGAGGCGATATAGTAATCATACCATCCCCAATAGAACAACATGGAGTTAATATAACCGAAAAATTGGGATGTTCAATATCTATTTTATAGTTATGGTTAATTCCTTTATTAGGCAAAATAGGCTCTTTAATTGTTGGATTTGTTAAAATAAAACCCCTAACTACATCTCCAAACCTTAAGACTTTATCAGGTATTTTCTCATAAAACATACAAATTCCTTATTCTTTATAAAACTCATCAACATCATGATAACCTTTTGTTGTAATTTTATGTTTATGAGATAAAAATTCTTTGTTGATTTTGATTTCAGTAATTCCAATAAATTCATTATTTGATGTAACTTTAACATTTATTTGATATTTGTCAAAAATATATGAGATTATTTTATTCTCATCAATAAATCCTTGGCTACCACCTGTACTTAAATTTTTTAAGGAGTTATAATCATATTGATTTTCGAAGTAATCCATTTTAACCAACCTTTTTTTGTTTCATAAATTTAATAACAGGCTCTCTTATAGTATTAACGAATTCATCTTCAATTATTGTATGTAAAATATCTGTTGTGGTTAAAACATCTTTTGATTTAATGTTTTCAGCAAATCCATCGAAATCAAGAATTAACTTATATTGATTTTCAATTTGAGATAAGGATTCAATATAAATTAAAAAATTTTTTCCCTTTTTTATTACTGTTCGATATACCATTTCTTTTGCATCAGCCAAATTGAATCTATCAATAGGAAAAACAGAATTATAATAGGATTTAAAGGTTGTATTATTCTTTTTTGGTATTGGACATTCATCAATGTAACGCAAACCAACACGATTAATGATTGGAATTTTTATAACTTCAAAAAACTTTGTTAAAACAAATTCTATAATATCTCTAAATTTATCTGCGCCATCTTTTTGGTATGTTTTATGATGTTGGGATGTAATATCTAAAGAATCCGCAGTTATGTTCAATTGAAAATTTTTATTAGATTTAAATTGCCATATTTTTTTTCCACCAAGTTGTTCGGCATTCTTATTATCTCTTTTATGTTCAAATTCATCTTGAACACCTTTAAATAATCCTTCTTCACCTGTATCAAGAAATAAAAGTTGTCTTTTAAAAATAAGAGCAGATTGAGGGAATTCTTCCATTATTTTATATTGTATATCACCAATATTATTTTCCATAGAAAATAAATTTGGAAATCTAATCTGAAAAATGACCTGTTTTACAGTTGGATTTGGATATATTTGATTGATAGGCATAATCTACTCCTATTCTATATTTCCTAATTTCAAAAAATCAATTTCTATTTTCAAACAAATTTAGTTCTTTTTTTAATCATTTCAAAAAGAAAGTTAAAATTTTAAAATTTTTTTAATAAGAACAACTCTTAAAATATATGCTCCTTGACAAATGTCAAAAACCTTTAAACAACTCAAAAAACCACCTTTTGTACCTAACTACCCTACAATCAGAATTTCCTTTTGATTAGGGGCTTGGGAGCAACCTAATACAGTCAGGATTAATAATATGGTCGGTACTTATTGCAATTGAAGGAACTTCTGACTGTAGGATAGTTACTTCTTTTCCCTCCAAATCTTTTTATTTCTTGCCCGTCAAAAGGAAATCTATCTGAGGAAAATAAATTTTAAATGATTGAATAGTTTAATTAGTACGAGCCTTCAATTCTTTATTTTTTCTTTTCTCTAAAGACTTTATACTTTCCTCCGTTGGGAGTTCTTCCGGTATAGTTCCGCCAAGCTCAGCAATAGTTTGCATAACGTGATAGATACAAGTCACCAATATCTCTTTTAGCGCCCGAGCCTATATCGACCAATTTCTCCATACGGGGAAAATGGTCTAAGTCATTATATCCGGAATTATTACATGCTTCCTTAGCTTTTTCAATAACTCCAAGAAATTTTTCCCATTTCTGATAATCGAGTATTTTGTAAAAATCTCTTGGTGACCAGTATTCATCACCATTTTCATTTAACTTTTTGAATTCTTCAAATACAGAAGTTTTGAAATTTTGTAGATTTTGGGATTCCATCAAATTTCCTTTTAAATTAAAGTTATATATATAGAAACGAATTGATGAGGAATATATTTTCTTCTACCTACCCAACGGAACTCTTAATTATAGGTAGTCCAAGTTAATAAGACTCTTTTACCTTCCAATCTTTTTTTGGTTTACCCGTCAAAAAGAAATCCTGATTGTAGGAAAGACCTCTTGTCTCCTCCAATCTTTTTATGGCTTGCCCGTCAAAAGGAACCAACAGTCGGAATGGAAAGAAAATAAACGTTAGCGAACTCATAATTTGAATTTTGATTGAAATAGATTATCTTTGTAATTGGAATATTGAAATAAAATTGTTCTCCTCCAATCAGAATTTCTTTCTGATTAGGTACTTGTGAACAACCTAATACCGTTACAAATATGATAGGTACTTATGTTAGTCAGAAGGAACTTATGACTGTAAAGTATGGATTCCCGCATTCACAGGAATAACACTACTTTTGTTGAGACTCAATAAATTATTTTCTTAATATTGTATTTTTATAAAGAATTATGAGAATCAGCTAATATGGGAAATGCAAAAACTAATGAAAAAATCGAGCCAAAATGTTTGGATAGAAGCGAATATCCTTTTAAGAGTAATTTCTTTGAACTGCCGATTGGCAGAATGCATTACGTTGACGAAGGACAGGCGACCCGATTGTCAAGGTTCACGGCAATCCGGGCTGGAGCTTTGAATTCAGGAATATTATTAAGGAAATGTCGAAGACAAACCGTTAAAAGAAAGAATCAGCAGAATTGATATGATAATTATTCTTTTCATATAAATACTAAATTCCATCCGTATTATCAAAAAGTGAATTACCCAAATCCTTTGGGAAATAATGAAATCTGGAATTATCTTCAGGATTTTCCAAACCACCATACCGGTTTATTGTGTCCTTGACCTGATAAATGCAGTCATCAAATCTTTCATTAATGTCCTCGGTAGTATATCTGAAAACATTCCAACCACGATTCTCCAACTCGTTATCCCGCTTTTTATCCTTTTTTACTGATTCATTTGATAAATGATATGTATCGCCATCGCACTCAATTGCCAATTTCCGGTCCCTGCAAAATATAGCAAAATCCAGGATGTAGTTTCTTTTATTTACAGTTTCAATATATTGCCGCTCAGTAAATATTGAACACTTCTTGAATTCTTCCCACATTTGCTCTTCCAATGGGCTTTCAAGAAAAAGGTCATTAATTTCGCGCGCTTTTTCAAATCTTTTTATTGTGGTAGTAATAAAGATTATTCTTCTGTGACGAAGACTTCTGATAGATGCCGGTAAGCGCAATAATTTCTCAATTTCAATTTTGTAATAATCATAATCCGATTTGGGATTTTTTGGTTCGTCTTTAAATAATTGACTTCTTTTTACAACTTTGATATCTTTGACGATACCATACCAACGGACGGCGAAAGCATCATCATTAAATATCTTAGGTTGATAAAGTGCTAATAATTTGAGGCTGCCATTTTTCACCATATTTGGTATTGTTTTTGAAGTAGTAGGGATTCTGTACCAATGTTCATCCAATAACGTACGAAAGTCTTTATAGGACGGCAAATATGCAATGAGAACATCTTTATTTTTATTGCTGTCGTACATAAGAATTTCTATATTATATTATTCTTAATAAAAATTGCAGCAATATATTTATTTTTCAGTAAATTTCAATATTATTTTTTGTTTATGATAACTCTTTTAGTAAAAACTCTATTACCTTCGAATAATTTTAGGATATATAAACCATTTTCTAAGTAGGAAGTATTCAAAGAAATCTGATGCTCACCTGAATTATAATATGAATTTATTATTGAATTGACCTCTAATCCAAGTAAACTATAAATTTTTATAGTAACCTTTTGAGGTTCAATGACAGAAAAATGAATCACAGCCTCATTCTCAATAGGATTAGGAATACAATCCAATGAATTTTCAGAATTGGAAGTGACTTCTTCGTTTGAAAGTTTTTCGTCAATATCAAGAATGCGGAAATCATCAATGGACACCGAGCCAACAACTTCCGGGGTACCATCCATAGAGTTATAAATATCATAAATAAATCTAACCATGCACTTGTTTGTAAGATTCAAATAATCGGTAAATCTGATATTTATTTTCTTCCATGATTGTGTTCCTATTGTATCAATATATGCCGTTAACCACGACAAGCCGCCATCATTCGATAATTGAGCTTTAAATTGAGGCATCCCCACGGATGTAAATAATATATTTGGATTTAGATATTGATAAAAATATTTATAAAATTGAATAACCGGTAAGTTATATGGTGATAAATCGAATACTTGTGATGTAACGGTTGTTAATCCATTGGTAATACATAAAAGCAATTTCCTATTACCAGTAGAATCCATTGTAAAGGTTCCCGAAGGGATATCCAATCCGGTAATCATGCATTTCATTCCATTTGCTGTATAATCGGCTTCAGGTTTAATTATCCCGTAATTTATAACTTCAAGTTTTTGTGGAACTCCTATTGTCCATTTACCGATTTTTGCTTTATCTTCCTGGGTTCCGAAAGTCCAATTAGGTGAACCTTCGAAATCATCAAGAAATTTTGTATCATAACCAACTAAAAAGCTGAATAATCCATCATCATTCCCAAGTTGCCTGATTTTATCATAACGATTGTAAATGGAATCATATAGAGCAAAATAGTAATTAATTAAACTACCTTTCTCCTGTTTTGGGATATTAGCAAAATATGTTTTTGTAAATTCATCATATTCAGCATCAATTCTTACAAAAGAACTTGTTCCTGTTGTTTTATTTACCTGATAGAATACCACCGGTTTAAGATTGACAAATTCAAGAAAATTATCAATTTTAAACTTAATTTTATAATTATCAACTATGGCTGAGGTATCAGGATACTGTGTATGTTGGAAATTCCTGCTAATACCATAAATTAAACCGATTTTATGTTTACTGAATGCACTGACTATTTCTTTTCCGTGTGGAGTACCGTTTGATAGGTCGCCGTCATCATCGTCTGCAATTAATGTTTCAAAAAACCATTTAAAAAAGGAAGTTTCGGTATTCACATCATCTGGTAAACCATAACGGGCAAAGTGAGATAATTTCTGAAGAGTTGTCAGAGATGTAAGCAATTTTAAATCCCAGAATGCACCGCTGAGAATCTGACCAGTTCGATGACCATTAAATTTATCAACACTGTCGGGGAAAATGCAATCATTATTACAATTTCTCAAATAACTCAAAGGACGTTTCTTAAAAATTCCCAAACCTGTTCTCGGTTCATCCAGAATCATAGCCGAAGTAATGTCAGCTATTGCTTCGTGACACGGAAGATTACGCATGCCATTTGGTAATCCCTTAGATATAAAAAATATATTATTAACGCTATGTCCGTATTCATGATACAATACTGACGGTCCTCCTGCCAATCGTGCCGTATCTCTTATTACACCGGTAAATCCGATTGAATCCCTTTTTGAAAAAGCGTTTACTCCGGAAAATCCTCCTGAAGTTGTATAATAAAGTTTGACAAATATTTTCCTGTCAATGCAAGTTAGATTTGAATCCAAGGATTTGAAAAAATCATGTATTTTATTTACGTAATAATAAATATTTCTTTCATAAAGAGTGGAATTAGTATCATTCCAATTAATAATGAAATTAATATTATTAGCAACTGCTTTACCTTCATATTTTGCTGTATTTAGCCCGACATTTTCTACTTTTGCCCATTTCCCTTCTAAGGAGGAACTAACAATTGACGTGTCAAAAATATCGCAATTGAATTGCCCGCTCGAATCACTTGTAAATGATGTTGAATTAACTGTAACTGTTTCGTAGGGGAAATTAACATTTACCGGAGTATCCCCGGGAGTTTTTAAAACAACACTTCCTTTTGTTTGAAATTTAACATCCATATTATATGTATTTGAATATCTCCATAATAACGAGCCGTTATGAGCATCAACATAAGCATTATAACTTTTAGTTTCATCACTAATTTCAAATTCATAGATGAGTTTAAAATCAATTTGTCCATTATTTTTAATCGGGAGAACATATACGGGAGGTTGGCTTAGAATTTCATTAGTGTTCTTTACACCCTCCATACCCGAATATGCTGATGAGAAGGCAACATTAGGCGATATTGTTGGCTTCATAATCAAATCGGGGACATTAAAAAATTCTACGCCAAAAGCCATAACCTTACCATTCCCGAATATTCTCAATTCAACTTCCGAAAATAATACCTCAATCCCATCGTATGTCTGACGAAATGATACATACCAGCGGTTATTAACAAAATCAGCCTGGATGAATTTCAAATTATCGGTTTTTATTTTCAATAAATCCGAATTTTTTTTCAGAAATGCCATTGATGCGTCTTGGATATTGTCTTTACTTATCTTTTCGTAACCATCAATTGCAATTGGTTGCCCGAAAGCCCTGACAGCAGTTCCGGTATAAGGGTCAAACATTGCCGACCATTTACCATTATCTTTATTAAAACGCTGCCATAATTCGGAGGTTCCTGGGGGCAATTGATTTGAAATACCTTGTACTGAAGGTTGAGTTTGTTCGGGAAGTAGAACATCATATTTTTTTTCATTATTATCATTATTACCATTAGCGAAAATAACTATTGGAGTAAACAAAAAAGCAAAAAATAAATTTTTCATTTCCTTACCCTTGTATGTAATTAATTTAATTTTGAAATATCATTTTCAATACAATCTGATAAAATGAGAAAGAAAAAAATCACAAAAAAATGAAAAGTTAAAGGTTATTTTCAACAAAATGAGTAATCCAGTATTTCTACGAAATGAAGATTTCTCACTCCGCTCAAAATTACATTTATTCTAAATTTAAATTTAATAAAAGATTTGTTATTAAGCAAATTATAGATGAAATATTATTTAAGTTAACAATTTTGCAAAATATATATTTTACATTTAACCTTTTATCCTGCCAAGAATTACTCTTGGAACAAAACAATCTTAGAGTGTTGAAAAATTTAGGAATTAATTGAATAAAAAAACAATGAATCCCATCAGGTTGAAATTAATTACAATTTCCGGAAATTAATTTTTTTTTCTTCCACAATGAAAAAATGGAACGCTTGATGGGAGTGAACTATTTTAATAAATACATTTCTACACACACCCGGTTGGTTTTTCCAAGCCTGCTACCTTGCATGCGCCTTTTGCCGGTCCGGATGGGAATAGTTCATAGATTTGCTTCAACGAAAAGCCGGTATCCCTGCAGAGCTTGCGAATCTTAGGCGCCATGCCGTGATTGATGTAATAATTACGCAAAAAATTGATGATTTTCCAATGCTCCTCAGTCAATTCCTTTACAGCTTCGGTCTGTGCCAATACGGCTGCTATACTTTCATCCCACTTTTCGGGTTCAAGCATAAATCCGTCCTCATCGACAGTTAATTTTATTTCATTATATTCTAATACCGGCATTTTTTTAATTACGAATTATGAATTAATAATTATAAGTTATGAGTTATGAGTTATGAGTTATAAGTTATAATGAAATCACATATCTTTAATCATTAAGATTGATTATTAAACATTTACAAAATACTTGCTATCATATTTAATAATCAACTTATAACTCATAATTCATAATTTATAACTAAATTCTGCCTTCCAGACCGGCATAATACTCGCGCAATATCTTCAGTACTTCAGGTCGGCTGAATTCTACAGGCACAGTGCCGCTTTCCAATAATGACATACGCAGAACCGTACCTGATAACAGCAAGCGATGTTCTTTGGAATGTGGACAAGTCTTCATCGAAGCCATTCCTCCGCATTTATAACACCAGAAAGTCCAATCTATTTTGAGTGGCTTGCATAGCAGGGCGCCTTCAGGTAATTCATCGAAAATATCCTGTGAATCGAACGGACCGTAATAATTACTAACTCCTGCATGGTCGCGCCCAACTATTAAATGACTGCAGCCATAATTCTGGCGGAATAGGGCATGTAACAATGCTTCGCGCGGTCCGGCATAACGCATATCGAGAGGATAGCCCCCCTGAACCACAGAATCTTTAACAAAATACTCCTCTACCAATGTATCGATACATCGAACGCGCACATAGGCAGGAATGTCGCCGGGTTTCAGTTTGCCGATAAGCTGATGAATAAACAAACCGTCGGAAACTTCCAAAGCTATTTTTGCTAAAAATTCATGCGAGCGGTGCATAGGATTACGCAACTGAAGAGCAGCGATGGTTTTCCAGCCATGTTCCGAAAATATACGGCGGGATTCCTCCGGGCGAAGATATACACCTTGAAATTTTGTTGGGAAATAACCTTCTGAGAGAGCTTTCACGGGTCCTGCTAAATTCACTTCGCCCTGCTCTAAAACCATCCTTACCCCCGGATGTTCCGGTTCGGTAGTTTGGAAAACGCTATCACATTCCAATTCCTTATTGATTGAATATTTTTCTTCAATTTTCATCGTGCCCAAAATTTCTCCGAACTCTTCGGAATAAAGCGCTATTTCTTCGCCTGTTTTGATTCCTGAGGCAATCGTTTTATCTGTTGATAGAGTTATCGGTATAGGCCAGAACAAACCGTCCTTACTCAGCATTTTCATATCTTCGCAGACACTCTTCCAATCATCGCGGTTCATAAACCCGGTAAGTGGAGTAAATCCGCCACTTGCCATCATTATCAAGTCGCCTGCTTCGCGGCTCGATATGGAGATTTGCTTCAAAGTCGAAGCTTTCTTTTTTTCTTCTTCCAAAGCAGAGCCGGATAACAAAAGCGGCATTAACTCTTTACTGCCGTGCGGACTGATTAGTTTTTGACTTTCCATTTTTTCTCTATTATAACTGAAAACAATTATTTAATAACATGTTAACAAAATTCCAAAAAAAATAATTATCAGCGACAATAAAAATTATTTCTGTAACCTAAAATTAGTTTTTGATAATATTGTGTCCTTTCTAAAAAGCATTTTTGGTGAAAATTACAATCCAAAATTGGAATTTTGGAATGAGATATATCAAGAACTTACTAATTCCAAAGAGGTTGTCTCAAAAGTCAGGAAGAATGTCATTCGTAAGCGAAGTCTCAATAACAGGAATGACAAGCAACAATTTATTCATTTGCTTTATTATGATTTCGATGTTTTTCAAGCTATTCCAGATATGTATATCCGTATAATCCCGAACGATAATTCGATAAAAATTCCTTCCCTTCTTCCGTTGAGATTTTACCTTCTTTAAGGGATTGTGTTACCCAGATTTCCATGTTTCTGACAAGCCGTTTGGCATTGTATTGAACGTAATCAAGCACTTCGGCAACAGTTTCACCATCTATTATTTGCTTTATTTCATATCCGTCATCATTGGCAACAATATGGACAGCATTGGTATCGCCGAATAAATTATGTAAATCGCCTAAAATCTCCTGATATGCCCCAATTAAAAATACACCGATATAATATCCTTCACTTGGGTCGAAGTCATGTAGCATGATAAAGTGGGTTGAATTTTTTTCACCTATAAAACTATCGATTCTTCCGTCGGAATCGCAGGTAATATCCTGGATTGTAGCAGCCCTGGCAGGTCTTTCATTCAGCCGGTGTATCGGAATAATCGGGAATACCTGGTCAATAGCCCAAGAATCGGGTAGGGATTGGAAAAGTGAGAAATTACAGAAATACTTATCACTTAACATACGAGACAATTGACGTAATTCTTCAGGCGGATGCTTAATTTCGTTACTTAAATTAAATACTTCACGTGCTATTGTCCAAAATAATCTTTCAATCAATGCACGGGTTTTTAAATCCAGCATACCAAGGCTGAATAAATCAAGAGCTTCTTCTCGGATTTGCTGAGCATCGTGCCAGGACTCTAACATCCGGGTTTGTGACATTTCCGAGAAAATTGAATAAAGTTCGACAACCAATTCATGGTCATTATCGGTTACTTTGTAAGCCGAGTCCCAGTCAGGAAGCGTGGTTGTTTCCAACACATTGAATACTAAAATCGAGTGGTGGGCAGTTAGTGCACGTCCTGCTTCCGTTATGATATTGGGATGGGGAAGTTCGTTCTTATCCGCTGCATCGACGAAAGTTGCCACAGCATCATTGATATATTCCTGGATTGTATAATTTATGGAACTGGCATTCGAAGAGCGTGAGCCGTCGTAATCTACTCCTAACCCTCCACCGATATCAACCATTTCAATACCGCAACCCATTTTTACAAGCTGAACGTAAAACTGCGATGCCTCCCTGAGAGCGGACTTAATTTTCCTGATTTTTGTAATCTGGCTGCCTAAGTGGAAATGAATTAATTTAATTTGTTTTAACAGTCCATGATGCCTGGCTATATTTACCGCTTCGATTAGTTCGGTAGAGTTCAAACCGAATTTGGATTGGTCGCCGCCGGAATCTTCCCATTTGCCGCTGCCTGAGGTTGCCAACTTAATCCTGATGCCGATATTAGGTTTGATTTTGATTTTTTTTGCAAGTTTAATTATCAGTTTAAGCTCATTTAATTTTTCGACTACTAAAAAAATCCTTTTTCCCATTTTCTGAGCCAACAAAGCAAGTTTGATGAATTCCTCGTCTTTGTAGCCGTTGCAGATGATTAATGCGTCGTGGTTGTTGGTAACAGCCAAAACGGCGTGTAGTTCCGGCTTGGAGCCTGCTTCCAATCCGATGTTGAATTTACTGCCATGCTTGACTATTTCATCGACAACAGGTTTTACCTGGTTAACCTTGATAGGATAAATGTTGAAAAATTCACCGTGAAAATCATATTCCGCTGCAGCATTTGCAAAACAGGTTGTTATGCTCTTTATCCTGTCGTCTAAAATATCGGGAAATCGCAGCAGTACGGGTGTTGAAACATCACGAAGCATGAGTTCATCGATAACTTCTTTAAGGTCAATTGGAGTACCATTATGAATAGGAGTTACAATGACATTGCCCTTTTCGTTAATATTGAAATAATCAGCGCCCCAGCCGGTTATATTATATAATTCTGCTGAATCTTCAATTTTCCATTTTCTCATCCAATTCCCTTTTATTTGTCTAATAAAAATCAGTTCTCAACATATCAATAAGTTAACGATTATACCTCAAATTTATTAATTTATTTAACAAAATTAATTTTAAGCCATCAGAAAGAACACGAAAAATTACAAAATCCAATTCTTTATAAATTATTGTTTAAATTTAATAAAATTTTTAATAATTTGTTATTTAAAGAATATTGATTGTTTGTAACTGTCAAGGATGATTTTTTAAACGGAAGATTGAAATATGATTTTTATTAAAAAAAACTAATAAGTTTTTTCAAATGTCTAAGTTGTTAATGTAAAATTTTATTATTGAAAGGTTTTCATCATGTCAATGTTAAAAGAAAAACTCGCTAAAATTTTCCCGGCTCAAAAGGAAGATATTTCCAAATTTTTAAAAGAGCACGGCGAAAAAGAAGTTTCCAAAGTTACTCTAAGTCAAGCCTATGGAGGTTTGCGCGGCGTTAAAGGATTGGTATGCGACACAAGCGAAGTGCCGCCCGACAAAGGTTTAATTATTCGCGGTATCGAATTAAAGGAACTAACCGAAAAACTTCCCGAAGAAATTCTCTATCTCCTGCTGACCGGAGATTTACCCAATGCTGTTGAATTGGAAGACCTCCAGGCAGAGCTAAAGGCAGCCGATAAAGTACCCGACTATGTTTGGGCAACATTCGATGCAATGCCTGCCGATTCCCATCCGATGACAATGTTCAATACCGGAATCCTTGTAATGCAGCGTGAATCACATTTTGCACGCCGCTATAGCGAAGGTATGAAAAAAGACGCTTATTGGGATGCGACTTATGACGACTTCATCAGCCTCGCCGCAAAATTACCGGAACTCGGCGCCGGTGTTTATCGCAAACGTTTCAATAAAGGCGATAGAATCCCATCAAATAAAAATTTAGACTGGGCAAAGGACTATGTCAATATGCTCGGTTTGCCCGACCCGAACGGCAATTTCACAACATTAATGCGGCTTTACCTGACTTTGCATTGCGACCATGAGGGCGGCAACGTTTCGGCATATACTGCATCTACCGTAGCATCTGCATTGTCCGATTTATACTACTCCTTATCAGCCGGATTAAACGGTTTGGCAGGTCCCTTGCATGGTTTGGCTAATCAGGAATGTTTAGGCTGGGTGCTCGAAACAATGAAGAAATTCAACGGCGCTCCTTCGAAAGAGGCTTTAGCAAAATTTACCCAGGAAACTTTGGATTCGGGCAAAGTTGTACCGGGTTACGGACATGCGGTTCTTAGAATAACCGACCCGAGATTCGATGCGTTCCTTGCATTCGGTAAGAAGTATTGCAGCGATGACCCTGTATTCCAGACCGTTTCGAATGTATTCGACGTAGTGCCGGAAGTTTTAAAGACGGTACAAAAAATCAAAGACCCGTGGCCCAATGTAGATGCCGGTTCAGGTGCATTGCTTTATCACTTCGGAATGACCGAATTCAGCTACTATACGGTTCTGTTCAGCATTTCGAGAGCTTTAGGTATCGGCGCACAGGCTGTCGTTGCAAGAGCAATGGGATATCCGATAACCAGACCGAAATCATTGCCGACCGGAGCATACAAGAAATTAGTCGGAGCATAAGAACATAAGTTCTTTGAAGAAAATTTAATTTAAGGTGGTTCAAAAATATTGTCATTCCTGCGAATGAGGTTGTGTGAAAACTATCAAAAATGGAAGAATGTCATTCTGAACGAAGTGAAGAATCCAGTCCCAATGCGGCTTCTGGATTCTTCACTTCGTTCAGAATGACATTCTTACTGACTTTTCACAAAGCCTCGAATGCAGGAATCCCCTGAACCGCTACAGAAGGGGATTCCTGCATTCGCAGGAATGATATTTTTAGATAAAGTAGTAGTAATTAAACAACAATAAATAGAGGATATTATGAAAATAACCGTAATCGGCGCCGGTAACGTCGGCGCTACAACTGCACAGCTTCTGGCTAATGCCGAGCTTGCAAATGAAATATATTTAGTTGACGTACTCGAAGGCATTCCTCAGGGAAAAGGTCTCGATATGTATGAATCCATGCCGATTCTCGAATCAGATGCGAGAATTTTCGGTACTAACGAATATGACGTTACAAGGGATTCCGACATCGTAATCCAGACTGCAGGATTGGCTCGCAAACCCGGCATGAGCCGCGACGACTTACTCATTAAAAATGCTGAAATCGTAAGTTCCTGCATTGAGAATGCTTTCAAATACTCACCCAATGCACATTATATCATTGTTTCGAATCCACTGGATGTAATGACCTACGTTGCCTTGAAGGTAACCGGACTGCCGAAGCATAAAGTCGTCGGTATGGCTGGAATCCTCGATACGGCACGCTTCCGTTCGTTTATTTCGATGGAAATCGGCTGTTCGATGCAGGATATCTCCGCACAGATTTTAGGCGGACACGGCGATACTATGGTTCCGCTTCCGAGATTTACGACAGTTGCCGGAATTCCCGTAACCGACCTTATCTCAAAAGAGAGAATGGATGCCATTTGCGACAGGGCAGCAAAAGGCGGCGGCGAAATAGTTGCACACCTGAAGACCGGCAGCGCATATTATGCACCGGCAGCAGCGGCTGTGCAGATGGTCGAATCGATTGTAAAAGACCAGAAACGTATTTTCCCATGTTCGGTACTTTTGAACGGCGAATATGGATTCAACGATGTCGTGGTTGGCGTTCCGGTAAAATTGGGTAAGAATTGCATAGAGCAAATAATCGAATTGAAACTGAACGAAGACGAGAAAGCATTATTGGCTAACTCTGCAACACACGTTCAGGCAACAATCAAAGAAGCAATGGAATTGATTAAGAAATAAATTTTCTTATGATAATATGAAAAGCCGCTTGGAATAACGCCTGGCGGCTTTTTTTTGTTGATAAATGGTTTATTCTGAAAATATTTTCTTGAAAATAGAATCCAATAAACCTGAATTTAAAGGATCAATTCTCTGAAAAGGAATACTGAAGGCTTGCAAAGCCTTTTCTAATCTCTGGTAGCCATCTTTGGTTCTCAATTCTACCCAGTTTTATATAGATAATCAATTACCTTTTTCATCTGTATTGATTAATCCTTCAAAAGTATCCGAATATTCATATGGATTTATATAATTCCCATTAAGAAATGAGTCATCTTCAAATCCTACTGCAATCCAACGCCATTGCTCTTTTTTATTTATTATTACTTTTTCAGGTTTTAGAAAAACACCTGTTGAAAATATTGTTTGTGATGAATTTATCATTTTAATTCCTTCTATATTTTATTAAGAAATTTATCTTGAACTTTTGAAAATAGTTTAACAGATTGGAAGAATTCATCTAATTCGATGTAATTCTTAAAAATAAATTCATTTTTTATTTTTACAAATGGATTCTTTTGAACTTCCCGATTAAACTTATCTTTATTTTTATCTTCAGAAATGATAAACATTTTTATTCTGAGTTTATGTATTTGATATAACCGTAATAGACCTTTTGTAATGTCAGTAGTATGTTCAACTTCAAAAGCATGAGTTGGATATCCTTCTTCATCAAACCAAATAACATCAACAAATTTTACAGTATCAACACTTAAACTTGGAATTGAGCCTTCAGGAATTTCTCTTTCAGAACATAAGTCACCTAAAACGCCATAAATACTATTTTTAGAAATATCTGGTGTATAAGTTCTATAATTTAAATAGCTTCCTATTAATATTAATTTTGCTTGGACATCTGAATGAGTTAGTTCAATATCATCTTGAATTTCAATATTGATAATTTTAGAAATTTCTTTTAGCCTACTAAAATCCTTGTGATAATTTGAGAATTTAATTTCATCAACTTTATTACAATATAAAGAAGGAATTTCTTCTACATACATTCCATCTTCCGTTATTATATTATGAAATTGATAATTGCCGCTTTTTGTATTTATAAGAAATTCTTTATTCTGCATTAAAATTAAAAGAGAACCAATGCAAATATCCATCTTTGTTTTGAATTTTTTTCAATTACAAAAGCACCCTCTTTATTGTTTTCAGACAATAAATTCAAAACATTTTTATTTATTCCGTGCCAATCTTCAGAACCTCCACAAATTAAATAAAATAGTCCATTTGAATCTTTATATAACTTACGGGAAGGTTTCATTTGTTCAATCCTCGTCTTTTGAATTTCTTCTAATTTTGCAATAACTAATTTTCGATCTGAATCATTAAATTTTATTTTCATTTTTAAGCCACCCTTCTAATTTGGTTAAAAAGAGTAGGGTCTATTTTCCAAACATTTGAAGATTCATAACCTTCAGGCACTTTACTTTCCTGAACGATTTCCCAATCATATTGTCTCATGTTCCAATCTAATAATTTTTCTGTCTGTTTTCTATAAACCATTAAATACTCTGTTGTCGCATTAGGTTTATATGCAAGTGGTTTTCTATGTTGCATAAATCCTGCTATTCGATTTTTAACGCTTGCTTCGGGTTTTAACCAAACAATATCATCAATAAACTCCCAGCCCATTTTGATTAAATAAGGATGGATGTCAAACGGAATAGGATAGCGCTTACTTGAATGGGACCTACTTACTCTTGGAATTATTATTGGAGAGGTATTCAGAATAAAAAAACGACCTTCTTTTGTTATTCGATGCACTTCTTTGAATGCCTTTTCTAAAAAAAGTAAATACTCTTGATAGCTCGGATAAATCGAATAATCTCTTGCATTATAATAAGGAGGGGAAGTAAAAGTTAAATGAATTGATTCATCCGGTACATATTTTAAAACATCAAGTACATCTCCATTAACAACAATGTTCTTTAAATATTCAGGTGATATTGTATGAGTTCCTTTTTCAGTCGGATTATCATTGTCTATTTTTGAAAAAAATTCTTTCTTTATAACTGATTGGATTATTTCATTTGGATGTTCAAGTAGTTTTTTTAATTCTAATTGAACTTTTAAATCATTTTTAAAAATCAATAATCCTCTTATTGCCTGCGAAACTATCTTTGGATCATAATCTTGAAGTAAATTTATTAAATTATCCTTTGCTTTAAAATTTCTTAATCTTCCTATTGAAGAAACTGCTTCCCTTCTGACCGAAGTATCTGTATCATTTTTTGCCAAACTAAACAGAACATTTATATATTTGTCAGAATTGATTTTCCCTAAGTTTTTCACAGTCCAAAATCTAATATTTGAATTTTGGTGTTTAATCAATGGGACTAATAAGTCACCATCGAAATTTTTTGGTAAATAACCCAAATTCTCTAAAAAGTAAAGAATATCAGGCGTCGAGGATTTTGATAGAAACAAACTAACATCGCCATTTCCTGACGATTTTAAATAATTTATATATTCTTTATTTAATTCCATTCTTTATTTCAAGTTAAACAATTATTATCCTGATATTTCGAATATTCAAAGGTTCTTAATTCTTTTTTTATTAATTCGCCATTAAATTCATTTTGTATTCCAATCCTCCTTAATCCAATTTTTACATATTCATCCTGAATTTCGATTCCAATAGATTTCCTGTTTAAATTTTTAGCAACATAAGAAGTTGTAAAAGTCCCTGAAAATGGGTCTAATACTATATCTCCCTCATTTGTACTTGCTTTAATAATTCTTTCTAATAATGATACAGGCTTTTGTGTTGGATGATTTTCATATTCATCCATTCTATATCTTACTCTTGGGAATTCCCAAACATTACCTGGAACTTTTTTAGAGTTATATATTTGAGGTGGATTTTTTCTATAATCTATGAGCTTTCTTTTAGCTCCGGTTTTTGCTTCAATGAAAATGTCCGAAGTATTAAACTTATAATTTATTTTATCTTTTACACAGAACAGAATTGGTTCATACATTGAGCCAAAATAATTCTTTGCCTGAACACCTGAGCTATCATAGTACCAAACAATCCGACTTAAAATAGTTAACTTATTTCTTAGAAATACATCAAAATATGGCATGAATTGAGTTGATGTCATTACATAAAAGCTACCGTTGGGTTTTAATTTTAAAATACAAAGGTCAATCCAGGAATAGCACCATTTCAAATATTCCTCATCAGTGTCCCATTTTTCTTTATCTCCATTAAAAACTTTTCCAATATTGTAAGGAGGGTCTGCAAATATCAAATCAATGGATGAATCTTCAATTTGATTACTTAAAATCTTTATTGAATCACCATGGTATATAATATGATTACCATTTTTAAATATTTGCATCTCGTTATCCAGATAAAATATTCATATTTATTCACAAATTCTTCTTAATGCAAATTTACAATTTTTCCGGCAATTACTTTTTTTATATAATCAAGATTTTTGAGGTGTACCCCATTCTTGGCTTTGGCTATTTAATTTTCTTCCGGTTGACATAACTTATAAAATCATATTCCACGGTTTATTTTTTAAACTAACAAGTTGTTCCTTTAAAATATCTATATTAGAATTTGCCGGAGATATTATATTGAACCATTTTTCAATCAGATACAAATTATTTTCAAAATAATCGAGTAGAATTGCATCCGATTCAAAATTCATTTGAACTTTTGTAAATTGATTTTTCTTCTTAACCGCAGCATAGCTATTAGAAAAAGCATCCCTAATAATTCGATACTTTTCAATTGGTTTTTGAATAAATATTTCAATAAACTCTGCCAAACCTTTATCAGAAAGAAATAATATCCAATCATAAGATTGAGCCAAAATTTTTAATTCCTTATCAGGATTGTTGAATGTAAACCAATTTCCGTGATTACTAACAACACCAATTGTGAGAACGAATTTTCTTAATAATTCTTTATCGTCTGATTTGATTATTTTTTTATGCAGCATTGAATAATCATCGATATAGTAATAATTATCGCTTTTATAAATGATTCCTTTTAATTCTCCATTTTCATCCTTGATTTTTTGAAGCGAGGAAACGGCACGAGGAACATAAGCTCCTTGTTTTGCCTTTTGAATAGTCTGAGGGTCTTTTTTCATTCCTTCTTCGACACCAACCCTCTTACACTCAATCATTGCATAAGGTTTTAATAGCTGTTCATAAATCCTGATATCATAAGTATGCTCATTAATTTTTTCAAAACCGGCTAAAAGGTTCGAATTAGTTGAATGACCAATAACACAAGCGTTTCGTAATATTTTTGTTCTCGATAATAATTGATTTTTTGTAAAATCAAATTTTTCAATATCAAAATCATTTTTTTGTAATTCTTTTAAAAGAAAATTAGGGGAAATGAAATCAATTTTCTTAGGAATTGTTATTATTTTTTCATTTATAATTGGAAGAAGGGCATAATCGACTTTATGTGTAATATCAGGATTTCCATATTCAGGTAAACTGTAATCAATTGAAATATTATCATTAAATTCCCAGGTTTTAAGCAAATAAAAAGTAATAATTTCAACTAAAATCTTTAAAGCTTTTTCCGCAGCTATTTTCGCATCTTTTGCATAATTAAATACCTTAGTTTCTAAAGTTTTTTGTAATTTATACGCTGAATCGTAAGCCATTCTATTATCAAATAAATTTAATTTATTTCAAATTTTTCTTAATTGCAAATTTACAATTTTTCCATTTATCAATTTAGATGATTTTCAATATATGTTGTTGTACTTTAAATTATCGAATTAATGGAATTAATTAATTTTCAATTCCCCTTCCCAGCGGGCTACGACAGCCGAGGCAAGGCAATTGCCGACTAAATTCGTGCAGGTACGCGCCATATCCATTATTTCATCAACACCAAGAATCAATGCTATGCCTTCCAACGGCAAACCGAAGGTAATCAGTGTGCCGGATAAAATAACAAGTGAAGCCCGCGGTACGGCTGCTATGCCTTTTGTCGTCAGCATAAGCGAAAGCATAATCGCAAGCTGCTGCCCTAATGATAAATCGATGCCGGCTGCCTGGGCGACGAATACCGAAGCTATTGCCAGATATAACGTTGAGCCATCGAGATTGAATGAATATCCCGTCGGAAGCACAAACGACACGATTCGCCGAGGCACACCGAAATCGACCATAAGCTGCAGTGCCTTCGGCAGGGCGGCATCCGACGATGTCGTAGAAAAAGCGATAATTGCAGGCTCCTTCACCGTTTGCCAGAATTTCTTGATTGGAATTTTGGCAATCAGCATTATAGGAGTGAGTACAAATAGTATGAAAACGGCAAGAGAACCATAAAGAGTCAGGATTAATTTACCGAGATTCCACAGTACTGATAGCCCGCTATGCCCCACTGTGTATGCCATTGCAGCGCCAATTCCGAATGGGGCAAATTTCATCACTAAGCCTGTGAATTTGAACATCACTTCCGACAGCCCATCGCAGAAATTTATTACGGTTTCTTTTGCCTTCGGAGGGACTTGAGTAAGGGCAATAGCAAATAAAATGGAAAAGAATACAACTTGCAGGACATCATTATTGGCTGCCGCTTCGATGAAACTTTTCGGGACTATATGCTCGATTGTTTCTATTAATGTTATTTTCTTCTGGACTATTGATGAAGCATTATCAGCAGCGGTTATTTTCAGCGAAACGCCTACTCCGGGCTTAAAAATATTTACTGCCAATAAACCGATTATGAGTGCAAGTGTTGTTACAATTTCGAAGTAAACAATGGATTTGAAGGCTAACTTACCGACGGATTTCAAATCGCTTGAATGACCCGCAATGCCTACTACGAGCGTTCCGAAAAGCAGTGGTACTATTATGGATTTAATCAGGCGAAGGAAAATATTCGATACGATGCGTATATGCTGCGATATTTCCGGATAGAGCCAGCCAAGCGTTGCGCCGGCAATCATTGAAATTATTATCCATTGAGTAAGGCTGATTTTGCGTACAAATCTCCACATAGGCTGATTATTTAGTATTTATCTTATTAAAAAGTTTACAAAATACACGTTTTTCTTATGAATTCAAAGTGATGGTAATAACAAAATAAATTACAATAATCGTCAATAAAATAATATTTGGAAAATTGAATTTAATATTGTAAATTAAAATGGAATAATTAGTTGAATATTGATAAAGGCAAATATAGAAGAATTTTAACTGTAACATATACGTTCCATAATTGG
>JAERMQ010000029.1 GCA_016844745.1 Ignavibacteria bacterium | reverse complement strand
TCGGCTGTGTAAACTTTTTTCTTTTTCATTTAACCTCCAAATGATTATTAACAAAATTCTTACCATATTTTGTTGTTTTTCATCTGGTGCAAAACATTATGTTATGCCAGTCGAAGCTTCAATGAGAGAATATTTAATGTCAGATGCGGATTTATGCACCTTAACTTTCCAATTAATTTCCAATATGACGCGTGATGCCACCCAATTTACTGCCTAAGAAATTTTCAATTTTCAATTTTGCAATTTTCAATCAATTTTTAATGATAAATGGAAGCGAAGAAATTTTCAATTTTCAATTTTGCAATTTTCAATCAATGATAAATGAAAAATTGAAAATTGAAATTGAAAATTCATTGCAAAATTGAAAATTGAAAATTGAAAATTGAAAATTGAGAATTGAAAATTGAGAATTGAAAATTGAAAATTGAGAATTGAGAATTGAGAATTGAGAATTGAAAATTGAGAATTGAGAATTGAAAATTGAGAATTGAAAATTATTTTACACATTTGTTAGTGCATGGTTATATAGATGCCGTGGAACTAACGAAAATGGCAGCGGGGAATGGTCGGATGAGGTTCCGGTGCTGATATAAGAAAGTCTGAACTGTGATTTATTTGATTTTTATGATTAACATGATTAATATTATCATAATAATCACAGTTCAGACAATTACGGTATTAATTCTATTATTAAATTCGTTCCATCGGTGAAATTGTCATTTTGCTTTAATGAAGCCTGAATCGAATTCAGCAAATTACCGCCGGCTACCATATATCCGTAGCTCTTCAAAACATCTTTAAATTCCTGCCCTTTAATACTAACGGTGATATTTCCTTCTGTGGAAATAGTAAATGCAACGCTGTCGATTTGCAGTTTCCTGCTTTCGAAAGTATTGAAATTCCCATTCAGCGAAACTGTAGATTCATTGAGTGTAAGCGCTAACAGCTTTTTATTCGTCGTATCGATTGATAATAATATTGACTTTGTACCCTGATAAAATTCAGAATCCGAAATAGTTGCCAGAACTGATTTCCCATCTGTGGATATTTTAAAATTCGGCATCCCGCATGAAAAGCTAATCTGGCTGGTCAATCCTTTGGTATCATAAGTACTGGTCACTTTGCCGTTCTGCAAAACATAATTAGTGATAACACATTCCGGGAAGTTGTAGCTGATATTGCATTTCGAGAAATAAACATCCGTATTGATGACTAAAAAAGAATCGGGGCATTGGGTTTTAATTGAATCATAGCCGGCAAAAATTGGCACTTTGCCTTCCTTCACGATAGGCACTTTCAATTTGATTTCATTATCGGTTACCTGGAGTATTTCAGCCGGTGTTTGGGCAAAATAAATTTTTACGAAATCCTTCAGATATCCATATCCGCTGCCGTAAACCGTAACGATTTTACCTGCAGCGCCGAACTTAGGACGAATAGAATCTATTGTGCATAGACTATCTTTCAATATTTTAAAACTATCGGTAACAATTCTTCTGTCACCGTTAAAATCAATTTTGAGTGGGATAATTCCGGATGGGACATTGGGAATTATTACCTTGATGTAAGTATTATTAAAGACCTGAATTACAGCTTCGGTATTATTAAAATATACATGGGTTTTATTTTTATGAAAGTCGAACAGGTCTCCGTGGATTGTTACAACCCTTCCCGGAAATCCATACGCCGGGCTTATGGAATCAATTTTTGAATTAAGCTGATGGTTGATAGGTTTTACTGGGTCTTCTTTACAACCAATTGCAATGAATACCAACAAAACAACTAATGTTATAAATTTCAAAAAGGATATTTCTCTTTTCATTTTGATTTCCGTTATTTGTTAAATTAATATTTTCGCTCTTAATTCTCAAAAGCCTTTTAAGGTTTTTGAATTTCCTTTACTTTTCACTTTATATTATATATAAACACAAAAAGCATCAATAAAGCACATTTTCTTTTAATATAATTTTGTATTCTATAATTTAATATTAATAAAAAACATTATTCATTATTCAATGTTCATTATTCACTATTCCCGGTTTCCTCTTTGAACTGCATTTTATTTAAATCAAAAACTATGCCTATTATGATATTTACGACTTTCATTTATTATTATTGTGAATTATTTTTTTTCATTTCTAAAAATCTTAAATATAATTTGAAAAAATAGTATTTGTACTAATTCAGATTGTATTTTTTTCTTTAACTCAAAATACCGGAATTGACAGATTTATCCGGTCTTGTTCAGGTTGTTATCACTGATATTGAAATGCCTAAAATGGATAGCTATTCCCTGACAAAATTGAAAAATCCAATCCTAACTTATTATAACTTCCAGTGGTAATTTTCTCATCGATAATAAGCGACGAAATCCGCCATAAAGGGAAATCCGTCAGAGCCGACGCACAACTAACAAAGCCTCAAATCAGTGAACTTATCTCGGTAGTCAATGCTTTGATTATCCGCAATTAATTTTTAAAGTCTTTGGTTAATGGTCAATTAAGTAAATTAAAAATTACGAATTAAAAATCAAAACAATCCTTTAATCAGGAAAATCAATTTTCTGACAATTAAATGATAAATGACGACAACTCAGTAGGAGTGCTACATTTATAAAAAAAAATTTTTCACAAATCAATCCAAACCCCACCGGGGTGAAATAATTATCATCTGACCATTGACCATTGGTCATTTACCATTGACCATTGCTCATTAACCATTGACAATTGACCATTAACCATTATCAATTAACCATTGCCTACTGCGACCTTCCGCACCATTGAAAAATATTTTGAGACGTTTTCGCACTTTTTGTGTCTATATAGTTTGAAATGGTGCAAAAATGAAAATTGTTTTTTCGGAATTATTATAAATTTTATTATGGGGTCAAATTATGAAAAAGCTTTTTTTACTCATTTTATTTCTATTCGTTTCGAACCTACCGGCATTTAGCCAATTAGGCTGGTACAAGCAATATACGCCCGGTAATCATCAATTCTTCAGTATCTTTTTCTTAGATACTCTCAATGGCTGGATTGGCTGCGAGAATGGCTATCTGCTGCGAACTACCAATGGAGGTAAAGACTGGAATGAAATTAAAACTCCGATTTCAAATTTATTTGCAACTTTGCATTTCTTTGATACAAAAAACGGTTTATCTACTATGCAGTTTAGTACGGAGTCAAAGCCATTGTATCAAACGACAGATGGCGGGAACACCTGGGTAAATAACAAATTGTATGAGGGAGGTATGGTTTGTTTTGATATGTTTTTTTTAAATAAAAATACCGGGTTCATTGCAGGCAAAACCACTATTAACGCAGGTTCTCGAACACCGACTGTCTTGAAAACCGTTGACGGCGGGAAAAACTGGAATCCGGTTTATATGAATGATTATGCTGAGCTTTATTGTATTTTCTTTGCGAACAGTATGAACGGATGGGCAGCAGGCAGTGATTATGGATATATTTACAATACGACTGACGGGGGTAATTCATGGAGTAAGGATATATTACCTAAAAGAATAACTGGCAATATTAAAGGATTATCATTCATTTCAGCCCAGGAAGGCTGGGCAATTTTAAGTTGGAGGAATATTTATCATACTGAAAATGGCGGAAATGTCTGGACCATTCAGGATTCTACCTACCAAACAGGGTTAAATTGCATTGAATTCTTTGATTCCAATAATGGATGGATTGTTGGAGGGCAAGGTAACAGTAATGTGATTTTATATACCACCAATAAAGGGGAATCCTGGACTCAGCAAAAATCACAGGATTCGAAATCTCCATTAATAAAAGTTACTTTTCCAGGCAAATACAAGGGCTGGGCTATCGCATCGAACGGAACTCTCCTATTTACCAGAACCGGAGGCAAAACTGAAAATTCCCTACCAAATGTTAGTATTAACGGAACCGGCGTTATCTGCGAGGGGGATACCAATGAGTTAATCGCTTCGCCGGACGGCAACCAATATACCTATACATGGTCAACGGGGGAGAAAACCAAATCCGTCAAAGTTACGAAAGGCGGCTTATACTCTGTTCTTGTGGAGGATAATACCGGGAAATTGGGTTATGCCGAAATTAATATTACTTCTAATGCCAAGCCGGAATTCACAATCGAATACAAACCAACCGATTTCCTATGTGCCGGAGACAGCGTAGAGCTAAGTTGCGTTCAGGAATTCCCTCAATACCAATGGTCGAACGGTGAAACGGGGAAATCCTTCTATGCCAAAAAGCCGGGGATATATAAATTGGTAGTAACCGATACCAACGGCTGCCATGGCACCGACAGCATTAAAATAAACGGCATGAGCGATTTGACCGAATTGAAAGGCGATACGTCATTAACTTTCGGGCAGATTAATGTTGGCAGCAGCAAACAGCAAAACATAAAAATCGAAAACAATAGTTTCGAGAGCATCGGGATTAGCTCTGTTTCGCTGCGAAAGGCAAATACCGTATTCAAATTATCGGTTTCAAAAAATGTTCCGTTGTGGCTCAAGCCCGGTGACTCGCTAAAAATTACGATTACTTTCAAACCAACTCAATCGGGAGCATTATCGGATACATTAATCGTCACATTCGACAGCCCCTGCAACGAAGAAATGAAGCTTAGCTTGCAGGGTTCGGGCTATTCCGGTGTGGAGGATTCCCGCATTAATGAATCCGATATAAAGATTATTCCAAATCCGACAACCGGAAAAACCGAAATACATTTCGAATGTACAGAACAAGGTAAGGTTGGGTTAAAAATTACCGATATAACCGGTAAGATTGTTTATCAAAGTATCATGGAGAAAAATTCAAAGGAAATGATTTTTGAATTTGATGCATCGAGATACGCTAACGGCACTTACTATTTTACAATATTGTTCAATGAAGAAACATTATCTAAAGGTAATTTTGTCGTGTCGCATTAATATCATTGGCTTGCCCATCCTAAAGATGGGCAAGCCATGTTTTATTTAACATTGGGGAACCAAAAATGAAAATATGTTACATTTTTCTTTATTTTATAATTTTAACCGGTGAATTGCATGCGCAGAAAGAGATGAATAATTGGGTCTATGACCCAGGGGTAACAAATAAGTCAGGTATTACTTTCAATACAAAAGATGGACTTGGTATGTATTATCAAGATAAATTTAGTAATTTAACATGGGAAGGTGCGTGGTTTGGTTGGCCCAATTGTATTTCAGATAAAAACGGAAAGTTATTATTTATATCATCAGGCTTACAAATTTTTAATAAAGATGGTAAACAATTAAATTCAAATAAAGTAGATTCATTGAGAGGCGCTGATATTTGGCAAAGTCTTATTATTCCCATCAATCCTGATTCAATTTATTTTATTATTCAATTATATGGTTCAGATGATTATCCTCAGTTAACATATTCCATTGTTGATATGCGTCGTGATAAGGGATTAGGAGAATTGGTTCAGGGTGGCATTTTCATTTCTAACGAAGATTTTGGTGATTTTATTGCCGTGCGTCATAGTAATTGCAAAGATTGGTGGCTAATAGCAAAGGACAATCTATCTCCTTATTTCAGGTCATATTTGGTAACGGAAAAAGGCATTTCAACGATTCCCGTAATTTCTGAAACACCAACAGAAGACGTTGTCTTCCAAGGTGTGGGCAGCATCCGTTCTTCGCATAATGGAAAAAAAATAGCCCTTGGAGATAATCAAAAAGGAAATACGATATATGATTTCGATAATTCTATTGGTAAGATATCCAATCCGTTTTTTTTGCATCCGGATAATATAGGACTCTTTTTTGAATTTTCCCCTGATGATTCCAAATTATATTTGGTTACCCTATTGTATAAAATTATTCAATATGATTTAAATGCTGGTTCACGGGAGGAAATTTTAAACTCAAAAAGAATAATTAGAAATGGTAAAAATTATACGCCAAGGAATGTTTATAGGTCTTTACAACTTGGTCCGGATGGTCGAATTTATGTAAAAAGAGATGGTAATATTTTTTCCGGTCAATATATATCAATAATCACCAATCCTAACGAATCCGGAGATTATTGTAATTATCGTGATACTGTATTTAATACATCGCCTCATACCTCCTGCTGTTTCCCGAATTTCAGCTCCAGCCTGCTTCATATAGAAACCCGCGCGCAGGCTGCAAGCCCGCTATGCGAAGGCGATACTATCAGGCTCGAAGGCTCCTGCTGCACACCCTTAGCCGATGATGCCGTGATTGAGTGGAGCAGTACTCGCGGCTTTTCTTCTAAAAAATTCAAACCCGTTATTTCAAATGCCAAACCATATATGACCGGCTGGTATTACTTTACAATAAGAGTTAATGGAATAGTAGGTACAGATAGTGTTTATGTTGAGGTAATTCCAAAGCCTGATGCAAGTATTATTTCTACGCGTCCAAATGGATTCTGTGTGGGTGATAAAGCAGTGCTGTCGGCTTTAGCTCCTTCGGGAAAATGGAAATACAAGTGGTCAACGGGGGATTCTATTCCCAATATAACCGTAACTGAATCAGGCACATATTCCGTATTGATTGAAAACGAAACAGGCTGCCGTGATTCTTCCTCAATCGAAGTTAAAGTATTCCCGAAACCGGAAATATCAATCAAAGCTAATGGACCAACTACATTCTGCAAAGGAGACAGCGTAAAGCTCGAAGTAGAGCCACAAGACAGCGAGTACAAATATTATTGGTCGGTTAATAAATCAACACCTTCGATAATAGTAAAAGATGAAGGTATTTATCGCGTTATTGTTGAAAATAAGTTCGGATGCAAGGATAGCGCTCAATTAGAAGTAAAAGTATTGGAGAACCTGAAAGCAGCCATAATCGGCAAGACAGGCTTTTGCCCGGGAGACAGCATAACTTTGACAGCCGACCCGTTATCCGATGATTTTGCATATCATTGGTCGAACGGCGCACAAACTAAGCAAATTACAGTAAAAGAGCCTGGGAAGTATAAGCTATTGATTGAAGCCACAGCCGGTTGCAAAGATTCTGCAGAAATTACAATAAATAAATTCCAACCGGTACCACCGAAAATAACGGGGAAAACGAAGATTTGCAGAGGAGAAACCACTACATTAAGCGCTGATGCCGACTTTGCCGCTTATAAATGGTCAACAGGCGAGACAACGAAAAGTATTTCTGTAAATAATGCTGGTATGTATTTTCTTACTGTAACTGATACGAATAACTGCACAACATCGGATTCTATTAAAATAACTGAAATGCTCGTCAGACTTGATGGAATAAAGGATTTGAGCTTTGGAAAGGTGTCAGTTGATGCAACAAAAGAGCTTTCTCTTTTAATTACAAATACCGGAACCGAAGAAACATCAATTGATAATATAAAAACATACTCAAAATATTTTACAATAACTATAGACAAACAAAACCTAAAACCTAATGAATTTTGTCAGCTTACCGTCCTTTTCAGTCCTTTCGAACCAGTAACCTACAATGATTCTCTCGTTTTAGAAATCACTCAACCCTGCTATGCCCGCTATTCAGCATATTTGCAAGGTGCTGGCACTGCCGACATTCTTGCATGGCTGCCGGAACTCACCGGCGAAGTTGGGCAGCTTAATTTGGAAGTGCCGCTCTTTGCAAAGATTACAAACACAAGGCAATTGAATTCGCAGAGAAGTTTTGATGCAGAAGTCCGGTATGATTATACTGCCATGAAGCCTGCAGAGGTGCAACCAAATGGAGTGAAGGAATTGGGTGTGTTGGGATTGGAGAACGGAATGGAATTCCGTGCTACAGTATCATTTACAAATTCAGAACAAAAAATAGGTTCGTTTTTCGGCGATGTAATGCTTGCTTTGCAGGATACAACGCCGCTTCTACTAAAGAAATTCGAAATCCTTGATACTTTATTAAATATAAATACACTTGATGGCAGCTTCATATTGCTGCCGGTATGTAAGACATCATTACGAAGAATAACAACTTTCGAGAAAGTAAAAATGACAGTGCAGCCGAACCCTGCCGAAGATAATGCAGAAGTGTTCATAACAGGCAGTGAGCAGGGCGCTTTCACTTTAAACATATATACGATTGAAGGAATAAGGATTGAATCGTTTCAATTCATCAATGAACAAAATAAAATATTTGAGAAAAAAATCCTAATCAATACCGAAAATTATCCCAGTGGAATATATTTCATCGTACTTAATAAGCCGTTCGGAGTAGAGCGGGAGAGATTGAATGTGGTGAAATAGAATACATTTTGAAGATTGAAAGATGAATAATAAAATCTTTAAGTAGCCGGAAACTTATTTTATTTAATTCTTTTTCTTTATTTTTGCTTATCAATAAATTTAAGGTAAAAGGAATTTTATGTTATCTCTCAATGATATAAAAGCCATACTGGATGCTAATAAACAAATTCTTTTCGGTAAATATAGCCTCAAGAGTTTAGCAATTTTTGGTTCATATAGCAGGAATGAGTATAATGAAAAAAGCGATATTGATATATTGGCTGAATTTATTGCACCTGTAGGTATAGAATTGATTGACCTTGGCGATGAATTGGAATCTCTCTTACAACAGAAAATTGATATTGTTACCAAAAACGGAATTAAACAGAGATACTTTAAATATATTGAAAAGGATTTAATTTATGTCTGAACGGAATGAACAGGAATTATTAATCGATATCATTGAATCAATTGAAAAAATATACCGATATATAGCAGGATTATCCTTTGAAGAGTTTATTGATGATGAGAAAACCTTAGATGCTGTTGTTAGGAATTTTGAAATTATTGGCGAAGCAGCCAACAGAATAAGTCAGGATTTTAAAAGAAAACACCAAAGTGTTGAATGGAGAAGAATTATCGGATTGAGGAACCGTATTGTTCACGAATATTTCGGGATTGATTATCAGGTGATTTGGGAAATAATCAGAACTAAACTAATTGATTTTAAGGTACAAATTAAGCAAATAAGCGATATTGAACCTAAAAAAAATCCCCTTTAATACTTCTCAAACGAGTATTAAAGGGGATTTATAAAGAAAAATTGAATATTAAACGATACCTTGCGCAGTCATAGCATCAGCAACCTTTAGGAAGCCGGCTATATTAGCGCCGTCAACGTAATTACCTTTTGTGCTGTAGCGTTCGGCAGCAGCCCAAGAAGCATCATGAATGTCCTTCATAATGGTTTTCAGGCGCAGGTCAACTTCTTCGCGTGTCCATGAAAGACGCAAAGAATTCTGGCTCATTTCCAATCCTGATGTAGCAACTCCACCGGCATTGGCAGCTTTGCCAGGACCGTACATGATGCCTTTCTCAACGAAAAAGCGTGTTGCATCAGCCGTCGAGGGCATGTTAGCGCCTTCGGCAACGCAGTTACAACCATTTTCAAGCAATTTCTTAGCATCATCCAGATTTAGTTCGTTCTGGGTTGCGCAGGGTAAAGCCACATCGCATGGAACGTTCCATATACCGGTTCCTTCGTGGAATTCTGCATTTGGGAATTTTTCTACATATTCTTTAATTCTGCCACGGCGATTATTCTTCAAATCCATGACGAATTCCCACTTCTCGCCTTTTATTCCGTCCATATCGACAATATATCCGTTGGAATCGGAAAGTGTAACGCATTTCCCACCCAATTGATTGACTTTCTCAACCGCATATTGAGCCACATTACCGGAGCCGGATACGCATACAGTCTTGCCCTGGAATGACATGCCCCGTTTTTCCATCATGTTGGCGGCAAAATATACACAGCCGTAGCCGGTAGCTTCGGGACGAATCAAGCTGCCGCCCCAAGCCAATCCTTTTCCGGTAAGGACGCCTGTAAATTCATTTACGATTTTTTTATATGTACCATACATAAATCCGATTTCGCGACCACCTACTCCTATATCTCCTGCAGGTACATCGGTGAATTGCCCGATATGACGAAACAATTCTCCCATAAAAGCCTGGCAGAAGCGCATAACTTCGAGGTCGGATTTACCCTTAGGGTCGAAGTCCGAACCTCCTTTACCGCCACCCATTGGGAGTGTAGTCAAACTATTTTTAAATACTTGCTCGAATCCAAGAAATTTTAATATTCCAAGATTAACACTGGGATGGAAGCGCAATCCGCCTTTGTAAGGTCCAATTGCGCTGTTGAATTCAATTCTGAAGCCGCGATTAACATGTACCTCTCCTTTATCGTCGACCCATGGAACGCGGAACATAAGCTGGCGTTCGGGTTCAACAATTCTTTCCAATAGTTTGGATTTGCGGTATTCGGGAAAATGCTTGTCGCAGAGCGGAACGAGTGAAGACATAACTTCTTCAACTGCCTGGAGAAATTCGGGTTGACCGGGATTCTTGGCTTCTACTGCCGCCAGGAAATCTTTTACTGATGCGTTCATAATGTGAAACTCCTCATTTGATAAGGTTTGAATTAGTGATTAATGTTTGATAGATAGTACCAATTAGCTCCTTTTAAAAAAGCAAATTTAGCTTACATAATGCTAAGTTCAAAGAGATTTATTTAAATATTTGATTATGAAGGATTCTGTAATCAGTGATGTTGCGGGATTGGTTTGTCTGAACCTGGATTTTCCAGATTAAAGGATTACTTTGATTTTTTTTAATTCCTAATTTGTAATTTACTTCATTAACCATTGTCCATTAAAAAAAAATCCCCTTAATCCCACGCAATCGGGAATTAAGGGGTGAATTTATAAAAAAGAAAAAATTATTTTTTCTTGCTGAGTTTATTCAAAAATGCATCATCAATGGTTATATCTTCCGGATAGAGGATTCTACCGCAACTTTCGCAGAAATAGCTTTTCTCCAGATTATTACGAATATCGACAATTACCTGCGCAGGAATGGCATTGTAACAGCCTGTGCAACTATTCTTCCTTACTTTAACGACACAGTCGGAATGATACTTTCTGATTCTATCGTATTCGCCAATATTAATTTCGTTGATTAATTTAACGATAGCTTTACGTTTACGATATAATTCTTTTACTTCATCATTCTGGTCGCTGGCTAATATTTCTAATTCCTGCTGCTTTGTGTCCCTGTCCGCGGTTGCTTCAGTAAGGTCAATTTTTTGTTGTGCAAGAATTTTAATCAGGTTCTCTTCCTTGACCGATTCAACGCGGATTTGGTCTGTCAGGCGTGAATATTCCTCCTTTATATGTGAAATTTCCTTTGAAATAGCATCAAATTCCCGGTTATTCCTGACGTTGAATTGTTGCTTGGCTAATTTGGCTTCCTTATCCTTCATTTCCGAAAGAGTAGTCTTGGAAACCATACAAAATCTGCGGATTTCGGCAAGAATTTTCTCTGTTTCTTCGACCATGGCTTTCAGTTCGAGAACTTTCTTTTGCCTCTGTTTTACTTCGTTAGGCAAGTCTCCGAATTCTTCGTGAAGCTCATCGAGGCTTACGTCAACATAAGAAAGAGCTGCCATATAGTGGATTTGAGTTTCCATCAAGCTGCACCGTAATTGTTTATTATATTAATATTATGTTTCTGGTTTACTGGACTTAAGATGTCAAACAGCTGGGAGATGTTGGACATCTGTTTATTGAAATAATTTTCAGTTTCAGGATAATAACGAACAGGATTAGTTACTTTTTTCGAAGAAATTATTTTAAGATTCCCGCTTGTGTCAATATTCTCTGAGAGCAGTTTTGCAAGATAAAATGGATTATGCTGCTCTGTTTCATAATGCCCGGCATCGATTAGCATAATTTTCCGCTGTGCTTTATGAAAATTATGGTACGATATATCTGCGGTAATAAATGCCTGAGCGCCTGATGTTATTGCTTCATCTAAAAAAGAACTTCCGCTTCCGCCGACAATTGCAATTTTTTCGATTTTCTGTCCGCTGCCGGTGCAGAATCGAAGGGGAGAGGAGCAAACATCGTGAACCTTGGAGATTAATTCTTCTTCAGTTAATAATTTATAAGTACTTGCGATAATTCCCATACCGAAATTTTTTAGTTTGGAATTTGGAATGAGAAAACTTTCGAATTGAAGTCCTAACCGGTCGGCAAGAATTTTCGATGTACCGGAATGATAAGAATCGAAATTAGTATGGATTGTAATCAGGGAAATTGAATTTTTGATTAATTTGGCGGCAAGCCGTCCTACACGTTCGTCAAGGGAAATGCTGCTCAGGGGATAATAAATCAGCGGGTGAAATGATATTATACAATCGCAACCGTTTTCAATTGCTTCTTCAATAATATCATCGGTAATTTCATAGACTGCTAAAATAGATTTTACATCTTGTTCGCTGCTTTGAATCTGCAATCCGAATCTATCGCCTTCGATTGCAGCCTCACCCGGAAGTATATTTTCGATAATTTCAAGTAATTTTGTTAAAAGCATTCTCCGATTTTTTTCTCTCCATACCGGCATGTTGAAAAATTTCTCTTCTCATTGTGCTACAAAATTACGAAATTTTATGGTTTCATACAATTTTTCATGCCAAATATTCGTTATCATATAAAATAATTTATCGGGGATAGGAAAAAATGAAGTTAAATAGATTTTATCAGGTTATTATACTTATAATAATATTTCTGAGCTTTTCGAATAATAAAGCAATTTCTTCGAATAAATTTGATTCCATTTTTACATTTGTTTCTCCGCGCCCACTCATTAATCAAGCCAGATTGAACAATATTTTCAGTTACTCTTATGGTGTGGATATTATCTTTTCAAATTTCGGATTCGGTGGGGGGGCATTCTTCCAGAAGTTTTTGTCAAAGAATTTAGCGCTATCACTCGACCTTTATATTTCCGGTGCAAGGAATAGCGATGAATTCGAACAGTGGTATTACCTTAATGACACATCGAATACAATAATATACAAAGTACAATATAAAAAGAACCGCCTGTTAATTTTTCCGTTTATGTTAGGCGCGCAACAAAATATTTTTTCCGAAGATATTTTTGAAACATTTAAACCATACATAAATTTTGGAATAGGTCCCACACTTATCCTTGCAGGACCTTATGAAGGGTATGAAAATAGTTTCTTCTCATCTATTTGGAATTCAACTTCTTATGTTCGATTAGGTGGTTATGTCGGATTTGGCGCTTCTATCGGCAGTGTCGGAACAACGGTAACATCACTGAATTTACGATATTATTATATTCCTTTCGGGGACGAAGGATTGGAGAGCATGGACAAAAGAACAGGAATAGAGCCGATTAAAAATTTCGGTGGAGTCTTTATATCGCTTACCATTGGCGGGAGATATTGATTTGATGCTGCATTTTTACTTTTCTTTTTCTCTTCATCGGAATTTGTTTCATAATTTTTGTTTACTAATTGATACTTTAAGTCCTTTAAATTAAAGTGCAAAAAAAATTCGTCATTGGTAACACCTAAATAATGGAAATAATTGATAATGATAAATTCGAAAGAAATCCCCCCTACCCCCCTTTTTCAAAGGGGGATAAAGAAAAAAAAATCTTATCCCCCTTTGAAAAAGGGGGGTAGGGGGGATTTCTTTCTTTGTTTCCCAATTTTTACACGCTAATTACTTTTATAAAATAAATTATGAACCAAAAACTATACTTAATTGACGGAATGTCGCTTGTTTTCAGGGCTTACCATGCAATGCAGGCTTCGGGTTTAAAATCTCCAGCGAATGAACCAACCGGAGCGGTCTTCGGATTTGTCAATATGCTAAATACTTTGCTTGAAAAAGAACAACCCTCGATGATAGCCGTAGCATTCGACCGCAGCGAGCCTACATTCCGGCATGAAAAATATAGCGAATACAAAGCTAATCGTGATGCTTTCCCGGAAGAGCTTATTCCTCAGCTTTCAAGAATAAAAGAATTTCTTCGCTTGATTGCTATTCCGCAAGTTGAAATGCCGCGCTACGAAGCAGACGATATAATCGGCACTCTTGCAAAAGCTGCTTCAGCTAAGAATATTGACGTTGCCTGCCTCACCTCCGATAAAGATTTCTATCAATTAGTCGATGACAATATACGGTTATATAAACCGGGAAAGCCGATAACGGAATTCGATATCGTCGGGAAAGAAGCAGTATTCCAGAAATTTGGAGTCGAACCGCATCAGGTGATTGATGTATTGGCTATTATCGGAGATACCAGCGATAATGTTCCCGGAGTAAAAGGGGTAGGGGATAAGACAGCAATTCCGCTTGTCCAAAAGTACGGCAGCCTGGAAAATATTTATGCCCATTTGAATGAAATCGAAAGCAAATCCGTAAGGGCAAAATTCGAAGCAAACCGCGATATTGCCTTTCTTTCAAAAGAGCTTGTTACGATTATCACCAATGCACCATTGGATTTTTCATTGGAGCATTGTCACCGTTCCACTCCCGATATTGAAGGTATCGGCAAATTATTCGGCGAACTTGGTCTTGTGCAGGTTCGCAAACGCCTGATTGAAACCCTTTTGAAATATCAGCAATCAATTTTACCTGAAATTTCTTCGGAAGTTCAGGAGAAGTCTAAGGAGATAGATTTAATCGAAGATGAAACCAAGGGAACAGAATTAACCGATATTAATTCTTATCAAAAGAAATATATATTTGTTGATTCGGTCGTTAAATTCAATTCCATGTTGGATGAGCTATCCAAAGCCGAGTTAATATCCTTTGACCTGGAAACCAGCGCACTCGATAAAATGACTTGTGAAATAGTTGGGATTGCCCTCTCATGTAAGCCAGACAAGGCTTATTATGTCCCCGTTAAGGAAGATTCTCTGACAGTAAAACAACCCCAAACATTTTTCAAAGATGGTCAATCGCAAGGGTTTCTTTTCGGCTCTGGAACTAATAAAATCGAAGAACCAATTATCTCTCCTGACAATATATCTTTTAATGTTCACTGGGCTCTCGAACATTTAAAGCCTGTTCTGGAAAATCCTGCAATTGGGAAATGCGGACAAAATTGCAAATTCGATTATTCAATATTATTACGTCATGGTGTCGATTCTTCGCCAATCGTGTTCGATACCATGATTGCATCTTATCTTCTCGATACCGACCTGGCGCATAACTTAGATGCATTATCAAAAAAATGGCTTAATTACGAACCTATTCCTATTTCTTCATTAATCGGTGAAAAGAAAAGCAACCAGATTTCGATGCGCCAGCTCGAACCGGAAAAAATTTCGGATTATGCCTGCGAAGACGCTGACCTGACTTTGAAATTAACTCTTATTTTAAAAGAGGAATTGAAGAAAGAAAATTTACTTAAATTGGCTCAGGAAATCGAATTTCCTCTAATTGAACCATTAAGCAGAATGGAGCTTGCTGGGGTTGCTATTAACACTGCAACCTTAGCGGAAATTTCAAAAAAAATAATTATTGAAAGTGAAAATCTTCAGAAGGGAATTTTTAACGAGGCAGGTAGTTTATTTAATATAGATTCTCCCAAACAACTTGCACATATTCTTTTCGAAAAACTGATGATTCCTCCGGTAAAGAAAAGCAAGACCGGATACAGTACAGATGTTGATGTGCTAAGTGAATTGGCTCCGGCTTACCCGATTGCAGGTTTGGTATTGGAATACCGCCAGCTTCAAAAACTGAAAACCACTTATGTAGATACGCTCCCGAAGTTAATCAATCCTATAACGGGCAGGATTCATACGACTTTCAATCAAACCATAGCTTCGACAGGACGGCTTACATCGACCGACCCTAATTTGCAGAATATTCCAATTCGCTCTGAATTAGGTAAAGAAATACGGCGAGCGTTCTCGGCTCAACATAAAAATGCCGTTATGATGTCTGCAGATTATTCTCAAATCGAATTGCGGATTATGGCTCATTTATCGGGGGATAAGAATTTAATCGATGCTTTCAAAAACAATCTCGATATTCATGCCGCAACGGCAGCAGGATTATTCGATGTACCTCTTGATTTCGTAACTTCAGACCAAAGGCGGGTTGCAAAAACAGTCAACTTCGGAATCATGTACGGATTGGGTAGTTTCGGGTTATCCCAGAGATTAGGAATTCCCCGGAAGGAGGCATCTTCGATAATTGATAATTATTTCAGGAAGTATTCCGGAATCAAAAAATATATGACCGATACTATAGAATCAACCAGGACAAAAGGATTCGCTGAAACAATTTGCGGTCGTCGGCGATATTTCCCGGATTTGCTGAGCGCCAATCATAATTTACGAACTGCTGCGGAACGGGCTGCTATTAATATGCCAATACAAGGCACGGCTTCGGATTTGATGAAAATTGCAATGATTGCTATTGATAGGAGAATGAGGAAGGAGAATATTAAGTCGATGATGATTCTTCAGGTTCACGATGAACTCGTATTCGAAACTTATCTCGATGAAGCCGACGAATTGGAAGAATTGGTTAAATATGAAATGGAAAACGCGCTCCGGCTGGGGTTTGTCCCGGTCGTAGCGGAAGTTGGCATTGGTGCAACCTGGTTTGATGCACATTAATCAATATTTATTCCATTCCTATCCCGGCTTTTTTCAGCCGGGGTTATTTTCGGCATTCACTTTTACTTTGTCCTGCCTTTTTTGCAGTTTAGAACTTAATCAGGTTTACTCGAATTATTCCATATTACAAAGTATAATTTCTTCGCTACAAACCTACTCATTAACCACGAATCAATTGTAGGAATTGACCCGGATTTTGGTTTGCCTGTGCAAGAGTTATCAGCGATGATTGCTGTAAGAACTGTGAGCGAATAAGATTCAACTGCTCTTGAGCAACGTCTGCATCCTGTAATCTTGAAATTGCAGCATTATAATTTGTAATCTGGCTTTTCAGGATGTCTTCCTGAATGCTCAAACGATTCATTATACCGCCGACCTGCGATGCAACTTTATTAACGTTATTCAAAGCTGTGGCTATGCTTGCCATTGTTGTGCCGATTTGAGAAATCGAGAATATTCCTAAATTTGTCGCACTGACTGAATTCAGGCTTTGAAGGTTAAGACCTGTAACACCGGCGAAAATAGTTGTGTTGAGCGAGTTAATATCGAAATTATTGCTGTCAACATTGAAATCAGAATTATTGGTTGACATATTAATTCCAATTCGAATAACATTATAAAGTGCGTCTGCACCGATGAAGAAGTCAGCCGAATAAGTTCCGTCAATTAATTGATTACCGCCAAAAACAGTGGAATCAACAACGGTTTGTATTTGTTGTGCCATTCTATAGGCTGCCTTTGAAAGAGCAACTTTTTCATCCGTTCCTAATGCGCCCGATGCTGCCGAAGAAGCTGAGTCTTTGATTGAGGTAACTAAGTCATTAATGCTGTTTAAAGCATCCTGAACGATGCTGGTAACATTCGATGCGTCTGATACCGCAAGAATTGAAGACTTTAAAGTACCGTTTCTTGCCGTCAATGCGCGCGAGGTGATGTAACCCGATACGTCGTCGGAGGCATTGTTGATTCTTTTACCTGTAGATAGGCGCAACTGACGTAGAGACATCTCTCTGTTAGTTGTCTGAAGTGTGTTGTACGCATTTTCTGCGGCAATATTAGTTCTGATCCTTGAATTTTCACCATTTACCGTTGGCATGGCAAACTCCTTTTGCTATTATTATCAATTATTATTTAATTTATTTTTTTCTATTTGCTGTTAGATTGTTAGGTCTTATTTTTTTCCTATTAGTCTAAACACCTAAATACCTAAAGCCTGTTTATCTACCCGAAATCAACTGCAGGAATGACTGTGGGTTCGAGTTTGCTTGTGCCAAAGACACCAACGAAGCTTGCTGCAAGAACTGGTTCTTTACAAGTTGAAGCTGCTCTTTTGCAACATCTGCATCTTCGATTCTGGATATGGCTGCATTATAGTTTGTGATTTGACCTTTGAGAATTTCTTCTTGCGAATTGAGCCGGTTAACTATACCGCCAAGATAAGAGGCAGTTTTATTAACGTTATCGATTGAGTAAGATAAACTCTGCAAAGTATGAGTCATTTGAGAAAATGAGAATATACCAAGGTTATTTGATGTAACATTGTTGAATTCTCTCAAATCGAGACCAGTTACACCGGCAAAGATTGTCGTCAACATCGAATTCGGATTGAAGTTGTTGCTCGATACGTTGAAGTCAACATTATTCGGGCTCAAATCGATGCCTAGAGTAATTAAGTCGTGAACCGCGTTCGTACCGATAATAAAGTCAGCCGAATAGGTTCCATCGAGAAGCTGGCGTCCGCCGAATACCGAAGTATCGACAACAGTTTGAATCTGCTGAACCATCCTATAAGCTGCTTTGGCAAGCGCTACTTTTTCATCGGTACCCATAGCGCCGGATGCTGCAGTAGCGGAACCTTCTTTAATTGTATCGAGTAGATTGCTGATATTTTCCAACGAATCCATAACAATATTAGTTACGTTCGTTGCGTCGCCGACTGCTTTAAGCGAAGCAGAGAGGGCACTGTTGCGGGCGTGTAATGCTCGAGATGTAATGTAGCCTGCTACATCATCCCCGGCATTATTAATCCTCTTTCCTGTCGATAGTCTAAGCTGTCCGGTTGATATGTTGCGGTTTGCAACATCCAATGAGTTGTAAGCGTTTTCTGCAGGAATGTTAGTCCTTATTCTTGCATTTCCACCAATTCCAAAAGGCATTTTTCACCTCCATGTGAAATTTATAATAATTCAAAATTCTTTTTTCCGATTCCGTGATTCCGATTTTTACCGTCAATTCTACCAACTTTTTTTGACTGTTTAACTGCCAGGTCTTTTTTCTTCCTAACAGCCTAATCACCTACAGCCTAAATACCTAATTTGGTTTTCTTCTTTTCCGGCTTCGGATTTTATCATCAAATAACAAAAATCTTTTTCTTCACAGTTTCATTTTACAACTTGCGTGCCAAACTTTTACACTTAAATTCCTTACTTTTTCATATCGTCTGTAAGTCTTTATATTTCAATCTACTTTCCATTACTTGGAACACATTATGAAATAATCGAGCCAAAAAACGGAAATTCTGTGATATTTTTTTCTCATTGATATAACTCTATAATAATCAATATATTACGAATTGCATTTCTGAACAATTATCCAAAAAATAAGAAATTTTATAGTAAAAATATGTACAATAATATGCAAAAAACCTATTAAGGCTAAAATTAGCCATTTTATCTTGAAAAAGTGGGGAATAATTAAGTCATTATATTGCATAATATATGAAATGAATTTTTGTAAAATGGCTATCAGTGCGGTTGTATAACATTTTTGAATTTTTATTTTTTTCCTGAAAAATTTAATGAATGATTGAAAAATTAGCAAAAAGTAATCTTTTTCTCTTAGAAAGGAAAATTTTAGGAAAAGTTCGGAATTGTTCAATTTTAACCAATTTTACGGCGTTGTTTAATAATAGTCAATTTGAAACTATACAAAAACAAAAAATTGATATTGGTAAGTAAATTTGATTTATTAATTTGCATACTGAAAACATTTATAATATTAATATTATACATTCGAAAGGCAAACAAATGATTTTTGATATTGAAATGATTAAAAAGCGTTACCAATCCATGTCCTCGAGGATTGCAAGTGCAAGGAAAGTAACCGGTAAGCCAATGACTCTTGCCGAAAAAGTGCTTTATTCCCATTTATGGGAAGGTGTGAAATTGCAGAACTTCGAGCGCGGCGAAGATTATGTCGACTTTGCTCCCGACCGTGTTGCTATGCAGGATGCAACCGCTCAAATGGCTTTGTTGCAATTTATGCAGGCAGGCAGGCAAACTGCCGCAGTTCCATCGACCGTGCATTGCGACCACCTGATTCAGGCAAAGACAGGCGCCGAAGCCGATTTAGGAATAGCAATGGATGTCAATAAGGAAGTATATAACTTCTTATCATCGGTATCGAATAAATACGGTATTGGATTTTGGAAGCCGGGAGCAGGAATTATCCATCAGGTAGTTTTGGAAAATTACGCATTTCCCGGCGGAATGATGATAGGCACCGATTCCCACACCGTAAACGCCGGCGGGTTAGGTATGATTGCTATTGGTGTCGGAGGTGCCGATGCTGTCGATGTAATGTCCGGTATGGCTTGGGAGTTGAAATTCCCCAAACTCATCGGAATTAAACTGACCGGCAAATTAAGCGGCTGGACTTCAGCTAAGGATGTAATATTAAAGGTTGCAGGTATTCTGACCGTTAAAGGCGGAACCGGCTGCATCGTAGAATATTTCGGTGAAGGAGCTCGTTCATTATCCTGTACCGGTAAAGGAACCATTTGCAATATGGGCGCTGAAATCGGGGCAACTACTTCAATATTTGGTTTCGATGATAAAATGTATCAATACCTTGTAGCTACAAAAAGAACCGAAATTGCCGATTTGGCTCGCAATATCGCAGCCGATTTAACTGCCGATGATGAAGTTTACGCAAATCCGGAAAAATATTTCGACCAGGTTATTGAATTAAATCTATCGGAATTAGAGCCTCATATTAACGGACCATTTTCACCCGACCTGGCATGGTCCCTTTCAAAGTTTGCCGATGCCGTTCGCGATAACGGATATCCGGAGAAACTTGAGGTTGGATTAATCGGCTCATGTACAAATTCTTCTTACGAAGATATTTCCCGCTCTGCATCGCTTGCTACCCAGGCAGTCGATAAAAAATTGAAAGTTCATTCGCAATTCATTATTACCCCCGGTTCGGAACAGGTCCGCTATACAATCGAGCGTGATGGTTTCATCGATACTTTTGAAAAAATCGGTGGTGTAGTGCTGGCAAATGCTTGTGGTCCATGTATTGGTCAATGGGCACGCGAAGGCGCTGAAAAACAAGAAAAGAATTCGATTATAACATCTTTTAATAGGAACTTTGCAAAACGAGCCGATGGCAATCCCAATACCCATAGTTTTGTTGCCTCACCTGAAATTGTCACGGCATTATCCATTGCAGGAAAATTAACCTTCAATCCAATAAAAGATAAATTAATCAACAGCGATGGAATTGAAGTTATGCTCGAAGAGCCGAAGGGAGAAGAATTGCCTCCACGTGGATTCGATGTTGTTGACCCGGGTTATCAGGCGCCTGCTTCGGACGGCAGCAAGATAGAAGTTGTTGTTGCTCCTGATTCCGAACGCCTTCAATTATTAGAACCATTCAAAGAATGGGAAGGCACTGATTTAACAGGATTAAAATTGCTGATTAAAGCAAAAGGAAAATGCACTACCGACCATATTTCAATGGCTGGTCCCTGGTTGCGTTTTCGTGGTCATCTTGATAATATATCTAATAATATGTTAACAGGAGCAGTAAATTCTTTTAACGAAAAAACCAATACGGTCAAAAATCAGTTAACCGGTGAATATGCCGGAGTGCCGGATGTACAGAGAATTTACAAATCACAGGGATTTGGTTCAATCGTTGTTGGAGATGAAAATTATGGCGAAGGTTCATCGCGCGAGCATGCTGCAATGGAACCTCGTCATCTTGGAGTAAGGGCGATTCTTGTAAAATCATTTGCCCGCATTCACGAAACAAACCTGAAAAAACAGGGAATGTTGGGATTAACCTTCGCGAAGAAAGAAGATTACGATAATATCCGGGAGGACGATACCATTGATATTATAGGTTTGAAGGAATTTGCACCTAACATTCCATTAAAATTAGTACTTCATCATAACGACGGAACAACGGATGAAATTAAAGTAAATCATAGTTACAACGAAGCACAAATCGAATGGTTCCATGCCGGCTCCGCATTGAATTTGATTAAAAGGGGAATCGGAGCTTAATTATGAATTATGAATTATGAATTATGAATTGAGGTTATAATTTATAATTATACTTTATGAATGAACATTTAATTATATAAGGAAAAATCTAAAAAATTAAGATTACGAAATTAAAGCGATTATGAGTATTTTTTTATATAGAAAAAGTGTTTAACCTGAATAATTATAAATAAAGAAACAAAAATACCAAAGATGTAAAGAAGATGTCCAACATCTGGGAGATGTTGGACATCTTAATAGGAGAAAAAACAGTAACAGGTAGAAGCGTTTTTTTTGAATTATGAACCAACGACTATCAATACTAACGAAGCATCTACCAAGCGCCGCATCGGTTGCCGTGGGAATCGTTCCATTAATCATCCTGATATTTTGGTTTGATGTTTCCCGAAAAATCATCGGTAAAGGTGCATTTGCTTACGCCGTAGGTGCTGTTGGCATTAAACTACCGCTTTACCACTTGCTTGTCGTCAAGGTTCTTCACAAGAATTTATCCAATAGATGGCTTGCAGTTTCACAAGGTTTTATATCAGCGCTCTCTGAACTCGGGGCAACTTTGTATTTTTTTATCTATATCGTACCCGAACTAACATTTACCGAACTAATCGGATTTGGTATTGTGGCTGGTTCGGTTGAAGCTTTCATACTTCCTTTTATGAAGAACCCACTTCAAGGGACTCCGCTCGAAAGTCATGCAGGTGAGACAAATTACAAGTCGTCAGGGAATCTACGGATTCAATGGTTAGGTGTTGTCGAAAGAGTTTTAGCGTCACTGATTCATACTACGACCCGCGGTTTGCTTTACATCAGCTTTTCTACGGGCAATTTAATTCCGGGTACTCTTGCGGTTGTCGCTTTTTCTTCCATAGATGGACGAGCATACTACGCTCACTTACAGAAATGGCAATTTGACAATATCCAAGTATTGGGCAAGTTTTACCGATTTCTGGGAATGGTAGCGTTTGTAATGATTCTTTTTTTTCTGTCATTTTACTACTATCTAATGTGAGCGTGCGCCTCTGGCAAACCCGCAAAACATTAGGCGGCATAAATCTTAAGAGGTGATGTTATGAAAAAAAAATATGTCGTAATTACACTCATAGCATTGATGGGCGCTGGAATAGGAGGGGCTTTTATGTTGCTGGAACCAAAGGGAGATAAAAGTAAACCTTACAAACCCAACAATGAAAATATAAAACTACCTGAACCGAAATATGACGGAAATACTTCGGTCGAACAAGCTTTGCTAAAAAGAAGATCGGATAGAGAGTATAAAGATGAGTCGCTGACACTTACCGAAATCTCACAACTCCTCTGGGCTGGGCAAGGAATTACGGATACGAGAGGCTTCAGGACAGCTCCATCTGCAGGAGCCCTTTATCCGCTTGAGCTTTATGTTGTTGCCGGAAAAGTGAACAATCTTCCCGATGGAATCTATAAGTATGAACCCCAAAAGCACGAACTTGTGATGGTAATTGAAGGAGATAAAAGATCCGAACTATGTAATGCTGCCTTAGACCAGCCTTCGGTTAAAGAAGCTGCCGCAGTTATAGTATTTTCTGCAGTTTATGAACGGACAACCGGGAAATATGGAGAAAGAGGTATAAGATATGTGCATATAGAGGTTGGTCATGCCGCTCAAAACATCTTTCTGCAAGCAGTTTCGTTAAATCTTGGGGCAATGGTTATTGGAGCTTTTGACGATGAAGAAGTAAAAAAAATAATGAACATACCGGAAAGAGAACAGCCCTTGTACATATTGCCGGTAGGAAAGTAGTAAAGAATTATGAATTATAGGAGTTCTAAAAATTTTGTATAGAACAATGATTTAAGAACAAGGATTAACGATTTATGATTTATGATTTCGTACATGGCATTTTAATCATTCTTCTGTACAGTTTCAACACTTTTTACGATAATAGCAATCAATTCATAGCTTTCATATTCATATAATTACTTTTTATTCCTGTTTGCTTTCTTCTAAAATCTTAATTCGTTAATCCTTGTTCGTTATTCCTTCCTGCTTAGTAGTTACGGGATTTCTACATTTTCATGAATGACAATTTTATTCTTAATAAAAATAATTCTATTAATACTAAATATTAAAATAAGAATTTGACTTAAGCGTTTATGAAATCAATGTTATTTAGGTGAGAAATGCAAACGAATCAAGAACAACTTTCATTTGAAAAAGTATGGCTGATGTTTCAGGAAACCGACCGGTAACAGCGCTTCAATTACTAATTCAAAGAATTTCAAACCGAAGGAATATTGAAATCTCTTTTACTAAATTCTTTGCATCTTAGCGGCTTCGCGAGTTAATTTTTACACGCAGAGTACGCAAAGGAAAATCATTATCTCTGTGGACTTTGCGAGAAAAATTAATTTCTTCATTTTAACCTTGCCTAACTATATATATTATAAGTTCTTTAAGTCTGATTTAAAATAATTTCATAATAAATTTGGAATTCATTTTTCTTTTGATTAAATTTCATTATACGATTTATTTATTTTTAAAAGTTTAATAGAAAGAATACAAGTGGCTTGCAATCAGTGTTTCGTGAGGAAAAGCAAGCCGGAATAAAAATTGACATATAGTAAGCGTTGTCTTGTCTTCGTTGACAAACTAATTTATAAAAAGTAAATTATAAGGAAAATAAATGATAACTGTTGAAAAAGAAAGAGTAATACTACCCCGAAAAACTTGGGATAGGTTAAGAAAAGATGAGTATTTTGAGGAGCTTATTCAAAATATCCTCGACACAGAAACTTTGTTGGATGCCATGGAAAATGACAATGATTTTATGGATATAAGAGAATATGACAGACAACGAAGAGAAAATTAAATACCAGGTTCTTGTCAATAAAAAGTCAAGAGAATTTCTTAATAAACTTGATAAGCTGGCTTATACTAACATTTTAAGTAAAATGGTTAGTTTGGAGGATGAATCCAGACCAACAGGGTGTATTAAACTTGCTATAAAAGATGCTTATAGAATTAGATGGAGTGTATATAGATTGCTTTATACGATTGATGATGATAATAAAATAATTTCTGTTTATGACATTGCTCACAGAAAGGATGTCTATAAAAAGAAGGAATAATTAATTTAAAATTCAAGTAAGCGTTGCTTGCTTACATTGTTTCTTAACCTTGCTTTGCATGATTAGCCTGATAACCGTGATAAATAAATCATGCAAATCATAAAAATCAAATAAATCACAGGCTGAAAATAGAAAAATATGTAAAATTTAGTTAATTCAGTGTTATTGAATTAAGGAGGTAAATATGCCACAGAATTTAGCAATAAATGCAGTTTATTCGGCAATCAATACTTTGCCGAAAAAAATGCAATTGAGTCTCATAGAAAAATTCATTTTTGATAATAATTTAATGAATGATTTGATTGATATAAATATTGCAAAACAAAGAATTTCTGAGCCTGGTACCGATTATGAAGAATTTAGAAGAGCCAGAAAAGGAAGCTAAAGATTATAACTTAGTAATTAAAAAGAGTCCTAAGAAATTTCTGGAAAAATTGGACGATAATAATTTCGATAAAATTGACGATAAAATTTTAGGTTTGAAATCAGAGCCTTATCCTAGAAATTCGAAAAAATTGATAGGTTTCGATTGTTATAGAGTGCGGGTAGGAGATTACAGAATTTTATATACAGTTAATGCTAAAGAATTCAATATCACGATTTTGGACATTAATAATCGTAAGGATGTCTATAAAAAGAAGAAATGAAAAATCTTTCTGTTATATTTCTTTTTTAAATTAACTTATTTGATACGAGGTCAGTATGAGTTCCCTGATAGGTAAGTACTACTCAATAATTTAAACTTAAGAAACTCATGACCCTCGATTTGAACGAATACTAATTGAAAAATATTTTTCAGAGGTCTATATGAAAATCATTACTTTTTTTGCTTGTATTTTTCTTCTTCTTTTTTCGAATTCGACATTTGCACAGACAGGTTTTCAACTAAAAGCATGGGGGAGTAACAATTATGGTCAACTCGGTGACGGTACCCAATCGGATAAAAGTTCTCCAATACAAATTGGCAACGGTACAAATTGGACATCAATTTCAGGAGGAGGAGCTCAACATACTCTTGCCATCAAGAGCGATGGTACTTTGTGGGCTTGGGGTGGGAATGCCTATGGACAGCTTGGTGACGGAACAATAACGGATAAAAACACTCCAGTCCAAATAGGCAGTGGCACGAATTGGGTAAAGGTATCTTGTGGTGGAGCACATACCCTTGCCATCAAAAGCGATGGCACATTGTGGGCGTGGGGGAGGAATATTGCTGGTCAACTCGGTGATGGAACTACAACAGATAAAAGCACCCCAGTACAAATCGGCACCGGTACAAACTGGGTGGTTGTATCCTGTGCATATGGTCATACTCTTGCCATTAAAAACGATGGTACATTGTGGGCTTGGGGGTGGAATATTGCTGGTCAACTCGGTGATGGAACATTAGTAAATAAAAGCTCTCCAGTCCGAATCGGCAGTGGTACAAACTGGGCGTTAGTTTCCTGCCGAGGAAGTTATACACTTGCTATCAAGAGCGATGGAACATTGTGGGCTTGGGGGGATAATGACTATGGACAGCTTGGCGACGGAACAATAATCGATAGAATCTCCCCAGTGCAAATAGGTAGCGGTACAAATTGGGAGACAGTCTACTGCGGAGGACAACATACCCTTGCCATCAAAACCGAAGGAACATTATGGGCTTGGGGGGAGAATAACTTTGGAAAACTTGGCGATGGTACATCAACTCAAAGGAATGCTCCAGTTCAAATCGGAAGTGGCACCAACTGGTTGTCAGTAACTTGCGGTGACTGGCATACAATAGCCATAAAAAACGATGGAACATTGTGGGCTTGGGGAAACAATAGTTATGGTCAGCTCGGAGATGGAACTACAACAAATCAAAACTCCCCTGTGCAAATTGGTACAGGTACAAACTGGTCTTATATTGTTACTGGAGGATTCTTTAATTTAGGACTAACTAATATATCAATAAGCACAGGTATGATAAACGGAAATGGTCTCTATAGAGGAAATAATTTAAACGTTACTTTCAATGTTGTGGGCACTTTCAATACAAATAATACTTTTACAGCTCAACTTTCTTCTGCAAACGGCAGCTTTGCTAATTCAGTCAATATAGGAACATATATTTCGACAAGCTCAAGCACTATAAACTGTACCGTACCAGCAAATACTTCGGAAGGAACTGGTTATAGAATTAGGGTCGTTTCAAGCGACCCGGTTGTTATCGGAGGTGATAATGGTAACGATATAACTATTTTAGGGTTTGAAATTTCTACAACTCAAATATCAAATATAACTTTGAGTTCCGCTTTAAGTGGTGGTAATATTAATAATTATGGCTCGGATATTACTGCACGTGGGGTATGTTGGAATACTTCCGGAAATCCCACGATTTCGGACAATCATACCACAAATGGCTCTGGCAGCGGTACATTTACAAGCAACATAACAAGTATTTCTTATGGTAACACATATTTTGTCCGTGCTTATGCTACAAAAGAGATAGGTATAGGTTATGGTAATCAAGTTACATTCTATCCATATAATTCCGATAATTTTTACAAACTCACTTTTCAGGGAGTAATAACTGATAACTCCGGCAATTACTTATCGAGCGGGAATTATTCTTTAACTTTCAGAATATATAACGTTTCTGAAGGAGGTTCGGTGCTTTGGAATGAAACTCAAACCGTAGCTCTTGATAATGGTTTGTTTAATATTTATCTTGGCAGCGTCAATCCTCTGAACCTGCCTTTCAATACTTCATATTATCTTGGAATTACAGTAGCAGAAGGCAACGAACTCTCTCCCAGGACTCCTTTAACCGGACCTATTTATCAAAATGGCGGTTTCGGTAGATAAGGAGAAAACAATATGAAGTATTTTATACTAATCTTGTTCTTTCTGCCTTTTATATTGCCAATTGATATCTTTAGCCAATATAAAATAGAAAGAAAAGCCGTTGGTTACGGAGCTGTAAATTCTTCCAATATCTCTTATACAATAAAGGGAACAATTGGACAACCGGTAATTGGAAATAACAGCAATTCCAATCAGACAATAAAAACCGGATACTGGTATATAGCATATAGCAAACCAAAGATAATAACCAATGAAGTTTCCGATATTTTCTACAATAAAGCATTGTGTGGAGGTGTATTAACGAGTAATGGTGGTAGAGCGATAACTGAGCGTGGTATATGCTGGAGTGAAAGCCCGAATCCTTCTGCTACACTAACAACTAAAGCAATAATTAATACAACATCAGGAACATTTTCGATAAATATGAGCAGACTAAATCCTGTAACAACTTACTATGTCCGGGCGTATGCTATTAATTCACAAGGTACAAGTTATGGTGAACAGCAGCAATTCACAACAACACCTGTTACGCCCACTTTATCTGAATGGTCATTTATTGTTCTTTTAGTCAGCGCAGCCGGCTTTGGCTGCCGGTTAATTTGGAAGAAATTATTATAATAGAAATTATGAAAAACAGACCGATATTAAGATTTACAATTATTTTCTGCATTTCTTTAGCAGGAATGCATTTGTTTATTAGCTGGTTTCATTTGAAATTTGAGAACATTTTGGTTGATTACGGTAATAAATTATGCTTTACTCATGTTACAAGCAAGGTACAATTAGGGAGGGTTGCAGGTATAACTTATGATGAATTTTCAAATGGTGTTTCATATTTATACATCGGTACAGCTCAAGTTATAAATCGTTTGCCAAACGGCAATTTCAATTTAGATTCAATAGAATTGAACCTGATGACATTTCTTTATCTTCCACTCATATTAGCCCTTTCTTTAGTTTTAGCAACACCTTTCGGGTATAAGAAGAAAATCATTGGCGCCGGACTTGCTTTCATCCTTATATCCGGATTTATTTACCTGAAATTTGTTTTGACTTTATTAACCGTTAATAATTGTGACTTGGCTTTAGTAATTGGATATTCAAATTTCACAATCAATATTCTTTCTTATTTATTCGATATATTTATTGGTCAGACATCGCTTGGTTCCTCAATTGTTGTTGTTATTGTTTTGTGGATTAGCATAATAACAATTTTAAGTGATATAAGAAAGGTATTTGTTCCAATGATTGAAACGAATATAAATCAATCAAAAACCGGATTAAAATTGATAAAACAATAATCACAGTATATGCAGACTTTGTCCGCTGCTTTGTATGGCAGTGGATATAGTTTAGAAATGCTACTGAACAGAAGTTATTATTTACGAAAAAGGATTAAAGATTTTAGAAGTAATAAAAACGAAAATTAGTTATTTGATTTAATTTGTTTTTGTAATTTTGCATAGGAAAATGATTAATTTGAAGTATTTAATGTCGTTTTACATTTCATTAAACATAGAAAAATTACCGGAAGGATACTTTCTTGCTACCTCCAAACAGGTACAGGGTTTAGTAGCTCAAGGAAGGACAATAAACGAAACAATTGATATAGCGAAAGATGTTGCAAGGAAAATACTTGAAGCTAAAGAAGAAATCGCAGGATTGAAACAAGTAAAGAATAAATTCAAGTATCCCCTAATCATGGAAATGTGATGGGAAGGCTCGGAGGCTTTTCGTACCGGGAAATAATTAAAAGAATGAAAGCTTTAGGCTTTGAATTTTACAGGAATGCTGCAGGTAGTCATGAAATATGGTATAATCCTGAAACCGACAAATTCACAACAATTGCAAGACATAATACAGATATGCCTGAAGGCACTATGAAAGCCATTATCCAATAGGCAGATATTAGTGTGGATGAGTTTTTAAACGCAAAAAAATAATTATTCCTTTTCAACGTTTATGGTTTCAATATTTAATAGGTGAGAAATGCAAACGAATCAAGAACCGCTTACATTTGAAAAAGTCTGGCTAATGTTTCAGGAAACCGACAGGCAAATGAAGGAAACCGATAAAAAATTGAATAAACTGGAATATCTTTTTACCAGCCAATGGGGTAAGCTAATAGAATCTCTTGTCGAAGGCGATTTGGTTAATCTATTAAATCAGCGTGGAATTAAAGTTAATCATACGACTCAACGTTCAAAAGCATTTTTCGATGACCGTCAATACGAATTTGATATTATAGCGGAAAACGGTACTGAAATAGTAGTTATCGAAGTTAAAACTACCTTAAGACCCGACGATGTAAAAGAATTTATCGAAGAATTGCAGCTATTCAAGGAAATTTATCCGAAATATGCTAATAATATTATATATGGAGCAGTTGCCTACCTGACTGAAGATAGTGGATGCTCTCGCCTGGCATCACGTAAGGGTTTATTTACAATCCGTGCTACCGGCAACAGCGCTGCAATTACCAATTCAAAGAATTTCAAGCCAAAAGAATATTGAATTCATTTATTCATTTTAAATATATAACACACACCTTAATCTCCTCCCAAAAGGTGATTAAAGGGTGTGTTGGTTTTAAAAAAAATAATCCATAGATAATTAAAAATAATTGAATAATTTTGTGATTCGGACTTGTCGAATGATTAGTTCGCATTAGTACGTGAAAATATAAGATTAAGGACAGGAATAACGATGCTTGAAGCCTATTTCCCACTTATTATAATGGTGGTCTTCGGATTTGCGGTAGCATTTATTTTTATGCTGCTTTCGCAATGGCTTGGTGCGCGCCGCGGTACAAAAGAAAAACAGACCGTTTATGAAAGCGGTATGGTTCCGTACGGAAATGCACGCGAGCGCTTTTCGGTAAAATTCTATCTGGTGGCAGTCAGTTTTATTGTGTTTGATATTGAAGTGGTGTTCCTATATCCCTGGGCAATTCAGTTCAAGGAATTAGGAATAGTTCCATTCATTGCAGTTTTAATTTTTATTGCGATATTATTTATCGGATACTTTTACGAATACAAGAAAGGAGGCTTGAAATGGGATTAGAGACTCTGGAACACGGCTATCTGACTACTTCAATCGAAGCCGTGATTAAATGGGCGCAGAAAAATTCAATATGGCCCATGCCTCTTGGACTTTCCTGCTGCGGAATCGAGATGATGGCATTTGCCAGTTCGCGGTTCGATGTAGCGCGGTTCGGTTCCGAGGTATTTCGAATGACACCGAGACAATCCGACATGCTGCTTATAGCCGGCACTGTAACTTACAAAATGGCATGGGTTGTCCGGAAGATATATGACCAGATGCCCGACCCGAAATGGGTAGTTTCGATGGGAGTTTGCGCTTCATCGGGCGGGATGTTCCGCAGCTATCCGGTGGTGCAGGGAGTTGACCAGTTCCTGCCGGTTGATGCTTATATTGCAGGCTGTCCGCCCAGACCGGAGGCTGTGATTAAGGCGTTAATGCTGATACAGGATAAAATCAAGGGTGATTATCATCCTGCGATTTATAATTTGGGTAAGGATGTTTCGCCTACGCCGCAGCAGTTGGATATGAGTATATTTTAATAAATTGATAATTTGATGTTTTGAGATGTCCAATATCCGGCAGATGTTGGACATCTTTTTTTAATAATAAAAGAACTCATAATTCATAATTCATAATTTTTTAGCTCTCCCAAAGTTTATTTATTTCATCTTTTATTTTCTGCCCGAAGATTTTTATTAGTTCTTTATTGGCATCCACAAGTTTCTGTTCATTTTCGATTCGTCTTACGATTTCCTGCTGGATTTCAAGAGGGGGAAGAGGGATTGACGCTAAATTTATAGTTTTTTTAGAATAACTCGTTTCTATAATCTTTTAATGATATAGCTATATCCATAATTTCAATTTTAAAATTTTTATTACTTGTAATTGGTTGTATGATTTGACTAAATGATTTACGATCTTTTGTAATGTAACTATCAATTTTACGGTTGTATAATTGAGCAATAAGTTTGCAATCGTCTTTAACCACAATTTTTCGTTCTTTATCCTGAATAGGTTGCTTTTGGTCAAGCAACAATGCCCAAAATTCTCCGGCTATTCTACCATCAAAAAAATCAAATGGAATAATTTTCATAGTTTTGAGCGGAAGATTATTGATATCATCTTTTACGCTATATTCAGAAACAACAATGGTAGAAAGAAACAATTCAATCTTATTTTCCAAAAAATATTGAAAATATTCAATAGCATTGAGGTGGTAAGGATCATCCTTTTTTATTAACCTTATACAAAAAGAAGTATCCAATAAAACACTTTCCATTAGTACCCTTCTCTTATACCATGCAGCCATACATCAACATCAGGTACAGACTCCCAATTTTTTGATGCTCTATCAATTAAAATATCTAATTCTGTTTTATCAAAAACAGGATTATACTCGATATACTCCAATAATTTTAAATCGTACGGTTTGCCATCTATAATATTTTGTTTACCGCTTGCTTTAACACCATAAATTTTATATAACCTTTTCTCACCTTCCAGCAACTGTTGTTCACTTGCAGATATTGTTAATTTTCCGAATTCTTTTGTTATAATATGGAAATTTGGTTCGAGTCCACCTTCACTGTATATTTTCCCGTATAAATACAATTCTGTGTTAATCCATTCCGGGGTTACATTAATAAATGAAGTATCTTTATTTATTTTCAAAATTTTTGCTTCTTTTAAAGAATTGCTAAGAGTAATTTCATAATTTTTTTCTTTGGATTTTTTTTGTAATTTCTCTATTATTGCCGCACGTTTATAACCCAAAAAATCTATGTTTTTACGCGAGTCAATCTCTCCGATTAGACCATTAAAAAGCAGTACAGCAGAGATAGGAAGATAGAATAAATGCTTGGCACAGCCATCTTCTATTTTATAAGAAATATGGGGTCGCCCTGATTTATCGTTTCTATCGGGATATAAAAAGTTTTCAGTATCGTTGATAATCTCTTTTATTTCAGATATATCAACATCGGCAGGTTTGAGTGGCAAACCCCTTACTGTACCTTCTATTTTAATTTCTATGTATCCTGTTTCTTCCATTTTACAAATATAAGAAAATTAAATTTTCAAAAAATAATTATTAAAAATCAAGATGAAAATTTTGTAAGTTTGCAGATGTTTAGGCAAAGTGATAGTACCTTGTTTTTATTATTTTTTTATTGATAAACCTCTAAATAAAATTATGACAGAACTCGTATGGGATGGTAAATACAAAGACGGGAAAAAAGTAGCGCCGGTTAGAATTGCGCTGCCTTTCCAAACTATAGAAACAATTAACCAGAGCGCCTCGGACAGGGAAAAAGAATTTGCTTCCATGTTTGCAAGCGGCAAACCAAACAACGATTGGAAAAACCGTTTAATTTGGGGCGATAAAAAATATGTACTGCCTTCGTTATTAGATGAATTTGCCGGAAAAGTAAACCTTATTTATATTGACCCGCCGTTCGATACCGGTGCAAATTTTTCTTTCAAAGCTACAATACCGAACCATCCGGATAATGACGACGACGAAAACACAGAATTTATCAAACAGCCAAGCATGTTAGAACAAAAAGCTTACAGGGATACATGGGGAAAAGGATTGGACAGCTACCTCCAATGGTTTTATGAAACGATTGTTTTTTTAAGAGAATTATTAGCCGAGGATGGGAGTATTTATGTACATTTGGATTATCACATAGCTCATTATGCAAAAATTGTTTTAGATGAAGTTTTTGGTATTAATTATTTAATAAATGAAATTATTTGGAAAAGAAGAGGAGGATTATTAAATCAATCTAAACAATTTGGTGTATCTTCAGATACCATATTTCTCTATTCTAAATCTGAGAATTACATTTGGAATACACAATATACTAAACATGATACCGATAATTATATCAATGAAAGATTTAAATATACTGATGATAACGGGAGAAAATATAGATTGAGCCCTATTGTAAGTCCCTCTTATAGTCCTACTCTAATTTATGATTATAAGGGTTACAAACCACCTAAAAATGGCTGGTCATTATCTCTCGAAACAATGAAAAAATTTGAAGCTGACGGTAAATTGGTTTTTCCAAAAGATAAAAATCAAAGAATACAACGTAAACAATATTTAGATGAATGGGATGGACAAGGAGTTCAAAATGTTTGGGATGATATATTTCCAATTAACCCAATGGCAATTGAACGTATTAATTACCCTACTCAAAAGCCAGAATCTCTTCTTGAAAGAATAATCAAAGCAAGCAGCAACGAAGGCGATTTAGTTCTCGATTGCTTCGGAGGCAGCGGAACAACAGCCGCAGTAGCCGAAAAGCAGAACCGGCGCTGGGTTACCTGCGATTTAGGACGCTTCTCTATTCATACCATCAGGAAAAGACTGCTTGGTATTCCAAATGTAAAGCCGTTTATTATTCAAAATCTTGGTAAGTATGAGCGGCAGCAATGGATGATGAATGAAGCAAGTCTGAATCAGAATTTACAGAATGAAAGAATTAACAGAATTAAAGAAGAAAAAAGTCAGAATCAGAATTTGCAGAATGATAGAATTAACAGAATGGAAGAAAAAAGTCAGAATCAGAATTTACAGAATTTAAGAATTAACAGAATGGAAGAAAAAGATCCAAAAAATTCTGCTAATTCGGTAAATTCTGTAAATCCTGATTCAGACATTTTGCGGAATTCTGATTCTGACAATTTTAAGAAGAAAATTGAAATTGAAAAGAATTACAGACACTTTATTCTCGATTTATACAATGCACAGCCAATTAACGGGTATGTGTGGATTCATGGGGTAAAATCCGGCAGGATGGTTCACGTCGGCAGCGTTGATGCGCCGATTACGCATGACGATGTTAAAAATGCAATAAAAGAATTTTGGCAACTTGTCGGTAAAGATAAAAATATTAAAACAAACGGAATTGATATTTTAGGCTGGGACTTTGCCTTTGAAATAAATGAAACTGCAAAGCATGTTGCCGCAGAAAATAAAGTTGATTTGAAAACCAAAAAAATACCAAACGAAGTATTAGAGAAAAAAGCGGTCGAGCAAGGTGATATAAAGTTTTTCGAACTCGCATTTCTCGAAGTAAAAACATTGATTAAGAAAAAAACGGTAACAATCGAATTAAAGGATTTTATTTTTCCTCCCGACGATGTACCCGAAGAAGTTCAACAGCATATCACTCATTGGAGTCAATGGATTGATTACTGGTCAATTGACTGGAATTTCAAAGAAGATACCTTCCACAATGAATGGCAGAGCTACCGGACAAAGAAAAAGCAGGATATAGAATTAAAAGCAACCAATGATTATGAAATAAACGGAAAATATGATATTTTAATAAAAGTAATTGATATACTTGGTAATGATACGACAAAATTAATAACAATAAAAGTCTGAATCTGAATTTACAGAATTAGAGAATTAACAGAATGAAAAAATGTCAGAATTAGAATTTACAGAATTTACAGAATGAAAAAAGGTCTGAATCAGAATTTGCAGAATTTAAGAATTTACAGAATTAATGAAAATAAAAATTCTGAAAATTCTATAATTCTGAAAATTCTGATTCAGACAATTTAGAGGATATATTATGTTTGAAAAAGACGAGCTATCCTACAAGATAATTGGTTGTGCAATGAGGGTACATAATACCTTGGGTAATGGATTCCAGGAAGTAATCTATCAAAGATGTTTGGCAATTGAATTAGGCAGAGAAGGGTTGAGATTTGAAAGAGAAAAAGAGCAAAATATATTTTATGATGGTATTCATGTTGGAACAAGAAGAGCAGATTTTATAGTTGAGAATGAAATTGTTGTTGAATTAAAAGCAGTAATAAAATTAGAAGATGTTCACTTGGCGCAAGCAAAGAATTATGTAGTAGCTTATAATTTTGAAAAAGGACTTTTAATTAATTTCGGTTCAAAAAGCTTGGAATATAAATTGATATTTAATCAACATAAGAGTCAGAATAAAAGTCAGAATCAGAATTTACAGAATTCTAGAATTAACAGAATGAATGAAAATAAAAATTCAGCTAATTCTGTTAATTCTGCAAATTCTGTTAATTCTGTAAATTCTGATTCAGACAATTTAGGAGTAAAATGAAAAAACAACCTGAAATATTTGATGTAACGGAATACCTTAAAACTGCTACATGCGTACTTAAAATAAGGGAAGCAGTTTCATTATGGAAAACAAAAAATTACAAAGGTATTACCGATACAACAAGGGAACTTTTGAATTATTGGTTTTATAACGACCATATTCTATTCAATCGAACTCAATTCAAATATCATAAGGCTCAGCAGGAAGCAATAGAAACTTTGATTTACATTTTTGAAATTGAAAAAATCAGAAATAGAAAAGATTTATTCCTTAAATATGCAATTGATTTAAAAAATGTAAGAATGCCTGTTTATGATGATTTTGCAAAATTTTGCATAAAAATGGCTACAGGAACAGGCAAAACAAAAGTAATGTCGCTTGCAATAGTTTGGCAATATTTCAATGCAATAAAAGAGGATAATTCACAATTTGCAAAGAATTTTCTAATATTAGCGCCAAATGTAATTGTATTCGAGCGGCTTAAAACAGATTTTGAAAACGGTAAAATATTTAAAACCGACCCCCTAATCCCAAAACATTTCAATTATTTTTGGGATATGAATTTTTATATGCGCGGCGACAGCGAAAGAGCAAGTAGCGATGGTGCTTTATACCTTACCAATATTCAGCAATTTTATGATAGGGAAAATAACTCTGCTTCACATGAACCCGAACAAATGACTGCTATACTTGGCAGTCCGCCTCCGTCCCAAAAATTGGAAATAACGGATTTCGATGAAAGAATTTCAAAACGAGATGGATTGTTAATGGTTTTGAACGATGAGGCGCACCATACACATGATGAAGAAAATGAATGGAACAATTCAATAAGAAAATTAAATACCAACAAAAATATTATTTCTCAACTTGATTTTTCAGCTACACCTCGTTATGCCAAGGGTTCATTATTTGAATGGACGATAAGTGACTATCCGATAAAACAAGCTATTCTGGATGGAATTGTTAAAAGACCTATCAAAGGAATTTCAAAAATTGAAGAAAAGAAAACTGATAATGTTGCTGAAAAATATGAAGGCTTTTTGATTGCCGGTGTGAATCGTTGGAAAGAATACAAGGAACAACTACAAAATTTGAATAAAAATCCGCTATTATTTATTATGATGAATACTACCAAAGAGGCGGATGATATACAGGTTTGGTTAAGCAAAAGATATCCTAAAGAATTCGGAGGTGATAAAACTCTTGTTATTCATACTGATAATTCCGGTGATGTATCAAAAAAGGATTTGGATTTAGCCCGCAAAACAGCAAGAGAAGTAGATGAGGACAAATCACCTGTGAACGCTATAGTTTCGGTCCTGATGCTGCGTGAAGGCTGGGATGTGCAAAATGTTACTGTAGTTGTCGGATTAAGACCAATGAGCTCTAAAAACATAATTCTACCGGAGCAAGCAATTGGAAGAGGATTACGGTTAATGTTTAGAAATGTTAATACCAATTATCGTGAACGTGTTGATGTATTGGGAAGCCCGGGCTTTATTAAATTTATAGAAGAATTAGAAAAATTGGAGGAATTAACATTAGACACTTTTGAAGTTGGCAAAGATAAACTAAGAATTATTACAATAATGCCCATGGAAGAAAAAAAGGAATTTGATATTGGATTACCTGAAATAACACCATTAATTAGAAGGAAAAAGTCATTAGCCGAGGAAATTGCAAAGTTGGATGTTAACAAATTCAAATTTAGAATTTCAACGGTTTTAGATGATAATAAAGATATATTATCTTTTGAATATTTAGGATATGATGTTATAACGGATGAACAAGTTATTAAAAGAGAATATCAGTTAACCAGCGTTCAAACTGCTGAAGAAGTAATAGGATATTATGCAAAAAAAATATCAGATAATATTAAATTACCATCTCAATTTGCTTCTCTCGTTCCAAAAATAAAAGAATTTTTTGAATATGTAGCCTTTGGAAAAAAGGTAAATCTCGAGGATAGCAAAATTGTTAAAGCTATAAGTAATGATGTCGTATATAATAGCGTTCCAAGAGAATTTGAGACAGCATTAAAAAAATTAATAATTGTGCAGAACGAACCTGAAATAATTAATATCAGTAGGTTTCTATCTGAGACAAATCCATTTTTATTTTCACAAAAAGTATTAGAAGCAAAAAAAACTATTTTTAACCTTGTAGCCTGTGACAATGGTTTTGAATTAGATTTTGCAAGGTTTTTAGAAAAATCAAAAGATATAAAATCTTTTGCAAAACTACCGATTCAATTTGGTTTTTCGATACAATACACAGACGCATCAACAAATATTAGAAACTATTTCCCTGATTTTATAGCAGTTACAATTAAAGATGATTATTGGTTAATTGAAACAAAGGGTCGTGAAGATATAGACGTGAAAAATAAAGATAATGCAGCAAGAAATTGGTGTGAAAAAGTAAGTACATTAACCGATACAAATTGGAATTATCTAAAAGTACCGGAAAAAGAATTTGATAAATTAAATCCCGATAGCTTCGAAGATTTAGTAACAGCCTTATAATGAATTTACATTTGTTTACACCTCACTGTAGTCAGAAGTTCCTTCTGACTGTAGGGCTGTAGCCGTATATTTTATTTCCAAATCATGTTAAAATCATTTTTATGCCAATACATTTCCCCATGATTATTTTTGCATGAAAGCGTTCTTTGAATAGGTGGAAGCAGGAGCTTTGTGTACTTTGTGCTTACCTTCGTGCCCTTTGTGCTTACCTTCGTGCCCTTTGTGTTAAAAATTTCTAATCAATAAAGCATTTTACCACAAAGTACACAAAGGGTTTCACAAAGGTCACAAAGGAAAGAATTAAACAGTGGTTAATGGTTAATGGTTAATGATAAATGTTAAATGATGAATGGTAGAATAGACGCCCTCGTCTGTTCAGCAAAATAGGAATAAAGATGTCCAACATCTGCCAGATGTTGGACATCTAAAAATCCAAAAAACGCAAAATGTATAGTAAAAAGTAGTAAAAAGCGGTAATTAATGGTCAATGGTTAATGGTCAATAGTAAGTAATAAATATTATTATAACTTATAACTCATAACTCATAACTCATAACTCATAACTCATAACTCATAACTTATAACTCATAACTTATAATTCGTAATTCGTAATTGAATCAGAGTTCCCTTGCAAGCTCTTCCCATATACAACTGAAGTGCGGCTCAAATTCCGAAGGGAATCCTGCATTCGTCAACTTATTCCTTATATCAACCGTCGAGGGTACATAATTATCCAACACCTTGATTTTGATTCCACGGCTTTCTATCGAATGTTGGGCTGCCTTCACCTCCGCCAGGTAATGCTTGGAATCGCTCGTAAGGTAATCCTTACCGTAAGTCTGGGCTTTATTCATGAGTACCGAGAGATTCAAATTTGGCCAGGGTTTCAGCCGCTGTGCAAGCCCCTCGATTAACTGGATAAGCTCCTTCGAAGCAAGCACGTCCGGATTGAATGGAATCAGAATCATATTCGCCGAACTCAATACGGCATTAGTGAGATTATTGAAAGCCGGCGGACAATCGAAAAATACATAATCGAAATTGTACTTGCCGGAATGTGATAATTTATTCAGGAGTGTAGTGATGAAACTCTTCATCAACTCCCGGTTGAGGATGTCGAATTCGAGCCAGAATAAATCGATAGTCGCCGGAATGAAGGACAGATGCTCGCTCATCTTGCAGATGCAATTCGGATTTAGTACGAAGTCGAATACCGCCCCGCCTGATTTCTGGTAGGAATCGATAGCATTAACGATTATTCCATGCGTATTCTTGTATTGATTATACCATTGGTTGAATTCCTTATTCAAGGCTCCGTTATCGCCCTCTAAGCGGATTGCCGAAGTAAGACTCATCTGGGAATCGATGTCCACAACCAAAACCTTTTTCCCTTTCTTCTCGGCTAAATATTTGGCAAGCAGCCAGATAATAGTAGTCTTCCCAACCCCACCCCTGAAATTTATAGCAGCTATGGTATTCATAATTAACTCCGGTTAAATTGTTCATCTGATTCAACTTAGTGCAACTTTGTGTCTTTACCTTTGTGCCCTTTGTGTTAAAAAATCACTATTTCAATAGGAAGTATTTTACCACAAAGGTCACAAAGTTAAATCACAAAGAACACAAAGGAATAGTTCACTTTTTCCCCTAATGGTGTGTCAACCTTATTTTGTCAATTCAATCAGGGATGATTGAACTACTAATTTATTGATATTAAAAGTAGGACAATCATCCCTGATTGTCATTTTATATTTGACACATCACTAGCATCTATGCTGCTTTGCGTGAATAAAACTCACAAAGCCGCATAGATAGTGTTTTGAATCAATATCAAAAAAATCTCATTCAAGCACATGAATATTCTTCTTGGCGCAGATTCTCTTTAGTTCATCGGGCCATACCGTAACCGTTACTTCACCCAAGTGAGCTTTGCGGAGAAGCAGCATTTGAGTACGAGCCTGTCCGATTCCGCCGCCAACGCTAATCGGAATCTCATCATCCATAATTGATTTATGATACGGCAAATCTAAGTAATGGCTCAAACCTGAAATCTCAAGTTGCTTAACGAGTGTTTCTTTGATTACGCGAATACCCATCGAAGTTAATTCATGGCGGCGCTTGGTAAGGTGGTTATATACTAAAATATCGCCGTTCAAGCCGTGAGTATCCTTGCCGGTTTCCTTTGATGTATCGGTTACCCAATCGTCATAATCGGCAGCGCGCATTTCATGCGGATAGCCGTCTTTCAGCACCCAGCCGATTCCGATAATAAATACAGCCGGATATTCCTGAATGATTTTGGTTTCACGCTGTTTACGCGGCAGGTCAGGGTATTTTTCGAGAATTTCTTCTGCCTGGATGAACAATAATTCTTTTGGAAGGTTAGGATATTTAGGATTCTTAAGCTGCGGATACATGTCCTGGACGTAATCTTCGGCGCCGGTGATTACCTTCCAGATTTTGCGAACTATATCTTTCAAGAAATCGAGATTCCTCTGCTCCATTGACATAACGCGCTCCCAATCCCATTGGTCAACGTAGGAGCTATGGTCGTGGTCTAAGAAATAATCTTTACGGACGGCACGCATGTCAGTGCAAATGCCTTCGCCTAAATTGCAGCCAAATTGCTTCAGTGCGGGGCGTTTCCATTTCGTAGCAGCCTGGACAACCTGCGCATTTAGTCTCGGCTCGATGCCTAATCCGCAAGGAAATTCAACAGGTGTGCGCGAACCATCGCGGTCTAAATTGTCATTCACACCGCTTTCGCGAGTAACGATAAGCGGAACCTGCACCATCATAAGGTTTAATTCTTTACATAAATTCTTCTCAATGTAGTCTTTCACGGCATAGATTGCCTTCTGGGTATCTTTTTTATTGAGAATGGAACTATAATCCTCGGGCAATATTTTTTCCACTTCGGGATAAGTGCTAATGCCCGGTCCCGCCAAATCTGCTTTTTTGTCTCCCATAAAATAACTTTCTTTAATAAAGAACAATCATTAATTAACATAACGTTGTGAAAAAAATAACGTTATTTACTAAATTAATGAATTTTTTTCATAATTCCAAGTTTCATCAAAGATGGTAATTTTGAATGATAAATTAAAATTTTAATGTTTAGATGAATTTAAATAATTTATTTATTCAGTTTGATTGAGCTATATTATTAAAATATAACAAGTTCGGGAGAAATTAAAATAATAGGAGTACATCATGCATGATTCAATTAACATTAAAACATCCAAACACATTACAAACGGATATTTTTATCTGTAATAGGATGTTGACGCTATCAATGGTTAATGGTTAATGGTCAATGATAAATTAAGAATTAAGAATTAAAATGAATAATCATGTTAATCCTTTAATCAGGTAAATCATGGTTCAGACATTAACTTTCACCAATTTTCTACGCTTTTCTACGCTTTTCTATGATTTTCTACGGTTTTTTATTTTTTTTATGAGGTTCAAAATAAAGAACCTTATATTTGACCAATTACCTCAGTAGAATGGAACAAAAGCACAACCGAACCTCATTACCTTATTTTTGCTTTACTAATCGTATAATTTTTAAATCATTACTCAAAGTGCAAAAAGTTTTTAATCCGAGCTATATCAAAGAACACTGTAATGCAAAAATAAACAGTCCAAATGTAATTGCATAAAAATGATTTTAAAATGATTTGGAAAGGATTTTTTAGATAATCCGGGATTGGTTTAAATCAAATATTCTAATGATTTTATTAAATTTGGACATGCTGCTTTGAATTAACTATTCTAATTCAAACAGCAGTCGTAATGAAATTTTTAAAGAATTTAAATCCGGATTTGAAAGCTTACCTAATTTTTTTATAACGAGATTTTGCTCAATTGTAGCTAAAGCAGGTTTAATTGTTGATTGTTTGAAAAGACCCGCAGATTGCCAATCCTGAATATGACATTCTCCGACATTTAATACTTTTTGTGTTTGGCTGGTTATTGCTATTACAACAATATCTGATGACAAGGTATTGTATTGTAACGAACTGATGACGATTGCAGGTCTTTTTTTAGTAATGAGTAAATTACTAAATGGAAAAAAATAGCATCCTCTTCGTTATCCCAAATTTTTGAGAATACAGCTTCAGACATAATCTGGGTTTGTCTTGTAAAATCGATTTTTTCTAACTGGTTTTCCAGGAACAGGACATAATTAAATACATCTGCTGTTAGGTTATCAGGTAATTTGTCAATTTCCTTATGTAACATTTCCTTTACCGACATATCTTTGCTTTATTTATAAAATTTAGAAAAACGAAATTGAAAATAAATTATTTTATGGTATTCCTAAAGAGGCTGTCTTATAAGTCTAAAAAATGGAAGAAAGTCATTCGTAAGCGAAGTAAAGAATCCAGTACCAGTGTAGTTTCTGGATTCTTCACTTCGCTTTGAATGACATTCCTCTGGTCTTTTGATTCAGCCTCTTTAGGTGACAAATTATGAAAATTAATTGCCCGCTGTTTGAATATTTTTAAATGGTCCTTTAAACCTACCTCTATAAGAGTAAGATTTTTCTAATACATAAGCTTTTTCCGAAGCGGTTTTTTGCGTAATATGATTAGATACTGACTTCCATGATATATCGTCCCTATCATAATTCCAATGCTTTATAGCCGTAGTTTCACTAATTAATTTACATTTGTCAATACTATCATTCGGTGTTTCGGAAACACCATGATAAATTTCTTTCTTAGTGCGGTTTATACCACGAAAAATATACCACATAATTAACTTTTTAAATTATTAATAATTTATTTTTTCATCCTACTGTCAGAAGTTTCTTCTGACTGCCAGGTCTTGGAAGTCAGAAGGAACTTCTAACTTTAGGTGAAATGGATTAGTCCATAATAAATCCAATAGGTTTTTTTGGCTTTTCATCTTGTGTAAGGACTTTTTTCAGAGTATCAAATACGACCTGGAACAATTTATCATGTTCGAGTAAATGTTTATCCGTTTTGGCTTCAAATTCCTCAAGTTTCTTAGTTATTTCTTTGCTCATTAAGACAAATTCACGAAGTTTGATAAATACACGAACAACCTGAATACTTGCTTTTACTGCAATATCACTGTTGAGAACGCTTGCCAACATTATGGCACCATGCTCAGTAAAAACTTTAGGTAGTTTGCGCCTACCTCCCCATCTTGATATCGCATTTTGCGATATCAAGTTTTCGAATTCCTCTTTAGTAAGTTCAAACATGAAATCCGGTGGGAATCTATCGATGTTTCTTTTTGTTTGTTCATTTAAACGAGTGGTTGAAACTCCATAAATCTGGGCTAAATCACTATCTAACATTACTCTTTCGCCTCTAATCAAAAATATCTTTGAGGCTATGTTCTCTTCAGGTATCAGTTTATTTTCCATAATTTTCTTTTAATTGCCTTCAACGATTTTTATTTCTTCGTCGGTTAAATCATAGAGTTTATAGACTATAATATCGATTTGCCTTTCTAAGCCGGTGGTGGCGTAGTTTTGCTTCTTTCCTTCTATTATTTGGTCAACTAAATCTATGATTTGATTTTCTTGGGAAATATCTGGAACAGGAATAGGGACTTGTTCAAGAAAAGCTTTTTTATATCTTATTTTACCAACTAATTCACCACCCATATAGAATGTTTTAAAAAAGTAAGTAACAGGTTTTGAATTTAAAAGTGCTGTAAGATATTTTATTTTTTCACCGGTTATAAAAAAAACAGTAGCTTCCGGATAATATCCTTTTTCATCATAGTAAAACTGGGGCTCACTAACTATCTCTGAAAATATAATTTTAGGTTTGTTAAATTCATTAATATATGAACAAGCCCTAAGCTCCCACCAGTAATCACCTTTATCATCACGCGACATGGCTTTTTGTTTAAATTGTAAAAGATGCTCTGCTACTAAAGGATGTTTATTATAAAACCAATCCCATGCATCATCAAATTCTAAATTACCATACCGTGGCATTGGTTCAAATACGACATCAGTTCTTCCTTTTTTAGTTTTGATTGTATATCCTTTAGGTATATTAATAAGCCACAAATCTTTAAAAACAGCAAAATATTTTCTTGTATCCCTACCCCTTAAAATAGGTTTGATAAATTTCTTACTTTCTAGTTCTTCCTGCAATATTATTTCCCTAATTTTACCATTTATAATAAATGCTTCATTTAATGCTGTTTTAATTCCATAATTTATTTTAATATCCCAATTCTTTAACTTTTTTCCCTTTTCTTCAATTTTCTGCTTAATTTTATCGGTATTTGATTTATTAATATTCCAAATGTTTAAGTCCAAATTCCTTAAAATAATCTTATTATTATCAAAATATTCTTCTAAATTAAGACCATCAGGATATGATTGAAGATTAAATTCAAATTGTATAGCTTCAGTTTCATTTTTATAAATTTCTTTTTGTAATTCCAAAATACAGGAATGTACAATAGCTGAATCGAATAACAAAATTTGATTGAAGTCAACAAGTTTAAATGGATTTGCTTTTAATGTTAGGAAATTCCTTACAGATTCACCATATTTTGCTCTTAACCATTTATTTGAGATAATCATATTCAATAAACTTTTTTCTTTTAAAATTGCAAGTCCTCTTTCAATAAATAAAGAATAAATATCCCCTTGAGATTCAAATATATTATAGTCATTAATTCTTGATTGAAGATAATTTTCTTTATTTACTCCGAAATAAGGTGGATTCCCAATTACTATATCAAAACCCTCAAATTTACCATTGTTATTCAATACTTCAGGAAATTCAAAGCGATATTCAAAGGCATTTTTATAAATAGGATTTTTAATTAAATCTTGTAGCTCATTTTCGATGGTATCAATTTGTTCCTTTAACTTCTTTTTATCATTTTCAAACGAGTGCTTTTCTTTTTTGGACATTTCTGCAACGAACATTGCATCCTGTTCATTTTTACTCTTTAATTCATTTTTCAAATCCATCAATTTAAAAGCCTTAAGAGACTTTTCAACTGTCATACCTTTTAAATTGTCCTTGCAATTTTGAATTTCATCAACAATTTTCTTTTTCTTTTCTCTGTTTTTCTCATTCTTATACCGTCTAACGGCATCCTTATACTGGGGAATTATTTTGGAATCTCTGATATTAATCGATTTATCATCAAGAGAATAACGGCTAATCAGAGAATTCCCACATTTGATATTAATATCAATATTGGGGAGGGTTTCTAATTCGATAAAATCAGGTGCTTTGTAGTAAGCATTCTTTAATAACTCAATCCATAAACGTAAACGGCAGATTTGAACTGATTTCGGATTAATATCAACCCCGAACAAACAATTTTCAATTATAGTTTGCTTCTCATTGAAAATGGTCTCCTGTACCCGCTGGTTTTCGCTTTTCTTATAATTATACTCAAAAATTCCGTATTCGTCGGTTATATACAATTCATCATTATCAACAACAATTTCATAATCTTTCAACCGTTTTCCCTTTTTATCAACTAAAATTCCGAGTTCGGATTTGATGGCAATTATTTCATTTAAAACCGACACAAGAAAATGTCCCGAACCAACTGCCGGGTCGCATATCCGCAGTGAATTGATAATTTCGTTTGCATCCTTTATAGTAATATTTTTCCCAACAATATTATATATATCTTCAATCCCGTCAATCTTCAAATCCTTTAAATCATGGTTCAGACAATATTCATTAAACTTCTGAACTACAGCCAAGCGAACGGATTCACGGCTCATATACATTGTAATAAATCCGGGCGTGAAAATGGAACCATCTTTATAGCCGTTAATCTTTTCAAAGACCTTGCCAAGCACTGAGGCATTGATAATGGTTTTTTCCTCAGCAATTAATTCTTCGCCTTCGCTCGCAAAATCGTAAGAATCCAAAAATTTGAAAAGATATTCGAGAGTTGGAAATTTGGATGTTTTCTTTCGTTCTTCGCTTAAAATCGTTGAATTCATTAATTCTATTTTTAATGAGTTATCTAAGGACTCTACTTTGATTGTTAATTTTTCCAAATCCGAAAATTCAAATAAGGAACTGTTCAGATATGGTACGAGAGCATATTTCTTTTTAACTTGTTCGGTACGTTCTCCAACATTTATCGCAAGTACCTGATGGAAAAGATTATATAATTCATTAAAATCATTGACTTTTTCTGCATCAAGAAAGCAATAGTCTTTATTGCCCTTGTGGTAGGTTATTAACTGCCCTTCCAATAGTTTCAGGAACAAAATCCTGTTAATCCATGTCAAACTAAGTTCGAGAGCTATGTTAAAAAGTTGTTCTTCTTCAGTTTGACCATATATAGTTTTATCCTTAATATTATCAAGTTTTTCTTCGATAAGTAATTTATTAATAATATTTTCAATAAATGAACCGGGTTGGCGAGCTTGTTTTTTTCTGCGTATAATAAACTTATTGCCTTCTTTTACTTCTTCTAATCCGATGATATACAGCAGTTCCTTATAAAATTTTTCATTCAAAGAATTGCTATCGTTGGAATAAGGGAGTTTTAAAAGAAAAACAGGTGAAAATATTTTATACAAAGCTTTAATTTCTTTTATATTTTCTGGGCTATCGGTTTTCAGGTATTGCTCTTTTTCTTTAATATTGAAGTATATACAATGGATGTCATCTTCAATTTCCGGTAAAATCTTAGCAATCACTTCATAGAAATATTGATTATCTTTCTTATCGTTTACTTTTGTTTCATAAAGGTTTTTAATTTTAGTATTGCGGTAAATGAGTTTATCAAAATCATTAGTATCGAAGATATACCATTCGTTTATATTAGTAATTATAAGGTGTTTCAGGTTGTTGTTTTCTATTTTATTTCTCTCATCAAAGTAGTAAAGTATGATTTCATGGAGCGCTTTTTTATTAGGATTGTCGTCAGTAATCATTTCACCTTTATTTGAAGGTCTTTTTGCTTCGATTAGCACACCAACTTCGCTATCGACGGTTTTGCCGAGATGAATGACTAAATCTTTTTTATCCTTTGTATTTATTTCATTGGAATCTTTGTAATATGTATCAAGGAGAAAATCCCTGATATAATTTTTTAAATGTTCTTCGCTTTCGTCCTGAACTAATTCATCAACTTTTTTAATCTTATCAAGCAAATCCGATAATTTTTCTTTAAAAGTATTTATTTCTTTTTCGGTAGGTCTTTGCTTTAAAAAGGCTTTATTAAGAGCTTTGGTTGGTGTTTTCTTGACTAATTTCATTATTTGATTTTACCTTTAAATATACTATTATAAATTTATCGATTATGTATTCATCGAATTTATCATTAATTTTACTGAAAAATAGCTTAAATCACTTTCATATTATAAATAATAATACTACTGCTCAAATCTTTGCAAATTTACAAAATTTCCATTTATTAAATTACAATTCTCCTCCTTTACAATATTTCCCCTACAAAACCGACAAATCTTGTTTTAATAAAGTTAGTTGAAACTAAATTATGCAACGCGTGCCAAATAGATTAATCAATGAAGCAAGTCCCTACCTTCTCCAACATGCCAATAATCCCGTAGATTGGTATCCCTGGGGACAGGAAGCCTTCGATACAGCTAAAGAGCAAAATAAACCGGTATTCCTTTCGATTGGTTACTCAGCCTGCCACTGGTGCCATGTCATGGAGAAGCAATCCTTCGAAGATGAAGAAATTGCAGAACTGATGAACTCTACTTTTATCAATATCAAAGTCGATAGGGAAGAGCGTCCCGATATCGACTCAATCTATATGCGCGTCACACAACTCATTTCAGGTAGCGGCGGATGGCCCATGACAGTCGTTATGACTCCGGATGCCATTCCATTCTATGCCGGAACCTATTTCCCAAAGGAATCGATGGGCGGCAGAATGGGTATGCGCGAATTATGTATGAGAGTAAAAGGACTGTGGCAGGAGAAGAATTCCGAATTGGTGGATTCTGCCGCGGACATTTTGAACCACTTAAGGCAAACCGATAACTACGTTGCCGGTTCTTTGCCAACACTCGGATTTTCCCGGAAGTGTGCCGAAAATTTATCCCAAAGTTTCGATTCCGTTAATGGTGGCTTCGGGACAAAACCGAAATTTCCGATAGCTTCGAACCTGCTGTTTTTATTGAGATATTGGAAACGTGACGGCTCCGATACTTCATTGGATATGGTTGTCCAAACTTTGAAGGCGATGAGACGAGGTGGAATGTACGACCATGTCGGTGGTGGATTCCATCGTTATTCAACTGATGAGCGTTGGCTTGTGCCTCATTTCGAGAAGATGCTTTATGACCAGGCAGCATTATTATTCGCTTATATCGAAGGCTATGAAGCAACCGGAAATGCCGAATTTGCTCAAACTGCCGGTGAAATTGCGGATTATGTCATTGGTAAAATGCAATTGCCTGATGGAGGATTCTATTCCGCTGAGGATGCAGATAGCGAAGGGGAAGAGGGCAAGTTTTATTTATGGACTAAACAGGAAATAATTGATGCTTTGGGTCAGGATGCGGAGCCGTTTGTAAAGTATTTCAATATTAAAGAATCCGGAAATTTCATTGAGCCGAATAATCCTCTTCATAATAATAATATACTGCATATTTCAAATGGAGAAAGCATTTCGGCTAACATGGTTCCCATGCTTAAAAAATTATCAACTCTTCGTGAACAGAGAGTTCATCCGATGCTTGACGATAAAATCCTAACTGATTGGAACGGATTCATGATAGCAGCTTTAGCAAAAGCATCTGTAGTTCTGCAAAGGAATGATTTATTGGAGGCTGCCCGAAAAGCAGCGGATTTTATAATAGATAAACTATTAGATAAAAGTGCATGGATACTAAAGCATTGCATAAGACAAGGTAGAATCTCCGAAACCGCCGGAATGTTGGATGATTATGCTTATTTTATTTGGGGATTAATTGAACTATATGAAGCATGTTTTATTCCGAAATACTTAGAAATAGCATTATCCTTAGCTGAGCATACCATTGTACATTTTTACGATGAAATAACAGGAGGATTTTATTTAACTGCAGATTATTCTGAGAAACTAATTTTCCGCTCGAAAGAGATATTTGACGGAGCTATTCCTTCTGGGAATTCGGTTGCTTTATACGTTTTGAGCATATTATCCAAAATAAAACCCGAAAACAATTTTGATGAAGTGATTAATAACACATTCAAAACATTTTCGAGGAATATTGCTTCCAATCCTTCCGGGTTTTCTTTTCTGTTGTGTGCATTGGAGCGGTATTTAGGCGAATCAATGGAGATAGTAATTGCATCGGGTGAGGACAACTTAGATACGCAAAAATTATTACAAGCAGCAAGAACTGGATTTGTTCCGAATAGAATGATTTTATTGAAAGATTATAAAAATGATAATTTAATTAAAATTGCTCCATATACGGCTTCTTGTATTGCTATCGATGGAAAAGCTAGGGCATATATTTGCAGAAACTTTTCCTGTAGTGAGCCAGTGCAAGAGGCAGAAGGATTAATAAAATTGATTAATTGATTTTTTATGAAACCTCTGAAAATGTCATTCTGAACGCCAAAATAATGGAATTAATAAAAATACACAATGACAAATTCAAGAGAAACCCCCTAACCCCCTTTGAAAAAGGGGGATAAGAAAAATATTCTTCAATCCCCCTTTGAAAAAGGGGGGTAGGGGGGATTTCTCTAAGTGTTAATTGTTGCATATTCTTTTTTAATTTATAAGTCGTTCAAAATAAAGGATAGAATCTTTTGTCATTGGTAACTTGATTCAGAATCCATAAACCGCACTGGAAGTGGATTCTAAATCAAGTTCAGAATGATAATCTCGCAAATTTTATTATTATTCAGAGGTCTCTTATGATTTATTTTAAAGTATATGAAACTAATTCCATTCTAGCATCCAAAAAAAGTTTGCCATTATTATCATAATCATAATGCTCCATCTTGACCGGACCAACATCAGGACAAAGGAAAACGAAAGAAGGCAGTTCGACTATATTATGATATTTATAGCATTTAAATGTACCTGCCGGAGTTGAAACGGATTCGCTAATAGAAAGGATTTTAATAGTATATTCACCACTCTGAAATAAATCACCTGCGCTTCCGGGATATTTATACATCCAATCATGATATACTTTGCCTTCAATTGTATATGTTGTATAATATCCATCGGGTTTATTATATGTATATTCCGAAATTTCTTCTGAAAATGGTGTTGTAAATTTCATACAATATGCTTTTATCCCTTCAATAACAGAATCCTTAAAAACATAATAAGTCATTTCGGATGTATTAATTATATTACCTTTAGAATCATATTCCGAAATCTTGAAGTTCCAAATATTCCCTATTTTTAGTGGGATAATCTCATTTGAAGAACCTGACGGTGTAGAAGAATTTTCCTTACATGCGCAGACGAGGAAAAGAATGGCTAACGAAGTGATAATTATTTTTTTCATAGTAATATATTTATTAATGGAACAAAGTAATTGACAAGCAAACTTTAATGGAAAATTATAAAAACATAGATACAATTTATTTTCGAATTGATTATTATTTTTAATTAATTACTTTTATTAATCCTTTGCATAATAAAAAGAAATTCTAAATTTAACTGAAAAATTTCATTTAGTCAACCAGTGCAGGAGCCTGAAGAATTGATTAATTTTTTTCAATATTCCTTAGGCTTAAAATTCTTAGAGTTAGTAATAGTAGCGCTATTGCCGGTTGCCCGAATTGTGAATAAACCCCTTCGTGATGCCATACGAGCGCTTCCACTATCAGCAGTCAGATAAGCAACTGCTCCAAATATAATATTATTTTTATATTTTGGAAAAATTTGCTTGAATTGCTGCAACTCTTCTACAAAATCTTTTATATCATCTGGTCTTAAAGTAGTTTTAACTTCGATTACAACAATTTCATCACCATTTTCGGCTATTATATCAAATTCAAATTGACGGTCGTCGTAATAAGCCTTTAAACGTTGAGTTGTGAGATTTACTGCGATTCCACGTTGATTTAAAAGATTAATCAAATCGCCTTCTACAAGTGATTCAACAAGCTTTCCCCATTGACTGGTAAATAAATATTCTAATTTTTTTAATTTCTTATCTGTATCCTGAAATTTCTTATCTGTATCCTGAAATTTCTTATCTGTTTCGTGAAACATTTCTTTAGTTTCCTGAAACATAAGCCATACTTTTTCGAATGTCGGAGCATCTTGATTTGTTTGCATTTCTCACCTATCTTTCATTTTGTCCATAAACGTTAATATAAAATAAATATTTTGATTTTTCTAATACTTAATCCGGTTATAAGAAACATCTGGTTTTGTCATCCATGCTTCTTAGGCAACCGAATCGTAAACTCAGTACCCGGCAAAGAACCATCAGTGTGAAGACGGGAAGGCGATGCTACTTTAATCGAGCCGCCATATTCATGGATTATCTGCGAAACAAGAGTCAGACCCAATCCCGAACCTTCGATACCCTTCTTTTTAGAAATCTGTGTGCGATAGAAATCCTGGAATATTTTTTCCTGTTCATTTTCGGGTATGCCAATGCCGTTATCAGCAATAGTCATTTCAACAATATCGCCTAAGTCGGTAATTAACACATCTACCCTCCCCCCTTTCTCGGAATACTTATAAGCATTCGAAAGCAAATTCCCGAAGGCAAGCCCTAATAATTGAGGGTCGCCAAAGATATTGATTTCATAGGTTGTATTGCATTTTATTTCGAAAGATATATCCCTTGTTGTAAATAATTCCTTCATATCAAGATAAATATATTCGAACATTTTCCGCACTTCAACATCGCTCAGGTGTTTTTTATGCTCGCCCAATTTTAGTTTAGAGATATATAATATATCGTTGATAAGATTGATAGCGGCAGATAACCGTTGCTTTGAGCGGTCTAAGGGTTTTCTTTGTTCATCGGTCAATGCACCCAAAGCTCCTTCCAGGAACATATTCAAATAAGTAAGAACGGCAGCTATTGGAGTTTTCAAATCATGTACGACCGACATCACATATCTGGATTTGGATTTTTCGGCTTCTTCTAATTTATCTAAGGCAGTTGTTAATGAGCGCTCGCGGTGGTAAAGTGTTTTAGCTACCGAATTAGCAAGATAAGCGCTCAGATACAGTGTTATTCCGAAAATTGCAAAAAACAGGATTATATATGGCAGATTAGTATGTAGGTCTGCCGATAGCAGCCCCTGTATTGAATAATGTGCTATAAAACCGTTGTACTCCAATATTGCGCCGGAAATGGTTAAGATTAATATAGAAGTAATTAACAGATTTACAATTAAACTGGTTAAAAACAGACTTCCTATAATTACGTGAAAGAAAAACAAGGCGTAAAGCGGAGATTCGACACCTCCGGTATAGTAAATAAACACCATCAGGGCGATTAAATCAACAACAATCTGGAGCATTGAAAAATGAAGGCTATGCAATTTGGGATGACGCTCCAGGTAATCGGGCAGGATGTACCAGATTACATGGAAGAACAGGTTATAGAATAATATAGCAGCGGCTATTAACCATAGGGGATTGGTTTGCATCCTGAAGGCAGGTAAGAAATTTTTCAGGAGCATTATAACAATGGTTACACCAACCAGCATAGTCACAGCGCCATATCTCAACATAATCAGCCACCGGTTTCTTTTGCGGAGTTCAATCCAGAATTGTGGGAATCTGACGCGTTCGGGAGTAAGAGTAAATATCGATTCTTTCATTAGCTTAACTATCAATATGTATTTTCAAAAATCTATTCCTTAGTTGTCCAACATCTGTCAGATGTTGGACAACTTAAAACCATAATGCAAAAATAGAAAATGTTTACTTAAGATTTTTTATGAATTTTAATATTCAATTGGAGGAATTTTTATTTTCATGCTATAATTGTTATATTTACTTAATAAAAATAAATGATTATCAAATAAAGGATTTCCATTAACTTTTTTGGCTGTCCGAAGAAGAGGTAAAGATAGACGAAGTTGCTGATAATATGAGAATAAATGATAAAAAATATTTCGAACAATTCAGTGATTCAATAGGTAAAGAAATTGATTCATTATTATCATCCTATGATTTCTCTGATAAAAATTTCGATTTAGGTTATCAGACCGAGGCTTCTGCAGTATATTCATCGAATATCGAAGGTAACAGCATCGATTTAAATTCTTTTATGAATTACAAACTCTTTCAGGTAAAGCGTAAACCTCATAAAGAGATTATTGAAATTGAAAATTTAATTTCGGCTTACGAATTTGCACAATCAAATCCTTTGACAGAAAAAAATTTCCTTAAGTGTCACAAGATGCTCTCAAAGAATATAGTTATAAAAAGCAAGCAAGGTAAGTATCGGGAGGAGAAGGTAGGAGTTTTTGGTCAATCCGGTTTGGTTTACCTTGCCATTGAACCTGAATTTGTTAAAGAGAAAATGGCTGAATTTTTTATTGATTTGGACGAATTATTAAAAAAGAACTTATCCAATTCAGAAGTATTCTATTTTGCATCTTTGCTCCATTTAATATTTGCGCATATACATCCTTATTCGGATGGTAATGGTCGTGCTGCCAGGTTACTTGAAAAATGGTTTGTAGCAGAAAAACTCGGCATGGATTTCTGGAAAATGCAATCTGAAAAATATTACAAAGAACATCAAACGGAATACTATAACAATATCAATTTAGGAGTAAATTATTATGAATTGGATTATTCAAGATGTATGCCTTTTTTGATGATGCTGGCGGTGCAATGAAGAAATAGTGTCTGAACTGGGATTAAGCTGATTTGAATGATTATTATTATGAAATTTTTCATTCTTTATCATGTTTTAATCATATTAATCAGGTAAATCCAGGTTCAGACAATTAAAGGAATAATTCCACCAAACTCTTCTTCCTTACTATCAACCAACTTATACAGCTTATCCGATTCCCTCATTTTCTCATCCAACTTAAAAGTCAGCAAGTCTCCTTTAATTGCTTTATCCGAAATTTCCCCGTTAGCTCTAATATCTTTTAATTTTACTTCAATAACTCCCGTTGTAGGACCAATAATTAGAATATCGTCACCGTTTATTACTTCTATGTCTTCAATAACAAACTCAGCAACTTTTGCCTGCGGAAAATAATTCACTCCTTTACCAACATAAATTTTTTTCTTGGTTGCCTTTGAGCTGTAAACATCACTCCATTCGCCCAACTTTTTCCCTAAATAATATCCGTCCCAGAAACCACGGTTGAATACGGTGGATAATCTCGCCAGCCAATCTTCAAATTTGCCAGGGGAATAGTCCCCTGAGTAAAGGGAATCAATTGCTTCACGGTAGCATTTTGTTACGGTATATACATAATCTGCGCTTCTCCCCCGCCCTTCAATTTTCAGGACCGAAACTCCGGCAGCCTTGATTTTGTCCAAAAAATTAATTGTACATAAATCCTTTGCCGACATTATATATTCATTTTCAATTTCCAATTCTATGCCCGAAATTTTATCGATAACAATGTAATTCCTTCTGCAATTCTGTGCGCAAGAGCCTCTATTGGCAGATGCTGAATTACCATAATTATCCAGACTCAGGTAGCATTTCCCGGAAATCGACATACATAAAGCACCATGCCCGAATACTTCGAGCCTGACCAATTCTCCGTTTGGTCCGGTAATATTCCTTTCTTCAATTTGTTTTGCAATTTCAGCAACCTGAGTCAAAGTAAGTTCCCTTGCCATAACCATTACATTTGCATAAGCCGAGTAAAATTCAACAGCTTCTATATTGGAAATATTGCATTGAGTAGAAATATGAATATTCTGCCCGATTTTTTTGGCATAATTCATAACGGCATGGTCGGTAGCTATGACTGCCGATATTTTATTTTCCAAAGATGCATCAAGAATCTTGCGAACTAAATCAATATCATTATCATATATAACAGTATTTAAAGTAAGGTAGCTTTTAATATTATTCGACCGGCAGATTCCGGAAATTTCAGGCAAATCATCCATTGTAAAGTTTGAACCTTTTGCATTTCGCATATTCAAACTATCCAATCCGAAATAGACGGAATCCGCACCGGCTTTTATTGCAGCCATTAATGCTTCGGATGAGCCTGCGGGCGACATTAATTCTAATTTATTTGTATTCATGAAATTATATAACTTTTAATGACCGGAAGAACCCCTCCCTAACCCTCCCCGAAGGGGAGGGAATTTGTAACTGTCTTATTTATCAATTCCCTCCCCTTCGGGGAGGGTTAGGGAGGGGTTCTTCATTATCCTTATTTTCATCACTGTTTTTACTTTTCACACAACCTCGAAT
>JAERMQ010000080.1 GCA_016844745.1 Ignavibacteria bacterium | reverse complement strand
AAGCAGTCCGGTCGTTTCTTTTTTTAACATTTTTGACTCCTTAAAATTAGTTAATTTTGGAGTCAACTTATTTCAGGATTAGACAGTTAATGGTCAATGAAAAATTGTCTGAATTAGGATTTATAGGATTTAAAGATTAAAGGATTAAATACAATGGTAATTTTAAATTATTAAAATAACTCATAATTTATAACTCATAATTTATAACTCATAATTTATAACTCATAATTTATAACTTATAATTTATAACTCATAATTTATAACTAATTAAGCTTTCGGATAAAGTAAACAAGTGCCCACCTATCTGCTACGCTTAATCTGTCATTTACGGGAAACATCAGGTTTTGTCCTGCACTTAGTATATGAAACAATCTACCGTTTGATTTTTGTCTTGTTTTTAATTCGGTCAAATCTGCCGGTTTTGGAAATCCTTCCTCGTCTGGCTTTAATTCTACTTTCGTAATAATAGTGCCGTCCCCTTTTCCTTTTGCTCCATGGCAGGGAATGCAAAATGTTTCGAATAAATATTTTCCTCTCGAAGCTACGAAATCATTGTAAGGAAGTGGTATTTCATTATTAGAATCAGACTTTGAAAATTCAAACGGCAGATATTTATATGATTGACGGAACCTTGGATAAGTATGTGCAGGAGCTTTTCGTTCAATGGTTCCATCTCTAAAAAATGTATTCTCGCTCTGCGTTCTCAGTTTTGAGTTATAATCCATATCCATTACAATTTCCAAAGGTTTTTCTTTTCTTTTAATCGAAATTACCTCGTATTCAAAAAGCAGTAGCAATGCCATGATTGCTATTGGAAGAATTAATATTATTCCTGGTATTATTTTTTTTAATAATCTATTTTTAGTCTGTACCTGATGATGAATACTTGGTTCACAATGGTTTAAAATTTTAATGAACTTTGCTTTGTAACTTTTCAATATATTGACAATTTCTTCGGATTCGGCTTTAGCACAAGCTATACATAGAAATGAATCAGTTGGATTGGAATAAATTGCTTCAAAGTTAATATCACCGAATTTATGTTTTTCACTTGTATTTTTGATTATATATGCAATAAAAATAAGAAGTCCTGCAAATAGGATTCCAATTGAAAAAGCAGCAGGGATGGCTGTCATCAATGTGAAATGAGGTTTTGAAGCATGTGATACCGGATAATCTATCGTGGATGAATAATAAATCAACAGAAAAGTCAATCCGGCTCCTAATAGTCCACCAAATAAAGCCAATGCTGAAATCAGTGTAATTTTCCTTGTCTTTCCATTAAATTGAGGATAATGAGAAAATTCCATATCATCAAATATTATGTCACGGAGGCTCTCTTTAAGCCCTTCCGGAATATTTCCCATCTCAAAATTTGCAATAATTCTAATCATTTGATATTAATATTTTCCCTGAAACTAATTACAGGGATGAATTTGATAAACAAAAAATAAAGCATGAAAAATAATCCGAAACTGCCTGCAAGTATTGACCAATCAACAATTGTGGGAGTATATCCGTTCGATGCTGATGGTAAAATACCTGACTGCTGCGACGTTATAACTAATAAAAATCTCTCTATCCACATACCTATATTTATAAAAATTGAGATAAATAATATGATAAAGAGACTCATTCGTATCCGCTGAAGTATGAGCAGAAGCGGAATCAGGGAATTACAAACAAAAACGAACCAAAATAATGCTGCATATTCGCCTTTAATTTTCATCAGGAATAAATTCTTCTCATAATCATTTCCCCCAAACATTGAATAGAATGCTTCCATTAGATAGAAATAAGTAATAATCAGGCTTGACGCAATAATAATTTTGCTAATTTTATCGAAATGTTCCAATTTTATATAATCTTCAAGTCCCAAAATCTTTCGTGTTATTTGAAGTAAAATCACTACCATTGCCATTCCCGAAAATATTGCTCCTGCTACAAAATAAATGGGAAATAATGTATTATGCCAGCCGGAAAGCCATGTGACTGCAAAATCATAAGAAACGATGCTATGAACCGCAATAACGAGAGGAGTAATCAATCCGGCAAGTAGTGTATATGTTTTATCATAAGAAGCCCATTGTTTCGAAGAACCACTGAAACCGAGAGAAAAAACCGAACTTATTTTTTTTACAAAAACACTTTTTGTCGTTTTCTTTATTATTGCCAAATCAGGCGCCAAGCCAAGCCACCAGAAAATAAATGAAACTATAAAATATGTTCCGATAGCAAGGTAATCCCAAAATAAGGGTGAATGATAATTGGGCCAAAGTCCCATACGACTTAAATAAGGAAATAACCAATATGCTGCAAACCAGGGTCTGCCGGTGTGGAGCCAGGGAAACAGCGCTGCACAAAAAATGGCTATTAATGTCATCGTCTCTGCAGCCCTGTGAATAGGAGCCCGCCATCTCTGCCTGAATAGAAATAATATAGCCGATATAAGTGTTCCTGCATGTCCGATACCAATCCAGTACACAAAATTAGAAATTGATATTCCCCATGATACTTCATTATTTATACCCCATAAGCCTAATCCCGATTTTAATGTTAGTATAACGGAAATTAGCCCCTGAAGCGCTATCACAGCAGATATAAGTAATATAATATTTATTCTTTTGGAATTTTGTTTTGTCATTGAATACAATATTTTATCAGGGATTTCAGGCATATTCACTTTCGAGTAGTTCTGACAAATAATATATTGATGGCTTGGTATTTAAATTGCCTAAAAGATGAAATGAGTTCCGCTCTGAAAGTAACTTAGATACTTGTGTTTTGTGATTATTCAAGTCGCCGAAAATAATGACATTCGATGGACATGCAGCCTGGCAGGCTGTTTTGAAAGAATCAATCATTTCACCGTTTGAATTAAAATCTTTTATTTTTAATTTTTCCTGTCGAATTCTATGAATACAGAATGAACATTTCTCGACTACTCCACGCATCCTGCGCAGTAATTCGGGATTGTTCATCAATTCGAGTGATTTTTCGGTTCCCTTGTGATAATCGTAAAAATTGAACCTTCTTACTTTATATGGACAATTCACCATGCAATAGCGGGAGCCGATACATCTCGAATATGTAGTTTCATTCAATCCGTCCGGGCTGTGAGTGGAAGCCGACACAGGACATACACTTTCGCATGGCGCATTATCACATTGCTGACATGGTACAGGAATCCAGACAGGTTTAGGATTATTGATATCCTGCGGATTTAAAAAATACCTGTCAAGCCGCAGCCAGTGCATGATTCTGCCATTCAGGACTTCTTCCTTTCCGACTACAGGTATATTGTTTTCAATTTGGCAGGCTGCAACGCAGGAGCCACATCCGTTGCATTTATCAATATCAATTGCCATCACCCACTTGTTATCTTTTGTGTTTTCATTATTGTTAAAGATTGGCTTCTGCGCCGTTCTGAAGTAATATTTTAATGAATTAAAACGTCCTGTTCCCGATTCAAACAAATAATTCTGTTTTTGTACTAATGCTAATTTTGTCTTATTATTTGTTTTTTTAATTTCTACACTAATATATGGCAGATTATTTGTTCTGTAATCGGAAGAATTGATTTGAACAGACTTAGCAAGAATATTTCGCTGAATAGCAGGCAGAATTATTGTTTGAGGCGCAATTCCGTCTATTATTAAAACAGGTAATTTAATTTCTTTATTACCAGTTTCAATTTTTATATTGTCCCCGTTTTCAATACCTAACTTACCAGCTTCAGCAGGATTGAGCAAAGCTGCGCTATGCCATGTTAATTTTGTCATTGAACCGGGTAGTTCTTTGAGCAAAGGATTCGGGAAAAATATATCCTCATTAATTTCATTTGAATTCACGAATATGGCTTGAAATCTATTATTCGCTCCGTAATATTTATATTCCGATAATACTTTTTTAGCATTAACCATATTTATATTTTTGTTCGCATCTTCACCTATTCTTCGCACCAAATTATCGGTATCATAAAACACTCCATCTTTCAATACCTGCTCCCACTCTTCTTCATTACGGATTAACGGAGCATAATATCTTCTAATAAAATCGTAATATGAATTTATTCCTTTAAGAAATCCAGGAGTAATAATTTGAAAGACCTTGAGCAAGACATCCTGAAATTGCTCAGATTCCTGATTGATTGGGGCAATAATGGGCTGTTGGATAGAATATCCACCGTGTATTGAAATTGCATCACCCCAGGATTCAAGCCAATGCGAAGTAGGTATTGACAGTCCACATGTTTTCGAGAAATCCGTTTCGTATAATGAAAACGATATTTTTTTATCCGTATCGTATTTTTTCAATAATTCAATCAATTGTTTATCATTGGCAATTATGTTGTCAGCATTAATTATGATGAGTGATTCTAAGGAATGGTTCGTCAAATCATCAATCAGCCTCATTCTACTTGAATTATGATTAGCGCTGAATGGAAGTAATTTTATATCTTTTAAAAAAGTTTTATCACTATTTATGAAATAATTTAATATTGCTCCCAAGCAATGAGCAATTGGGGATTGGTCGGCTTCTATTAATATAAGACTTTTATAAGCTAATAAATTTTTGGCAATTGTTTCGGTAATAGCAAAATTATTTTTTCTGATGGGTTTGATTAATTCAATCAACTCACTAATTTCTTTGTCCGAATTTTTTATCAGAATATGTAATAAAATATCCGCTAAGAAGGATTCATACTCATCCGGGCGCAATGCTAACCTTTCATTAGCTTTAGCTCCCGTAACTGTCATGTTCGATTCGGCAACAAATAATTTTGGTTTTTTATTGAGTGAAAAATATTGGTGAACATTGTATAGCGAGTATTTATCTTCTCCCAGAAAGTCCCATCCTAAAGAGAAAATATATTCCTTATTACGAAAATCTTTGGCAAACTCACCATCAATGCCGCATAACAGCTTATTGACACCTGCTTCTTGTGATTGCTTTGTTGATAGAACATAATTTATAACTAATGGAAAGTCATTACTCAATTTAATCAGAAATTCATTGAGTGCGGGAGAGCAGTGCTGTTCTATAATTATACCAACTTTTTTATTTTTCTCGAATGCCGATTTTAAATTATTAATAATGGTTTGAATAGTATCTTCCAACTTTACGGCTTCATTGCCCAAATGCGGCTTTCGAAGCCTTTTACTATCATACAAGGAATAAATTTGATATTGCATTATAGCTGATGATTTTCCCCTTGATGCAGGATGCAATTCGTTTCCGTCGATTTTAACAGGTCTTCCATCATAAGTCTTTATAACAGTTCCGTAAGCAACGTTCTGCATTGTAAATACCGAAGTATAATAATTCGGAACACCGGGATACACTTCGGATGAAGGCTCAACAACAGGTACAATGCGCTCGTCCGGAGGTTTGCATGAAGCTGCTCCAAGACCGAGTGTTGTTGATATTAACGTTATGAAATTTCTTCTATTCATTTATCAAAATCAATAATGACAGGTTGAACAATTGAGCGGAAGGGGCTTTGCGCTGCGCGGTACAGGTATAAAATAATCTTCATTCGATACTGTATTGATTAATTCCTCTCCCTTGATTTCTGCATTAGTCTGAAATATACCGGATATAGAGCGCGGAGGGATTATATATTTAACAGGATTTCTATGACAATCAACACACCATTTCATATTCATCGGTTTTAAAAGGCGCATACTATCGAGTTTGTCAACTTCACCATGACAGGTCGAGCAATCAATTTGGGAACGGATGTGTGCGGCATGACTGAATTTAACAAAATCCGGCAATCTGTAAATCCTATTCCAACGAATCGGAATCGATGAATCCATGCTGATATTAACTACATTCAATAGCTTGCTTTCATTTCGAAGTGCCGAATGGCATATCAGGCAATTTTTTGTCGATGGGAGTGCAGCATAATCCGATTTCTCTGAAGCAAAATGACAAAACATGCATTTGATTTCATACTTTTCGATATGCTGACGATGTGAGAATGAAGCGTTCTGAGCAGGCTCGTAGCCTATATTTTTCACATACACATCATAAATTAATATTATGTCGATAAAAATCGCCGGTATTAACACTATTGCAAATATTAATGATTTCCCTGCCATTCAGTATTTTCCACTCGTTTACATGCTAACAGTACAAGAATCAAGACTCAATTATAACAAAATTAAATGCAAATTATTGATTAATTCTCATAACCACAATTTTTAGGGAAATCTAATTTTTTTCTGTATTTTTCAAATAATAAACTCAATTACAGAATAATCAGTCAATTCAGGGTAAATTAAATTTCTTTCATAAGTACTCAATTATCCTTTCAAATAGTTTGGAGGAAAAATGAAAAAAAACTTGACTTTTCAAAAAAAGTGTATTATATTTGCCTAATGATGTTAGTCGATAGGTTTTAATGAATATTACATTTCTTTAACCCTGGATTAATTGATTAAATGTTTTTTTGATAACAAATTTAAGGCTTTCTACATATCGATAAATTCTTCTTTACTAATTTTCAGTTTAAGGGTCTTAAAAGTATACAACTTCGTATCCGATGTGTGTTGGTCTGTATTTTTTTTATTACTTTTGGAGTTTTTTAAATGATTTCAATCTATGTAGGCAATCTAAAATTCACGGCTACCGAACAAAATGTCCGTGAAATGTTCGAACAATTCGGACCCGTTAACAATCTCAAAATGATTAAGGATAGAGAAACCGGCAGATTCCGTGGTTTTGCATTTATCGAAATGGACCGGGAGGAAGGGCTGAAAGCAATTGAAGCATTAAATGACAATGAACTCGATGGCAGAAAACTTAAAGTTAACGAAGCAAGAGAATTGGAACGTCCTCAGGGTGGCGGGTCGAAGAATTCTAACGGCTGAAACCTAAATTAGATTATTATCAAATCAGATTAATATATTTACTGCAAGGGCTATGTGGTGGGCATAGTCCTTGTTAATATCTTTAAATCCATTTCTTTTAATATTTCTCCTAATAACCTGCTGAAAAAGTAAAGAAGAATGTCATTCTGAACTTGATTCAGAATCCATAAACCGCACTGGGAGTGGATTCTGAATCAAGTTCAGAATGACATTCTTCCATATAATTAGTTTTTAAACAGACTCCTAAGAATGTATTCCTTAAAAGAGCCTCATTTAACAATATGTGGAAAACTTATGAGGCAATGAAATTTATTTTTTGCTTAAATTTGTTATTTTTCAAACTGAAACTTTGCAATGACACTAAAATTAATCCCTGAAAAAGACGCAAAACAACAATCAAAAATATTAGACGGTCTAAACAAAGAACAATCAGAAGCCGTGACTACCATCGACGGTCCATTGCTCGTTATAGCAGGCGCCGGCAGCGGAAAAACACGTGTTCTAACTCACAGGATTGCATACCTGTTAGAGCAGGGAATTCCTCCCTACAGCATACTAGCGCTTACTTTTACCAATAAGGCTGCGGAAGAAATGAAAGCCAGAATAGCAAAATTGGTAGGTTCGGAAAGCGCAGGTCAGATCTGGGCTGGCACATTCCATTCCGTCTTTGCCCGTATATTGCGCCGTGAAGCCGAGAAAATAAATTACACACAATCATTTTCTATTTACGATACCGATGATTCCACTTCGGCTATCAGGCAGGTTATGAACGCAACAGGTATCGACCAGAAGCAGTTCTCCCCGCAATCCATGCGTTCACGGATTTCATTTGCAAAGAACCAGATGATTTCGTGGCAGGAATATTCCAATAGTGCGTCGAGTCTATTGGAAAAGCAGACGGCTATCGTTTACGACGGCTACGAAGCAAGGCTTGGTGCAAGCAATGCAATGGATTTCGATGATATATTAACGAATTTCATTAGGATGCTGCAATCCTCATCCGAGACACTTTTGTACTACCAGAAGCGTTTTCAATATATTCTCGTCGATGAATATCAGGATACAAATCGCGCACAATATATAGCTTGCAAGCTGCTTGCCGGCGGACATAAAAATATATGCGTAGTCGGCGATGATGCGCAAAGTATCTATCGCTGGCGAGGCGCCGACATCAGGAATATCCTGGATTTCCAGAAGGATTATCCGGATGCAGTTACCGTCCGGCTAGAGCAGAACTACCGTTCGACCGGAACGATACTTGCCGCAGCGGATTCGATAATTAAACGAAACAGGAAACAAATTCCAAAGAAGCTCTGGACGGCAAATCCCGAAGGCGAATTAGTCGAGCTTCAATCATGCATCAACGAATATAATGAAGCTGATTTGATTGCAAATAAAGTTAAGGAGCTATCGAAAAAGGAATATACTTTGGGTGACTTTGCTGTGCTTTATCGCACAAACGCACAATCCTTACCGCTTGAGAACTCGCTCAGGCAGCTCAACTTCCCGTATGTTGTGGTCGGCGGAATGTCGTTCTATAAGCGAAAGGAAATTAAGGATACGCTTTCTTATCTTAGGTTGCTTGTTAATCCTTCCGATTCCGAAGCGCTGCTGCGATGCGTTAATGAGCCTCCGCGTGGAATTGGAGCAACCTCGCTTAAATATTTAGTTCATTTTGCAGAGCTAAAGAAAATTTCTCTTATCGAAGCCTTCCGAAATGCAAGCGAAGTTTCGGAACTGCAGCCGAGAGCCGTAACGGCAGCAAGCAAATTCTTTGGTTTTATTAAGTCCCATATTGATAAAAAGGAAAATACTCCTCCGGCAGCCCTTGCAATCGGTCTTATCGAAGAATGTGGCATGTTGGAAATGTATAAGGAAATCAATACCGAAGAGTCTTTAGATAGATGGAATAACATCCAGCAGCTATTGTCCGATATTTCCTCTTTCTTCCGCACAAATAAAGAAAACACTCTCGAAGACTATATTGAACGCATTTCTCTTATCGCCGATGTGGACGAAAAAGAATTTTCAACCGAGAAGGTATCATTACTTACTCTTCATGCAGCAAAGGGATTGGAATTCCCCATTGTGTTTATTGCCGGATTAGAACAAGGTTTGTTCCCACTCGTAAAAGCCGACCAGCATCCCGATGAATTGGAAGAAGAGCGGCGGCTATTCTATGTAGGCATTACGCGCGCTCAGGAACGGGTGTTTCTTTCGTATGCTGAGAAGCGCATGAGATTCGGCGAGCAATCCTATCAATCACCATCGCAATTCTTAGAAGAAATAAATCGTACACTAATTAAAGATTCTGATTTCCTTGTAAAGAGTAGGGATGTTCAATCGGTGAAACCGGCAATGCCAGCAGTTAATTATAATTATAAAAGGGAGAAACCTGCACGCAAACCGGTTATTGAAACGAAAATTATATTTCCTTTCCATCCGGGCGATAAAGTAACTCATGCAAAATTCGGGGATGGCAAGCTGCTGGCTCTTTCCGGCGAAGGGGATAATACGCAGGCATTAGTGAATTTCACATCCGTCGGGCGTAAGAATCTGTTATTGAAATTTGCTAAATTAGAGAAGATTTAAAGTGTCAATAAAGAATACTTTTTGAATTATTGCTAAAAGGTTAGTAATGAAAAAAGAATTGATTCAGGAACTCTTCGATAAATTCGAAAAAGCACGATTAGTCATCGAAGATGTAGAATGTTGGAGCGCAAGGGAACTTCAAATCATCTTCAATTATTCCGATTGGCGAAATTTTTTGAAGGTGATTGACAAGGCAAAAATTTCTTGCGAATTCAGTAATAATCTGCTTTCTGACCATTTCGTTGATATCAACAAAATGGTCGAACTCGGTTCCGGTTCTAAAAGGGAAGTCCAGGATATTGCATTAACAAGATATGCCTGCAATCTTATTGCACAAAACGGCGACCCAGCAAAACAAGAAATTTCCTGAGAATCTTCCACCGGCTGAAGATGTGAAAAAAATACAACGCAGACTACATTCAGAGAAGAATATCGCACTTAAACCAAGAGCACTAAAGAAATAAACCATTATTGAAATGCTACTTTCAGGGGATTCCTGCATCCTCAGTCATGACATTTCTCCTTATTTATTCTGCTGATTATGAATAATTGAAAATTCATAGTAATTTTGAAATCTTATATTATTAGGATTATTGTTCTAAGGACAAAAATGTACGAGCTAATTAAAAATCAGGACAGTGAAGTCTATCAGGCTCTGGTAGGGGAATTGTGCCGCCAGAACGACAAACTTGAGTTAATCGCAAGCGAAAATTTTACATCACCGGCTGTAATGGCTGCCCAGGGTTCGGTTCTCACCAATAAATACGCCGAAGGATACCCCGGCGCACGCTACTACGGCGGCTGCGAATGGGTCGATGTTGCCGAAAATATCGCACGCGACCGTGTAAAGCAATTATTCGGTGCGGAATATGCCAACGTGCAGCCCCACAGCGGCAGTCAGGCTAATATGGCAGTCTATTTCGCTTTTATTAAACATGGGGATACCGTTATGGGATTAAGTCTTGCCCACGGCGGACACCTAACCCACGGCTCTCCGGTTAATTTCTCCGGCAAGTTTTTCAATTTTATTCCCTACGAATTAGATGAAAAAACCGGCAGGATAGATTACGACCGTGTGGCTGAATTAGCTAAGCAACATAAGCCAAAGCTCATTACGGTAGGCGCTTCGGCATATCCGAGAGATATCGATTTCGCAAAATTCCGCGAGATTGCAGATTCTGTCGGAGCATTCCTATTTGCAGATATTGCACATCCTGCGGGTTTGATTGCCAAAGGATATTTGACAAATCCGCTGCCATACTGCGATGTAGTGGCAAGTACTACCCACAAAACGCTTCGCGGTCCACGTGGAGGTCTCATTCTTTTAGGGAAAAATTACGATAATCCCTTCGGCATCGTTGCACCAAAATCCGGACGCATAAAGAAAATGGGTGAAATCCTCGATTCCTGGGTAATGCCCGGTGTTCAGGGCGGTCCATTGATGCATGTAATAGCAGCAAAGGCGGTTGCATTTGGTGAATGTCTTACGGATGAATTCGATAAATATATTCAGCAGGTAATCAAAAATGCCGCAGCAATGGCTGATGAACTGATGAAGAGGGATTATAATCTCGTCAGCGACGGAACCGATAATCATCTGATGTTAGTTGATTTAAGGAATAAAAATCTTACCGGCAAGCAGGCTGAAAATGCGCTTGATGCTTCAGGTATAACTTGCAATAAGAATGCCGTTCCTTACGATACTCAGCCACCTCTCATTACATCCGGAATAAGGCTTGGCGCTGCCGCAATGACAACACGCGGTATGATGGAAGACGATATGCGATTTATCGTCGGATTAATAGATAAAGTGCTGATGAATACCGGCAAGGAGGACGTATATAATGCTGTGAAAGCCGAAATTGCTGAATTTACTTCGCGTTTCCCATTGTATAAGGATATGGAATAATTGAATTAATAATTTTAAAAAAACCTTTGTGACCTTTGTGGTTTTACTTTGTGACCTTTGTGGTAAAAAAGCACTTTAAACTATAAAATTTTTACCACAGAGGGCACAAAGGTGAGACGCAAAGAACACAAAGGTTAAAATCTGAAATTTGTATTGACAATAGAAATCATTTTCTTTTTTTAATTATTTAATTATTTCAATAATCTCGGATATTCTGATAGTCGGCGTCTCCAAAACGAGAATATATGAGCCGCTTGGTATATCCGTTGTCGGTACTGGTATATAGTTTGTAATAAATGTGGTAGCCTCTCCATCAAATAATGATTTTATCAGCCTTCCGGAATTATCATATAATGAAATATTAGTTCTACCGTTTTCAATTGCATTAAATTCAATTACGAATTCAGAACTACCGGGATTCGGATGAGCCTGTAAAGTAACTGTTTTATCAGTATTAATCAGCCTTGCTCCTCCCTCATAACAGATACCAAGGACTTTAAATTTACTGCTCTCAGTCTCAGTATCGTAATCAAGAATATTTCCCGACGAATCCAGCCAATTAAATTCAATTATTTCGAGAGGCGTCCAATCAGCGTTGCCCCATGCCGGAATAACATCAAACCTTGCAAAATTATTTTTGTTCAGGATTATTTTTTTATTAATTATCAATATGGTAGAATCATTATTAAAAGATTTCTTCAGGCTTTTATCAAATGCTACAAGTACAGTTGAATTAAATCTTACAGACGCTGAGAAACCATAAACGAGTTGAGAAAATAAATTCAAATCTATCAATTTGGAACTAATCTTTAATGTTCGTTTTTTTCCGATAAAAGATGAATCGTCTTCGATAAATACCTTCCCTCCAATTCCGGTACCAAAAAGAGCCGTTACCGCCGGTGAGCCCGGTCCTTTATAATAAAAGCCAAGACTACCGGAAGTCCTGCCGATATGCTTCGGTTTGAATCGAAGTGAGATTTGTTGCGAATCATTTGGTGCAATATCAAAGGGTGTTGCGCTTAATATTTCAAATTGCAGCATATCCGGTCCGAGAAGCGACATTGACTCTATTGTTAAAGTATTGCCGCTGATATTTTTAACTAAAGCTGTTACAGTATCCTTAACCGTGGCAACATAAACCTTTCCGAAATCGAGTATGTTTGTATTGAAGTCTAATTGAGGCAGGACACCTTCGCCGGTAATCTTTTGTGTAATTGTTGCAGAACGCGTATAAATGACAATATCTGCACTTTTCTTACCAACCGATGCAGGCATGAAATAAAAACCTACTGAATCGCTCATGCCCGGGGATAAAATAATTGGTCTGAACGAACCGGCAACAGAGAACTGGTCTTTGTCGGCGCCATCGATATATACTGAATCTACGAAACAATCATATTGTGAATTATTTGTGATAAAGGGAGCAACAAGCGAATCTTTGGTTTGCCCCACAATTACCTGCTTCATATCTACATCACGGCTTAAAGCAAGGGGAGCGCCAATTTCCCAAACCGAATCCGAAACGTCCTGCTGAACAATATTCGAAGGAATACCCCAAATTTTAACCATCCTATCGGAACTTCCACTAATAAAAAGATTGCCTTCGGGATTGAAACATACCGTATTTACTGATGCTTTATGACCAACGAAACTGTTTATCATATTGAAATTTGACAAGTCAATCAACCTTACAGTCGAATTGCTACCGCCGTATAATAATCGTTTACCGTCAGGATGAAAGCTAAGACTAAGCGGAACTTCCTTGAAATTCAGGGTAACGGTGATGAATGTTCCGGTATTTAAATTCATTAAACAAATACTATTTAAGCTGCCTTGTGTTCCGAATGCAATTTGAGTACCGGTCTTGTTATATGCAAGGCAAATAATTTGATTATTCCCAACGCTGGTATCTTTTATTATCCCTCCTGTCTTTACATCCCAGATTCGTAAAACACCGTCATCGGAACCTCCGGCTATATAATTCCCATCCGGACTATAAGCTATGCAGTTAATTCCGGATGAGGATATATCCGATAATACCTTTTGAACCGTTCCGGTTTTCGGGTCCCACAAATTGATTTTACCATCCTTACTGCAACTTGCAAGGTACATCCCGTCAGGGCTATAGCATACACCTTTGATAATATAATTATGTCCTAACAGTTTATTTTGCATCTTTCCGGTTTCCGGGTCCCAAAGATATATCATCCAACCATAGCACCCGTTAGCAACTTGTTTTCCGTCCGGGCTGAAACATACGCTTGAAACCCAATCACAATATTCTGCGAATGATTGCAAGTATCTTCCTGTTGAAGCCTCACGAATAATAATTGATTGGTCATAGCTGCCGGTTGCAAATCGTGAACCATCGGGACTAAAAGCAGAGCAGGTGATATTTCGAAAATGAGAGAATAATGAGGATAGTAATTTTCCGGATTCAGGATCCCAGGTTAATATTTTCTTACTTTCTCCGGCGCCTGCAATCAGAGCATCATCCGGACTATATGAAACTGCAAATACCGAACCTCCCTGCCCCGTAATTTGTTTCAGGACAGAACCTGTTTGCATATCCCATATAGTAATTACCGAATCGGTTCCGGCAGTTGCGAGCCTGCTGCCATCCTTATTGAATGAAATCGAATAAATATTTCCCTTCGGAGCCGTTAGTTTCATTATTTCCGAACCATTGGTTATGTCATATATTTTAAGATATTTGGGATACAACACAGCGATTTGTTTTCCGTTAGAGGTATATTGCATCGTTAGTGGCTCTGAACTATCCCCGTTAAAGGAATTTGCCAGCAGACCGGATTGAGGATTCCAGAATTTAATTTTGTAGTCATTGCCAAAACTTGCAATTTCATCACTTTTGGGATTAAATGAAATATTGTAAATCCCGTTTGATTTCGTTGGTATTTGAGATAATAGGTTCAATGAATTAATATCAAAAATTTGAATCTGACAATTGACAAGTATCGGGCTGTTACTGATAACGGCTACTTCGTTGCCGTTTGAACTTATGCTGAATTCCTTACCCAAACCTTTTACCGGAATTTTACCGATTAATTTTTCTTTTCCGGTATCCCAAAAATTGAGGTTTGTTAAATCCGTGCCAATAATAACATTTCCATCTTTACTATAACCAATACAAGTTTGGCTGACAAAATCAGGGATAACGGTTTTTACTACACCCGAGGATACATCCCAAACCAATGACAAGCCATCCCGACCGGAACTGGCAATATTGGAACCGTCAGGCGAAAAAGCTAAAGTATTGATTGTGTTTGTATGTCCGAAAATAGTCATCATTAGCGTTGCACTATCGATTGTTTTTGATTTTTCCGTTAATTGCTCAACTTTCATCAGGCAATTTTTACCTGGAGTATTTGGTATATTTTTCCAAGGATATTTTAAACCGGAAGCCGAATCCGAAATATGTTCCCAAATTAATCCGTTATTTGTACTATAAGAAAGTTTTACTTTTTCAGGCTTTGCTATACCTTTCCACGAAATCAGCGTATCTGCGCCAACAGGAAATACCTCCCCTCCGTTGGGTTCAGTAAGCTGAAGCACGATTTTTTTCGGTTTAACACCATAGTAGCCGCCGGAAACGTAAAAACCCGAAATACAATTATTGTTCTCGATAGTAATTTGTCCTGAAGTATAGCCGCTATCAATCGGTTCAAATGTTACCGTTATCGTCTTACTTTCATCTTTATTTAAAAGAAAACTCTTTGGTGATATAGTAAAACAGGGATTGTCCGAAACTATGTTTGTTATCTGATAATCAGTCATATCGGCTGAAATTATAATTGTTGTATCCCTTTTTGTTCCGGGTGGAACATTCAAAAATTTGACAAAATAGGGTTTAACAACTAATTTTTTAATCGATGCTTCCGAAGGTGTAAAGTCAATTGCTTCATTCAAAGAATAGTCAGGTATAGCAAAAATGATTGGGGTTTTCACATCATCTTCGCACATTAATCCTCCCTCCCATTCAATTGTGCAGGGTTCAACTTTATAAACCTCGAAAAGGATTTTTCTATATATATCTTCTGCCTCCTCCTGCGTATTAATATTTTCAAACCATGCACCTCCTGTTTGTTCAGCGAAACGCTTCATACAATCAGGAGCTACCATACAAAGGGCTATTGAGTATATTGTAATATTATTTTCCTTAGCCAAATTTATTATTTTTTCTTCTTCAGGGGGTTTATTCGGCTGACCATCACTCAGAAATACAATCACCTTCCTGTTTTTCCCTTTTTTTGCAACGAGAATTGCTCCTGCAGCCGAATCAATTAAAGCAGCATTAAAGTCGGTACCACCACCAGGTGAGATGATATCCAAAGCTAAATTCAGCCGTTTTTTATCATTGGTAAACTCCTGATTTAGATAATTATTACCGTTAAATGTTGTGATTGCACATTCCGATGAATAAGCCGGCATAAGCTTAACCCAGGCTTTTGCTGCTGCCTTCGCTGCACTAATCCTGGAACTACCGTCAAATCCCATTGAACCAGATTTATCTATCGTCAATACAGTTGAAATAGCCTCCGGAATCTTAATTTTTGGACAGGAAATTTTCAATATTTTTCTTTTCTTATTCAATTCCGTAATAACTATATCCTTTTCAGTTAAATTCGTTAATTGTGCTCCATTATCGTCGAAAGCCAAATAATCAGCCTTCATTGTAGGAAAACGCGAAGCATCAATATTGAAAACAGTCAATGAAGCAGCATAAGAATCATTATTTGAACCAAATAACGCAACCAATATTAACATATAAAGCAGCAACTTCTTCATATCATCACCCTAAACAAAGTTATAAGTTATAAGTTATAAGTTATAAGTTATTAAAATATTTCATACTTACGATTGTATTTAATCCTTTAATCCTATAAATCCTAATTCAGACAATTTTTCATTGACCATTGACAATTAACCATTGACTGTCTAATCCTGAAATAAGTTGACTCCAAAATTAACTAATTTTAAGGAGTCAAAAATGTTAAAAAAAGAAACGACCGGACTGCTTC
>JAERMQ010000079.1:36406-44959 GCA_016844745.1 Ignavibacteria bacterium | reverse complement strand
TGTGGTTTGCCATAAATCCTCCAAAGTTTTTATGACAAATATAACACTTTTATTTATCAGATGCAAATATATTATTTATTATAGGAAAGTATACTTAACGAATAGCGATGAATAATATTTTTTCAAGATAATCCAAATACTTCACCATCATTAAGCTCAATTATATTCTGGTTAAAAATATTACTGTAGTCATTTTTATTAAAGGTATGGATAGGTATAATGCTCTTTGGATTGATAGCATCGGCAAATTTCTTCAAAGTCTGCAAATCCGCATGACCACTTGTGTGGATGTCATAATTTGAGAAGCCTTTTTGTTCCAAATATTTCATAAACTTGTGTGTATCGGCTTTGGATTTATATCCTTCCCACATCGAGTAAATAAGATTGCCATTTTCCAAATTCTGAATTTTTTCTAAATCAACCTGGAATGAAGGGCGGACAATAATTACGTATTGCGATGGTTCATTTCCAATTTCTTCTTTTGTTATTTTGAAGGGTTTAAAATCATAAAGCATCTGATTATTACTTGCCTTTGCAGCTTTGTCTGATGTATATTTTGTAAACATAACTTTAATATTTCCATAAGAACCCGAAGGGTAGGGGAATTTCGCATATTTTGATAAGGTTGTCAGAATCTTAGCTATATAAACATCAATTATCATGATTTTTTTCGTCTTGAGGCTTGCCTTGTAAATCGAAACTAATCTATCGATATTCTGCGAAGATGTATAAACGAGATTTATTCTTGGCTCCCGGAATAATTTGACTAATTCCTTCTCGATGTCTTCCTCATTTTTTTCGTTTGCTTTATTTCTACCGACCTGCGTTCCTTCCATTATTAAATAATCAATGTCAGGCGGTGGATGTGCTATGAATCTTTGCATGGTCTTTGATTTCCTGCCGTGACTGCGGAAATCCCCTGAATATAGAATTCTTATGCCATCACATTCAATCAGAAAGACATAAGAATCGAAGGCTGAATGGTCGTTCCAGAAGGGCGTGATTTTGAAATCCCCGATATTGAACGGCACATCTCTTTGGAAAAATGAGTGATTTTTCAATTCAATTTTGTTGGGAGTAAAAATGCCGGATAATTGTATAATATCATAAGTTGCCTCGCCAAGCCAGACCGGAACATGCGCGCCGATATAGTTTAATAAACCGTAATGGTCAGCATGGGCATGGGAAATCAGCAATCCGTCAATCTTATTCGAATCGTCTTTGTATAAACCCGGAATAGCAGGCAAAACAGACTTTTCAATCAATTCATCAACGGACATTTTGCTGTATTGCTTAAAATCAAATTCATTCCGGGCTTTATCCACTAATGGCATACCGAAATCGAGAACGATTCGTGTATTGTCATTCCACAATTCTACACACGAGCCGCCTATTTCGTCAGTGCCGCGATGAATGGTGAGATTAAGCATTAAGTTTTAGAAATTACATTAGAGTTCGGATCTATCTTAAAAAAAACAATTTCTTCAATATCCGATATATTTGGTTTTTTAAGATGTTGAGCAATGTCTTTAGCGGCTTTTAATATTTCATTTTGTTTAATACTTAAATCAGATAGAACCAAATATAGATAAAAAGAACTTTCCTTATTAACCAGAAAGTTCTTTCCAAATAGTTCTGTATTGATTATTCTTTGAATCTGATTTGGAGTAGTAAGTTCAGATAAATAGGTCAATAATTGGATAATAGCATAAAAAGGATTTTTATCGTTTCCCAATTTGATCTCTCCAATAATTGGCAGATTTTTTGTTTGGTTCCAACCAATAAAGTCAATACCTCCTAAACCAGATGATTTACCTGATTCTCCTGTATCAAACTCGGCTTTTGTTGTACGAATTGTACTTACTTCTCGAGCAATGTATTCAAAATTGTAATTGGAATCATTCTCAATCGTAATTAAATTATTTGAATTTTCAAATAAAGAAATAACATCTTGTGTCCTTGTTATTGAAATTTTACCTTGAAATGATTTTTTTCTTGGTGCTTCGGAAAGAAATTTCTCTGACTTATTGTCATATTTTTCAAAATGTCTTCTACTTTCTTCATAAAAAGTAATTAATTGATTGTAATTATCATTTCTATTTATATCTTCCGCTATACATAATTGAGTTTCTGTTCTTAATCGAAGTTCAGAAAGGGAAGTATAAAAATTCCTTAGTTTCGTTGTTGGAATGATTAATTTTGTTGAACTTTTCATTTTTCTCTCCAATTTATTGTTTAAAATTTCAAAATTAGCAAATTCCGGTTTCATATTTTTAAAATTCCAATTTACATTATTTTCTTCAATTTCAACAAATAAAATCCTCTTTTCAATATCGGCTGTGAATCTATCTTTCAGGTGTTCGGCAAATGCTACTTCGCCCTTCTTCCCGATAATTACCATCAAATCACCTCGCTCAAAACGAGTCTTACCAATATATAAACTTCGTGCGTCTGTCTTTGGGAAAAAGCCGGGGATTATTGCCGGAATAGGGCTCTTTGCCTTACATGTAAGTTTCATTAAATAATCGATAATATATTTTGGTTGGTTGTATGTTCCGTAACAATTGAAGTATTTACCATCATGGATAAAATCCGGATTTATCAGTTCAGTCTGCATCAAATAATAAAGCTGTAAATCCGTCAAAGCTAATTGATGTCTATACCTGACAAGGGCTTGCTGCAATGCTGGCTGACGAGCAACTTGAAACGTTTTTGCTATTTATTTACTTTAAAAATAAACTTTTTTAAGAAAACATTTGGGATAGACTTGTTTTTTGATAACTTTTAAGTTATCTTTGTGCCATGAAAAAAGAAAGACTAATCATATTTCACGGGCATTATTTTCAGGACTTTTATCTGGAAGTGAATGACATTGTGAAAGAGAAAATAGGTTATGTGTTTCGAATTATTAAAACGGTGGACAAGGTATCGGAAAAATTTCTGAAATATATTGAGGGCACTGACGGTCTTTTTGAAATACGGGTAGAGGTTAGTAGTAATATTTACCGCATTTTTTGTTGCTTTGACAAAGGTAACTTGGTTGTATTGTTCAACGCATTTCATAAGAAAACTCAAAAGACACCGAAACAAGAAATTGAACTGGCAGAAAAACTTAAAAAAGAATATTTCAATTTAAAGGACAAACAAAATGAAAAAGAACGAAGCAATAAGAAACACTAAAAATTTTGACGAAATTTTAGACATCCAATACGGGAGAATTGGAACTAAAAAGCGTGACGAGTTTGAAGAAAATGCGCAGTATTTCGTTATTAGCGAAACACTTAAAAGTGCTAGAAAAGAGGCTAACATGACACAGGAACAACTTGCAGATAAAGTAGGGACTAAAAAAAGTTACATATCACGACTTGAAAACGGCAAGTGCGATATTCAACTTTCAACGCTATACAGAATTTTTGAACAAGGACTTGGAAGGCGTATTAGTTTAATCATATGGTAACGACTTTTGACGAAGAAATGCCAGCAGGTAACATTGGTTTGTGTAAGCGGGCTGACGAGCAACTTGAAGCGGTTTTGCTATTATTTACTTTTGTGCGGTGCGACATTGACCAGGGAAACGGCAACTAAGTCGATCTAAAAAATTTCAATAATAGAGATTACAACATACTTTATGCGTGAAACACTACAAAAATATTTTGGCTATACTGATTTTCACCCTTTGCAAGAAGAAATTATTAGTGATGTTCTCAACAATCACGATGTCTTAGTTTTAATGCCGACTGGTGGTGGCAAGTCACTGTGTTATCAACTACCCGCTATAATGAAAGATGGCATAACCGTTGTTATTTCTCCCCTCATATCTCTTATGAAAGACCAAGTTGATGATTTGCAATCAATCGGCATTCCCGCTGCTTCTATAAACAGCACATTGGATTATAACAGAGTCGCTGAGATAAAATCGCAGTTGATAAAAAAGCATATTAAACTTCTGTATGTAGCACCTGAAAGAATTATGATCCCGGATTTTTTTGATTTTTTACATCAATTAAATACAAGTTTAATCGCTATAGATGAGGCACATTGCATTTCAGAATGGGGTCATGATTTCCGTCCGGAATACCGCAAACTAAACCTGCTAAAAAAACATTTTCCTACCATTCCTTTAATCGCACTTACATCGACTGCAACCCCGCAGGTTCAAAATGATATTGTGAATCAATTAAATATGGTAAGTCCCAAAATTTATATAGCAAGTTTAAATAGAAAAAATCTGTTTTATCAGATTAGACCCAAAAATGAAACGTATCAACATCTATTGCAATATCTAAAAAATCATCCAAACGATTCTGGGATAATTTATTGCCAGAGCAGAAAATCTGTTGATAACTTGTCACTTAAACTTCAAAAAGAAGGTATTCGTGTATTGCCCTATCATGCAGGGTTATCGTCTGATGTTCGAACTGAAAATCAGGAAAAATTTGTTAAAGATGATGTGGAAATTATTGTGGCTACAATTGCTTTTGGGATGGGTATTGATAAACCAAATGTTCGCTATGTAATTCACTGCGATATGCCTAAAAGTATTGAGGGCTATTACCAGGAAACTGGGAGGGCAGGAAGAGACGGTCTCAAAAGCGTTTGTATTTTATTTTTTAGTTATGGTGATAAAATCAAACACGAATATTTTATTAATCAGATAGAAAACGAACAATACCGGCAGATTGCCTATAAAAAGATGTGGGATATACTTGATTTTTGCACAAGCAAAAAATGCCGGCGAAAATATTTATTAAATTACTTCAGTGAAAAATATGATATTCACAACTGCAATATGTGTGATGTATGTGTGCCTCTGGAAAAAGTAGAGGCTGTATCATACCCAAAAGACGAAGTTAAAATTTCAAATACCAAAAAATCTTTTGATTTTGAATATTCGGAATTTGACCAAAAATTATTTGAAATTTTAAAGGCATTACGAAAGGAAATTGCAGATAAAGAAAGAATGCCACCATATATTGTGTTCTCGGATGTAGCTCTGAAAGAAATGTCAACATGGTATCCACAAAGCCTTGAAGCTTTCAGAGAAATTAATGGTGTTGGAGAGGTAAAACTAAAAAAATATGGAAGTCTGTTTTTAGAAAAAATAATAGATTATTGTAAGACAAATAATATCAAATCAAAAGCAGATATTATTAAAACTAAATCTTATTCTGTTGTTGATATACAGAAAAAATATCCAACAGCTTATGAAAAATGGACAAAAGGAGAAGAACAAAAATTGATTATTGAATATAATATCAGATATGATAAAACTATTAAGGAACTTTCAGAGCTTTTAGGAAGACAGGCAGGCGGAATCAGATCGAGATTAAAAAAATTAAAAATAATTTTATAAAAATATAATATGGAGAGGCTTTTGTTCTTGGTTTTTGTAACTATCTCGAAATATTTAATCCAAGCCACTACAACGTCTCCTAACAGTGTGTTTGCGGTTCGCTTTGTTCACCCAAATACCTTCGTCACGGCGTAAACACTTTAACGTTAGCAGAAATTGTGCGCAACTCAATAAAAAAAAGATTGTCTAAATGAATTCAAATAAAATAGTTGACACCACCGTCAATAACAGAATGTTCAAGCTGTTTTTCCTTTATGTTCTATATCAGTTATTATTGCATACATATTTTTCTTTATTATCCCATGACCCACGTTTGCTTATTCCTCACTTAATTGCATATATTCACGATATAGCACTCCTCGGAATAGTTACCGTAATTGGTTACTTAGCAACAGCCGTATCTACAACCCGATTCAGAAAGACAGTTAATAAAATAGGAACGGTATTTATTATAATCGTTGGAATACTATTGGCGAGCTATCCAAAGATTCTAAGTGAGTATATGGCATTTCCGGTAAATATCTTCGAATCAGATTTGGGCAGCGCAAAGATTCTAATTTCAGATTATCTGGGCATAACCGCTTTATTACCGGCTCTTATTGCACTAATCCTCACTACCTTTGTTTTATTTATTTCAATAGATATTAAGAAGTTCAGATGTCCAACATCTGCCAGATGTTGGACATCAAATCTGTTTTCCAAAAAAAATCCCCTCAAGTGAGGGGATTCAAAAGTGTATATTTTTCAATATCTTAGAAAAGCGATTTCACACATTCATTGACCCAACGGACAATAGGTTCAAACCATAAACCAAAGTAAATATTTGCTCCGGCAAGAATAAGCGCTATAACAATACTAACCCTAGAAAATTGTAACGGCTCTTCAGTTTTATCTGTTCCCCTAATAAACATATTGCGCATCACTTTTACATAATAGAAAAGTGACACAACGGAATTAAGAACTCCGATAACAGCAAGCCATATCCAGCGTGCATCAATAACAGCCATAAATAAATATAGCTTGCCGATGAATCCTGCGGTAGGTGGAATTCCTGTAAGTGACAACAAAAATACAACCATGCAGCCTGCTAAAATTGGAGCGCGATAGCCGATACCAATATAGTCATCCATTTCCTCACTGCCGGTTTTATTTGCAATCAGCATTACAATATAGAAAGCACCGAGGTTCATTAGCATATACATAAAGAAATATACTAATATGGCAAGTACCCCTGCACTCGTCATAATTACCAGCCCCATCAGCATATAACCTGCATGTGCGATACTGGAATAAGCAAGCAGCCTTTTTATGTTCGTTTGCCATATTGCGGATAAATTACCCAAGGTCATCGTTAATACCGAAAGTATCGCTAAAACCAGCTTCCAGTCAATTCCGGCAAATACCTGCCAAACAGGCTGAGTTTGTGAAATCGGAGTTGCAAATGCCAATAAAACGAAGCGTATTAATACCGCAAATCCGGCAGCTTTCGATGCAACGGATAAATAGGCTGTAATTGTTATTGGCGCACCTTCATAAACGTCAGGGGTCCAGAAGTGGAATGGCGCTGCGGAGATTTTATATCCGATTCCAGCCAAAATCATAATTCCGGAAACAAGGAGTGGAGCAATGCTTAAATTACCTGTCGCTATTTTTGCATTTATTGCCAACAAATCGAAGGAACCTGTCAAGCCGAAAATAATCGAAATTCCATATATCATTATACCGGAAGAAATCGCTCCGAAAATCACGTATTTAAGTGAAGCTTCGCTCGAACGTTTGACTTCCTTTGTATATCCGGCAAGGACATAGGAGCTTAAGCTCATAGTCTCTAATGCAAGATAAATCAGGATGAGGTTGGTCGAACTGCAAATCAAAAACATACCGAATGTCATTCCGGCAATCATTGAATAGTACTCCCCTACTTTACGGTTTTCCGCATAAAGTTCCTTGGACAGAAAAGATATAATAACTATAATTATGCTTGTCAGCAGAATAATAAATTTAAAGAACTGGCTGAAAGGATTTATGGCTATTGTCTGCGAAAAGGCATATCCGCTGCTGTTGCAAGCAAATAATGTATATCCGGTGACGAAAAATCCTGCCAGTACGGTGAAAGCGGCAATATTTTTGTATTTCCGGAAAATCAAATCCATAATAATTGCCACAACAAAAGTAACAACCAATACGGTTTCCGGTATGAACATACCTAAACTTTTATAAAGCTCGCTAACAAAATTTGCACCTATATCAATCATAGACTTATTTGGCAAATAGTTAATATTATATTATAATCCGGCGGTAAATTGCCCGCCAAGTTTTACGAATTCAATCAAATGATTAACCGTTGAATTCATTAAATTAATCATTGCGCCCGGGAAAATTCCGAGATAAATTATCAGTACTGCAAGCGGAACAAGTGCTACTAATTCGATGAAGTTAATATCGTCGGTTTTGTATTTCTTATGGGTTGGGTCCCAGGGACCTGACCAGCGTTCCGGCAGTTTACCGAAGAATACCTTCTGCAAAGTCCACAGCATATAGCCCGCTCCAAGTACGATACCCAATCCTGAAATAATGGCGAAGTAAATCGGAAGACCTTTAAATGCACCCAGGAATACAAATGCCTCGCTGATAAAGCCGCTCATTCCGGGCAGTCCTATAGCAGCAAAAAATGCGATTGACATAATTCCGGTATAGACCGGCATCTTGTTAGCCAAACCTCCGAAGTCGTCCAATCCACGAGTGTGAGAACGGTCGTAAATTACGCCCACAATCATGAAGAGCATGCTTGTGATTAAACCGTGATTAAACATTTGGAAGATGGCTCCTACCATACCTTCCGAATTCATAGCCGCCATTCCGAGAACTACGTACCCCATGTGGCTGACCGAAGAATATGCAATTAGCTTCTTGAAATCGCGCATTCCTACCTTATGCTGGGCAAGAGCACAGAACGCGCCATAGACAATACTGACCGTCCCAACCAAAGCTATAAACCATTGGAAATATTTTACTCCGTCGGGGAACATGGGCCAGCTTATTCTCAACATACCATAGGTTCCCATCTTCAATAGGACACCTGCCAGGATAACGCTTATCGGAGTCGGTGCTTCGACGTGCGCATCCGGAAGCCATGTATGGAATGGTACGGACGGCACTTTAATTGCGAAGCCTATAAATAGAGCCATGAAAGCAATGTA
>JAERMQ010000079.1:0-36379 GCA_016844745.1 Ignavibacteria bacterium | reverse complement strand
TTGTACCGATTCCGGCAAGAAGTGAATGTGGGTCGTACTTTGTTGGGTCCATCATATCAAGCATGTTGAATGAATGTACTGCGAAAAACAGGGCAATCATTACGAGCAGCATAAATACACTACCGAATAAAGTATAGAGGAAGAACTTTATAGCTGCATATTCCTTGCGGGGACCGCCCCAAATACCGATTAAGAAGTACATCGGCAAAAGCATCAATTCCCAGAATACATAAAACAGGAAGAAATCCAATGATACGAAAACTCCCATCATACCTGCATCTAACAGCAAGTACATTGCAAAGTAACCTTTGTGCTTTTTGTTAATCGAGAAAGAAGCAAATGAGGCAAGGAAGCAAACTATTGAGGTCAGAAGTACCATAGGAGCCGATAATCCGTCGATTCCAACGAAGTAGTCGATTTTGACATCTCCTAAAAGAGGAAGTCCTGTTAGTTCAATCCAACGAATTTTCTCTGCAAATTGCATACCTGCAGCCGTATTAATACCGCTTAATTGAAAGTTAAAATTGGCGTAAATTAAAATTGAAATTACCAATTGAATGAATGTTGTTACAATGGTAACCCACCTGAATAATTGAATCCCGCGCTGGCGCGTTGCATCGTCCTTGCCTGTCGGAATAAGGAACACAAGTACCATTCCTATTATAGGCAGAAACGTTATCCAGGTTAAGGGTCCGATTCCTAAGAATTGTAACATTAATCCTCCGTTTGAGTTTTATTATTATTTTGTTTATTCTTATTTTTCATTATATCATTTATTTTCAATTATAACCATTAACAAGAAAGTCATAATTCACATCTTTTCATAAAAATTTACCACCCCCTACCCCCTCCTAAAATAGGAGGGGAAAAATTTCCCCTCCTATTTTAGGAGGGGGTAGGGGGTGGTAAATTTTTATTATTTCTCATTTTTTTACCAGAAGTAATAGAGTAATATAATTATACCTGTAATTGTGAATGCGACGTAGGATTGCACCCTGCCGGTTTGTAATTTTCTGATTATGTTCCCTGAAAAGCCTGTTACATTAGCTGATAGGTTGACAAGTCCATCGACTACAATATTATCGAAATGCCCGACGAAATAAGATGTAACTCTTGTAATGCCTGCTGACAGGTTCACTAAACCATCAACAACTTTGTTATCAAAAAGACCTAATAATTTTGAGAACAACATAGTACCACCGATAACAGTGACATTATAAATTTCATCGAAGTACCATTTATTGAATGATAATCTATAAAAAGGACCGGCTTTCAGAGCCAATTTATCGGGGTCTGCAAACTTAAACTGATATATTGAAAAGGACAACAACATACCGATTCCCGCGCAAAGCAGCGAAATGATCATTGCCGGTATATGTGCTGCATGGCTTTGTTCTTCGAATTTGTTGAAAGCATGATGAGCGCCTGCTTCGCCATGTTCGCCCTTAGCTTTATGTTCATCATTTTTAGCTTTTTCTTTTCCCATTTCAGCATGTTGAGGTATATGAGCGTCAACTTTCGCTGTACTGCTATTGGGTGCCATTGCCTGAGTATGAGGATTCACCATCATTTCTTCATTCTGCATTTCTTTTTTTCCGGTATGAGGATTAACCATCATTTCATCATTCGGCATTTCCTTTTTACCGGTATGAGGATTAACCATCATTTCATCATCAGTTAAGGCTTGTTGATTTGCAGATTTAGCATCAGGTTTCATATGTGGATTAGGCATACCCATTGCTTCGGGTTTCAGTGGCATTTCATCCATCATATCCATTTCATCTTTTGGCTCGATGCCGTAAACGCGTTGCAAGACCTTTTGATGCGAAGGATTTTTGCTTTCATAGGGTATCAGGAATGCCCATTGTAAATTACCCAATACGGCAGTTGGCTGTGGTTTTACTTTTTCATGGAACCAGCCCTTCGATGGATCTAATGGATTGCCGGAATAGAAGAACCAAAGTGATAAAGTTGCCAGAAGGACAAGCGGAAATACTATTACCCAATTATTCTCTTTTGTATGACCGGCTATTTCCGTTTTAGGTTGACCGTGGAATGCCACGATTGCAAGCCGGAACATATAGAAAGCAGTCATACCGGCTGCGCTGAAACCTATTATTGGAATAAGCCAATGTCCGTTGAGTTGAGCATAAGCAAGTGTTCCTGCCAATATACCATCCTTGCTTAAAAAGCCGGATGTAAACGGTACACCGCAGATTGCAATAGTTGCCATTAAAAATGTATAATATGTTAAAGGCATCGTTTTACGCAAACCGCCCATATTTCTAATATCCTGAGCATCGGTATGATGGTCGTTGAAATGGTGAGCTGCTTTGTGCATCGCAAATATAACAGAACCGCTTGCAAGGAATAAACATGCTTTAAACCAGGCGTGAGTAACCAAATGGAAAAAACCGTTCGTAAATGCTCCAACGCCAAGTCCCATAATCATATATCCAAGCTGGCTTACGGTTGAATAAGCCAAAACTCTTTTGAAATCATTCTGGGTAATTGCGATTGTAGCGGCAATGAATGCAGTAATAGCGCCGGTATAAGCTATAAAAATCAGCGCCCAGCCTGTAAACATAGGGAATACTCGGGCAGTCATATAAACACCTGCGGCAACCATTGTAGCGGCATGGATTAATGCGCTAACAGGTGTGGGACCTTCCATTGCGTCAGGAAGCCAAACATGCAACGGGAATTGTGCGGATTTTCCTATAGCGCCGCAGAAAATTAAAATGCCTGCAACAGTCAGCATTGTGCCGCTATCGAAAGGAAGAATTCCATAATTGATTTTAGTAAATATCTCATCAAACATGAAGCTGTTGTATGAGAAATACAAAATCATTATTCCTATGAAGAATCCCAAATCACCGATACGGTTTGTGATAAATGCCTTCTTAGCTGCGTTTGATGCCGAATCCTTTTCGTACCAGTGACCAATCAATAAATAAGAGCTAAGTCCGACGAGTTCCCAAAAAATATACATGAAGAAAAAGTTGTTGGCAATTACAATTCCCAGCATCGAGAATGTAAATACTCCGAGATAGGCAAAATAACGGGAGAAGCGAACATCATCGCGCATATATTCAACTGAGAAAAGATGAACCAAGAAGCTGATTAGCATTACAACAATTAGCATTATGCCGGTTATATTATCTATTCCTATTCCAACTTTAACAGGTATATTCCCAACCGTGAACCAATCGAATTTGTATTGAATCATCGGCAGCATTTTGAAAGTAACCATTTTATGAGCGGCAATGATAATTGATAAAATCAATCCAATACCGATGAAGGAAGTTCCGATTATTCCGGCGCTTCTACCGGGAAGCCTTTTTCTGTTTGTAACCAAAATCAAAAAACTTGCAAGCGGCAAGAGCAAAACAATTGTTGCAAGTATTAGAAGTGTGTTATGTCCCATAATTTTATTTATCTTTTATTTATATAATTCATAAGTATGTTAACGGAGAATTCTCTTCCGATAACAATGCTATTCCTTCATTTTGGCGATTTCGTCAACGTTAATATTGCGCCAATTCTGATAAATATTCAATATAATTGCAAGCGCTACGGCAGCTTCGGCAGCAGCTAATATTATTACGAATATTGCTGCAAGATGCCCTTCTATATTCAGTCCTCCGAATTTGGAGAATGCGATGAAATTTATATTTGCCGAGTTAAGAACAAGCTCCAATCCCATCAGGACCATGATTGCATTTTTTCTTGTTATAATGCCGAATATTCCTAATGCAAATAATATTGCGCTTACAATTAAATAGTGGTTCAAGCCAATAGCCATTATGCTTTATCCTGTTTTTTTTTAATTAATTTTTCTTTTACTTTGTCATTCTGTAACTTTTTACCACCCCCTACCCCCTCCTAAAATAGGAGGGGATTTTATATTTCCCCTCCTATTTTAGGAGGGGGTAGGGGGTGGTAATTCGTTTCAATATCATGCTTTTCTTCTTCCGATTAGAGCCGCTCCTATAAAGGCAATCAAGAGCAATATTGCTGCTGCTTCGAATGCTAAAATATACTTGGTCATCAGTAGAGTGCCGATTTGATGTATCGTTGCATGGACATCTGTACTGCTGCCGGTAATCCATTTGCCATTAATGAACATCAGCGATAAAAATATTGCCGTTAACAAAGTAATTATGCCTGCTCCGGCGTATTGCAATTTCCCGGAAATGCCTTCTTTAATATCGACACCAGTCACTTTCGTTGTAATCATAACACCGAAGATGATTAATACGAGAATACCACCGACATAAACCATAATTTGAGTTATACCGACGAAATCGGCGTTTAGCAATACGAATAATCCGGCAACACCGAAAAATGTGAATAACAGCGAAAATGCCGAATACATGATATTTTTCGACAGCACTACAACTAATGCTGAAACAAGCACAATCGCTGCAAAAAAGTAAAATATTATTTCGAATAAATCCATTTTTCTTCTTTTATATTATTATTTTAATATTCAATTTAATCTTATTCATACTCATACATTTTCCTGTGTTGCTGCTGGTGCCGGTGCTACAGCCGCAGCGGCGGCTTTCTTTGCAGCCTGTTCAGCCTGATAATTAGCAAACATATCTTTCTTTACTTGTGCTTCTTCCGGTGAAAACGGAGAGAATTGATAAACCAAATCATTCCTGTTATATTCCGAATATTCGAATTCGCTCGTATGGACGATTGCCGAAGTCGGGCATGCCTGCGTACAAAGTGAGCAGAAGCAGCATTTTGCCATATCGATTGTGAAATTCGTTACCCAAAGATTTCTTTTTCCTCCGCTTCTCAATAGTGGTACAGTATCACCGGGAGTAACTCGTGTTGTCTCAACTGATATACAATTAACGGGGCAATCCCTCTCGCAGCCCTTGCAACCGTTGCAATCTTCTTTATCAACGAAAAGCCTGTTACGTGAGTTGGTTGGAACAAGCTTTGCTTCTTCCAATGATTTTAAATCCGGGTATCTATCGGGATACTGGTTAGTGACTTTTCTCATGACCAAGTGATTAATTGTAATCCTCATGCCCACTAATACAGTCCAAACACCCAACCATATATTTCTGAAATAATTTCCCATTATTTATTTCCTATTAAATAACTTTCTTTAAAAATCCACTTTCTTACTTCTATTTGAGCATAGCCAAAAGGGCTATTGCAAAAAAACATACAAATGAAATAGGGAGAAGAACCTTCCATCCGGTGTACATAAGTTGGTCAACCCGGAGGCGCGGTAGAGTCCATCTAAGCCATATTTGTAAGAATATGAAAGACATCGATTTACCCAAAAACCAGACAACAGCCCAAATCGGACCGCTCATAAAATCCCCGAATGGTGAATTCCAGCCACCGAAAAACATGATGGTCAGGAGCGCAGATACTACAAACATATTGGCATATTCCGCAAAGAAAAACATCGCGAATTTCATACCACTATATTCAGTATGATACCCGGCAACGATTTCAGATTCACCTTCCGGAATATCAAAAGGTGTACGGTTTGTTTCTGCTAAAGATGCAATCAGGTAAATAACGAAAATACCGAATGTAAACGGCAGGAACAAAATCCTGAGTGCCGAACCTGAACCGCCGAATATATACCAGTTTGTAAACCAACCGGATTGTTTGGTAATAATTTCATTCATATCGAGAGTGCCTGCAAGAGCTGCAATCGAAAGTATTGCCATACCGGCAGGTATTTCATAACTGATAATTTGCGCAACCGAACGAACCGCACCAAGCAAAGAGTATTTATTATTCGAAGCCCAGCCACCCATGAATATTCCAATTACGGCAAACGAACCGATAGCGAAAATATAAAACAAACCGAGGTTTATTCCCGATGGAACAAATTTCGGACTGAACGGAATAACTGCAAATGCCGCGAAGGCTGCCGTGAAAATGATGAACGGCGCTAAGTTGAAAAGGAATTTGCTCGCAGCATCAGGTGTAATATTCTCTTTTTGCAACAGCTTTACAACTTCTGCTATTGGCTGAATTGTACCCCAGGGACCGGTTCTCATCGGACCAAGTCTGTCCTGCATAAAAGCGCCGATTTTCAGTTCGCCTAAAATTGCAACCAATGCATAGACAATAAGAAATACCAACGGCAAAATACAAACAGCGAGGTATCCTAAAAGATTGTTGCCAAGCAGACTATAAATAAAATTGGTTTCCATACTTCTTATATTTTAATTTTTATGTTCTTATTTAAACTATCTATCTACTTCACCCAGCACTATATCGACGCTGCCGAGAATTAAAATCAAATCGGCTATCATATAACCCTTACTGATTTCCGGCAAAACCGATAAATTAACAAAGCTGGTTGGGCGGCATTTGACACGATATGGTTTAGCAGTACCGTCGCTAACAATGTAGAATCCAAGCTCACCTTTGGGATTTTCTGCCTTGCAATATATTTCACCTGCCGCAGGTTTGATTTTCTTCGGTAATTTTTCCTGGACATTTCCTTCATCGGGCATTTGCACTACGGCTTGCTCGATGATTTTGCAGCTTTCTTCCATTTCGCGCATACGTACAATATTGCGGTCCCAGCAATCGCCTACAGTGCCGACTTCGCCTTTACCAACCTGAACATTAAAATCGAACCGGTTGTAAATTGAATATGGTTCCGATTTACGCAAATCGAATGGCACACCCGAACCTCGCAGAACCGGTCCGCTGCATGCATAGTTAATCGCTACATCAGCAGGAAGAATTCCCACGTTTGCAGCCCTTTCGATAAATATTTTATTATATATCAATAAATTATCAATCTCTGCATTTGTCTTTCGTACTGTCTTAACGATATTAAGACATTCCTCTTTGAAGGTCGGGGGCACATCGGCTGCCAATCCGCCTATCCAATAATAATTATATAATAACCTACCACCGGACGCACGCTCGAACAAACTCAAAATCATTTCACGGTCGCGGAAGAAATAGAGGAAGGGAGTAAATGCGCCGGCATCCATTCCGAATGTAGCAACAGCAATCTGGTGATTAGCAATTCTATTTAATTCGGCAAAAATAACCCTGATATATTCAACCCGCTCCGGCACTTCGATTCCAAGCAGTTTTTCCATTCCCATTACGTAGGGCCATTCGTTATTCATCGACGAAATGTAATCCAATCGGTCGATGTAAGGTATTACCTGGGGATATGTTTTTTCTTCGGCATATTTTTCAAAACAACGATGCAGATACCCTATATGAGGCACGACTTCGGTTACTATCTCGCCTTCGAGTTCGACCTCCAACCGTAATACTCCGTGAGTCGAAGGGTGCTGTGGTCCGACGTTTACCCGCATTCGCTCCGTAGCGACTTTCCCGAAATCATACTCTATAATTTTTCTTTCACCCACTTTTTCCTCGTTCTATTTATCTTTTTAGTCTGTTTTTTAATATTATTTATTTGATGTTATTCCTTCATTCTTACTGTGTAAAAACTCTGCTATGAATGTCATTCTGAGCGGAGCGAAGAATCTTCTTGTAAAGTCTGATAAATTCATTTTTTTAATGCTTCCCGAAACAATTAAATCCTATTTGTAAGAATATTGCATTGTTGTAGTTCTCGCATGATAATCATTATTGTTTACCTCAACAATACATTCATATTATATTGAAGAAGATTCTTCACTCCGTTCAGAATGACATTCTTCCTGGCTTTTAAATTTGTCTTAAATACTGGCATATTATAGCTCATAATTTTAATACGGCACCTTAATACCATGATACGCTTCGGGTGTTTTATAGTCCTTGCGCAGGGGCCAACCTTCCCAATCGTAACAAGTGAGAATGCGAATCATATTGGGATGCCCTGCAAATTGAATACCGTACATATCATAAGCTTCTCGCTCGTGCCAGTTTGCTGTCTTCCAGATTCTTTCAACTGTCGGTACAGAAGGATTCTCGCGGTTGGTTTTAACTTTAAGAACAACCGTTTGATGATTTATTGTAGAGTATAAATGATAGACTACACCTAAACTATCCTTATAATCCATTCCTGATAAGCATGAGAGATAATCGAAATTCATGATTTCCGTATCCCGCAAAAACAAGCAGACATCGGCAATTTTTTCAGTTACAACATTAATCGATAAATCCGAAGGAGCTTCGCCTGTTACTTCGAGAATTGTATCACCGAATTTTTCTTTTAAAACTTCAAATATTTCTTGAGTATTCATATTTTTCAATTGTTAATTGTCAATTGTTAATGTTTATTTGTCTGAATTAGGATTTATAGGATACAAGGATTATAGGATAAAATAACTAAAATATTTTATTTTAACTTATAACTTATAACTCATAATTCATAATTCTCTCTTCATTTCATAATTCAGAATTCAGAATTCAGAATTAAGCCGAAAGCTTTTTATCTTCTTCTTCTAATCGTTTTCTTTTATTGAAAATTTGCTGTTCGTTAATTTTTTTCTGGAGTTTAACCATTCCTTCGAAAAATGCTTCGGGACGCGGTGGGCAACCCGGTATATAAACATCGACGGGGATAATGCGGTCAACGCCTTTCAGGACATGGTAACCGTGCTCCCAATAAGGACCACCTGAATTAGCGCATGAACCCATGGAAAGTACATATTTAGGTTCAGCCATCTGCTCGTAGAGTCTAATTACACGCTCAGCCATTTTCATAGTAACCGTACCGGAGACAATAATAAAATCTGCCTGTCGCGGGCTGGGTCGTGGAATAGTTCCGAACCGCATGAAGTCGAAATGGGAAGCATTGGCAGCCATAAATTCAATAGCGCAGCAAGCCAGTCCGAAATGCAAATACCAGTCGGATTTGCTTCTGCCCCAATTTAATAAATCTTCGACCTTACCTAAAATAATCCCACCACCCTCGAAAGGGTTATCTAATCTGTCTAATAATCCCATTTTATAGCTTTATTTATTTTTAGATATATCAATTTTAATAAGTATTAATGTTTATTTATGCTTAGTAGCCTATTGAAAAAGTAAAGAAGAATGTCATTCTGAACGAAGTGAAGAATCCAGAAGCGGCATTGATACTGGATTCTTCACTTCGTTCAGAATGACATTCTTTAATATAATTAGTTTTTCCACAGTCTATTAATCCTTGTTCCAGATAACCAAATCTTTCATTTTGGGAATAATAGGTTCGGGTTTATCCCAGTCCAAGTAACCTTTCGCCCAGTCGTAGAACAGTCCAAGCAATAAAATAAACGCAAAAATCAGCATTGCAATAAACGCAAACCAACCTAATTCCTTGAATACGACTGCCCATGGAAACAAAAGCAGTAATTCTACCTCGAAAATCAAAAATGCAAGGGCAATTAAATAAAATCTTGCATTGAATAGAATCCAGGGTGAGCCGATAGCTTCTTCGCCACATTCGTAGGTTGATTGTTTTACTTTATTGGGATGGGATGGTCTTAAAATCATGTTGGTTATTAAACCGGCTGCTACAAAAACCATTCCTACAATGAAAAATATTAAGATAATTCCGAAATCGGTCAGCATATTGTTTCGTATATAATTTATAATTCCGTTACTTATTGCCTTTTTCACATTTCCAAAAAACAAAATTAAAAAAACATATTCAAAAAAATGACGAATTTTCAGATTAAATTAATTTGTAAAATTTTGTTGCAACTGCAAATGCTGTAAATCGAGCATTGGTTCTGTATGTGGAGAATTCCGTAGTAAAAATTAGCATTAAACTAAAATGATAAACGTCATAGAAAAATATAGTAAAAAAATATTGATAACTTGAGGTTAGATATGAATAAAACACTTTCCATAATTATTCCGATAACAATAGTCTTGATTCTTAACTTGTTCGCAGCTAACGCTCAGGTTCTTTCCGACCCAAAGGATATAGTGGGTCATTGGGAAGGCTGGCTGCAGGCTACAAAGAGTAAATTAGAAATTAAAACCGACTTCCGTGCCGTTAATGATAATCTCGTCGGTACAATTGATATTCCAACTCAAATGGTCAAACGTGCACCTTTGACAAAAATAACCAGTCATGCAGGAAAAATTCATTTTGAATTGACACTTGGCGGAACAAATGTAGCTTTCGATGGAATTATTGTTGCAAATAAAATTTCAGGTAATTACAAACAGGATGATTTTAAAGGCGCTTTCGAACTTGTCTCAAAGCCGGCACCCGAAGAATCGGGTTATACTTCAATTCTCGATACACCGACCGGAAAGCTGTACGGCACTCTCGAACTTCCCGATAAAGGAGAAGTATTTCCTGTAGTATTGCTTATAGCTGGCTCCGGTCCTACCGATAGAGATGGAAATAACAGGATGGTTCCCGGTAACTGCGATAATTTAAAAATGATTTCCGATTCACTCGTAAAACGCGGATATGCAGTCCTGCGTTATGACAAACGCGGAATTGGAGAAAGCATGAGCGCAATGCAATCGGAATTCGATGTTATCTTCGATGATTACGTAAACGATGCTGCAAACTGGATTGCCAAATTACGGGCAGATTCGCGCTTTTCTAAAGTTGCTGTTTTGGGTCATAGCGAAGGTGCATTAATTGCAATGTTAGCAGCTCAAAAAGCAAATGTGGATGCTGCGTTATTGGTTTCAGGAACAGCCCGTTCATTAGATGAGATAATGATTGACCAGATGAATACAAACGCTCCGCCTGAAATTATCGAAGAAGCAAAACATATTATCAAGGAATTGAAAGCCGGCAGGAAGGTCGATTCGGTCGGTCCGGAAATTTTGATATTATTCCGCCCCAGTATTCAACCGTTTATGATGTCGATTTTTAAAGTTGTTCCGACAGTTGAAATAGTGAAATTAAAGATTCCTACAATGATAATACAGGGAAAACACGATTTGCAGGTTCCGACAGAAGAAGCTGAAATGCTTGCAAAAGCCAAGCCGGATGCAAAAAAAGTATTAGTTGAAAGTATGAATCATGTATTGAAAATTGCACCAAGCGACCCGGAATCAAACTTCCAGGCTTATGCCGACCCGAACCTGCCATTGGCTCAGGGCTTTGTTGATGCCGTCTCGAAATTTTTAGATGAGAATATGAAGAAGAAGAAAAAGTAAAGTTTTTGTTTGTAATTAAAATAATAAATGTGGCTGTCTCAAAAGTCCAAAAATGAGAAGAAAGTCATTCAGAGCGGAGCGAAGAATCCAGTCCCAATGCTGCTTCTGGATTCTTCGCTCCGCTCTGAATGACTTTCTTGTTGACTCTTAAGACAGTCTTAATTTCTTTAATTCTTAAATTTTCTGCTTCCAAATCATGAAAATAATATTCTTTTTAATTATATCAACAATTGTTCTGCCTGCTTCATTTGTGGTTTCTAACTCCCAACAGCCACGGCAACTCGGCGTTAACATTACCGAGAACGGCGCTTTCGTTAATATCATTAACCATACCAACCGTTATCAGAAGGCAACAGGCTTCGATTCCTTAGGCTGGTCCTTAAGCGATTTCGAGTTAGTGTTGTTGGACGGCAGACCCGCAACAGAATGGACAAATGAAATCGATGACCCGGAAGTTTACCGTATAGATTATAGCGGTACTTATAAATCATCTTTCAAAGGAATTGCTGATATTTCTTTATGGGGAACGGCTCAAATTACAAATAAGAAATATGATACAGTATCGAATTTAACTACTTTCGATCTGGTTGTACCGAGTCCCCCCTTAAAGGACTATGGATTTATATATCTTATATTTAAAAATACCAAAAGAAGTCCTGAATCTCAGCTCAGTAGCGGCATTACGGAATTGAAGGTTATGAGACCCGGCTATCCGTTAAATACAAATAAAATTTTCACGGATGAATATATTAACCTATTGAAGTCTGCTGATTTTGCTTGTTATAGATTCTATGGCGTCCAGAATATCTGGGATGGTGAACCGGCATATCCCAATCCGACAAAATGGCAAAACCGAAAGACTCCGCTCGATGCCTGCCAAAATCCAATGACAGCCACAACCGGCAAACGTGATGCATGGTGCTGGGAATATATTATCCAGCTTTCTAACATCCTGAAAAAGGACATCTGGATTAATATTCACATATCATGCGATTCCGACTACGTTGCCAACCTTGCACAAAAACTCAAAACCGAATTAGACCCATCAATAAATATTTACGTCGAGAACAGCAACGAAGTTTGGAGTCCAACCCAGACAACACATGGTCCTTACAACAAATCACAGGCTGATTTTTATAAAATTACCTTCGATGAAAACTATGCTCGCCGAACGGTTGAGCTTTCGAATTGGTTTGCCGAAGTTTTCGGGAAGCAGGAAATTAATAAGCGAATCAGGGTTGTGCTTGGCGCCCAGGCTTCTTACGGCGGGCGTTCGGACAATCATTTCAATTACATCAATAAAACATTCGGCGCTCCGAAAAATTTTATTCATTCTCTTGCTCCTGCTCTGTATTTCGGTTCGACAAATCCGAACGGTGATACGACAGCTATTAATCAAGGCATGTTAGATGATATTGACGGGCAAATCAACAATCCCTCGGTTTCAAGTTATCGTAAAAATCATTTAAATAGAGCAGCAAAGTGGGAGTTACCGGGCGGTTGTACATCTTATGAAGGGGGTCCGGGGATACCTGGTGGAGGAAATAAAACGAATCTTGCTAATCAGATTTTAGCAAATAGAACTTATAAAATGAAGGAAATATTGAAGAAGAGCTATATTGAAGGCTGGTTCTCGATTGAAGGAGGACTTGCGTTGTATTTTACCCTTACTTCCGGTTATAATCGCTATGGCTGCTGGGGCATTACAGATGATTACACCAAGCCTGACAGGAACTTCAAAATGCAGGCAATAAGGGAAATTATTAACTCTACTAATGATGTAGATTCTCAGTTATCAGGAATTTCAAACGAATCCGAACCCTTTGCTACTCCTAATCCTTCTCAATCAAATGCTACAATTAATTTCAGAAATCCATCTGACGGAGAAGTCTCAATCGAGATATACAATGAATACGGGCAATTGTTTATTCAAATTCCAAATAAAATTTATTCAGCCGGTATGAATTCCGTTAATATTGACTTAGCAGATTTACCGTCCGGGATTTATTTCTATGTGATTAGGAATGGCATCGGATTACAAAGCGGGAAGATGGTAATGGTTAAGTAGTTTTGAAAGAGAATTTACACGCAAAGTCGCAAAGGAGCAAAGACGCAAAAAAACAAAGTCGCAAAGAAGCAAAGTCGCAATGAATAATTTAAAGTCTGTAAAATAATTTACTTGGTAATAATAATTAGATTTAAGGGTATTTATTGTAAAAATGATTTAAGAACAAGGATTAACGATTTTTGATTTATGATTTTCGCACCTATTGCTTTTGACTATTCTTCTGTGCAGTTTCAACGCTTTTTACGAAAATAGCTATCAATTCATTGCTTTTTATTCCTGTTTGCATTCTTCTAAAATCTTAAATTGTTAATCCTTGTTCGTTATTCATTCCTGCTGAGTAGTTACATATTTTTTTTTCTCATACTAATGCTTCATTCCCAGATACATCCCGCCCAAATAAGGCACAAGCCAAATCAGCCACACTATGATACTATAACGATGAAAACCGCTGCGAGTCTTCTCACTGCCGCTTTTCGTAACTTTCGTTGCCCAGATTGCATGGGCAAGCATTAACCAAAGCGCTATTTGACCTGTTAATGTATGAGAATTAGTTATATCAAAAGTATGCTTTGAGATGAAGTGCATTGCCAGAGTACCGGAAACATCGAATCCAAATCCAAGCCAGAAAAATATTACGTGCCAGGGCTTTAGATAGCGGGCTATTCTTTCTGCCCAGATACCTGTTGAGTAGAAAATCAACGCTAATGTTATCAGAGTTGCAGATGCTATTACCATAATTTATTTACAATTTGATTTTACTTATCAATAAAAAAATTCCCAATTTCCAATTTTACAATTTTTAATCAATGTTTAATTTTACAATTTCCATTCAATTTTCAATTTCCAATCAGCTTTTAAATTTCATATATAATTTGTTAATTAATCATTAAAAATTCATTGCAAAATTGAAAATTGATAATTGAAAATTGTCTGAATTAGGATTTATAGGATTAAATGATTTTAGGATTTTAATAAACAAATTTTTTTTATTTCTCTAATCCTTTTATATCTCATAACTTATAACTTATAACTCATAACTTATAACTCATAATTTATAATCCATAATTCATAATTTGAAGAAGGGTGTCTCTCTGGCTCTCAAAGCAGTAGAACTTTGCTGCTTTCAGGCTTTGTTCAACGTAATTCACCCTCAAGGAAGTATCACTCAGGTTGTTAATTGAAGCTGCTATTTCTTCAGCGCTTGCGTCAGCAGGCAAAATTTCCCCAAATTGAAATTTTTCCCAGACATCGCGCTGTGCAGGTAAATCGCTGATTAATGAAGGCATTCCAGCCATGCAATACTCAAATAATTTATTTGGCAAAGCAAGCGAATAAGAATATGAAATCGGTTCGATAAAGGATAGTCCAATATCGGCAGAGCAAGTAATACCATGCAATTCGAAATAATTCACTTTTCCGCAGAAAATCACTCTGTCCGTTACGCCGTTTAGTTGCGCTTCCGCTTCGACTTCCGGTTTGAATTCTCCTTCTCCAACGATGCAGAGTACAAAATCATGTAATAACGGAAGGGTATTAACAATAGGAATTAAGCCACGTCCGGGATGAATCATACCCTGATAAAGAAGAATTTTTTTATCGGATGGAATCCCGAAATTTTTCCTCAAATAATCCGACTGAACGGGCTTCTGATATTGCGGAAGATTCAATATACAACGAATATTATGTTCTAGGCGGTAAGTCTTTTGAAGAAACTCACCATCGCGCTCGCCTGTTACTAATATTTCATCGGAATGACGGATTAGACATTTTTCAATTAATGTAAGAATTTTTTGTTTAAAAGGATGCTTGTGCAATGGACCAAGAGCGGAATAAATTTCCCTTGAATCGTAAATCAATTTTGAATTATGCATCTTCGATAATCTATAAGCGGGATAAAGGGTGTAAATATCTTCAGCCCAGTAGGAATCTGCTTTTACTTTTTTGAATAATAGTCTGGCATAATATAGAAATCTTAGCCATCTAAGCCAGGTTCTGCCTTTTAAAGGAATATCTATGTAATAGAAAATTATACCATCATTTTCAAAAAAAGAAACATCCTTGCCTATGCCGATTGCTATAATGCAGATTTTTTTTCCGGCAGCAGATAAAGTACGTGCTATATTGACCAAACGACCATCGAAGACGGGCTCGCCAAGGAATAAAAAGCAAGCATTGAATTTTGATTGTTCGGAACTCATAGGTTAATTGCAAATTCAGTATTTATGATGTTTCCCGGAGTTTTCGTTTTTTAATAAATATATATATCAGAAATATTATTAGCGCAAAAATGATAATTTTAAGAGTAATAATACCGTAAAATTCAATATAATGGTCGGCTCTGTACCAATTCTTACCGAAAATAATCCCTAAATAAATCAGTATAATATTCCACACTAAAGCACTAAGGGTAGCCAAAACGGTCGTTTTCATTTTAGATAGTTTCGAAATTCCGGCGAAGAATGAAATTACAGCGCGTGTACCTGATAGAAACCGGTTGACGACAATCAACAAATACCCCCATTTCCGGAACCATTCTTCGGGTTTCTTTAATTTCTCTTCAGATATGAATGAGAACTTACCGGATTCAATTACTTTCTCCCCGAATTTTCTTCCCAAATAGAACATCAATACAAAACCGAGTCCCGAACCCAAGGTAGATGCTATTACAAGCGGAATAAATCCCACTACACCTAATCCTACAAGAGTGCCGGTGAAAATCAGGACTGTATCACAGGGAGCAGGAGGGAATACATTTTCAAGAATATTTATAAATAAAGCTATAGCCAGAACCCAGTACCAGGGAACGGCTTGCAATAGATGAATAAAGGTTTCGAGCATATATTTCAATTAAATAGAAAGTCTATCCAAATTTACATTCAATTCATTTACAAAATATCATTTTTTTAGAAACGTCCGAACACTTAAAATATTATCATTAGGTAATGTGTAGTTCATAAAATTTTCAAAATGTCATTCCAAAATCGGAATTTTGGAATGAGAGATATCAGGGAGTTAATAATTCAAAGTTGTATTTGGAATTCATTTTTTTTCTTTTTGATAGGTCTCAACTATTTAAAAAAAATAAATTGTAATTATTTTGATGGAATTGTGTTTATTGTAATAGAGAGGATTCACAATTGATTTTAAATTTATTATTTTTGCAGTTAGTTTGAATAAAAAAACGGAAAATCAATGATGCTGGAAACAAATGAAATAGTTTTTAACGAAGAAGAACTTCGTGAAATTGAAAAAATCAAGTCAAAGTATCCTCAGACTCAGGCGGCATTAATGCCCGTTCTCTGGAAAGCGCAGGAAAAGTTCGGATGGATTTCCGAAGATGTAATGCAATATATTGCTGAACTTTTGCAATTACCGATGGCTCACGTGCAGGGAGTAGCATCATTTTATACGATGTATCATAAAAAACCGGCAGGGCGCTATCATGTGCAGGTATGTACCAATGTTTCCTGTTTAATTAACGGAGGCGACAATTTGCTCAATCATGCATGTGAAAAGCTTGGAATCCCTGAAGGCGATGTAACATCCGACGGTAAGTTTTCACTCGAAGAAGTAGAGTGTATGGGCGCTTGCGGAGGAGCTCCGATGTTTGCCGTTAATGAGGATTTTTATGAAAGTTCGGATATTTGTAAGTTCGGCAATATAATTGATTCATTGCAGTAACTCTTGTTATTTGAAAATACTTAATAATAAACAAGTGTCAAGTTAAGCATAAATTAACGTGTCAGACAAGAATGTCTGATATACTAATTTTAATTAAATAAAGGTAGAATAGACATTCTTGTCTGTTCAAAGTATAGTTGACATGGCACTAGTTTTTTCAAGTTTTTATTGTTAATGACGATTATTACCAAGATGAAGTAACAATATGGAAAGGAATTTGTTATTATTTTATGAAAATACAATCATAATGCTTTGAGAACGTCTCTAAATAAAGCAAATTGAGGGTATTTGCAGGTTTTTGAAAAGCATTATGTTAATAAATTTTAATGATGTCATATAAATCGAAGATATTATCAAGAAGAATATTGGCAGGAATATTTATCCTGTACCTGCTTAACTTTGTAACAGAAGGAAGGCTGGCAGGGATATTTACTTTATTGCCGTCACTTGTAATAAATAAATTTGAATTCTGGCGGTTAATTACTTATCCCCTATCTTACGGGTCGGCAGAAGCCATGCTGATTTTGGCTTTTACTTTTTTCTATTTATCGCCGAGACTGGAACAGGTTTTCAATTATTCGATTTTACCCGTAATATTACTTCTTCTCGTTTGTCTTGAAGGATTGCTGCATACTTTATTTTTCTGGAAAACCGATATTCCGCTTGCAGGGCTTGAAGGAATTTCGTTTTTCATTATTGCTTTGACTACTTTTTTAAGTCCACGGCTCAAAATTCAATTTTTATTTTTCAGGAAAATAAATTTAGCATTAGTTTCCCTATCAGTAGTTCTTGTTTGGGCAACTTTTAAAATTGTACAAATTGAATATTTTTCACATTTATGGCTTATCCCTGCTTTTGCTGCATCTTTCGGAATTTCGATGGCTGCAATTACTTATGGTCAGATTTACCTGCTTCATAGAAAATTTTTAAAGAAGAAAGCAGCAGAGAAACTGGAAATTCCCAAACCTGAGGAATTAAAGTTAGCTATGATGGCGGCTAAATCCAAAGCTGCCAAGCTCAATGCCAAAATCATGGACGAACTTTATGAGTCGGAAGATTCCGAGTTCCCCGACCTATCGGAAGACAGGTTGAACCAGGTTTTAGATAAAATATTGGCTCTGGGTAAAGACTCTTTGACTTCCGATGAAATCAAATTTTTGGATAATTATTCAAAGAATTTGTAAGTTAGAGTTAATTAATAACATACGTTTTGTATATCTACTTTCATATCATGCTGAATAAATTCCAATTTAGAATTTTTGTAACTACTCAGCAATTATGAATAGAAAAAATGATTTAAGAACAAGGATTAACGATTTATGATTTCGTACATGGCATTTTAATCATTATTCTGTGCAGTTTCAACGCTTTTTACGATAATAGCAATCAATACATAGCTTTCATATTCATATAATTACTTTTTATTCCTGTTTGCTTTCTTCTAAAATTTTAAATCGTTAATCCTTGTTCGTTATTCCTTCCTGCTTAGTAGTTACCAATTTTTAATTGTTAATGAATTTTTTTTATTTTTTTTGTCATTTAAAATTATTAATTAGAAATTGATTGAAAATTGAAAATTGAAAATTGAAAATTCTTTTAATATTATACAATTCGTAACATGATATCATAAATCAAATCACTTGAACATACAATCTTTTTCCGTAAAACCGTCCATAGAAAAAATTTTTTGTTGATATAGCGAATAAGAATGCAATTTTTAAATCCAGCGCTCCTTCTCGGATTAACGGCGGCTTCAATTCCTCTGGTGCTTCATTTATTGAATTTGAGGAAACTGAAAACCGTAGAATTTTCTACATTAAAATTCCTGAAAGAATTGCAAAAATCAAAAATCAGACGATTGAAATTAAAGCAATTACTATTACTAATTCTTAGAACGCTCATCATAATATTTACTGTTCTTGCTTTTTCCAGACCGGCAATCGAAGGAAGTATTTTAGGTTTGGAGAATTACGCAAAGACCAGTGCAGTCATCATCGTAGATAACTCTTTCAGTATGGATTTATCAGACGAAGCCGGAAGCAGGTTCAATCAGGCTAAAAATGCTGCCAATGCAATATTAGCCGGTTTGAAAGAGGGTGATGAGGAATCAGTATTATCGATGGCTTCTCATAAAGATAAAGCCCAGTATTCTTTTTCAGGCAATTCGCAACTCCTTCGTGAAGAAATCTCGCATATGAAAATTTCTTATTCCACTTCAGATTTGGAAGCAAGCCTCAGAATAGCTGCCATTCTAATGGAGGATGCCCGGAATATCAACAGGGAAGTTTATATTATTTCCGATTGCCAGTCTAATATCCTCAACCTAACCCAAAAAGATTCAACAATTTTATTCGGGAAAAGAACGAGCTTGTATGTTATACCTATTGGCGCTTCCTCCAAAGCCGATATAGTCAATTTATCGGTCGATTCCCTGAAAGTCATTTCAAGAATTTTTCAGGTAGGAAAGCCGGTCGAGGTAGAAGCAATTTTGAGAAATAGTTCAAAAAGCGACGTGAAAGGCGCTGTTATAAGTTTAATTTTTAACGGTGAGAGGGTTGCACAGCGCTCTACCGATATTCCGGCAGGCAGCATAAGACAAATAGCGATAGCCGCTCCACCACAGAAAACCGGTGCATTTAAAGCGGCTATTCAACTTGAAAATGATGCTTTGGATATAGACAATACCCGCCATTTTGGTTTCTTGATTACCGAGAAACCAACTGTTGCATTAGTTGGAGAGCAGGAAAATACCCGGTTTATCGAACTTGCTTTGTCGGGTATCTATTCCAACGAAAGCGCTGATAAACTGACTAAAATTACCCCGACCGAATTTTCCGGAATAAATACCGATAAATATGATGTAATAATACTTGCAACGGCTGGAATCTCCAAGAACGATTACCAGCGGCTCGCACAATATGTTTCTACCGGTGGCAGCCTTATGGTATTTGCCGCTTATAATGATGAACAAAAAAATACGGAACAATTCAGGACAGGTATGAAAAGTTTCGGTTTCGGTGATTTGCAAATAAAAACATTTCAGAATAATCAACCTGCATCCTTTACCTACGTTGACCGCCAACACCCTATATTCGAAGGGGTATTTAAAGGTGCGACTGATAATAAAACGATAGTCGAATCACCCAAAATATATAAAATGCTTACTGCAGGCGCCGGCAGTTCAATAATAGAAGCCGGAGGAGGATTCTTCCTCTCTGAAAGCAGAATCGGCGAAGGCAAAATTTTATATTGCGCCTGCCTGCCTAATCCCGATTGGAGCAATTTCCCGTTTACGGGTATTTTCCCGGTTATTACATATCGAGGCATTTCATATTTATCAACAGGAGCGGACTTCTCTTCCCTGATGGTATCAGGAATTCAAAATGCTATTACCCTTCCCAGAAAATATTCCGGAAAAGGCAGTTTCAAGATTACAGACCCATCCGGCAATGAATTGGTCCGGCAGGCGGCGATACTGCCAAACGGCGCTGTTCTATCGACAGAAGGATTCGAACTTCCCGGTGCTTATTTAATCAATACTTCTGATGGAAAACCCGTCACAGTGGTATGCGTAAACATTGCCGCTTCGGAATCCATATTAACTCCAATTCCAGATAATGACCTGATAGAATATTTGAAATCTCATGCCGTTGAGAAATCAATCGTCGATATTTTCGATTACAAATACGATATTTCAAAAAATATTCAGCGTGCCCGCATCGGTACCGAACTTTGGCAGCTTTGCCTCATCTTAGCATTATTATCTGCCTTTATGGAAATGTATGTTGCAAAGAATACAAAAGCTGATGTAGAGTAAGTTTTATATAAAAATTAAGCCTCTTTATATAATTAACTCAAAATAATTTTGTTATATCAAAAATTTTCATTAATATTACTTTTTAAATTTTGTTATAACTAAATTTTTGTTTATATATATATGAAAGTTTTTATGAAAAAAATTCTACTAATATTAGCTATATTTTTAGTCGCTAATATAGTTAATGCCCAGCAATGGGTAAGCAAGCAGCCCCAGAACAGGAATGTAGTTCTGGAAGAATTCACAGGTATTCATTGCGGATATTGCCCCGACGGTCATAAAAGAGCAAATGACCTTGTTGCAGCTAATCCCGGCAGGGTGTTCTTAATTAATGTCCATGCCGGTGGTTATGCAGTACCTGCTGCAGGAGAGCCTGATTTACGAACACCTGAAGGAACTGCTATCGACGCTGCAGCTCAAGTATCCGGTTATCCGGCAGGTTCCGTTAATCGTTCTACAACACCTTGGGCAAAGGATAGAGGGCAGTGGGCTTCATTAGCTACCGGTATTATGAATCAAGCTTCACCGGTTAATGTTTTTGTTAAATCAAGTGTTGATTTTGCAAAGCGTGAGTTAACTACTGAAGTAGAGGTATATTATACAGGAAACAGTCCAAAATCAACAAACTATCTTACTGTTGTACTAACACAAGATACTATGATTGGTTATCAAAGTGATTATAACAACTATAATCCTACGAACTGGACTAAGGATAAAAAATATTATCACAATCATGTTCTTAGACAAGTTTTTTCTTCCGGTGGGACCTTTGGTGAAGCAATTACAACAACAACTGCCAACTCTTTTATAACTAAAAAATATACTACAATTTTACCGGATGATATCACTGAAGAGTTTTTAGCATTAAACCATTTGAATGTTGTTGCTTTTGTGTCCGAGGGGCAAAACAATATTTATTCAGGATTCGGAACCGAAGTTGAGTATGATACTCAAATTAAATATGGTGACTTAGGTTTAAGGAATTTAACCGTACCTCCAACAGAATTATTCTTTACAAAAATTAGTCCGAAAGCTGAAATTACTAATAATTCCGGAAAAACTGTAACATCCTTTGATGTATTTGCCGTTTTTAATGATATATCAAATAAAAAAACTTTTTCAGGCAGTTTAGCAAATGGGGAAAAAACGACAATAGATTGGGGCGAGATCACTTGCATACCAACTGGGGTGTATTCAATAAAAATCAAAGGATTTAGTAATATAAATAATAACGAATTCTTTGATATGGAGGGTTCAAACAATAAATATAAATATTCCGGTATTGGTTTCACATCAAAAGCGTTTACCGAATTTTCTGGAGGTTTTAATTCAACTACTTTACCTCCACACTGTGCATTTGACCAATCAAAAAATACTGCATTCCGGGTTGTGACTTCAACATCAAATATAGGTGCACTAAGTACTAAAGGTACAATTCAATTTTCTCTACATAGTAGTTGGAACTTATCCGGCAAACCAGCGGATATTCTTATTGGAGAAGCCGATTTGTCAACAAAGGAAGAAAAAACTTTCTTAAATTATTACTATGCTTATTCAGATGGAAGCCGGAACGGTACAGCGCCAAAAATTATTGTTTCTGTTTCGGATGATAAAGGAAATTCTTGGGTCGACCTAAGCACAACAACTTGTATTCAGACAGGTAATCCCCCGAATGCAAATACTTATTATGTTCCAACCACATCACAATATAAAACAATAAGTACTGATCTATCCGAATTTAAAGAAAGCCCGATCCTAATAAGAGTAAGAAGTATACCTGGTACTGATGGGAATGCTTTATACATCGATGAAATAACTGTGGGAAAAGCAACTACCGATGTAAAGGACAATTTGCAATCTGAAAACTTCTCTTTATATCCGAATCCATCAACCGATGCAATCAGTTTCATCAATTTAAATTTGATTGGGATGGATTATTCGATTTATTCTGCAATCGGTGAAATTGTTGCCGCAGGTAAAAATTTAAATAATAATATCAATATTAGTAAATTGGAACCAGGCGCTTACTATATTAAAATCAATACCGAAATAATGAAATTCATTAAGCACTAAAATAATCTTATTAGAAAAAAAGGTCGCACGTTTCTTGCGACCTTTTTTTTGTAATAATGAGTCCTATCTAAATACCAAAAATTTAATTCCAAAGTGCAACTTTGGAATTAGTAAGTACTTGATAATTCTCATTCCAAAAATCCGATTTTGGAATGGAATTTTCATTAAAAAATATTCTTGTCTGACTTTAAAATGTCATTTCATAGCGGACATATATAAGAAATAGTATTAAGCAAAGAAATTCCTCCCCTTCTATTCATATGAATGAAGGTAATTTTAAATTGCCGTTAAGAAATTATTGAATTCCTATATATAAATGCTAATAAAATCAGCTATTCATATTCATAAGAAAGTCGCGATTGGATTTCGTGCCTTTCATCCTGCTGAGCAGAAATTCCATAGCATCGACTGGTTGCATTTCGCTGAGGATTTTTCGGAGTATCCAAATGCGGTTCAACTCGCTTTGGTCAAGAAGTAATTCTTCGCGGCGGGTACCGGAGCGGTTAACGTCCATTGCCGGGAAGACCCTGCGGTCGGCGATACGCCTATCAAGGACCAATTCCATATTACCCGTGCCTTTGAACTCTTCGAAGATTACTTCGTCCATACGGCTGCCTGTTTCAATTAACGATGTGGCAATAATAGTTAGCGAGCCTCCTTCTTCGACGTTACGCGCTGCACCGAAAAATCGTTTCGGTTTGTGCAAAGCATTTGCATCGACACCACCGGATAGGATTTTTCCCGAATGAGGAATAACCGTATTATGAGCGCGTGCAAGCCTTGTAAGCGAGTCGAGCAGGATTACTACATCGAGCTTTGCTTCGCATAATCTCTTAGCTTTATCCAGCACCATATCGGCAACCTGAACGTGTCTATCAGGCGGTTCGTCAAAGGTTGACGAGACCACTTCTGCTTTCACGGAACGTTCCATATCAGTAACTTCTTCCGGACGTTCGTCAATCAGAAGTACGATTAATTTCATTTCGGGATGATTGCGCGTAATACTATTAGCTATTTGTTGAAGCAAAATTGTCTTACCGGACTTTGGAGGAGAAACTATCAAACCACGCTGTCCTTTACCAATCGGGCAGAGCATGTCGAGAATTCTCATTGAATATTCACTCGGCGAAACTTCACCCTTGATATGCACCGTAGGATAAAGGGGCGTCAGATTATCGAATAAAGTGCGCTCACGCATTACTTCCGGCTCGGCAAAATTTACTGATTCCACCTTAAGAAGAGCATAAAAGCGTTCTGCTTCTTTAGGTGGACGAACCTGACCAAATACGGTATCACCGGTTCTCAGAACGAACCTTTTAATTTGCGAAGGCGAGACGTAAATATCGTCCGGCGAGGGCAAATAATTATATTCGGCTGAACGGAGAAAACCATAACCATCGGGAAGAACTTCCAATACTCCTCCACTGGAAATCAATCCTTCGAAAACCTGGTCTTTTTGCTGCGAATTCTGGGCTTCAACGATGCGAAGAATGAGTTCATGCTTTTTATAATCTGAAAAATTAGATATTCCTAAGCTTCGCGCAATTTTGGTTAATTCGGCAATTTTTTTTGCTTTCAGGTCATTAATATCAATAACCGGCGCTGTCTTTGGGAAGTCTTGGGATGCCATAAATTCCTTTCAAAAAATTATCATATTGTTATTTGTTTTTTATTTATGTGAATGAACGGGGAATATTTACAAAGATACTTTGTCAATGCGGGATTTAATACAGTCTTCAGAAAATTATTATACCCCTCTCGACGGAATGATGTTTTCCTTCATGCAAATATAATTCTTATTTTGATACAATGCAAATTTTTAATATTTTTGTAGTGAATTTAAATTATTTATTATAAGTTACGAATTACGAAATGGAATTTCGTGTTACATTGACCATTGACCATTAACCATTGACCATTGACCATTGACCATTGACCATTAACCATATTGACATTTTATGAATAATAACAAAGAACAAATAGAAAAGACGGAAAAAAAACAAAAGAATTTCCGGCTGAACCGTTGGAGTATTTTCGGATTAATAGCGCTTTCATCCCTAATCATGGTTTTTTATGTTAATAACGTATTGGAAGTAAATAAATTGTTGAAAGATTGCCGTGTATTGGAAAATAATTTAAAAAATTTGAAAAGCAATAACCTGGAATTAAATTCGAAATTAATCAAACTTCAATCTCCGGAACGGATATGCCAAATCGCCCAAAGTAAGTTGGGACTCCAACGCAATGAAGAAATTCCTGAAATAATAAGGGCAAAATAGCTTCAAAAATCTAAGGAATAATCTATCCCTGCTGATATAAGATACTGCCATTTCCGGGACGAAATTTTATCATCCGGGCAATAAGATACATTTGGGGATAAAGATAATGAAAACCCGGCAACCAAAGGTAGTGAAATTTTCAAAATTGCCGTTATGGAACTAATTCCGGAGTAACTTGTAACATCTGTTTTCTTAACAAAAGTACCTTTTGACTTTCTAACTAATCTTGAAGTCTGGATATTATACGAAATTGCATTTACGCTGAGCATTGGAAACAGCTTAAATTTCCATAAATCAAATATCCCAAAAACTGAAGCTCCATAATAATTTACGGCATCTTTACCGAAAGAGCCCTCATAGAAAAAATCCAAAAAAATAGGCATAAATGTTAAGCATAAATCAATAGATGCTGAATTATCGGCATTAGCAACAGGATTAAGCGAATCATTTTTATATTTGATTCGCTTCAAGGCAAAAGATATATCAACAATTTCAGTGATTATCCAATCATAATCAAGAGAGAATGAGTAGTCCTGGATTATTTTATCTTTTCCAAGACGGCGGACTATATCAAAATCCAGGGATAACCCAACCTGATGAGATATTCCAATAGTCAAATCAGATATTGCATTACCCCCACTTAAATCCACACCCCTATTTACTTGTTTATTCCGGAATAGCAAACTAGCGTCGAATGTCCACTTCTTATTGTCCTCGGTAAGAGTATCCGTGGTCGCAGAATCCAAAGTTAACAATGAGTCAGGTTCATGAAGAATATTGTTCATATTGTTGGCTGGAATGCTGTCCGGCTCATTGCTGCCTGACGAATCTTCAATTAAAACTTTAAAGAATTCGGGGATTGCTGTCACTTGTTCGATTGTATCAGAAATAGAATAAGGGGATATCCATGCAGCTTTTGTATTATAAGAAGTTATGTTAAAGATAAATATTATGAAAATTGTAGAAAAATAAAAAGAAAAGCGTTCCATGCGATTGGAACGCTTCATTTTCTTTAATTTTTCGATTTCAGTAACATTCATAAAAGAAGCTTTAACAAAGGTTCATGAAAATGCAAATTACTTATTTTTCTTCAATTGTTTCAAGCCTTGCTTTACTTCACGTTTACCTTGCTTTATATCCTTTTTGGCAGCCTTTAATTGTTTAACGTCTTTCTTAATTTCCTGTTTTGCCTGTTCTTTGGTTTTGGTACCTTCTTTTACTTCTTTTTTGGTTTCACGGATATCCTTTTTGGCATCTTTTGCATCTTTAACTCCTTCTTTTACCTTCTCTTTACCTGCCTTGATTTTTTCTTTAGGAGTCGGGGTTTGGCTATAAGCTGCCGAAGCGAAGATTAGGGCGCCTGCCATTAGCGCTGCAAATAACATTTTTTTCATATTACACCTTATAAATTATTAAAACATCGGATTTATCATCCATTACTTTTACTATGTGCTTTAGACGCAATAAATTTAAAAAAGGTTTAAGTCGATTTATTTTAATATTTCTTAATAAATTGTAATATTAGGGAATTATTCTTTATTTTTGCGGGATAGTTTTTCCATTAAGTAACTGATTGGAAAATGCAAATAATAGATTCAATAATATCTGCAAATGAATTTGCCACACTGCCAACGGTTCCCTCCAAGTTGCTTGAAATGCTTAATACCGATGAAATCTACCTTAAAGATATATCCAATATCATCGAAATGGACCCATCTCTGACATTAAAATTACTCAGGGTTGCCAATTCTTCTTTATATGCCACATCGGGCAGGATTAGTTCAATCCAGCAGGCAATTATGATAATGGGCTTTTCCAAGTTAACAAATATCGTACTTGGAGTATCCATTTTCTCGAAATTCTGGCTAAGTTCACAGCCATCTGCATATCCGATGATGGAAAAATTCTGGCTACATTCCTCGAGTACCGGAACCATTGCCAGGTCTGTTTCGGCAAAAATCGGCGCCCATTACAAGGAGCATGAATTCATAGGCGGATTGCTGCATCAGATAGGTAAATTAGCCCTCATGCAATACGATTTCGGAAAATTTTCAAAAGTAATCGAGGAAATCGAAACAAATAAATTAACCGATGAAGAAGCCGAAAAGAAGATTTTCGGAGTATCCCATTTGGAAGTTGGCGAACGAATTGCAACGCTTTGGCGCTTGCCTGAAGAATTAATCACAATCATAGCTAATTATCCGCACCCTTCGAAGTTAACCGAGCATCGCGAATTGGTTGCAGCCGTAAGCTTTGCCGGTGTGTTAAGCGAAATAAACGGCGCTGATTTTTACAAAGGATTGCAAAATGAAATCGTTCTCACCGAGCAGGAATCATGGCTTGTGCTCTGCCAGTCTTTTGCCGAATTGCAGGATATGGGCGTTGAGTTATTTACCTCGGATGTTGAGAACGAACTTAAAAAAGCCTCACAATTTCTTGCTGCAATTAAATAATCCATTATTAATATTATATAAAAAAGATGTAATTTTGTTCTTTTTATTATTGTTAATTCGGAAATTATGAAAGAATCATCCCTTACTCAGCTTAAAATAATCGGTGCGCAATACTATGCCTACCATGGAGTAAAGCCGGAAGAACGCGAGTTAGGCGGCAAGTATGAAGTCGACCTCGAACTTATTTACGATGCACGAAATGCAGTAATTAATGATGATGTCAAATACGCATTGAATTATGAAGAAGCGGTATTTTGCGTCTCGGAAATTTTAGAAGGCGATAACTACAATTTAGTGGAAACGATTGCAAGTGAAATCCTGAATTTATTGATGGAAAAATTTCCCGAATTAACCGAAGTTACTGTCAGGTTGAGAAAGTTCTCAGCGCCCATCAGGCATTTCATAGATTATATTGAAGTCCAGCAAAACATGAAAAGGAAATCGGTAGTTTAAGAATAAAATGGTTGAATCATTTGTACTTTTATCTCTTGGCGCCAATCTGGGCAACCAAAGCGCCACAATAAAAAATGCAATCAACTGCATTCGTGATTCCGGCTTGCTTACAAGTTTGCATATTTCATCGGAATATTCCACCGAACCTGTCGGATATATTGACCAACCCTGGTTTACAAACATTGCTGTTTCAGGCTTTACTACTATTCCGATTACTCATTTTCTATTAATTATCAAAACAATCGAACAATTTCTCGGTCGTACCGGGCATCAACGCTGGCACGAACGCGAAATTGATATCGACTTATTGATTTACGGTGACAACATCATTACTAATAAAGAAATAACCATACCACATCCAAGAATGCACCAACGCAGATTTGTACTCGAGCCGGCAGCCGAAATAGCTTCCGAAGTTATTCATCCGGGGTTCAACCTGTCTATCAGTCAACTACTCGAGCAGTGCAGCGATAATTCGATTGTTAATGTAAAATAACTTTAAAAAATTTAATAACGGAATTCATGTTAAAAAGGATTCCATTTTAAAAAGATTTTAATTTGAAAATTACATTCCAAAATCGGAATTTTGCAATGTGTCAAGTAGAATGTCATTCTGAACGAAGTGAAGAATCTTCTTAAACGTTTGAAATTTGTATTTTTTTGTAGGCTAAGTAAAAAAGGTAAGAAGCCCAGAACCGCATGAAAAGTACATTAAAATTATACTATGATTTTTAGAAAGTAATAATATTAATTAAATGTATCAGATTATGCAATAAGATTCTTCACTTTGTTCAGAATGACATTCTTCTTACTTTTTCAACAGTCTCTTAATTATTTTTTAACAAAACAATTGAAAAAATTACATGGAATATATTATAACCGAATTTGAAAATTCAATAGGTACTGTAACCTTCAATAATGATAAGAAGGCTAATTCCCTCAATACGGAAATGATGAATGAGATTGTTTCGGCAATTAAAGAATTTCATCTGAAAAAAGCCCGTGCCGTAGTCCTGCGTGCAAAAAAAGGTGCTGCAGTCTGGTCGGCAGGCTTCGATATAAATGAACTCCCCGAACCCGGGCTTGACCCGTTGAATTATTTTGACCCGTTCGAACAGGTAATCAGGGAAATTCAAAACTTCCCAGCACCGGTAATTGCCGTTCTCGAGGGGAGTGTTTGGGGAGGAGCGTGTAATATTGCTTTCGTTTGCGATATATTAATTGGCAGTCCTACGGTTACATTTTCCATTACACCGGCAAAAATCGGCGCTCCCTACAATCCGAGCGGTTTATTGCAATTTATTAATATGGTTAGCTACCACCTGGCAAAAGAGATGTTCTTTACGGCAAAGGTACTCAACGCTGAAGAAGCAAAGCAACGGGGAATATTAAATCAACTTGCAGCTAACTCCGATGAACTCGAGTTATGCCTCGGCAATTATACCGGACAGATTTTGAAGAGCGCACCGTTATCGATAGCCGTAATCAAAGAGCAGATGCGCATTTTGGCGAATTCCGTATCCATTAATCCCGATACTTTCGAACGGTTACAGGATATGCGTCGCAAGGTGTACGAAAGCCAGGATTTCATCGAAGGTAAAAAAGCATTTCAGGAAAACAGGGAGCCGGTATTTAAAGGAATTTGAATTATTACTGTTAATAAATTATTGAAAAAACACACTTCATAATCCTATAAAAAGAAGAAATTGAAGTGTGCTTTTTCAATCTAATATTTTTCTTCTGCACGAATGAAATAAGCTCCTGCTGGAAGTTTTCCGGTTGCGAATGAAGTTGTTGAACTTGCATCAATTTCAGTTCTTGCTACTTCTATGCCGAGTGCTGAATAAAGTTTTAATATTATTCTGCCTTTTGAATGATAAGGAAGAAAGGCAGTAACATAAACTTGCTCATCTGCTGGATTAGGATAGATTGACAGCGATATTCTATCATTATTCTTCTCATTTATTCCTCCCAGGTCAATAACCGGAAGATTATTCGGATTTACCTTTTCATAATCATTGTCATTGTTTGAAAAGAAATTGTCCATTAGCACAACATTTTCCGAATATCTTGTCAATGGATTTTTCTTAAAAAATACAAGTCTATATTCATCATTTCTTCCATTGATTAAAAGAAAACCTAAATTTTCCATTAAAGAATCAGCAACTTTTCTTAATAAAACTCGCGAACGAGACCTGTTATTTTTATACTCAATTTTCATCTCGACATTATCAGTATCTAACCCATAAGCTTTGAATGTCAGATTAGTGTTATCAGGAACTTTAAACCAATTTGTAAAGATAGTATCGGCAAAATCTCTACTGTTCTTTTTTCTTTTTTTATTTTTTAATTCAGGGTATAAATCGTCAATATCAAAATTTATCGGATTACCATTGACTAATGGGACTGATATTAATGATTTAGAGCGTTGCCGGTTAAAACCAAGAAACGGGACACCGATTGTTTCTCTTTTTATACCTTTGTAAAAGTGTTGAGATGACGCTTTTATGCTATCTTTTATTTCACCTGTTAAAGTTTGAATTACCCTTCGGTTTTTCCACCAATCATTATCAGCCCTAACATTTGGACGTGCTGCTAATTGGGGAAAATCACCAGACATATCAATTTTCTTGATATTTGTCATAGAATTAATTGACCAATAATAGGATGAATCAAGATTAAATAATGTATAATAATTATGGGGGTAATGCCATAAAGACCTAACTCCGGTACAGATATCAATATTGCTGAATTCTAATATCAATGATTGATTGCTATTATTTGGGCTTAATAATGAATTGTCTTTTACATAATCACCCTGTGATATATTAGGAACATAAAGATTTCCATTATTGGATAAAATTCCTTTGAAAGGATAAATTCTTGTTGAATCGAGAGTTTTACTTGTTTTTATTAAACCAATGGCTATCATATGTTTATAGCCAAATGATAATGTACTACAATAATGAGAATCCCAAGCCTGAAATTGATAAGCAATAACATCATATATCCAATTATTATAATATAAGCTTGTGTCATCCTCCAATCCTCGATATACTATCGGAAATTCAGGAGGATAACCGTTTTGATCACAATCTAATATTGCAAAGGATGTATCATTATTAAACCACCAATTTGGATTTTGATTTCCAATAGAATCCGGTAAATAATGCTCAACGACATTAGAAGTGTTCACTTTTAATCGAGTATAATTGATTCCATTACCTATAGGCCACGGCATTTCTTCTTGCCAAGTCAAAGCACATTCATTTTCTCCAAGATTGATTCTTGAATATGAATTTAGGGATGGATGAGTGCATAAATCACCTGCCTGAAAATTGATATAATGATTAGTGCCATTAAAACAATAATTACTCGGCACTTTATAGTTTGTACCAATACCACTAGCAGAATCTGACCAGCAGTAATAATTCCATTGAGAAGATGCATTAATCATCGGAACTCCCCATTTGTTTATATCATATCCTTGAGCGCATGTAAGAACGCATGGGAGAGGATAAAGAGTTTGTACAGAATCATCTGCATTGAAAACGGATTCAACAATTAGATTAGAGGCAGCACCATTAAGATTATATTCCGTTAAATCACATTGATTTGGTTTACAACTAAATACTACGTAAACTTTATTTTTATCTGCTACCGAATCAAAACGAACTACTATTGACGGATATACACAACTCATTGTATCTCCTATTTGGTCTGAACAATTACAATTAATATAATTCGATAAACAGATTTCATTTTCCCAAATAATATTTGAATTTTTGGAAGTTTTGTTAATAGGTTTGCTCCTGCAATAAAAAACCCTGTTTCGCATATAGGTTGAATCGTACCTATGATATACAAGATGATAATAAATACTGTCTTTATAAGCTTCACCCGAACTTTTATAAATAGGGCTACTTATTAATTTCCTTTGATTTGAATATGCCAGAGAGCCTTTTAATTTCTTGTCAGGTTTTAATACCTCAACTTTCAATATTTTACCTTCACCAGGCAATAGTCTGACAACAAGATTTTTGTCTTGACCGATTATAGTATCAACTTTATGATAAAACTCCGGCTTGCGCCATGGACAAGAATCTTGATTATTTAAATATGCATTATCAGCGCCTAACTCTGAAATTCGCAATAATGTATATTGGGTTGTGTCATAAGGAGTTACATTGAATGGAATTGATATTTCACGGCTACCAAGACGCTTCCAAAACCAGGATTTATAAGTTGCTGTATCGGCAGGATTTCTTGATGTATGATGGCAACTATCGTCAAACTCTGCTGTCGATAAAAACTTCATATAATGCTTTGTAGTATCGTCTAAGTCTGTCCAATAAAGAAGCGGGTCTGTTCTTCTGTTTACCACACCTAGATATACAGGCTTGCTGCCGTCTAAATTGTTATCGTCTTTATCACGAAGAATGGTTATATCTAAGAAAGCACTGTCGTAAGCCTGATAATATGGTTGTTGAATACCATTGATCGATTGCGTCCTACCAATAGGTCTTAGCCTGACTTTACTCGTATCAATAATAAATCTCATTGTATCATCAGTATATTGACCTTCATTGCAAGGTATGAATTTCTTAATAATTTTATTATTAGAACTAAACTTAGGGTCTTGGTCATACCATGTTTTAAAACCTTTGGAATAAACACATGCAAGCCTTAAACGCATCAATATCGAATCTACATTTTTTATCCAAGCGTGTGTTTTATACATTTCAGTACGTGGAGACCGTAAACCAAGGAAGATTCTATCTTCGGTCACACCAAGAAAATTTGAAGCGCTATCAAAAGCAATATATTTATCTAAATTTAGTGGGTCATTATTCCTTTTAATAAAATCATCACCAATATCATTAGAATAAATAAATTCTTTTCCAGTTAATGTTGATGAGTTATACATTGCTACTCTATAACCAATTCCGGTATAAATATCTTTAGAAGCTGTTGTAGCTGATGCGGGAATTTCATATACAACATCAATCCTATCTATGCAAAATCCTTTTGTTCCTCTTGTTAAGGCAGACCAATAAGTTAATCTTGTTTCTTCACCCGTTTGGGGTCTAAAACCATCATTCACATAATCAATTCCAACCCTATTAAAATATTCAGGCTTAATCAATGTATCTTTTGCCCAAGTTCTCCAATTACTCCCCAAGAAAATTTGACTCCACCAAGGAATTGAATCATAATAAAAATTTGAATTTTTTAAATAAAATGCATGATTTACTGTCTCCCATACCGATTGTAATGAATTTGGCAATCTTGTAACAATATCCCAATAATTAGAAAGACTGAAAGATTTAGATGCTAAATAGCTGATTGGTAGATCAATTCCATACTGACAAGAAAGGCAAACAGCTAAATTATTACTATCTGGGTAACGACCTGTTGTGTACCATGTTTCGTAACCCGATTTGAGGGAATCATCTCTGCCACATTCAGGACATCCAGTATTCATGTCGCTGCAATACCATTTATGGTCCCGAAAACTTTGGTCAACACCGAAACAAAGTCCATATGTAAAATTTTCGATATATCCCATGGTATCAATATTAAACTTGGAACGATAATATGGCGCTGCCGCTGATTTTTTAAAACATCCATGAATCCCTAACCACTTTTCCGATGGCTCGACATGATACGAATATTTATCTCTTATATTAGATGATAATGAAGCTGTCCACATACCGGGGCATAATTTATTTAAATAACGCATGGTATGATAATATGTGGGGAAATCGCCATCCCATCCATCCTGGGCATAAAGCCGGAAAAGTCTGAAATTTGGTTGATTCTGTATTTTATTAATATAATCCCTTTGTAATACATCGTGAAGTGACATGCTCGAGCTTGGATTTGTAATTCCTTCCTTTGTATCATAATAACCGCGTGCAAGTTTTTGATATCGGGGGTTTTCAATTCGTATCCAATTAATACCAACATCGCAATTACTGCTGCCATGATAATAAACGCTTATTTTTAATGAATCAATTTTATTCGCAGAACTTGCATAAGGGTCTTCCGGTTTTAGATATGGATTAAAATCAACATTATTATTACAATAAAAATGGGCTGATAATGTAATATTTTTATGAGCATCAGTATAAAGCGGAATCATATTTGTAGTAATATTAAATGTGGCTGTAGGTTGGCTTAATGTTGCACACGTAAGTGCGATACCCCTATCATCGCTGAAAGTAAGACTTATTCTATTACTTGGCATGATGTAATTTGTAGGTAATGCATCAAATTTAATTAATCCGGTAACAGATGAACTTGCTAATGTATAAGGCATAGTAATCGAAAGAACAGTTTGATTATCTAAAAAAGTATTACTATTATTCAATCTGCTGAGATTAATTGATAAATACCAGCTTTGCCCGTTCCATGAATTTATATAGGGTGGATTTTGTTGAGATTCATCTTCCTGAATACTAAAACTATTCGAATTAAGAGTTAATTGAGTGCAATCCCATGGCTCGCTTAGTATCGGTTCGTTAATATTTGAATATGATTGGCTGCTGTACAATTCTAATACTGGATTTCCTGAACTACGCACAATTCCGGAGTTAATATTTTTAAATCCCCAAACAGAATGAAAGCTGTCGTCTATTTTTTCTAATTTTCCTGGATTTTTTATTTCCAAAACCGGGCTGTATTGCATTGATAGCGCTTTAAAGGGAATAGCTCCATTTAGTCCTAAAATTGTATTTATAGGTTGTGAAGGTGTATATGTAGAAGATGCATTAAAATAATAAAATGCGTTGTGATTCTGGGTTGTATTCATAAATAACTGGTCAGTTATCTTTTCTATCCTTTCTGCCGGATTATCTCCAAAATTGGCTGCCCATTGCCAAGTTAAAATGAAATTTTTCTGAGGGAATTTATCCGCAGAAAATGTCCCACTTTGATTATTTTGTCCGTTTGCATCTGTAAATGATAGGCTAAGAGGGGATGGTTCAATATCTTGTGAATAAAGGAAAGACGATAAGAAAATTATCGCAATTGTTAAAACCAATAATTTCTTCATTTTCTTATCCCCTTATTTATTTACAATAATTTTGATTGTTGATTGTATGCCATTTGATTCAAATTTACATAAATAAGTGCCATTCGGATAATTAGATGTATTACATTCAATTTGTTGATGTCCTGAATTATAGAATTTTTCTGGAAATTTTATTATTTCATTACTTAGTAAATCAGAAATTGTGATTTTAACGATACCATCATTTGATAAATAAAAATCAATTGCCGCAATTCCATTTGTCGGATTAGGGTAAACAATTATGTCTAATTTTTGATTTTGATTCTCAATTATTGAGGTTGATTCCCATTTTGCATTTAACATTATTAATGTTGTGCCGTGCGTTAAACTAATATATTTATTATTATGAGAAACATCAATACATCCACTTTGGTATGGATAAGAATAATTTATTTTTAAATCTAATAAATAATAAATATTAGAATGCCATTCGTTCCATTCACCACCACTAACTATTAAATAATTATTATCATTTGAAAAAGTAATTGCTTTAACGGCAGGAAAAACAAATTGTTTTAATAATTTTTTTTGTTCTAAATCCCAAATTTTCACAATTGTATCAGCACTTGCCAGATACCTTCCATCGGGAGAAAAACAAATTGCATTGATGCCACTATTGTGGCTGCCAAGAATGCCCAAATATTCAAATGTCTTGGTATTCCATAAGCCAATTTGACTTTTTTCTTTTGAATTTATATCTCTTCGTTCTGCTAATACAATTAAATCATTTGTTGGTGAAAACAGAACCGAGCCTGTTGCTAATCCTTCAAATGATACCTTTTTTACCAAATTCCAATTTTTCGTTTCAAAAATAAAAATTTTCCAAGTTGAATCGGTATTATCCAAGTTGTAGCCAATTAATTGGTTCCCATCCCCCGAAAACCCTCCGCTTATTGGTTTATATTGTGATAAAATTGGTGTCGGGATTATTGCTCTTTTTGATAAGTCCCATATTGCGACACTATTCCCTCCGCTAACATATAAATATTTCTCATCTTTTGAAACATCCAAATATTCTGATGCCCTATCAAATTCCGGAAAGGTATAGACCAATTCTCCTGTTTGAGCATTATATATTTGAGGATTTGGTTTTTGTCCACTAGTAATGATTAAGCTATCATTGTTAAAGAACCTAACGTTAGTTGTAACTTTCGGATACAGCCATTTCGTCCAGACTGTGTCTGGTAGCGGTTCTACAGCCTGCGATTGATAAATTATACAAAATAATGAGGCGAGTAAGAAAGTGATTCGTGTTTTCATTTTTTTTCTCCTTTTTATAATACAAAATATTTTTTCAAAGTAAAAAAGGGCGATATTCACATACGCCCTTAGTTGTGGTACTGCTATACCCCTATCGGAAGCATAAGGAATACGCCCGATGTCGGACGTTTCCTAAAA
>JAERMQ010000078.1 GCA_016844745.1 Ignavibacteria bacterium | reverse complement strand
AAAACAATAATATTCAGATGAAGAGAAACCCCCTAACCCCCTTTGAAAAAGGGGGAAATTTTATTCCCCCTTTTTCAAAGGGGGTTAGGGGGTTTCTCTTCAATTCTGTATTCATTAAAACAACCTTCTTGAAATAAATCTGTAATCTTTCCATTTGCTTTGCTTCGGCTTTCTTCGCTCGGGCTGGGCTTGAGCCTTTGCTTTGAGATATCCGGCAGCAGTAATGGCGGCAATAACCTCTGCAAATTCATCCTTGATTTTTTTAAAGGAATCGAAATCGAAGACCTGCTCAATAAATCCGGTATCGAAGCTGCCGGCGCGGAATTGTTCATGACGCATTACTGCCAGATGAAATGGAATCACAGTTTTTATTCCTTTTATTCTATAGTTCATGAGCGCTTGCTCCATGCGTTCGATTGCTTCCTGCCGGTTTCTTCCGTAAGCAATCAATTTAGCTAACATTGAATCAAAATATATCGAAATAGTGGAACCCGATTCAACGCCGCTATCGCAGCGAATTCCCTTACCGGCAGGTTCGCGAAGATATTTTATTTTTCCTGTATCCGGCATGAAATCGTTGAATGGGTCTTCGGCATTGATTCTACATTCAATAGCATGTCCTTTCCATGTAACATCGCTTTGAGTAAACGACAGCTTCTCACCGGCAGCAATCCTGATTTGCTCTTTTGCCAAATCGAAGCCTGTTACAAGTTCTGTTACGGGATGCTCTACCTGAAGGCGGGTATTCATCTCTAAGAAATAGAAATTCTTATGCTTATCAAATAAAAATTCGATTGTACCGGCATTTACGTAATTGCAGGCTTTAGCTGCTGCTATGGCGACTTCTCCCATTTTATAGCGAAGCGATTCATCCAAAACAGTCGAAGGAGATTCCTCGATTAGTTTCTGATGCCTGCGTTGAACCGAGCAATCCCGTTCGCCAAGGTGAACGTAGTTACCATGCTCATCTGCTATGATTTGGATTTCTATATGCTTTGGATTTTCGATATATTTCTCAATGTAAATCGAATCGTCGCCAAATGATTTCAGGGCTTCGCGGCTTGCCGATTCAAAACAGCTTTCCAATTCATTCGGAGAGGATACTTTGCGCATACCTTTGCCGCCTCCACCGGATGCAGCTTTAAGTAGTACGGGATAAACAAGTTCATTAGCAATTTCATGCAATCTATTCATGTCGGTAATTTTTTCTTTAGTACCCGGCACAATCGGTACCCCTGCTGCTGCCATAAGTTCGCGTGCTTTGGTTTTGCTGCCCATTACTTCAATAGCATGAGGTTTCGGACCGATGAATTTAATTCCAGCATCGATGCAAGCTTGAGAGAATTTTGCATTCTCCGATAGAAAGCCATAACCGGGATGGATGGCTTCTGCTCCGCTTTTATGCGCTAATTCGATTATTTGTGATATATCCAAGTAACCGGCTTTCGGTGTTTCGGAAGTCAGTTCCCAAGCGTAATCTGCATAATGAACAAACGGCATTTCCTTATCGACAGAATGGAAAACAGCTACGGTTTCTACTCCTAATTCCCGTGCTGCCCGCATGATGCGAACGGCAATTTCTCCCCTGTTTGATATTAATATTCTTTTGAACATATCTTCATCGACGCAAGTTTTCAATTAATAATATTCAGCTAAGCAATATATAACACTTTTCTGTCTTTTCAAAATAATTGGAAGCAGCAACGTACTATTTATAGAATAAAAGTCCAACAAGTGTAATTTATGGGAATGTGACTGTTTAAAAACGAAGCTTTAATTGTCATTCTGAGCGGAGCGAAGAATCTTATTCCGAATTCTGATACTATTATTTTATTTATATATCTTCTTATAATCCTTTAATTATTTTAATGGACATAGTATTCACACTTTCCATGAAAGGTAATCATGATATTTTAACCTCAAAATTACATTCATCTTGAGTTTAAGAAGATTCTTCGCTCCGCTCAGAATGACAATCTACTTGACTTTTTTACTCAATATCGAATTCAGAAATGACAACTCAATGATTATTAAAACCATCCAATAATACTATATAATTTGTTTTTTTATTAATATAACTTATCTTTGTAAATATTATTTGAAATATGGTATTTTATAATATTAATAAATTTAAGAAAAGGAAAAACAATGGACTTTTTATTAACCGAAGAACAAGTAATGCTGCGGGATACCGTATCCAAATTTGCAAAAGAACGCATAGCCCCCGTTGCATCCGATAACGAAAAAAATCACAGATACCCGGCTGATATTATTAAAGAAGCAGGCGAGATGGGATTAATGGGAATTGCATATCCATCGGAGTATGGCGGCGCCGGTATGGATTATGTTTCATATTTTCTTGCAGTTGAGGAAATATCCCGGTGGTGTGCTTCCACGGGTGTAATTGTTTCGGCTCATTCATCTTTAGTCTGCGACCCGATTTACCGCTTTGGCACAGAAGAACAAAAACAAAAATTTCTTCCGGATTTACTTTCTGGAAGGAAAATAGGCAGCTTTTCATTAACAGAAGCAGGTGCAGGCTCTGATTCCGGCGCTACGAAGACTACTGCTGTTTTAAAAGGTGATAAATGGGTATTGAACGGTTCCAAGCTATTTGCAACAAACGGTAAAGAAGCGGAAGTATTCGTCCTAATTGCTTCTACCAATCCAGGTCAGAAGACACGTGGAGTCTCGGCATTTATAGTGGAAAGCAATACTCCGGGATATAAAATCGGTAAACTTGAAAAAAAATTAGGCATAAAATCATCCTCAACCGCTGAAATTATCCTTGAAGATTGTGAAGTTCCAAAGGACAATCTCCTTGGTGATTTAAATAAAGGTTTTAAAGTTGCAATGGTAACTTTGGACGGGGGCAGGCTTGGCATAGCTTCACAGGCATTGGGAATTGCACGGGCAAGTTTCGAGGATTCGTTAAAATATGCCAAAGAGCGTCATCAATTCGATGAACCGATTGCCAATTTCCAGGCTATTCAATGGATGTTAGCCGATATGTGGGTGGAATACGAAGCTGCATGGCTTCTTACCTGGCGAGCCTCGATGATGAAAGATAAAGGAATGAATTACAATCGCGAAGCTGCAATGGCTAAGTTGAAAGCCTCTGAAGTTGCTATGAAAGCCGCAACGACTGCAATTCAAATCCATGGCGGATATGGCTATACGGAAGACTTCAATGTAGAGCGCTACTTCCGTGATGCAAAGATTACCGAGCTATACGAAGGAACGAGTGAAATTCAGCGGATGGTGATAGCGAGGTCATTGCTTAGTTAATAAGATTTTTATGACACAAGATGTCATTCCTGCGATTGCAGGAATCCCCTCCCAGAGCGGTTCAGGGAATTGCTGTTAGTGCAGCATTGAGTGTTTTATGACAGGAGCATAAATAAAAAAAATTTGCAATGGGTGTAATCAGAATAGTAATAGATACAAATGTAATAACATCGGCATTAATGTCAAAAAAGGGATATTCTTATCGGTTATTATCTATTATTGATGATGTACGTTTTAAACCTTATATTTCAACACCATTAATTTTTGAATTAGAAGATGTTGTTCAAAGAAATAAACGAAAAATTAAATTAAATCAAAATGAAATTGATGATATTTTAGATTATATTTGTTATGTTGCTGAACAGAGGAAAATATTTTTTTTATGGAGACCTTTTTTAAAGGACCCAAAAGATGATATGTTCTTGGAATTGGCAGTTGAAGCTAATTGTGATTATATAATAACATTCAATAAAAAAGATTTTTTGGGGATAGAAAAGTTCGGATTAAAAGCATTAACACCAAAAGAATTCTTTGAATTATTAGGAGATATAAAATGAGTACTTTAAATCTGAAGTTACCTAAATCATTACATAAACAAGCTAAAAATTTAGCAAAAAAAGAAAAAACGACTGTAAATCAATTAGTATCTTCTGCTTTGGCTGAGAAAATTTCCGTTATCATGGCAGAAGAATACATAGAAACAAGGGCAAAACGAGCAAGTAAAGAAAAGTTTAATCAGGCTTTGAATAAAGTTGCAGATATTGATGCAGAATTGTTTGACAAATTGTCAAATTCAGAATGACAATGATGCAATATTTGTCATTTAAGGATGTCTTTTCAATTAAGTTGATAGGTTTTATTTTTGGACTGTTTTATTTGGTGGCAAAATGAATTCAGACTATAAAAATTATATTGAAATCAATCCAAATGTCAGATTTGGCAAACCTGTTATAAAAAATACGAGGATATTGGACTAAAATAATGCCTGAAATAACAAGATTTTACGGTATAGTTATCAAATTATTTTTGGTGACCATCCTCCTCCGCATTTCCATGCAGTATATGGAGAATTTTATGTAATGTTTAATATTGAAACACTCGAAATAATTGAAGGGGATATACCTAAAAGAGCAATTAAACTTATTCTCGAATGGGCAACACAATACCAGAACGAACTTTTAAATATTTGGAATACACAAGAATTTAAAAAACTTCCCCGATTGGAGTAAATTATGGAAATTCCAAGAATTCAAAATGTGAATGTAACCGGTGAACATACTCTGATTGTAGGTTTTAGTAATGGCAAGAGAAAATTATACGATATTTCGTCTTTGTTAGAAAAAGAAATGTTCGCCCCTTTAAAACTACCTGCATTTTTAAAAAATGTGCAAATTGAGCAGGGAGGATATGCTTTAATCTGGAATAAGGATATTGATATTAGCGAATATGAGTTATGGAAAAATGGAGTGGATTTTTAAAATCGTGAAGCGTATTCAAGACAAGCCAATATATCTTCTTTTTCAATGGAAGAGTATGCTGATAGAATTGTTTCCTCAGAATCACCATTTGCAAACATACCTAATATTTGATGAACCGGTATTCTTGTTCCTACAATACAAGCCTGACCATTGCATACGTTTGGATTTATTGAAATTCTTTTATTCATAACATTTATCAATATATTTTTACTAAAGCCTTGTTTCTTAGTCGAATATTCCAATTTATTATTTTAGGAAGGTTCTAAAAATTGCGAAGCGAAGAATCCAGTTTTCTTTAAAATCAACAAGATAGATTCTTCGCTTCGCTCAGAATGACAGCCTAAATTGAATTTTTAGAACCCACCTTTAGAGAGTATTAATAAATTAATTTTCAAAAATAAATAACACAAAAATATTTCTAATCATCTTAGTAACATATTGCAATATGCCACGTCTAATAATAATTATTGGAAATTTGTAATAATAATTTTAAGATTATGGCATCAAATAAACTCCTCAAACAAGCATCAGCACTTTTCTTTGCAATATTCTCCTTATATTCTTTCTCACATGCAGCAGATAACAAATACCTTTACAAAGGCGTTATCTTAGATGCAAAAAGCAAAAAGCCTGTTCCCGGAGCTACAATCCGAACGGAAGACGGCAAATACGGCACTTATGCTGCACCATCGGGGAAATTCAGATTACCTTTACCGGTTGCAGTGAAAAGCCTCAAAGTAACATCATTGGGCTATGAGAGCGCACTTGCGAATGTAAAAAATGATAATGATACCTTGTTTGTTTATTTAAAGGAATCGTCAATTCTTTTGAGGGATGTTAAGGTTGTCGGTGATATTGATGTTCGGGAGATAATCCGGCGGGCAATTGAGCGCAAGAAGGAGAATTCAAAAAAAATTCATACATTCGAAGGTATGCTTTATTCGAAATTGACAGCCGAGTTGGACGGAAGCGTGTTTGGGCAAGCCGGCGGCGACGGCAGGTCATTCAGTATAGGAGCAAGTCTTGGGGAGAAAGCTCCTGAAAAATATAAAATGTTCGTATTAGAGAAGTTCTGCCGGAATTTCCGCGATTTCGATTCGAATAAAACTCATTCGGTAATTATTCAGCGCCGCCAGACTGCAAATATGACTCCAGACCAGAATTTTATGGTAATCGGTACTTTCATTGATTTCACAGAGGATGAAGTTAATCTGGTAAATACGAAAATTACTACACCACTTGCTAATAATGCTCTTAATTATTATAATTTCACTCTCATAGAGCGTGAACAGTTAGATTCCCGCTATGTTTACGTTATTCGGGTTGAGCCTTCGACTAATCTATTCCCGACTTTTTACGGAACAATTAAAATAGTCGAAGGAACATATCATCTAATTGAAGTTGATTTAAGACCGGGCGATGCAACAGCCGTTCCGTTTATCGACAGTGTGCAATTTCACCAGAAACTCGACGAACCCGAACAAGACTTATGGGTGCCGGTTTACCTTGAAGTAACGGGTAAAGGTCATCTGGATGTCATTAAATCGATTATGGATATAAAAATTGATTTAACTTCGACCAGTATCTATTCCGATGTTAAAATCAATAAACCCCTTCCGGATTCAATTTATAAACAAAATATTATCAGAACTACAGTAGCTCCAAAGGCGGATTCCGCCCGCAGGGAGTTTTGGGAGCAGAACGCATTAAGGGAAATTACCCCGAAGGAATTGCAGATTTATAAAAATGTGGATAGCCTCGTAGCGCTTGATTCTACAAAGGATTCTATAAAGAAGAATAAGAATTTCAATTTTGATTACGGTCCTGAGTTTGATTTCAACAGGGCAAGTTCGGTATCGGTGGGCGCTAACATAGATTTTTCAATATATGGCATTAAGCTAAAACCGAGTGCAATGTACAGCTTCGGATTGCAAAAACCAATAGGTGTGTTTGATATTTCTTATCAGGTATCTTCAACATGGAATAACTCCTGGGCTCTTAGCGCCGGCATTTATTCGAATGTAGGAAAATTTTCGACAGATGAATCCTATCCGAGGCTTGCAACCAGTGCTGCAGCCCTTCTTTTCCATTCTGATTATTACGATTACTTCCTGAAAGAAGGCTGGGCAGCCAAAATCAAAACAGGGATTTACGGTGTAAGTCTGAATTTAGGTTTTGACTGGGCTCGTCATTTTTCCTTGGAGAAAACCACAAACCGTTCAATTTTTTCGAATAGATTATGGCGTAAAAATCTTAAAGCTGAAGATGGCGATTTCAGAGTAGGAACAGTCTCAGCGAAATATAATTTTGTAAAGTCTTCCGACAATATCAGACGCGAAATAACTCTGGAATTATCAGGTTTGTATGGTGAAAAAACTGTGACGAAGCGCAACTTTACTCTATTAGAAGCAAAATTATCAGGGCAGATACCAACTTTTTTTACCGGTTATTCAGAAATGATGCTCGATTTCAGCATATCCGCAGGCAGGGCTGATATTAATACACCCGTACAATACCAGTTCAAAATGCCTACGGGTCTTGTTGTTTACAGCCGTTCTTCGAATTTCTATACCGCACCTATCGCTAAATACGGAGGGACGGAATATTTTATGGGGAGCATGGAATTCAACCTGACCGATATTTGGTGGCGGGCAATAGGACTGCCTTTATACGAAAAACGTGGATTGGATTTGCTCCTGGCTGCTGCAAGCGGAAGATTTGCAACCGGGACATTAGAGGGTTATTTGCCAACCGGACGGGATTTTTATTCCGAGGCAGGATTCGGGATTTCCCGCATACCAACATTTGTGAGTAATGTTGCATTCTTAGCCTTTCAATGCAGGTGGGGATTCGGTCCCATAGCAAAAGGTAATTTTGGTTATAGTATTGGGTTATCTCTGCCGTTTTAGGCTAAAAGGCTAAAAGGCTAAAAGCCTAAAAGGCTAAAAGGCTAAAAGCCTAAAAGCCTAAAAGCCTACTAACTCAAAATCTAAAAAAAAGTTCTTCATATCAAATTTTTTATTAATTTTGATATATTATTTGTATAAGAAAATAAAAAATCGGATTTTTAGGAATGGGAAGAAGTTTATAAAATTATTTTATAAAAAAAGAAAAATTTTCCTAAAGTTTTCTAATATTATGCCGATTATAGAGCTAAAGTCGAAAAAGACTTTGAAATAATTGGAGGGTGTGATGACAGTAGATAATATAAAAGTGCAAGAACCAACTGGTCCTGAGAAAAAGCAGCTTACTGTACAGAATGAAATACAGAAAGATGTTATTAAAGAAACCTTTCAGGGTGATGTGCAAAAGCAATTGCTTCAGACATTAGCTTCGGCTCAACCGTCTCAGCAGGTTCAGAAAGTTGCACAGAATCAGATATCCAAAGGATATTTGAATATAAAAATTTGATTCTATTAAATAGAATTTATATTAGCTTTAGAAAAACTACCTTGATGGGTTTGTGAATTCTTGAGCTATGTCATATTTTACGACTTACTGCCGCGTGAAGCGGCTTTTTTTTTAATAAAAAGATATTCAACACCTTTGTTATGAAAAAAAGTTGTTATGAAAAAAAGATATTCAACACCTTTGTTATGAAAAAAAGATATTCAACACCTTTGTTATGAAAAAAAGATTCTTATTGCTAAAAAAAGAAAATATTTCGTAATTTTTCAATAAGGATTATTAGAAAAAATCCAAAATAAAATTAATGTCAGCATAATTTGCCGGTTAAGGAATTCAGGCTGAATATGGGCAAAAAAAATAAATTTCCGGGAGTATTTTCATCAGGGCAATTAGCTCAAAACATCAACGTAACTCCATGGATACTAGCTATCTGTTGGTCTTTAGCTATATTGTTGTCAATATTATTTGATATACAAAATAAATATGATGAAATTCTAAGATTCGGGAAAATCCAGGCAAAAGAATCTCTTAATAAAGATTTGTTGTTTCGAGAGTGGAATGTCAGCCATGCAGGTGTATATGTTGCTACGGACAGCAGTAACGGTACCACTCCTAATAGATTTTCGAAATACGATGAAAGTGATACTTCCAAATACAAAGATACTATATTAATTAATCCGTCTTATATGACAAGGATGGTATTTGAGTTAGCCAAAAAAAAATTTGGTAAAACGGGTAGCATTGTTAGTTTAAAACCAATAAATCCTTTAAATGCTCCTGACTACTGGGAAAGATTGCAGTTAATTGAATTTGAGAAAGGCAGAATTGATTCCGATACTCTTATAAACAGGAATGGCGAATATTTTTTTCGATATATTTTACCTTTAATAGTGAAAGAATCTTGCCTGAACTGTCATGATAAACAAGGATATAAAACGGGAGAAATCCGAGGTGGTTTAAGTATAAAAATTCCAATGAAAGAGTTATTCACTGAATATCAAAAAAGTAATCTACAGACCTTACTCAAACATTTTTTAGTATGGATTCTCGGATGCGGAGTTATTTTATTTGTATCCCGGAGGAATAATAAAAATATTGGTATCATTCGAAGGAGTGAAGAAAAATTCAGGAGTTTATTCCATAGCAATCCGCACCCAATGTGGGTTTATGATGTTGATACCCTGAAATTTTTAGATGTTAATAATACCGCAATTCAGAATTACGGTTACTCCCGCGAAGAATTCCTATCGATGACATTGAAGGATATCAGGCCTGAAGAAGAAATACCGATGCTGATGGATGTGATTTCAAAATTACCCCGAAACGGAATGAATCTGCCAAATAAAGTAATCTGGAATCATCGAAAGAAAGACGGTACTGTTATAATTGTTCAGATATCTTCCCAGGCATTAAACTATGAAGGCAAAAATGCAAGGATGGTTCTGTCAACGGACGTTACTGAACGCATTCTTACGGAAAAAGCATTACTTGAGAGTGAATCCAGACTAAAAGAATCTCAACGTGTTGCAATGTTGGGTCATTATAATTTTAATCCGGTTTCAGGATGGTGGACAAGTTCCGAAACTATGGATATTATTTTCGGTATTGATAATTCCTTTCAAAAAAATGTTGAAGGGTGGTTGAACATAATTTACGCCGAAGACCGGGATATGATGATGAATTACCTGGTGAAACATGTACTTGAAGAGCATAAACAATTTGATAAGGAATATCGCATTCAACGAATAAATGATAAATTAATTAGATGGGTTCACGGACTTGGGAAATTAGAGATTTCAGGAGAAGGTAAAGTTACCAGAATGTTCGGAACAATTCAGGATATTACAAATCGTAAAAAAGCAGAGCAGGCTTTAATTGAGAGCGAGGAAAAATACAGAAACCTCGTAGAGCATGCTCCAATTGGAATTGTTATTTACAAATCCTCTAAAATTATATATTATAACGACACAATTGCGAGATTGTTTGGTGCAGAGAATAAGGTTCAACTTTTAGGTAAATCACTTTTTGAATTTGTACATTCCGATTATCATGAAAAAGCAAAATCAAGAATAGCAGAAATAGCCAAGGTAAATATTGCTAATCCATTTTACGAATATATTTTGATTAGACCGGACGGAACCTCCTTCAATGCTGAAATTTCATCCATACCGGTTACTTATCAGGGTGAAAGAGCCTTTCAGGGAATTATTATTGATGTTACTGAAAAAAGACAAAGGGAAGCAGCAATATTAGAAAGCGAAGAAAAATATCGTAATCTGGTTGAACTTTCCTCTTTCGGTATATTAATTCATATTGATGGTGAAATAGTATTTTCTAATCCTGCCGGTGCGAAAATGCTTAGGGCAAAGAGTTCGGACGAACTTTTAGGAAAGAAGGTAATCAATTTTATCCATCCGGATTACCGGAAAATTGTGAAGGAAAGAATTGATAATATTATCGATAAACAAGAGCAGGCTCCTATTTTAGAAGAAAAGTTAATTGGATTGGATGGCAGGGTTTTCGATGCCGAAGTTACGGCAAGGGATATAACCTTACTTGGCAAACGTGCCGTGCAGGTAATGTTCGACGATATTACCGAGAGAAAGAAAGTCAAAGAAGAATTAATCAAAGCTAAAGAAAAAGCAGAAGAAAGCGAAAAGCTAAGGAGTTCATTTTTAGCAAATATGTCGCACGAAATAAGGACTCCAATGAATGGGATTTTAGGATTTTCCCAGTTATTGCGTAAGGAAATCGGCAATCAATCATTATATGAAAATCTAACTTATATCGATATTATTATTCAATCATCCAATCGTCTTTTGGGTATAGTTAATGATGTCCTGGACATTTCAAGAATTGATAGCGGTATGGTTTCCGTACAGAATTCATTTTATAGTCTTGATGATATTTTAAATTACCTGACAAATATTTTTTCGATAAAAGCTGCCGAAAAGGATTTGGAATTCAATCTTATTATAACTGAAAACTGCCATAATCTTACTTTGTTCACCGATTATGATAAATTAATACAGATTTTAAGTAATTTATTGAATAATGCTATCAGGTTCACAGATTATGGAAGAATTGACCTTGGTTGTAAGAAAACAGATGATATGATTCACTTTAGGGTTGCAGATACCGGCATTGGAATTGAGGATGAATTCAAAGATAAAATATATGAGAGATTCTGGCAGGTAGAAGCCCTGAAGGAAAGGAAATTCGGTGGAACAGGTTTAGGACTGTCTATAACGAAGAGTCTTACTGATATGTTAGGTGGGAATATTACTATTGAATCGGAATTAGGTTCCGGAACAACGTTTTATTTATCAATACCTTATTTGCCGGTTGAAAGCGATGATGCGAAGGAATTTTCCGGATTGGATGAATTCTCGAATATCAGGCTTGTACATAATAATCTTAAATTATTAATCGTTGAAGATGAATCCAGTAATTACAAACTATTAGAGCAAATGCTTAAAAACGAAGATATTCATTTAACCTGGGTTAAAAATGGTTTTGATGCCGTTGAAAATGCTACTACCGGCGACTTCGACTTTGTCCTGATGGATATTAAAATTCCGGGAATGGACGGTATGGAAGCTACTCAAAAAATCAAGAAAATCAAACCAAAGCTGCCTATAATTGCTCAAACTGCTTACTCACAGCCCGAAGAAAGAAGACTTGCTATGGATGCCGGCTGCGATGATTTTTTAACTAAACCGCTACAACGCGATTTGCTGTTCAGATGTATTAATAAATTTACGAAGTAAAACTATTTTCGCAATATCATCTTTTAATAATTAATTTCGTTGAATAATTCTTTCCGCCGGATTCCAATTGAATGAAATAAATACCTTCGTTCAAATTCGGATTGATATTTAAAGTTAGGGGCATTGTTTCGGTAATGAACTTTTTCTCCTGCAAAATTCTGCCCATAATATCAATTAATTTTATAGTTATAATTTGTAGAGACGTTGCATGCAACGTCTTTACATCATTTGTTGGATGCAAAGGTTCTACAATATTTATCGAAATTTCACCCTTTGTTGGATTGGGATAAATATTGAATGAACTATTTATTGGTAAATCATCTTCAACGCTTAATGGAAGCAGATTTGTTTTCCAAACACCCCTGCCGTAAGTAGCTGCAAATAATTCATTGGTTCCATATTGTATTTCAAGTTCATTGATAATTCCATTAGGAAGATTTTCACTGAAAGGCTCCCACTTATCCGAACTATCATCGGTGAAATACACTCCGTGATTGGTTCCGGCATATAATGTATTTCTTTGGCTGTTTGGCTGATGAACAATAGTCTTGATTAAAATTCCAGGTGGAACGGGTTTCGAAATATCTTTCCATGAATCTCCACCGTCGGTAGTCAGGTATGTATTAATTTTATTAATATATGTATAAGTGGCTGCCCAAATTTTTTTCGGATCCTGGTTATCATAAACCAAACTGATAATATTAATTGAATCCACTGGTAGTCCGTTTGTTGATTTTTTCCAGGTTTTGCAGCTATCCTCGGTAATCCATAGTTCGCCCGGACTTGGCTTCCATGTTTGCGTGGAATCCCTGTACCAAAATATCTCTTTGAAGATACTGAGGCAGCCTGCATTAACAGGGGAAACTTTTACTATTGTTAACGACCCTTTATTATTTGACAGGGGAGCTAATGAATCAAAATAATTCATCCTTTCCCAAAAATACCCTCCATTCTTTGAACGCCAAAGGTTCTTGAATCCAATAAAAATTGTTTCCGAATTGAAGGGGTCCATAGCAGTTGGCGTTATCCAGGCTCCCCGTTCCTTATTGGAAATTGTATCAGCTAATCTTACGGACAGTGTTTTACCACCATCGGTAGTTTTGCATAAGCCGCCAAATTGCCATACACCATAGAACACCTTTGGATTATCGTGAGCTATCATGGTTTCCATGCCATCGTAATTGGGGATATAATTCAGCCAATCTCCGGAACTATAATAGTAGCAGGAATTATCCTGGGAACCTGCTGCTAAAACATTAGGAGTATTCTTGCATAAGCTCATACGGTAGAACTCTGTAATAGCTAATCCGTCGCTGAGATTTTCCCACACGGTCGGGAATTTAAAATCGGGAACTCCCGGTTTGGTATTTTCATTGTGTTTATCAATCCAATCCCGAATCCAGGTTTTAGAGCCGGGCAATATTTCCTTAGTACGGTAAACTCCTCCGTCATTGCACCAATAAAACTTTTTATCCAATTGGTTGTAAGCGGCAAAATGATGGTCAGCATGAATGCTTACTCCAAAAGAATATATCCAGAAACTCGCAATATCCCAATCAGAGCCGCCATTATCTGAAATCCAGATGTTGACTCCCCCTGAATACAATTTATTTTTATTTACCGGGTCGGGCAAGAGAACAAGGTCGTAAGAACCCTGTCCACCTATATCTGTGCTGTCTGCTCCCCATGCTCCAAGCATATTATTGGTGGAATCCATTATTGCCTTCCTAATCCATGAATTGCCGGCATCTGTAGAGCTATAAAAGCTATGGAATCCATTGGTTCTGCTATTTACGCAAATTGCATATAAATATTCGGGGTCAACGGGTGAAACAGCCAAATCAATTCTTGAAACCTCACCATTTCTCGGCAATCCGGAGTTGAGTTCAATCCAGGAGTCACCGAAATCGGTTGACTTCATTATACCCGATATTCTGGTACCCCAAATCTGACTGAAAGCATTATAAAGTATATTTGGTTCTTTCGGATTCATTTCCAAATCCATGATTGTTGAATCGCAAACGGATTTCCATGTTATACCTTCGTCGGTTGATTTCCAGATTCCGCGCTTACCTGCTGTAATTAATTGAGCAGTATTCTGAGGATTGATAATGATTTTCTTCAATAAAGAACTCTTGAAAGTGGATTCTCCAAGAAGACTAGTAGCACCCCATGTTAAGCCGCCATCGGAGGATTTGAATACTCCCTGGGCATTCGCATCCGACATACCTCCCGTATCAAAATCCCCGGTTGCTGCATATAAAATATCCGGATTTTTAGGGTCAACTGCAATATAAGAAATTGCAAGAGTTGATAATTTATCGCTCAAAGGAATCCAGCTTTTACCGGAATTAACGGTTTTCCAGATTCCGCCGCCAGGAGTGCCGATCCAGAATATATCGGGATTTGTTGGATGGAAGGCAATGCAATTCACCCTGCCCATAGAGTAACACGAACGCGGCTCATAGCTTGGCGGAATATTTATTGGACCTACCGGAATCCAGTTGTATTGCGAGAGAATGTGATTATCCTTTTTCCCCAACGTTTTTCCTTGAGTCAGGAGTTCCTCCTGACTCACTCTAATGAATCTGCCGTCAGGGTAGAAGTCCATTCGATTATTCCAGAGCCAGCGGTGAATCCAGTTATTATTTTCTCCGTATGAGTCAACTTTACTTTTTAAAATCTTTTCATAATTGTCTTTAATCATGAAATAACCGGGTTCTATACTTGTATTTGATGGTTTATTTGGTTGGGCATGGATATTCAAACTCATTATAACAATTAGAAAAATTGTCTGAATTAGGATTTTCAGGATAAAAGGATTGATGGATATTATTCCCTCATTGCATTTTTCATTTTCATTAACCATTGACCATTGACCATTGACCATTAATTTGTAATTTTTCGACATAAATAAATACCTGATTATATTTTATAATTTTTTTTCTAATAACAATTGCTTTAATTTATCCGCCCCGGGTAATATGTTTTTATACATTTCCGGTAACTCATGTGCCGTTTTGTAAGTTACAACTCCCATTGGCTTTGTAGTGTCCCTGAATGCAAATTCAACTATTGTGTTGTTTTTTTCTTTGCAAAGAATGATTCCAATAGATGGATTTTCATGTGGTTGCTTTTCAAATTCATCCAAGGCAGATAAATAAAGATTCATCTTACCGACATACTCTGCTTTGAACTTGCCCCTTTTTAATTCAACGGCAACCAAACTTTGAATTTTTCGGTTAAAGAACAGTAAATCAATAAAAAACTCTTCTTCTTCAATTATTATTCGATATTGGTTGCCTACAAAGCTAAAATCGGTGCCTAATGCCATTATAAATTTTTTAATATTTTGAATGATTGCATTTTCTAAAATCCTCTCATTAGGTTCATCATCTGCATCTTCTATATTTATAAAATCTAAGAGAAGCTCATCTTTGAATGATTGTAATGCCTTGTTTCTAAAGTTTTCTTCAACTATCGTTTGGGTAAAGTTGTGTGTCAGTTTACCTTGTCTTTGAAAGGTCTTTCCACGTAAGTGATACTTCAGGGTATCAACATTCCAATATTGCTGCGTAGCTGTGTTAATATAATATTTTCGTTCTTCAAATGTTTGGCAGCTTCTTATGATTTCTCTGTGTAGAGTGAAACCTAATTTGAAAAATGCATCTAAGAAAATAGTTTCTATTTCGGCAGTTGGCAACTGCCGAATTGAATTTTCCTCAAGACTTTCGGCAGTTAATAACTGCCGATTTTCAAAATCCTCTACAAAGAGAGTTTTCAGTTCGATTCGGAAAAAATTGGGAATCTGTTCTAAGGTATGCCATTCTTCATAAAATATCCTCATATTTTTGATGTTGGTAGCCGAAAAACCTCTTAAGCCTGGGAGTTCCTGTTGCAATTGAGCAGAAATTGTTTCTATAGCACCACTACCCCAACTTTTAAGACGAGTATGATAAGAAACATATTTGCCAATGTAAAAGTAAAGTTGCAAAAGTTCCTTATTTGCCAATAAAGCGGCTGCGTACCTGCTTTGTAATATGGCGCTTTTGATGGTCTTCACTGCCTGTATATATAACTCATTACTCATCTCGCCAGTGTTTATCTCCATATTTTTTTTAGAATTAAATTCAACATCTTTATAAAATTAAAAATATTTTTCCATATATCGTTTTTAGTGCTTAATTTCATCTTAGTAAATAAAGACTGTGCAAATTAATTATTATTTTGCTTTTTATTATTAGATTTTCTATTTTTGTGAATAGAATAATCAAAAATGGAAATCAAAATGGATAATACGTTGAAAATTAAAAAGAATTGTTTCTACCTTTTCATTTCCTTTGTTCTCATTCAACGAGCTATAATCGCTCAAACCGATAGTAAAGAAGATGTCCAACATCTGCAAGATGTTGGACATCTAAAAGAAATTGAATCAATTGCTAACTTGAAAGGAGCCGGCAATACCTATCTTTACCGAATCGATTCTTTGGACAGGCTGCCGGCAAATAATATTTTTCAATTGGCTGAATTGTTGCCTTCGATTAACCTTCATAATGATGGTGTGGTTATTAGGGGGCAATTGCAGAAATCATTTCTCAGGTTCAATAACATCGATGTGAGCGACCCGGTAATGGGCGGAACAGGATATACAAACCCAACTCAATATCCAGCGCCGTCGATTTTTGCAATTGACAATGTAGAATTAGTCCCGTCTGATTTTTCTTGCAGCAATTTCAATAATATTGGCAGCACCTTGAGTTTCAATCTGAAAAAAGGAGACTACCGCAAATTTGAATTTTTTACGAATTTCACCGGTACAATTCCAGGCTTATACGGCTCAACAAGCAATGACTATAAAGTGAATATTGAAAATAATGCACTCAAATTAGTCGAAACATCGGATGGAGTGAAATACCAAAGCAGCGGCGATAGAAGCATTGATTTAGGTATTGGCGGACCTCTGTTGCTGCTCGATAGTTCTTCATTCTTTGTATCATATAGGAATTATTTCAGGCAAAACAATGCCGGATTGGAGGTGTATGACCCGGCAAATAATAATTTAGGTAAGCTGCCCAATCAAAGAACCTATATAAATAATTTTTCCGGTTCGATTAATGCCTTGGTATATAAGGGTATATCAGTTGAACTAAATGGAATGTACGGAATATCGAGTTGGGAGAATTCATCATGGAAGTGGCTCTATTCTACCGATAAAGGTGACTTTAATTCCGTTACCGAGCGTGAAGCCAAGCAATCAGCGCAAAATTATAAAATCTCACTTTTGAATTTGAGAATAGCCAACGAAATAACCAGTAAACTCAATTTCAAATTGGAATTCGGAATTACGAATCATTCTTACGAATCCGGCAGGAAGGAATCATTTTCATCGCCCGGCATTTTAAGCGGATTTGACATAAAAAAGCCGGTAGATAATTATAATTTTAATGATGGCACAATGAAACCCGGTCCTAATGGAATCATTGATTTCTATGAAAGTTTATATACAAAAGAGAGTTTTTCTAAAGATGGCTTTATGAAAGATTTTTATCACCAAAAGAATCCATTAACCGGTTATTATGAAGATTTTAATAATACAACTAATAATAATCCATATTCATTATCAAGTGTATTTATTGCAGGAGGGAATTTACCTACAACTATCATGATATTAAATTCCAAGAATTATTCTGCAATTATTGAAATTGGCTATAAATTCAGTATAAACAACATAACAAATGAAATTAAAACAGGGGTAAATTACAGCACATTTACTTATAATACATACTATACATTCATGAATAATATTGATTCAAATGCAAAAATATTTTCACAATATTCCTATTCTTACATTAAGCCCTTAAAGCCATATTATTCTGGCGGTTTTATTCAATCTAATTCGATATATAAAGATATATCATTAAATTTTGGTTTGAGGGCAGATTATTTCAATTCAAATTATTACACTTCAATTGACACGCTTTTAAAAGAACCTGAAATAAAGTTGAGTCCCCGTGTAAATTTGAATTATGGATTTGATGAAAAAAATAATATTTCTATTGGTTATGGTATATATTATATGATGCCCGATTTTAATTACTCATTAAATTACATTTTAGCAAATGATATAAGTCACGGATTAACCAATAATCAATATTTGGAACCTACTTATTATTCAAGAATTCAATTATCTTATGAAGGAAGTTTTTTCGGTTTTGATTTAAAATCGGCGATATATCAAAACCAATATAATAATACAATACGGAAAATTTATTATTATAATTCATATGCTGATGGATGGGTTAGTGGAGGTCCATATTTTAATCCTAACTTTACAACAATTCAAAAAATAAAAGGGCAAGGATACGGAGTTGAGTTTTCCTTAAGTAAAAGATTCCAGGAGAATTTCACTTTTTTTCTAAATTATGTTTATTCCTCTTCTGTTTATGAGAATATTTCATATTCTTTTAAAGAAGAAATTCGAAGCGATTATAATATTCCACACAGAATAAATTGTGGTCTTAATTTCAATTTAGGCAATAATCAAGGTTTTGATATATTTGGATTTTATCCGTTTGAAAACCTGAATCTTTCCATAATTTCAACAATTCACAGCGGTACACCTTATACTTTAACTGATATGAGTGGAGTGGCTTTAAGTGTTCGAAATTCTGAAACCTTACCAACTATTGTTAATTTTGATTTGAGATTAACAAAAAAAATCTACTTGAACAAGGACAATAACACAAAAATGGGTAATTTATCTTTTGCTTTCTCGATTGATATTTTTAATTTATTTAATTCTGCTTTCCGAATCATTAATAATTATTATATCAAAAATTCATTAAAACGCAAAGTAAAGGATTTTGGATCCGAAACGATTTATAAAAAAGGTGATATCAATATACCAAGTAGTATTTCCAGTACCCAATATGATAGTTTTGGCAACCGGTTATATAATCCCGCTTCCGATTTCAATTCCGATGGTAAGATTACCCAGCAGGAAAAATACATGGCATACAGAAGATATCTTGAAGATTACATTCGTCAGCAAGGCGATATGAGCCAGCTTAGGTCAGCATTTTTTATTTTGACAATTGGATTTTAAAAATTAAATTATGTAAATTATTAATGATATTTGAAATATTTTTTTTGAATTAAGGAGAAAATTATGAAGTTTCATAAAAAATTTATCGAAAACAAGAATACTCTAACAGTTTTAATAATAATTGCATCATTTCTTTTCGCAGTTTCATCTCTTTTCTCGCAACATGAGACTTATGATGCACTTCTTATTCCAAGAATGCCCGATAAATTCAAAGCTAGGTTCGAAACTACAAAAGGTTCATTCGAGGTCACTGCAGAAAAGAAATTCTCTCCATTGGCTGTTGAAAGATTTTACCAATTAATCAACAAAGGGTACTTTAAAAATATTCCAATCTACCGTGTAATGAAAAACTTCGTTGCGCAGTTCGGCACTGTGGATGGCAAGCTCGATAGTGCTTGGTCGAAGCATATCATTTTGGATGAGCCTGTTTTGAAAAGCAATGATACCGGAACAATAGCATTTGCACGCGCAGGTAAGAAAACTCGCGGAACCCAACTTTTTATCAATCTAAAAAACAATTCACGTTTGGATACCGTCAGCTATGGCGAAACTTTAGGCTTTCCCGCTTTTGCTTACATTAGCTCCGGTATGGATGTTGTTTATAAATTCTACGATGGCTATGGCGACGAACCACGACTCAAATTAGATTCAATCCCAAATGCAACCGAATTCCTTAAAAAGAATTATCCTGAATTGGATTATATAATCAAGGCGTATATAATTAAGGAATAAATATTAATATCTTTTTCCCGTCTTAAATTATTTTGTGAATGTATTAGAAAATTATGACTAAGGAAAATATTATAGACGAATTAAACAGGAACAACGAGATTCTTGAAAGATTCCATGTAAAGTCACTGGCTCTTTTCGGTTCTTTTTCCATTGGAACAAGTAGTTTAGCTAGTGATATTGACTTTTTAGTGAACTTTAACCAAAATACTTTCCGAAATTTCATTGGATTACGAGATTTTTTAGAAGAGTTATTACATCATAAAATTGATTTGGTATGCGAAAATTCATTAAAGGATTCTATAAAACCATATATTCTTAAGGAAGCAATTTGGCTAAAAAATTAAGAAATATTATGTTGGATATTAATTATATTTTAGGTTCTATCCATAAAATCATTGATTACTCAAGTAATATGGATTATATGGATTTTATCAAAGACACCAAAACGATTGATGCAATTATCAGAAATTTTGAAATCATAGGTGAAGCTGCCAATCAAGTACCTAAAAAATTTAAAGAAGCCAACAAACAAATAGAATGGAGAATTTTAATTGACTTTAGAAATGCGATAATTCATTAGTATTTCGGTGTCAATCTTGAAATAATTTGGGATATTATTCAAAATGAAATACCCGAAATAAAAGAGAAATTCGAAATTTTGAATGTTTCAATTAAAGACGAACTGCTGGAATGGGAGCAGTAATTAAAATTAAGTATAAAAATTATTATATATTCATCTGAAAAAAATATATATATATGCACCGCCGCACCTTCAATAAAATAATATCACTATTACCACTTGCAGGAGTCAGTATGAACCTTGGCGAACTTGGCAATCTAATGGCTGAACAACCCTCAACCGCTACTATGCCGGCTATGTTCGTCGGACACGGCAATCCGATGAATGCTATCGAAGAGAATGAATTTACCCGTGGCTGGCGTGATGCTGCCGCAAAGATTCCAACTCCAGCAGTGATTATCTGCATTTCTGCCCACTGGGAAACCAAAGGCACATTAGTTACAGCAATGGAAAAGCCAAAGACTATCCATGATTTTGGCGGATTTCCGCGTAAACTTTACGAAGTGCAGTATCCCGCACCGGGCAGTCCTGAATTTGCCCAAACAATCAAACTTACAATTAAAAACCATGAAATCGGCTTGTCTCAGGATTGGGGTCTCGACCACGGCTGCTGGTCACCAATTATAAAGATGTATCCCGATGCTAATATTCCGATTGTCCAACTCAGTCTGGATTACGGATTAGATGGCTCCGGACATTTCGAATTATCGAAGCAGCTTGCTGCATTTCGTAATAATGGAGCATTGCTAATAGGTAGCGGAAATATGGTTCATAATCTCGGTCTTGTAGCATGGGATAAAATGAACGAGCCGGATTTCGGTTTCGATTGGGCTTTGGAGGCAAGCGCTAAAATGAAGAAATACATATCGGAGAAGGATTTTCAATCTTTAATAAACTACCGTAAGCAGGGCAGAGCCTTCGATTTGGCGATTAATTCTGCCGAGCATTATCTGCCGATGCTGTATGTATTAGCTCTAATGGGAAAAAATGAAAAATCTACTTTCTTCAATGACAAAGCCCAGGCTGGTTCGCTGACGATGACTTCGTTTGTTGTTATTTAGATTTTTGCTGAAGACTTTTAGAAATTATGGATTATAAATTTATTGTTATGAGTTATAATAAATTAAATCAATTTGAAACTTTTCAATTAATATTGCAAAATACCCAAAAGCTTGTTGTCTAAACAGCTAAAAACCTTATTTCAGGCAATAAACCTTAGTAGAAATGGGAATAAACGGGAGCCTTGAACCTTATTACCTTATTCAATAGTGGAGGCAAAATCTATAATAAAATAAGGTAATTAGGTTGAAAGTGGTAAAGCTATATTTCGTCAAAGATAAAATCAAACTCTTCTAACTTTTGCCTTTTGGTTGATTTCTTTTATTTTTTGTTTAACTAATTTCTTGATTTCAGGTTCATTTAGTTTTTCCATTTCTTTTGTAATAACATCTTAAATTGTCTTTTGTAAGTCTTTAATATCGATTTTGCAAATATCCCAAATTACTTTTTCATCCAATCCTGTATAATGATGAATAATTATTTCTCTAAGTTTAGCCATTTTCGACCACTCAATATCAGGATAATGACTTATCATCTCTTTAGGTAGATTTTTTGTCGCTTCTCCTATAATTTCTAATGTTCGGCAAATAGCATAAAAAAGTTGTGTATTGGAATTAAAGTCTTCAAATTTTACATTTGAAATAAATTTCTTTACCATACGGGTTTGATGATAAATATCAATTAGAAAATCGATATAATGTCTTTTTTGTTTCATATATAAATTACTTCTTTAAGAATATAATAACCTATTACTGTTTTAAGTGACCTTTTTAAGGCTACATCAACTTTAACTCCAAGAAGTTCCGACATGTAATCTCCTAAATCAACAAGGTCGAATAAAGAAAATTTCTCATTCCGGTCATAATCAATAAGAATATCAATATCGCTTTTTTTCTTTTGTTCGCCGCGAACGTAGGAGCCGAACAAACCAATTTCAGTCAGATGATAATTTTGTTTTAAAAACTCTTTTTCAGTCTTTATTTTTTCAATTATTTCTTCTTTAGTCAGTAATGTACTATTTTTCTTCATTTTTCACTTTAAAATAGTTAATTCTTACCGTTTAAATAAATCCGGATTGTTTTTTTTATAATCATCAATTATTAATAATAACTCAGGAATTAGAGCAGGTAAACTTGATTTAACTGTATCCCAAACGATTTCGTAGTCAACCCCAATGTATTCATGAATCAATTTATTGCGCATATCATAAATGCTTTTCCAGGGAATTGTCGGGTAAAGACTTCTAATAGGTACCGGGATTTTGCTTACTGCTTCACCAATAACTTCCAAAGCTCTGAAAACAGCAAAGTTTGTTTTCTTATCCTCAAGGAAATCTTCATAAGACATACCTTCGATAAATTTTATAGCGTCGGAAGCCAATTCGAGCATGTCATTGAGATAATCTAAATATTGTCTTTTCATATATACTCTACTTCCTTTTTTATGTAACTACCAATAATTGGTTTTAGGGAGTTTTTTGTAACTAAGTCAACTTTAATACCAAACAAATCGCTCAAATAATCTTCCAGTTCAAGAAAAACAAAAAAATCAGGAGATTTAGCAAAGCTAATAAGGATATCAATATCACTTTTAACTTTTTGCTCATTACGAACATAAGACCCGAATAATCCTATTTCCGAAACAAAATACTTTTCAGATAAAAAATTTTTCTCCGATTTAATTATTTTAATTATTTCTTCTTTAGTCAGTAATGTACTATTTTTCTTCATATTCCACCATAAACCTATATTCAATCCCCTTATTTTACAAATATAATAAATAAAATTAATCGTTAACCGAATATTTGAATAAAATAAGGTTTGTTTTGGTTGGTCTGTAGAGACGTTGCATGCAACGTTTTTACTATGAACCGTTATATATAAAACAATTAAAAACCTTATTTCAGACAATAAAGCTTAGTAGAAAAGGAAATCTCCTTATCTATGTTCTTTGTTCTTTTTATCTACGATCTATACACATTCTATATACGTTCTATATACGTTCTTATACGTTCTATATACGTTATATTTATATTTCTTTCAAATTATGTATAACATAACTTGTTGATAAATAATACATTAGAATATTGCTCCTGTTTTTTTAAAACAATTATTACAACATTTATAACAACTTATATAACAACTTATAAACAACCTTTGGGTAACTTTTTGGAAACTTTTTTTGACAACTTTTAAATATCAATTTAACTAATATTCATAATATTTAACTACATTTAAAAAATATCTTGTCCACCTTCTAATACCTTTTTTATAAATTACATCTTTTTTTAACAAATAATTAAGTTGAGTTCCAATAATACGAATATTTAATTCCGGTGCTATTCTTGTATGAATTTCACTTATTGAACTTCCTTGATATATTTGCAAGTCTTCTCTAATTAATTCCCTTAATCTATATGGTTCGATTCTTTTTAAATTGGTTTTTCCCTTATAGCCAACTTTTCTTAAAAACTCATGATTAACATAATACTTAGTTCCTTTTTTTATTCCTTTAGTAAGTATTATTTTGTATTCAAGTAATTTACCAAGCCAATGCTTAATACTTGCTTCTTCGTTTATATCGAGAATATAAGAAAATTCATTTGACGTGAGAGTATTATTTTGGGCAATTAAACCAAGACAAATAAGTTCTTTTTGTGAAGGCTGAAAATCCAGAATAGCTTTGTCAATTAATTTAATAATTTCTATATTTATGATTTGTGGATGTATTGTAACAATAACTCTGTCGTTTTCTTCTCTAATTTCTGGTAATTTTTTCCCATTGGATAGTAGAACTTCAAAAATCTTATCGTAGCCGCTACCCTCTCTTTCCATCAACTTTAAATCATAAAAAATTTTAGCAAACTGAACATTTCTTTGAATACATTGAGATATAATATTTTTGGGTGTTACTCCCAATGGCAATAATCCAGGATTATGTATTTCTAATCTATCCGGGTATAAATTAATAAAGATATCCCCTCTTGTATTGTAAACCCTATGTGCTAAGGCATTGGCTAAAAGTTCGCGTACAACAATAGAATCATAAAGTGGAATATTTTTTCTAAAAATACCATCGCTAATTTCGATTGATTCATTCCATTCCGGAATTTTCGTCATAACCTCTTCAATCATTTCAAGCGGATTAAGTTGGAAATCATCCCATAGAATTTTATTTACTTTTTCACCACGTTCGTTGTATTTAATGAATTGAATCCCAGGTGCATAAAGAAGAGTAGCTCTGTCTTGGCGTTTACCAATCCATAGAATGCCAAGGTTCGTTAAATATTCTCCTTTAACTAATACCTTAATCAGTGAGTAAAAATCAGATGATAGAATTAGCCTGATTTTTATACAAATTTTTTAATTTCAGCGATATGTGCTAATTTTCCTTATTCT
>JAERMQ010000001.1 GCA_016844745.1 Ignavibacteria bacterium | reverse complement strand
TGACTGGAAGCAGTCCGGTCGTTTCTTTTTTTAACATTTTTGACTCCTTAAAATTAGTTAATTTTGGAGTCAACTTATTTCAGGATTAGACAGTTAATGAATAAAATTGTCTGAATTAGGATTTGTAGGATTAAAGGATGAAAGGATTTATTGATTTCTTATCATACTCATAACTCAATACTCATTGCCCATTGCCCATAACTCATTACTCATAATTTATAATTTATAATTCATAATTGTTTTCATTGACCATTGACCATTAACCATTGACCATTGACCATTAACCATTAACCATTGACCATTAACCATTAACCATTGACCATTGACCATTACTTCTTCTTGTACCTTTCCTGCCAGAAAGATTCCAAGCGCTTTTTGAAAGTATCCTCCCTGCCGAAATTTCCGGGAAAATAGAAAGCACGAGGCTCGAATCCAACAGGAAAATAATTTTCTTTTATAAAATGGTAATCATATTCATGAGGGTATTTATAATCTTCTCCAAAACCTTCATTCTTCATTAATTTTGTAGGTGCATTTCTAAGATGCAACGGTACATTCGAAGAAGCGCCCTTGCTAACGGCAGCCTGGGCAGAACGCAAACCCATATAGGAAGCATTGGATTTCGGACAAGAAGCAAGATAAGTAACTCCCTGAGCAAGGTTGATGGCACATTCCGGGAGACCAATCATTTCTACAGCCTGAAAAACCGATATTGCCAAAGCCAAAGCAAACGGGTCGGCATTGCCAATATCCTCGCTTGCAAATACAACCATGCGGCGAGCGATGAAACGCGGCTCTTCACCGGCATCTAACATACGGGCAAGCCATAAAAGTGCAGCATCGGGGTCGGAACCACGAAGAGATTTAATAAATGCTGATATCGTGTCGTAATGCGCATCTCCGCTTTTATCATAATATGCTGTCTTCTGTTGAAGAGCCTTTTCCAAAACGCTTCGGTTAATTATCATTTCTTCAGAATCTTCATTTGATGCGAGCATAAAAGCAAGTTCGAGAGCATTAAGTGCAGCACGGGCATCACCACCTGATATTGCATATAAAAACTCACGGTCTTCAAGTTTTATTACATGATTCTTTAGGATTTCATCGGTAGCCAAAGCCCTGTCTATGAGTAATGTTATATCCTCTTCGGATAGAGGGAACAATCGATAAACCTGCATACGGCTCAGTAAAGCTGAATTTACCTCAAACGATGGATTTTCCGTTGTAGCGCCTATGAGAATAATTATACCTTTCTCGACTGCATGGAGCAGGGCATCCTGCTGGGATTTATTGAAACGGTGAATCTCATCTATAAAAAGAAGACAATGCTTATTTCGAGCTTTAAGCCTTACCGCCACTTCGATTACCTGCCTGATATCTTTAACACCCGTATCAATTGCTGAGATTTTAGTAAACTGGTAATCGCCAAACGATGCCATAAGCTGGGCTATTGTTGTTTTGCCGGAACCGGGAGGTCCCCAGAATATCATTGAAGGGAATTTGCCGGATTCGAAAAATTTCCTGAGTGGGCTATCGCTTCCCAAAAGATGCTGCTGTCCTACGATTTCATCAATTTTTCGAGGGCGCATTCTATCTGCAAGCGGCGCGGTTTCTTTGCCGGTTTCGAGCGATTCTTCATCAGGAAATAATTCGCTCATATTATAACTCCACTGCTTTTTGTAGAATTATCTTACTGCAATTTTGCTTTGTAAGCTCAGGATAGGACTTAACTTCACCATTCTTCGTCAATAATGTAATGGAATTATTGTCGCTGCCGAATACATTCTGAGGTTGGTTGGTGGTATTCAGGACAATCATATCACAATTTTTTTCTTGTAGCTTTTTCCTTGCATTCTCTAATTCATCAGCGCTCTCAAGGGCAAATCCAATCAACTTTTGACCTGTTTTTTTAATTTTACCACAACTTGTAAGGATGTCCTTTGTCGGCACAAGTTCTATCGTTAAAGATTCATCTGTAGAAGCTTTCTTTATTTTTCCGTCATATTTCTTCGATGGTGTGAAATCTGCAACTGCGGCTGCCATAACAGTTATATCGGATTTTTCAAATTCTGCCATAACTGCCTGATACATTTCTTCGGCTGATGTTACATTTATTCTTCTAATACCGGCAGGTTCGATTAAATCAACTGGTCCGGTAATTAGTACAACATCTGCACCTGCTAATTGAGCTTCTTCTGCTAATGCAAACCCCATTTTCCCGGAAGAAAAATTGCCGATAAACCGCACATCATCGAGCTTTTCATAAGTTGGTCCGGCAGTAATTAAAACTTTCTTTCCTTTCAAGTATTCGGTATTTGAGTTCTGACCTTTATTTTTTAACTTATGAAACTCAAATTCGGATGTCCATTTATCCTGCTCAACAGATTCCTGCAAAGTTAATGAAGGCTTTTCAATCAGTTCTTTGATATGACCTTCATTAGATTCTTCTTTAATCTTTGTGACAGTAATATCATTCTTCGTAACTGGCTTCTGCTCTTTTATTTCAGAGTTTTTTTTTATATCGGGATTTAAAATATTACATAGAAAATCAAATAATTCATCGACTTCGGGTAGTCTTCCGGGACCTTCCATTCCACTCGAAAGTTCACCGGATGCCGGAGGTATTATAATCGCCCGGTCGCTTTTGAGCCTTTCGATATTCCTTTGTGTAGAAGGATGCAGCCACATATTCGTATCCATAGCAGGCGCAATGATAAGTGGTATATTTCGCGGAATAGCAGTTGCAAGGGTAGTCAAAGCAGTATCCAGAATTCCGTTTGCCAGACGTCCGAGGGTTGCAGCAGAGCATGGCGCTATTAGCATAGCATCGCACACATTAGCAAGGTCTATATGCCAGGCACCCTTGGTTTGCTGTTCCGGGTCGAACATCTCGACGATTACAGGATTACGGCTTAAATTTGCCAGAATAAGCGGAGTAACGAATTGCGTTGCTGATGGAGTCATAACAACGTTGACTATGACCCTATGACGGATTAATTCCCTCACTAACAGCGGTATTTTGAATGCAGCGATGGAACCTGTTATTCCAATAATTATTTTTTTGTCTTTTAAAAAAGTATTCATTATGATACTTCTAAAATTTTAATTAAAATGTAATTTATGTAAATATTATTAAACAAAAACATAGAAGAATGTCATTCTGAACGAAGTGAAGAATCTTCTCAAAGAATACGATTCACTTAATTCTACAAGATTCTTCACTTCGTTCAGAATGACATTCTTCCTTTTCTTGTTTTTCAAACTTCTTCATTTGCTGAAATGAAATTATTTAATAAACCTATGGATACAGTCTTTGCAATTCCCAATTTCCATTTTCTTTAACAAATAAAAACCTGTCATGCAGACGGCTTTCGCGCCCCTGCCAGAATTCAAATTCTTCGGCAATCAACCTATAACCACCCCAATGATGAGGCAGGGGAACATTTATAGGGTATTTTGCTATATATCCTGCAACTTCCCGCATTAATGTGAGTCTGCCCTTGAGTTTTCGGCTTTGCCTCGAAGCCCATGCGCCAATGCGACTTTTATAATCTCTTGTTTGGAAATATTCATCGGATTCCTTTTGTGAAATTCTCTCAATAGAGCCATCGACGCGTATTTGACGCTCTAATGAGGGCCAGAAAAAAAGCAAACTACCCATAGGATTTTCTTCAATCTCGCATCCTTTGCGGCTCTCGTAATTAGTAAAAAAAACGAATCCGTTATTATCATATTTCTTTAGCAGGACAGTCCTTGATGATGGCTTGCCTACTTTTGTTGCTGTTGCTAATGTCATAGCATTAGGGTCGAGAATTGTATTATCATTAACGGCATCATCGAACCAGAGTGTAAATTGCTCAAAAGGATTTTTGGCAATAGTTTTTTCACTAATTTTAAATTTTCCGTAATTTCTTCTTATGTTAACCAATGGTCTGCTTGTCTCCATTTCAAATTCTTTTTAATCAATTCTTTATTAATTTTTTGTTGACGTATCGGGTTGGATTTTATGGTCAATCAAACAATGTCCCAACATTTAAAAGATACTTTTCATCAAGTATTTGTTTAATAGCTTTCATACCATTTATTGCTTCCTGCCCAAACATCTTATTTAAATATTTCTTCTTTAATTTTCCTATGCCATGCTCAGCCGATACTGTCCCACCAAGCTTTAACGAATGTTCAATATAGGCATCATAAAATTCATAAGCCCTCTTTCTTTCTTCTTCATCCTTAATAAAAATATTCGTATGCAGGTGGCAATTACCGATATGTCCGAAAATCACATAAGGTATCTGAAGTTTTTGTATTTCCTGTTTTACGAATTGATAACTCTCCTGGAAATGAACATCCGGAACGGCAATATCGGTGCCGAGTTTCAATTGACTATTAGCAGAATATACTTCGTAAACCTGAAGAGGTAACTCATGCCTGAATTGACGGAGGTTTTCATGTTCCTTCTCATTTTGAGCTATCCATGTAAAATCGCCTAATGCGGAATACTCCGAAATAATTGTAGCCCAGGATTCAAGTACTGCCGATTCATTCTCAGAGGAGAATTCCTGTTCGAACCATATTGCACCCTTTGCATCTGGTGGAATTTGCCGGTATTTATCACGTAATAAATTCACGGAATTGACATCGAAAAACTCCAGAACACGCGCCGATACATCGCTTACAGTTCGATAATCCTTTAAATTATTTTCTTTGCTTAGTCTTCGGACTTCTTCAACAAATTGAATGTGCCGATTTTCATCATCAAAGAAAATAATCCCTCCAAGTACATTTTCCGGTAATGGGATGAATGATAGTTCAATCTCGGAAATGATACCCAGTGTGCCTTCGCTTCCGATGAACAGGTCTATTGCATCCATATTTGGTTTCAAAAAGTATCCTGCAGCATGTTTAATTTCGGGCATATTAATAGAGGGAAGGTGTAATGATATTTTGCGACCAGATTCAGTGAGTAATTTCAGTTCATAATTGTTAGCAAAATTTTCTCCGCGCCGCAGAATTATTTCTTCTCCATTGAATAAAAATACCTTCAAACCGGTGATGAATTCACGAATGGCGCCATATTTAAATGTTCGTGCTCCGGACGCATTTGTTGCTACATTCCCACCAATAGCGCTGTTTTTTTCTGTTGGTGAAGGGGGAACGAAATAGCCTAAAGCCCCAAGCTCAGATTCTATCTCACTTCTGAAGATTCCCGGTTCAACTGTAATTCTTTGCTTTGTTTTATCTATTGATATAATTTTTGTTAGTTTTTCAGTAGAAATAACAACTCCTGATAACGGAACTCTCGAGCCTGTCAAGCCAGTGCCAGCGCCTGCCGGGTTCATTGGAGTGTTTTCAGAATGGCATTTTATTATTATCTGCTTCAATTCCTTAATATCTTCCGGAATATAGACTACATCAGCGCTTCCCTGAAGATTAGAGGCATCGGTCAAGTAAGATTGTATTGTATCTATATCGGTTCTTTGTATCATTTTTATTATGAGAATAGATTACGTAGTATTTTTTAAAATTATTAAGAAAAATATTAAAGAAAACGGATTGTCAATCCTGCTAATGAAACTGGGTAAAACTCCTTTTAGGCTGTCATTCTGAGCGAAGCGAAGAATCTTCTTGCATAGTCTGACATTCTTGTTTTATAACTTCACAATACTCTTTAATCCTTTTTGGAAGAATGAAGTATTGATGCCTATCCCGAATAATATAATTCTTACTTTACTTCAATACTACATTCATCCAATTTCGAAGAAGATTCTTCACTTCGCTTACGAATGACATTCTTCTTTATTTTGTTTCAAAGAATAACAAGTATTGTATTTTCGAAAATTGACCAATCTTAGAAATAATGGTCTTCAGGCGAAAAATGCTCCGTATCGGAAGCCCGCTTCCCACCTGCCATTTCGACAATAATATCGTCATAATAATCCGATATAATTGCAACCGATACTACTGCCGTATTTAATTCGTTTTCATCGAGGTTCTTACCGTTCACGGTATGCGAAAATGCGATTGTATCGTCGAAAAGGAGCGAGAATGAGCCGAAATGCAGTTCTGCATTTTTTCTCAGTAGAAATCTCATCAATTCTGTTGAAATTTTTGCTCCGCTAACAACATTAGCAAGACATTCGACGCAAGTATCATCATCGGTAAACGGGCGGACAATAATCATTATTTGCGAAGAGCCGCGCTGAATCGTAAATGAGCCGTTCCCAAACGAAAGGTGGTCAGGGAAATTATTTTTAAGGTAACTCGATACCCGCTCGATTGTATTCTGTATCAACTCATCAGGAGTAGTGTCGTAACTATCACTTCTATCATAAGCAAATTTATCTTCCATATTATCTCCGAAATATTTTCAAGGAAAAATTAATTAATAAATAGCCCCTACCTTTATTGATTAGCAGGTGGGAGCATCCCCATTTTAGCCTTTAACTTCAATAAATCATCGTCAACGTTTGCTCCGGATGATAATTTTTTAAATTCCATATCAAGGTCTGTGCTGCCGGAACCAAGCTGCTCGAAGGCTTCAGCTTCCGATTCGAGTTTTTCGATTTTACCTTCGTATTTATCAAATTTCGAAAAAGCGTCCGAGCCAACTCCACTGAATGTTTGTGCAATTTGTTTTTGGGCTTTTGCAGCCTGGGAGCGGGCAATTAATGTGGATTGTCTCTGCCGGGCTTCCTCTAATTTTGCACGAAGAGTATCGAGTTGTCCGCGCATTTTTGTTGAAGTTTCTTTAGCCTGAACCCAGATTGGTTCCAAATCAACCGAATTGCGGTCTTCAACGGCTTTCTTTTCTAAAGCAGCTCTGGCTAAATCTTCCCTGCCTGCATTCAGAGCCTGCATCGCTTTTTCTTCCCAATCCTTACTTGCACGCTTGGCTTTTTCGATTTTTCTTTCGAGCGACTTCTCATTAGCTATCGCACTGGAAACAGCCATGGTTGTTTTATTTATGGATTCCTCCATTTCGATAACCATTTGTTTCAGCATCTTCTCCGGATCTTCCGCTTTATCGAGCGTATCATTTACATTAGCTTTGAAAATGTCCGATATACGATTGAAAATTCCCATATTTACCTCATACCATTTATTAATTTCAAAGAATACATTCAACAAATATAAAATAAACTTTCTAATTCCTAAAATTATTTCTTAATTTTGATACTATATTTTTTTAAAAAATAAGGTGCAAAGTGAAATTCAGCATGTCAAATATATTGGAGCAGGCTCAAAAAGTACAATCCGAAATGGAAAGAATAAAAAACGATTTGGGCAATAAAACCGCAACAGGTGATGCCGGAGGAGGTATGGTTACTGCGACTGTCAACGGAAATAACAAACTTGTCTCACTAAAAATCAGTAAGGAAATCGTTAATCCCGAAGATATCGAAATGCTTGAAGATTTGGTAGTAGCTGCAGTGAATAAGGCTCAAAGTGCAGCCCAGGAAATGTCCCAAATGGAAATGGGACGGCTTTCGGGCATGCTCCCAAATATTCCCGGACTGAACTTCAATCCTTAATCAATGGTCAATTGTCAATGGTCAATTGTTAATTGTCAATGAAAATTTATCTGAATTAGGATTTATAGGATTATGAATAATGGTTAATGGTTAATGGTCAATGGTTAATGTTTAATAATTTTTTTATAACTTATAACTCATAACTTATAACTCATAACTTATAACTCATAACTTATAACTCATAATTCGTAATTAAAATAAGGTATGATATACACTTCGGAATCAATAGAAAAAGTCGTAGAGATGTTCTCATCACTGCCGACAATAGGACGGAAAACTGCACAACGCCTTGCTTTTTATTTATTGAAACAACCAACAGAATTTTTAGAAAAATTTTCAGAATCATTAACTGAATTAAAGCAAAATGTTCGCTTCTGCTCTCTGTGTCACAACTTTACGGAAATCGACCCTTGTCCGATTTGCTCATCCGGTAAGAGAGATGAATCAATAATCTGCGTAGTTGAAGAGCCAACCGATGTCGTTGCTATCGAGAAGACGAACGAATTTTACGGTATGTACCATGTCCTTCACGGGACATTGAATCCCTTGGATGGAATCACGCCTGAAGACCTGAAAATCAAGGAGCTAATCACAAGGCTCGGCAATGTACGGGAGGTAATATTAGCCCTCAATCCAAGCGTAGAAGGGGAAGTTACTACTCAGTACCTTGCTAAATTAATTAAACCGCTTAATATTAAAATTACGCGAATAGCCCATGGGATGCCCGTAGGCTCAAGTCTCGAATTCACAGACGAAGCAACGATTTCACGGGCATTAGTTGGAAGAATCGAAGTGCATTAAATTTAGTAAATTATATTTTTATCTTCAATTTTATGGAGTAAAAGATGGAATTCTCAACAATTTTATTCGAAAAAAAAGACAGTTATGTCGTAATAACACTGAATCGTCCCGATAAGCTCAATGCCTTGAATAAACAAATGTTCGACGATTTGGATGCTGCCATCAGGTCAATCGAATTGGATGAATCTGTGAAGGCATTGATTCTCACAGGTACCGGAGAAAAAGCCTTTGCTGCCGGCGCCGATATTAAAGAATTAAATGAATCCGGCGAAAGAAGCGGCAAGCTGTTTTCCGAATATGGCAGCTATGTTATGAAACGCCTTGCCCAGCTTCGCATACCGACTATTGCAGCGATTAACGGCTTTGCACTCGGAGGCGGTTGCGAGCTTGCCCTCTCCTGCCAGATGCGATTTGCTTCGGAGAATGCAAAGCTTGGTCAACCGGAAGTAAATCTTGGAATTATACCCGGATATGGCGCTACTCAACGCTTAACACACCTCGTTGGTAAGGCAAAAGCTATGGAATTGATTCTATCGGCAAAGATGATTAATGCCGTTGAAGCAGAAAAAATCGGCATGGTGAATGCTGTTTATCCTCAAGCTGAATTATTGGCAAAAACAGAAGAATTTATCCAATTGATTCTGAGCAAAGGCAGTCTTGCAGTAGCAGGGGCAATAGAGTGTATTTATGCTGCCGATGAATTATCTGAATTGGAAGGCTTGCATTTCGAATCCAAGATGTTCGGACGTCTTTGCGGCACCCAGGATTTCAAGGAAGGAACAGCCGCTTTCTTAGAAAAACGGCAGGCAAATTTTACCGGGAAATAGATTAAGGTACAACTTAAAAGTGCAACTATTAAAAGTATGATATCATTCCTGCGAATGAGGCTGTGTGAAATCAATCAAAAATAGAAGAATGTCATTCTGAACGTAGTGAAGAATCCAGAAGCCCATTGGGACTGGATTCTTCACTACGTTCAGAATGACATTCTTCTTTCATATTAGACTTTCATCTAATTTTAAATATAAATTTTTCTATGAACATCATTTCGATTTTATACAACTTAATCTTCATTCCCATTGGGAGATTATTAATCTTAATTTTAAAATTCTTTAATAAGAAAATTGCCGATAAGGAGAATAATTTTCGCAAGGCTTTAGAATCATTAAATAAAATCGAAGGTCACCGGAGAATATGGTTCCATACCGCTTCTATGGGGGAATTCGAGCAGGCAGTTCCAATTATTGAAATCCTGAAATCGAGAAATCCCGATATTAAAATCATTGTTTCTTTCTATTCACCTTCCGGTTATAATAATAGGAAAAACTTTCCTCTTGCTGATGCAGTCTGCTATTTGCCCTTCGATTCGAAACGAAATGCAAAGAAATTCATCGATGTCGTAAAACCTGATGCTGCCGTATTTGTTCGTTATGAAATCTGGCGCAATCTTATGGAGGAACTCTCGAAACGCAGGATTCCCGCTTACTTAATCGATGCGACTCGGCATAACGGCAAATTTGCAAATAACAATTTTCTGATGCGTATATTCTTCAAATCGACATATAATTATTTTTCTGAAATCTTTGTAATTAATGTTGAGCATTCGGAGTACTTCAAATCTCTTAATCTATCGACTAAAACAACCGTTCTGAGCGATACGAGATTCGACAGGATTTACAATAAAGTAACATCAGCAAAAGAAAAACCTATTCTCAATAATGTTATTTTTGATGAAAGTGATTTTATTCTTATTGCAGGAAGCTGCTGGGAGCCTGATGAAACCTTGATGAACAGCGCTATGAAACTGCTGCCAAAGAATATCTCAGACTCAATTCGAATTATTTTCGTACCTCATGAACCAACTACTGAACATATAGAAAAATTATCTGCAAAGTTAGATGAATACATACTTTTTAGCCGGATTAACGAAACAGGAAAATTGAAAGAAAGACATATAATTGTTGATTCAATCGGGAAGCTTCTTGGATTATACTCCATTGCTGATGCTGCTTATATTGGTGGAGCATTCGGTGTTGGAGTGCATAGTACGGCAGAACCTGCCGGATATGGCATTCCGCTTTCATGCGGAACGAAAATGAAGAATTCACCTGATGCAATAAACTTGCAGAAACTTGGAGCATTGCAGGTTGTATCGACTCCTGCCGAGCTTGCGGCTTGGTTGGAGGAAATAATTACATCGAAGGAGAACCGTTTGGCAATCGGAGAAATTGCTCGCAATTATGTGAACTCATCAATTGGCTCTTCACAGATAATTGCTGAGAAATTATTGGGGATTCACTAAAAATTATAATAATTGGTGAATTGATATGAAAATTAATAAAATTAGGCTATTTCATAAGGCAATTAATGGGGAGACAGTCAATCTAAAAGAAACAAAGAATCCATTCCCAATGCAGTTACTGGATTCTTCGCTTCGCTCTGAATGACACTCTCCTGACTTTGCACGCAACATCATTAGCAGGAATGACTTATAAAAAACAATATAATTTATTTTTCCTTATGGACTTCTTCGCTCTTGCAGCATTTTGGCAATTTGTTGTACGCCTTCTCATCTGCTTTAACCTCATCGGCATTATAACCAACTTTAGCAATTGTTGCACGTAGTTTATCAATGTCGGTTTTTTCAGATTCGTACTTAACCGTTGCGATTTTTGTATCGACATTAAGGTTGGCTTCCTGGACTCCATCAACCTTCTTAAGGGCTTTTTCAATTTTTGATTGACACATATCGCAAACCGCCGATGTTTTGATTTGTGCTTCGATAATTAAGGGTTGAGCTTTGTCCTGAACGTTTTCCTGCGCGTTTGTGTATGATACAGAAGCAAATATTGCTATGGTTGCTATTGCAATGAATGTTCTTGAAATTAGTTTTTTCATTTTTTTATCCTTTAGTTTAGTTAATAATTATTTTTAAATTTAATAAAATTATTTGAAAGTCCAGCGAAAACCTGTATAAATAACCCTGCCGACTATCGGAGCCCAAATCATTCCGCTATCGAAATATTTTTCGAATGGTTTATCCGCTGATAATATAGGATTTGATTGAGTATAGTTTGTCAGGTTTTCACCGCCAAGATAAATTTCGAAATCACCGAACCGCTTCGTTACCTGTGTATGGAGCAGCACAAACGGGTCGAATGATTCAGGCAGGCGCAAAGTATCAGGGTTTAGTTTAGTATTCGGAATTCTGCCGCTGCCGTTGTATTCCGCAGTAAAGTCGAAACTCCAGCTTTCATCCGTCATTAGATATCCAAGATTAATAAATCCCTTCTTGCGGGACTGGAGCGGTTTATCGAGAAGTTCGCCGTTGATAGTCATCTTAACATCATTCATCCTGAAAGCTGTAAGAACTGTCAGACCTTTGAATGGCTCGACCGTCAGATCAACCTGAAAGCTGTTCGAATAAGATTCACCTTTGAGATTATGGAAAAATATTTTATTGGGGTCTCTATCCATATCGACAATAACCTGATTGATAAAATCCGTCCTGTAAAAATCGGCATTAAGGATGAAATGTGTATTGAACAAATCGAAATTCCAGGTTCCGTTTATACCGTAATTCCATGCTTCTTCGGGTTTTAAATTCTCCAACATCGTCATTGTCCGCGAGCTTGCGAACATACCGATATTCTCGGCATGAACGTTTGCAATCCTGAATCCTTTACCGGCAGAGGCGCGTATAATCAAATCATCGGTGATATTGTATTTAAGATGCAATCTCGGAGTAAAGAATTTTGTCGTATCGTTGGCATAATCGTACCTCATACCTGCTATCACGGTCAAATCTTCTATTCCCTTGTAAGTATATTCCAGGAACGCTCCGGGGATTGCATCGAGCCTTTGCGTTACTTTCGTGCGTACTTCTGTGAATACATCATTGATAAAACCCAATCCGACAGAGTAGCTATGCTCCTCATTACCCATTAATTGGGATTGATAAGTTAGATTGGCATAAAATGAATTATGCTCGCCGTCGTAAATTTTATCATTGAAATATGAATTGAGTTTGTAATGACTGAGGGAGAAATTAGTCCCCAAACTCGAATATTCGTCATCGAATTTTATTCCGTTGGAAGTGAACATTTCATATTTCTCAGTTCTAATATCCATACCATAATATTTTGATTTATCTTTGGCAGGATAAAAATCAATTTGCCCTCCTGCTCTGTCTTCGTACAATGCTTTAAGTACGACTTTCGAGCAAAAAGTTTCATCTTCATAAGCCCACCTGTTTAGCAGGTTGAATTGAGTTGTCAGGGGTTTATCCAAAAATCCATCACTGTTATTATCATGTTTAACCTGATTGGAACTGGCATGAGCAAATAACATAGTACCGATTTTATCCGATACATGATAGGTGGTATAAGCATTGGCTTCGAACCTGCCAAGTTGATTGGCATAGAAATTCAGGAACAAAGGCTCGCCGCCTTCCGGAACTTTGTATTCAACATCGATTTGACCGGATATTGATTCAAATCCGGTCTGCACAGACGATGCGCCTTTGGAAATTTGTATAGACTTCATCCACGGACCGGGAATGTAATCCAATCCGAAGTTGGCTGACAGACCACGAAATGAAGGTACTTTCTCATTCAACATTTGAATATACACTCCCTGCAGTCCTAATAACTGAATCTGCTTGGCTCCTGTAACAGCATCGGTAAATGAGACATCAACCGTTGGATTAGTCTGGAAGCTTTCCGACAGATTGCAACATGCCGCTTTCCTCAACCCATTAGCTGTTATGGTTTCGCTTTTGATCGCCGTATTCGATATAAGCCGAGCAGGCTGCTCGCCATCAATTTGAATAGCTCTCAGGGTATAATTTGCTTTAAGCTCGATTTCCAATTTTTTATTGAAATTATCCACAAGAATAGTATCCTTATCATATCCAATAAATGAAGATACAAGCCGGTTTGCACCGTCGGGAACATCAATTGTGAAATTTCCGTTGACATCGGCGATAGCGCCGGTTTTTGTTCCTAACCAAAAAATGTTAGCTTTGGGAAGAGCAACTTTCTTGCCATCCGGTTCGATTCCTGTTACCTTTCCCTGCAATTCCTTTGCTAAGGAATTCGATTGAAGAATTAAACCCGTCAGGAAAATAAATAACAAAATTTTTATTTTATTTTTAATTTTAATACCTTTTAATAATTTTGAATTACCATTTTACATCGCTTAAATAATTTTCATTTTGGAAATTTTCAATTTTCAATAAATTTTTAATATTTAATTTTAAATTTTAAATGTTTAAAATTAGAAATTGAATGAAAATTGTAAAATTGAAAATTGAAAATTCCATGGTCTTAAACATTGACTATTATCAATTTGAATGAACACAAATTGAAGAATAGTGAAGCTATGAACCATTAAAGAATTTCAGGCTTTGCGATGACTGTCTTCATCACTATTATCAGGATTGGAGATGGATTGAATATATGATATAATGAATTCTACGGGTTTCTTGATTTGAACCTTCAGAATTTCTTTGTTTTGAAATTTATGATAATATTCGAGATTCTTATTTATAAAGTCGGAACTATTAGCAAAAACTTTATGAATTTTAAGATAATCTATGCTTTTCTGTTGAATGAAGAGATTTTCATTCAATGAAAAATATTGTACAAAATCCTTGCAGCAAGAGTAATGATTAGTAATTATTGGGGATTTACTTTTCAAAGGTGAAACATCATCGGAACAGCAATTCGTATTCTTATGCGTTTCGTTATTCAATGGTGATTCTCCGTAGAAATTGCTGTCATTTTCTTCATTCAAAGCATCATCATAGCATTGATTCCCACTCAAGTTGATATTACTATTTTTTTGATTGGTAACTTCCTTATTTGAACTACTATTGTTTGCATATTCGCAGCCTGCATTTGAGAAAAAGGAAGTAATATGAATTTTCTTAAGAAGGCAAATACGATGATTAACCTGCACACCACTCGTATATGCTATCAAAATAACTACGAGTAGAGACGAAACGATATTTTTTACAATTTTTTTCATATTTACATTACAATAATACGTTATTAGTCAGGAAATGTTGTAATTGATTTATTATTTGTTGGATTTTGTATCCGTTAATTGGAAATTGGAGTTTATTAATTCAATAGAAAATATTAATCAAGATTCATCAGGTAAAAAGCTTCACGGATATTATTTTCAAGTTCTTCGAGGGTTTCTCCCTGGGTCATAATTTCAGGAAATTCAAGAATTTTCCCAAGCCAGAATTGCTGACTTTTCCAATAAACAAGAGTAAATTTAGTATTAAGCATTTTTTCTCCCAAATATTCTATCGTTTTAAGAAGTTTAAAACTCAAATTTATTTTAGATGTCTTTTTACTCAATTCTCACCACCACTTTTCCCACCTGCCCCCCGAGAAGAATAATGTCAATTTCATCGGAAATAGCATCTAAGCTTACTTCCTTAACGATAAATTCTATGTCATCCAAAAGCCATTCATTAGAAATACGTTTCCAAATCATAAGGCGTTCGCTCATTTTCCGCTCGGCAGAATCCACTCCGATTATAGATACACCCCGCAATATAAACGGATATACGGTAGTCTCCAATTTATCCGAACCAACCAACCCAATGCTGCAGACCGCACCCCAAGGCGCGAGTGACTTCACAATTGTTGATAATGTATCTCCTCCCACATTATCAATAGCACCTACCCAACGTGCCGACAGCAGCGCCTTTTGGGAGGAATCCCGGACTTCTTCACGAGATATTATTTCTTTTGCCCCTAATCTTTTAATGAAATCACTTTTCTCCGGTTTTCCACTTGATGCGACAACATAATAACCTGCTTTCGATAGCATCGCAACCGCTAAGCTGCCCACACCGCCTGTTGAGCCTGTAACAAGGATTTTTCCTGAATCGGGCATAATGTTTCGCTTTTGCAATTCATTGATTGCAATGCCTGCCGTAAAGCCTGCAGTGCCGTATATCATTGAACTCCTGAGTGTCATATTCTTTGGGAGAGGCACAACCCATCCGGCAGGAACACGAATATATTCAGCAAAACCGCCGGATGTATTCATTCCCAAATCAAAACCCGTAACGATTACTTCGTCGCCGGGCTTAAAATCAGGTGAATCGGATTGCTCGACAATACCGGCAGCATCGACTCCCGGAGTATGCGGATATTTTCGTGTGATACCTTTATGCCCGCGAGCGGAAAGTCCGTCCTTATAATTCAAAGTTGAATAATGCACACGGATTAATACATCGCCGGCTGGGAGCGAGTCGAGAGGCTTTTGAATAAATTTTCTTTCAAATTTTCCAACCGCTGTTTCTTCTACAACAAAGGCTTTAAAGGTTTGATTTTGCATAATTATTATTCCTGATTAATATTTAAGAGTCTGTGGAAAAACTAATTATATGGAAGAATGTCATTCTGAACGAAGTGAAGAATCCAGTTACGGCATTGGGACTGGATTCTTCACTTCGTTCAGAATGACATTCTTCTTGACTTTTTTCATAGATTCTTAAAATGGTTTTGTCATTACAAACTTTTTAAATACATTTTTATAATTTCTATTTTTATTATTTCGAAATTATTGTTAATTTCAAATATAATTGGTTTATTGCATTTAATAAAGATAAAAAGAATAGAGAAATCAAAAAAGGAGCTTCAAATGGAAATTACAAAAGTTTTAATTCTCGGTGCAGGCACAATGGGCAATGGTATAGCTCATGTATTCGCCCAGACCGGCTATTCGGTGTATTTGTACGATGCCTTCGAATCGGCGCTTCAGAAGGGCATTTCGACTATCGAAAAAAATATCGACCGCCAGGTAAAAAAAGGCAACGTTACGGAAGACCAGAAAAAGGAAATCTTAGGCAGAATCAAAGCGAGCGGAAATCTCGAAGATGCTGCTGATGCCGATATTGCAATAGAAGCCGTAATTGAAAGCAAGCCGCTCAAATATCAGATATTCGGCGATTTGGATAAATTATTGCGTCCGGAAGCTATTCTTGCATCGAACACATCGACAATTTCAATTACCGAGATTGCCGCTCATACTAAGCGACCGGCACAGGTAATTGGTATGCACTTTATGAATCCCGTACCGATGATGAAACTTGTCGAGGTGATTCGCGGGCTTGTCACAAGCGACGAGACCTATCAAATAGTGAAATTATTGTCCGAGAAACTTGGTAAGACGCCGGTTTTAGCAAATGATTATCCCGGTTTCATTGCTAACAGAATACTCATGCCAATGATTAACGAAGCAGTGTTTGCATTGATGGAAAGCGTCGGAACGGCAGATGCCATAGATGAAGTTGCAAAGCTTGGATTGGCACATCCCATGGGACCTCTCACATTAGCTGATTTAATCGGATTGGACGTTACGCTTGCCATTATGGAAGTATTGCATGCAGATTACGGTGACCCGCGCTTCCGCCCCGCACCGCTTTTGAAGAAGATGGTTGCAGCCGGTTATTTGGGCAGGAAATCAGGCAAAGGCTTTTATGATTATTCCGGCGAAGCGCCAAAGCCGACGAAATTGATATAAAGAAAAAATAATACTTGTTTTTGGATGAATGTCATTCAGAGTCAAAATAAAAGTTTTGCTTTCTCTGACAAGAAAATGAACTAATTTACCACCCCCTACCCCCTCCTAAAATAGGAGGGGATTTGAAATTTTTTTCTTTTATCCCCTCCTATTTTAGGAGGGGGTAGGGGGTGGTAAATTCAATTATTTCATTTACTTAAGCCTCATTTAAAATAAAGTGTTCATTCAGAGCAAAGCGAAGAATCCAGTTCCAATGTGGTTTCTGGATTCTTCGCTTCGCTCTGAATGACATTCTTCCATATAATTAGTTTTTCAACATGCTCTTTATAATAAAAAATCATTAAAAATAAATTCACTTAACAAAAGATATAATCCCATTCGCAGGCTCAATAAACAGATAACCACTATAACTTATCCAGAAATAATATATTCCTTGCGCTACGGGAATGCCTGCATCATCGCGCCCATCCCATATTACATTATTTATACCAACTGAAAATTCCGGATTCAATGTTTTAACTTTGCTGCCAATACTGTTATAAATTTCAATATTAATACTTCCATTAATTTGCGGTAGCTGTAAATTGAAGCTAATTGTAGTTGTTTCAGTAAATGGATTAGGATATGCAAAAACCCTGTCAATATTACCATTGAATGCCACCTTTAATACAAACTTAACCGTATCATAATTACCGGTAGCATCACTAACTATCAATACAAAATAGTTGTCCTCCTTATCAAATAAAGAATCACTTCTGAAAGAATAAATTGCTTTCAATGGATGTTTATCATTTGTAGCCATAAATTTATATTTATCATATTTTTTACTATTGATACGCAAATTCACTATTGATGCTTCAGTGAGATTCAATCGTGAATTGTCATAAACATAAATTTGAACTTCCGGCTGAATTGATACGTAATCTTTATCAAAAACACGTTTACCATCGCAATAAATTTCTACAGTAGGCGGAATCGTATCTTCGAATACTTCTAACCGGCGTTGCAATTCATTATTAAAATAGTATAACTCGTTTTGATATTGATTTATATCAGCATTTATTTGAATATCATTGAACTTATTATAAGTCTCTGTTGGGATTGGAAGAATATAATCAGATAATTTTCCGGAATTAATAATAAAACTCTTAAAAGTAGTATCGAATTTCGTTTCGGATTGCTGTGACACTGCCTTTACATCGATAATCGCACTATCCGATGATGTTCGCAAGGAAATATTATGTACTGTCAGAAACAAACTATCGTAGTCAGCACGCAGAATCGTTTCCGGCTGCAACTTTGTTTTTGATTTTACAACCGTTAATTCAGGCGTTGGTACGAAATTACATTCAAATTTTGTTATGTAAGGCCCTGTTCCAGTGTTCTTGCGATTTATGTCGAATTGGAATTTCAAATAAGGATATTTTTTTGCATCGATGCCTGATATATCCAAATTGAATGAATTGACAGCGCTGTCCAATTGAACAGTTCCCTTCTTCGATACTCCGAATATTTTTAGTAAGTAGTTTATTGAATCTGATTTCGGTAAATAGCCTTTGAGCTTAATATCCATCCATAGTTTTGCAGGTCCGATTTTTTCCGAAAGAAAGCTGCCTGTATTGGGATAATTGAATAAAAAGCCTTGCAGCTCGGTTGTATCTCCCATTTGATTGATTTTTTCATTAATTGAACCAATAGGAGAACCTTTTCGACCAACCATTGAGAAGGAATTCTCCCCGCCAATATCACCGGCAAGTCTTGAGCCGTACCGCTTAAGGATTGCTTTGATTGAATCGAGGCATCCCGGCTCCGGCGCTTTTGTGGTATTCAACAGATTATATGCATTGCCATTCAATGTTAAAAGTAAAAATTCATTATTTGAAACCGAATCCCTTAGAAAATAATAAAGGCTATCGGCAGGATTTGTGAGGTTGTCACCTATATAACTTGTATTGAACCACTTCTTTCTGGTCGCTCCGGAAAATGTTGAATATGTAACAATATTAAATCCTTCAATCCGGTTATCGTTCCAATAAATTTCATCACCAATCGAAATCCTGCTCCAGTTCCTGTTGGTGGAATTCCCCTTCAAGCCTAAAATATAGTAAGGCTGGAATTTAGGTTGGATTTTAAATGTAATCGAGTCCTGCGAGCTTGCCTGAATCCAGTTAACGGTGGTTCCAATACTTTCGACAGTGTGGAATGGCAGCCAATTCCAGCTACGAACCTGCACTCCAGATAAACCCTCCAGCCAGATTCCGAGCCAATAATTTGTATTTAATTTGAAATTATATTCAGGGAGCCAATCTATATAATCTTCCTGTTTGTCAATCTCTGCATCTTTGGAGATATAAAACGGTTGGGTTGAAGTATCTGGCTGAATGGAAATCTGAAATCCATATTTCAATTTCAAGCTGTCAGGATATGAATTTATTAAACGAAAGACTGGTTTGGTAGCAGATACATCCCAATTAGCAAGCGGGTCGAGCGGTAATAAATTTCTTGGAGCAACGAAAAAAATAAATATTGTTGTATTATTGAACATATTTTTATCTGTCGTAATACCATCAGGGTCAGCAGTTATTGACAATACATGGTTACCCGGCATATTTTTAATGTTTAACTGGAATGTAATAGGTTTATATCTGCAAATACCATTTATTTTAAAAAATAAGGTATCCTTATAATTATTATTTATTCGAATTACTCGTATCCTGAATGTATCTGCATATAAAATACCCCCGTTATATAAATTCATATTGATAGTCACCAAAGAATCATTTTCCGATAGATTCGCAGGCGATGCCTTCGCTTCATTGTCTAAAAAGTAGATATCAGGTTCTTTTGGAATCCTCACATTAATTAGCGGGTCGCCAAGCAGAGCCATCTGGTCATGTCCGTCACGCTCTTTATAAAAATCTACAAATTGATTTAATGCCATATACAAAAGAGCGCCTACATTTCGTTCCTGCATTAAAGGGTCTGACATATTTTCAAATATCCTGTCAAGTAATTTTTCCCCGACGGTTACATCTCCCGTACCGGTTGAGCCAATAGCCGCTACAAATCCCTTTTTCGGATACATGACATAATCTTCATTTTTGCAATTATTAAATTGAATAGCAAAGTTACCGACATTACAGGAAATATTTGTGAGTATTCCCATTCTGTCGCCGTTATTGAACCTGTCTGCCGTCCAGCCATCCAAATCCATTACTGTCGCTGCGCCATGCCCTAAGAAATTTGTCCATATTACTCCATTATTCATAAATTCCAATATTTTGACAACGGCTTTTTCACTTACTCCGGTATCATCAGGGTCTTTGCATACGCGAGCTGTATCGGCGCATAACTGACTATTGACAATTCTATCCTTAAAATCCATTATATAATTACACCAATTCAGGATTTCCGATTTTTCTAATCCACCGGAAATAAATAAGAACTTCTTCATCCAAGGCCTGATGGGAATAGTATCATAGAGGATTACTTTATCAAGATATTCGTTTGCCTGCTTTGGGTTTTGAGCCGGTATTCTCCCAACGATTATATCGCCTAATCTATCGTTATCCAAAAAAGAATACCATGAATCACTGACAGGATTTCCATAGGTCGGTACGTAATCTATCATAATAGCGCTATGGTAAGCCATACGAGGGTCATCGGAGGCATCACCCATAAATGTAACATGGGTTGGCTTTTTTGCCCAGTTATTTACTGCAAATTTCAGGAAAGATTTTATTGCATGTGCAGATTTCCTGCCATAGTAGAATTCCTTATAAATTTCGTCAACATCGATAATTTTTTCATTAATACCGGAGTATTTCAACCTGTGGGCAGCAAGTCTTTCGGATGCCTGGAGAAAATCTTTATGGGTAATAATAATTGCATCGGCAGAATTGGTTCTGTTCCTAAGATTAGTTTGTGCAGTTGCTTGTGGAATTGAAAATTCGATTGCAGTGGAATCGCTCACACAAAAATTATGATTCGAATTTCCAAATAAATCTATTGAACAGGAATAGGACACGCCTTGGGTATTAGGCAAAAATGATGAGTATTTGATAACATCCGGTGAGGCTTTTTCGAACAATAAAGAACCGCTTTTCCTGAAAATACAGGCATAGCTTTGTCCGTTGGCAACCTGCCCAATATCTTTAATTCCATATTTTTCCAAATACCGGATTAATTGCTGGGAAAGAACCATCGGCTTGTTTATACACATCACAACTATGCTTTGAGCAGGCAGGGAATCAATGAAGCCAATAATATCACTTGTATCTTGGGAATAATATCTTTGCTGAATCACACTTTTGGAGAACTCCGTTGTTGCAACAATATCAATACCGGGTTTAAAGAATCCAAATCCGGAATCATTCAACCTGACTGACGCAAATTGTTTCGCTCCGCTTCTTACACCCAATTGTATCATTGTTCCCGCTCTGGATAAAGGGTAATAAATTATCTTATTTAATGTATCGATTGCAACAATTTCGTGTGAAGAAAATCCGTCTATTTTTAGTATGGAATATTTCTTAGGATTTGTTGCAAATGAAACTGTCCCATTATAAGCGGCAGGTTTGGCTTTGCCATTAACATTATAATAATCAATTCCTACTAATTGATATTTATTAGAATCGTTTGTTAATGTAAAATGCTCAATTCCGTTGATTCCGGGGAACAAGTCAGTAGAGGCTAACTTTTTTACGAATGTTTCCTGCCTCATTTTTTGAAAAGTCTTTTGAGCCAATGTGTCATTGTTGAGCAGGAATGATAAATAATAGTTATAAAAAAAGCTTTTTCCGTTAATAGTACCAAGTTCTAAAATGCTATTGAAACTTGATGAAATTTCAACGGAATCTTCAGGATTATCGGTTGGTTGATAGAAGAAAATATTCTGCAGGGAAGGATTTGTATCGTTAATACCCCTTATATACCAGCCTTCCGAAATTGATGCTTCCGTTAAACCTGGGTCTTGTTGAGCATAATCATTATCCTTCTCCAAATGCCAATTGATATCGACTGATTTTATTTCATCCGGTTCACCATTTGTATATAATCCGTCTTCCAGACGTTTTCCTTCGGTCAGATTATCGTAATACAAATAAAACATTTCCTTTGAAGCAAAAGCATCGAACCATGTAGTATCGCCTTTGGGTCTCGAACCGTAAAAGTAAATTTCGTCCTTATTATCGATTATACTATCTTCATCGATGATGGCTATAAGCTGCTCGACTCCTCTGTTCAATAAATGTAGGTATCTCGATTCCTTGCCGTTCAACGTTCCATCTATTGCAATAACATCCTTCATTTTAAAGGCTGCAATACCATCCTTGGAAGTAGGAATTGCGATATACTTTCTCGCTGGCACATACCATGTATCCTCGGATAATAATTGATTATCCTGCTTAGTATTATTAACATCATTCAGCAGAGCAGGTAAATGCGCCTGATTATTAACTCCACAATAAAACGATTTCTCCAGGGGTGGTAATTCCCTTAGAATAATCGGAACAGTTGTTGAAAATTCAATGAATATCTCAGATGAATCCAGGACAGAAATTGAGTTCGTTGTATTATCATAAGCATAAGGATTGACCCTTACCTTGACAATATTGACGTCCCTTTGTTTGCCTGCATATACTGTTTCAATATTCTGTATTAAATCTATTACCGGCGGATGTTGGTTTGAATTGCAATTTAAATTCCGGTATTGTTTATTCGTGAATGTTGCCTTCACATTGCCTGTTGGCGCTGCTATATAAAATTCCAAAAAGTAGGCTCGGTCTCCGTTTTCGAAATTTCTATAGTTTAAGTATCTGCTTTTTTCCAATTGCAATTGAATATTCCGGTTCTCATCCGAAGAGCACCAGGCATCCAAATGATTTATTTTTATTATCATCCCCTGGGGATTTGTAGTTATGCTAATTGGTTCGGCATGGAGAGTATATATCCACAGAAAGGCAATATATATTGATATTATGCGGAGAATCATATTAATCCTAAAATTTAGTTATCCCGCATATAAGACAGATAACCACTGAAAAAATTGTATGGATTGGTTGATAATTGCCAGTTTGATTTGTGAAGAGGCTAATTTTGAAAAACACAAGTGAATTACCTGCAAAAAGATTTACTTTTTATTAATTTACATTTCACTCATTATGGAATGTCAGAAAATATTAATTAATTATTCTTAAATCTAACTAAGAAAAGGCTGAATAATCTTCAATCGGAACTTCAATTTTCCTTTGAATATTCCTTTTATTATTAGAAATATCATGGTATAATTTTTCAATCTTTTCCATAGTATCACCATTGAAATACTGTTCACCACAGAAATCACATTCTAAGCATGGTACATCATTCACGATAATATACTCTGTATTATGCTTATAAATATACTGTACTTTTTTTTCTGTAAGATTTTTATTTCCACAAAAAATGCAACTCTTATTCATTTTTAATCCTCTCATAAATATTCTTGAATTTGGGTGGTGACGGAATATATACTGTTATTATAACTAAGCTATCTCCAAACATACCCAAAACAATATGAATCGGTTTCCCCTCTGAATTAAATCCTGCAACCAAACAACTCTCTCCTCTTCCCGTATCCTCATAATGCTCAATAATTATTCCATTTTTTATGGCATCCAATAATTCCGAAATTAACAAATTATCGTTTTGCCTCTCTTTATCGCCATGACAAGTAAACAAATATTCTTTATTTGCGAATTTATTTCTTATATAATTTATATCCATAACATAAGAATTGATTTTTTTTAACTTTTGGCAAAATAGAATAATGGCATATTATAATTGTTCTTTAAATTCCTCAACACTAACTTCAGCTTGCTTCAAAATACCGCTTAATGTTCCAACAGCCACAATATCGTGTAATGGAACAGTACATCCCCTTTTACCGAGTTCGGTTTCTTTTGTAAGAATCACATGACTACCACGTTGGCGGACTTTAATAAATCCTAACAATTCCAAAGTACGTACTATTTTATTGCCCGAAATTCTTGGCAGTTTAGGCATATTCCAATTCAAAAGTAGTTAGAAATGTTTGAGGTTTTGAATCAATCGGGAATTCTTCAAGATAAAGTTCAGTAGCTTCCTTCAAATTACTAACGGCTTCCTCAATTGATTTACCCTGACTTACAGTGCCAACTTCAGGACATTCGGCAACATAAATATCTACCTCAAGATGAACTACGGCAGAGAAGAAATGATTTTTCATAACATATAGTCTTCAACAAATAAAACAATATTAACGGTGAAATCGTTTTTTTATTATTGGATAGTTCTAAAAATGTCATTTCTGCTAATGCAGGAATCCCTATAACCGTTACAGCAGGGGATTCCTGCATTCGAGACTGTGTGAAAAACCCCCTATCCCCCTTTAAAAAAGGGGGGATTAAAATATTCCCCCTTTTTTAAAGGGGGATAGGGGGTTTTTCTTTTTCATCCTAAAAAATTTTCTTTGTTTTCACTCAGTATAATTAGCCGGAATGACATCTTCAATTTCATGACTCTAAAATAAGAAAATAAATCCTCCCTAATTCCGTCAAATCTAATCAAGTTTGAACAAGTATTCATCTGATTAAATGAATGAAATGAACGGGCAGATTGAGAAATTAAATAGATTAAAAAAAGAAAGAAATGCCGTAATTTTAGCGCATTACTATCAGGACGGCACAATTCAGGATGTAGCCGATTTTTTAGGCGACTCCTTAGCTTTAGCTCAAGCCGCTAAGAAAACCAGTGCCGATGTAATACTCTTTTGCGGGGTTCATTTCATGGCAGAAACCGCAAAAATACTTAATCCGAATAAAACAGTTATTATTCCTGATATGAAAGCAGGATGCTCCTTAGCCGACAGCGCCCCGCCAGAGAAATTCAGGGAATGGACTCTGGCACATCCCGACCATACAGTAATTTCTTATATTAATTGCAGCGCAGCCGTCAAGGCGTTGAGCGATATAATCTGCACTTCTGCCAATGCGGAAAAGATTGTTATGTCTGTCCCCGAAGCCATACCAATATTATTTGCACCGGATAAATACCTTGGCGCTCATATCGCAAAAAAAACCGGACGAAAGCTTACTCTTTGGGATGGTAGCTGCGAAGTGCATGAGCAATTTTCGGAAATTGAAGTAATTAATTTAATGAATAAATATCCTGACGCCCTTGTGTTAGCTCATCCGGAATGTACCGAAAACCTGCTTCAATACGCAGATTATATCGGCTCCACAACCGGAATTATAAACTTTGCGGCAAATAATAATACTACAAATGAGTTCATTATTCTAACTGAGCCCGGTGTTATTCATCACCTTGAGAAAAATACAAAAGGAAAAACATTTATTCCCGTACCCGGGCTCGATGGCTGTGCTTGTAATAATTGTCCCCACATGAAATTGAATACAATCGATAAAATGATAAATGCTCTCGAAACCTTACAACCCGAGATAATCCTGCCGGAAGAAATACGAATTGCCGCTCTGAAACCCCTTGAACGAATGTTGGAGCTAAGTTGATAGAGTACCCACGAATAACCGAACTGCAGGAAGATTATTTAAAATCAAAAATCGCTGAATTCCTGCTGGAAGATGCACCCGCAGGCGATGTAACATCAAATAGCATAATTGATTCCAATGAAACATCCACAGCATACATTCAAACACAACAGGATATTATTTTCGCCGGAAAGCCCGTTCTTGAGCAATTCTTCCCCAAAGATAAATTCCAATTGGAAATGTTTGTAAATGACGGCGAATTTGCCGAAAACGGAAAAATACTTGCAAAAATTACCGGAAGTTCCCTTCTTCTGCTAACCTACGAAAGACCAATGCTGAACCTGCTCCAGCGTTTATGCGGCATTGCAACCCTTACAAGCAAATATGTTAAAATCGCCAAACCTTTTAATGTTAAAATATTAGATACCAGGAAAACTACTCCCGGACTTCGTTTGTTAGAGAAATATGCCGTTGCATGTGGAGGCGGTTCGAATCATCGTTTAGATTTATCCTCCGGTATATTAATTAAGGATAATCATATCAAAGCAGCCGGAAGCATTACCGAAGCCATTAAGGCAGCCAAATTAGCTAACACTGGCCTGCCTATTGAAGTTGAAGCCGAAAACATCGACCAAATCAAAGAAGCACTTGAGTGCTACATCGATGGCTTATTGCTTGATAATATGTCATCTGGAGAGACGACTTTAGCAGTAAAAATAATCCGCGCTTATGTATTTGGCGAGAAAGTATTCATAGAGTCTTCCGGTGGAATAACATTAGATACCCTGAAGGACTACGTAACTACCGGAATAGATGCAATATCAATCGGAGCCTTGACCCACAGCGCCACGGCAGCGGAACTCCATTTGGAATTCGAATAAATTTGATTACAAAAGTGTGGCTGTCATTCCTGCGAAGGCAGGAATCCCCTGAATGAATACGCTGTCATTACTGCAAAGTGTCCGTGTGAAAAATCAAAATATTGATGAAAGCAAGGCAAATAAAGAACCCCTCCCTAACCCTCCCCGAAGGTGAGGGAATTTTTAACCTTCTTATTTTTCAATTCCCTCCCCTTCGGGGAGGGTTAGGGAGGGGTTCTTTATTTGCCATTACATGAAATTCTTACTATAAATTCTACAATCCCAAATGAAATAATGACTTTTTTTTAATTATTATTTTATTTTTTGTAACGTTCAGAATTTTTATGTGTATATGAATACAGAGTAATATAGATATTTGAAAAATAAAAAAAAATTAAACGGATTAAACCTTTTTCCCGGTGAAAAAGTCTAAAAGACAGTTAGTAAATAAGTTTTTTGAAATAATTGAAAGGATAACTTAAATGAAAAAAACACTGATTTCTTTGCTTCCGGTTCTATTAGTTTTAGTTGTAATAGGCTGCCAGCAATTTACCAACCCAACGGGAAGTTCGACAAATAATGACGCTGCGTACATCCCGGCAACGAACTACGCTTTCCCGGACGCTCAATCGCAAACCTTCCCGATTGAAGTAAGCGATGCTACTATGGAAAATTCCATGTCGATGTTTGATGATTTACGCGGCAATCCGATGGGCGATATGATGCCTTGCGGTGCCGGCAATATGACCCCAGGAAAAGGCAAACCGCCAATGCCTCCTGGAAAAGGAAAACCACCAATGCCTCCGGACCCACGCGGAAAATTTGTGCCACTCGGCAAGATTTTGATGGACCTGAAATTAACTCCCGAACAGAGAAAAGGATTACCGGCTATTATGAAAGCCCATAAAGATTGTATGGAAGCCGCAATGAAAGCATTACGCGCTTCGGAAAAAGCGATTATTCAGGCTGCTAACGAACAACGCAAAGCGATTTTGGAGCAAGTTAAGGCTGGTACTTTGGATAAAGATGCCGCTAAGGTGCAATTGAAAGAACTTAACAAAGCAACCCGCGAAGCTTTGGCAAATAATCCCGACCGTGCCACCGCACAACAGGATATTAAAGATTGCAACTGCAAAATGCTTCTCGATATCCGTGCAACTTTAGATGATGCACAGAAAGCATTATTCGATGCATGGATGGCAAATTTTGCAAAAGATTGCCTTGCAACAACAACACCAGGCTGATAATAAATTGAAATGAATTAATAAAAAGGCTGCCCCGATAGGCAGCCTTTTTTGTTTAAAATCTTCAAGAAATGTTTTTCATTCATAAGCGAAAAGAAGAATACAGTCTCAAAATTAGATGTCCTACATCTGCCAGATGTAGGACATCTTTTTTCTTTATTAAGCCGAACAAAGGAGCAAAAAAACAGAAATGAATCGGGAATCTAACGACCACTTTATTCCCTTTTGAATAATATTTTCAATTATTTTTATAATTAGAAATTATATAAAGCAAGAACAGCACTTGTTTTTTAATGTAGAAAAAAATATATTTAAATAAATTTGAAAATAAATTTGGATTGTATTAGAATATTTTGCAATTTGCAAAAAGTTGAAAACCGAAACCGGGAAAATTGTATTTTGAATCAATAAGTGAGGTTTAGTTTCAAGTTTCAAGTTTCAAAGTTTCAAGTTTCAAGTTTCAAGTTTCAAGTTTCAAGTTTCAAGTTTCAAGTTTCAAGTTTCAAGTTTCAAGTTTCAATTGAAATAGGATTTTAAGGAAGGAGGCAGAAGATGCTGAAATTACCTTTGTAAGAAGAGGAGTTTTTTCATTCGCTTGAACTCTGCAAAAAAAAGCGAACCGGTGCATTGAGGGCACCGGCTCTTTTGATTTGTACCCAGTGCAAATGCACCTTCGCATTTGCAATATAGGGATTTTTTTGCTTAAAATCAAATATTGTACAATTAATTTAAAGGAAATAAAATGGCTTATTATCCTGGGGGCTGGAACGATTTAAAAAATTCGGAACCGGACCCGATTACAGAAGTTGTGACCTATGCAGCAATTACAGTTGGGGGTACAACAACAAATGGTATTGTTAAATACACTTCAGATTTTATTACTCCTATAGGTGGAATCTGGGACACCTCTCCTATATCAATAACCAGCGAACCTTATGTAGATGCTTTGGACGCAGCTATTTATCCTCATGAAGCAGAATTAGCTAGCGCTCTAAATATGCAAACAAAAATTTATAATCCTGATGTTCCTTCACCAATGGAAAATTTATTGTTTCTCTATGGAAATGATGAACAACCATTATACAGGATGAATATACCTTTGAGTTTTGGTGCATCAACGTGTAACAAACTTATGATTAGCGTTTTCGAAAACGCTGGAACATTAGGGAACAATCATGGACAAATTCAAGTAATTGATTTCGGAAGTGGTCCATTTTCAGGCAATTTAACTTTGAAATTAGTATTTACAGGTTATTATGGGTCTTGTAATATTGGTGTATTTACTGAAGAAACGGATCCCCATTCAGCATCTTCAATTCTTTGTCTAAGATGTATAATTTCGCAAATTGAAAGCGATTTAGAGGATTCAGAAGAAATAAAAGATAAATATTCTGACGAAATCCTCGCAACAAAAAAGCAGAAAAAGAAACCGAAACCAAAACCTTGGAATGAAGGTATTGGTGTAAGTACTTCAGGAGGGGATCCTGGTACATCAGATTCTTCTTCAGGCTTTACAAAACCGAAATAATAATATTATTCTTTAATTAAGGCTTTGGATGTTATCTGATCATCATCATCAGATAATATCTAAAGCCAATTAAACTACAATTCATAATAAGGAAGGAAGTTTATGAAAAGTATTATTGTTTTTTTTATATTACTGATTATTTTCATTTTTTATAATCACTATGTATTTAGCATTGATCAAAGTAAATACTTTGTATTAGGTAGAATTCTTGAAATGGAACAAAAAGCCGGTTTTCCAACTGATACATCGGTAATCAATTCTATAGATGGAATTATTAAATTAGCTAAAAATAATCTGGACAATAAAAAATTTATTACTAAAGATGGAGCCATCTACGCTCTGAAAGAAATATCAAGAGCAATAAAATCATTGAACATTATTCCGATAACTAAAGTGAAAACTAATCTTTTAAGCAGAACCTTCAAAACAAAAGAAATGTCCTGCATAAATTACTGCTTGTTATACTTGGAAATCGGTAAAACTTTAGGGCTGCCCATTTATGCTGTCAATGCGCCAAAGCATATGTTTATAAGTTGGGAAAAAGATAGTATTCAATTCAATTGGGAAACTTTATATGACACAATATTAGATAATAATAATTATATCAAAAACCATTCAATATCAAAAGAAGCCTTAGAAAAGGGGAAATTTCTAAAAAAGTTGACAGTTGATGAAATAAACTCATATTATTTAATTACATTAGCTGAGATTTTAAGAAATGAAAAGGATTATATCAAAGCAATGAATTTTTTAGATAGTGCTAATAAATTCAATAAAGAAAACGAACAATTAATGGATGCTAAGGGTTTAATTTATTTCAATATGGATAGCCATATTAAAGCCATTGATTGTTTTAATAAATCCATTCTTGCAGATTCAAATGATTTTAGTTCATATAACAATCTCGGTGGTGTATATTTAAAGCAAAATAATTTTAATAACGCATTAGATAAATTTCGAAAAGCTATCGCCCTTACTTCAAAATTTCCAACTGCACTTTGGAATATGGGGCAAACATTTAATAAAATTGAAAAATATGATTCTTCAATTTATTATATTTCCAAAGCAATTGAATTGGATTCTACCGAACCTAATTACTTTATTGACAGAGGGTATTCTTACACAAAATTGCATAAATTTTCAAAAGCAATTAAAGATTGCCAAAAAGCTATTTCTTTGGATTCAAATAATTCAACTGCTTATTATAATTTAGGTTTTAACCTACAATCCATTGAGGAATACGAAAAATCAATAGAACCATTAAAAAAAGCATTGAAGTTGGATTCGAATAATTTGAATGCGATGCAAATTCTAAGTTTTGCATATTTTACACTTGAAAAATTTGATTTCGCTATTCATATATTAAATAAAATAATCAAATTGGTACCTACTAATTTTGATTCTTATAAATATAGAGCTTCATGTTTTGATGGTTTAAAAGAATATGCCAATGCAGCATCAGATTATGAATATTATATCAATAATAAAAGTGAAACAGCAGAAGTTGATGATTTTATCAATATAACAGGAAATTTGGTTTTATCTAAAAACTTTACAAAGGGCGAATTATTTTGCCAGAAAGCATTAACCTTTTACCATGATGATTTAATCTTACAAATGAATTTGGCACATTGTTACCTATTTACTGGGAGAGCAGACGAAGCAATAAAATTATATATTAACATAAAAAATAAAAAATATGAAGATGAGAAAATGAAGGATATTATTTTATATGATTTTCAAACTTTTAAGGAACTTGGATTCGATAATGTGTTGATTTCTGATGTAAAGAAGAAATTAAAATAATTTTTTATATATGAATTTTAAATTTTAATTGTAGTCATGTTTTCCTCTTGACCTTCCATTTCCTGTTTTTCCATGCACGCAAACACGTAAGGAGGAACTCTTGACGAGAGGGTCATTGGGTTTACATGATTAAGGTTGTAACCAATTTTTAATTATAAAGAATTTCCAATTTTGCTATTTTCAATCAATTATTAATATCAAATTTTAAATTTAATAATTAAGCATTTAAAATTCATTGAAAATTCAAAATTATAGAGATTGATTTTGAATATCTTATTATCCATCCTTTCTATTGCTTGCAACGATTGGATGGCATTAAGATTTCCTTTACCATAGCTGATGTGTTTGTTTAACTGGAAATAAAATAACTTAAAGCACATTACGTTAATTATAATGTGGATATAAAAGAACATATTGATTATTGGACTGATTTGGCTATTGAAGATATGGATTCTGCAAATGTCATTTTCAGTATCGGGAAAAATAGCTGGAGCTTGTTTATTGGTCATTTAGCTGTCGAAAAGGCTCTGAAAGCATTGTGGATAAAAAATAATAATTCATCAAACGTCCCCAAAACTCATAACCTTGCTTACCTTGCTGAAAAAGCATCCCTGAATTTAGATATTTCTCAAATTGAAACATTAGATAAAATCAGTACTTTTAATCTGGAAGCAAGATATCCTGATTTTAAGAGAAGGTTTCATTCAATTGCAACCAAAGAATTTACACAGGCAATGTTGAATCAAATTAAGGAAATACATACATGGCTATTATCCCAGCTCAAATAAAGTCCATCATCAATACTTTTATTGATGAATCAAAAGCACTGAATATAAAATTTGAGCAGGTATTTCTTTTTGGCAGTTATGCGAAAGGTTCGGAACATGATTACAGCGATATTGATTTAGCCGTTGTTTCATCAAATTTTGAGGGTGTAAGATATTATGATATTGATAAAATCCGGCGTCCAAAATTGAAAGCAAGTACATTGCTCGAAGTCCATCCATTTATCCCTGAAGATTTTAATACCGATAACCCTTTTGTTAATGAAATAATTACCACCGGAATAAAAATAATCTGATTTTTATTATTCCCATGAAAACTTGAATCCACAATGCAGAATAGGACTGGATTACCACTTTTGTGGTAATGAATTTCCAATTTTTCAATTTTCATTCAATTTTCAAGCTAAAAACATTCTCATTGGTATAAGTTCTCTTTTAATAGGATTCAAAACCAAGCCTATACTTTCTAAAGTTGTCGCACCTAATAAAGGTTCGTCGTCATCCTCTCCAAAAATAACCGGCGTTGCCCCCCTCCCTCGCCTTTATATTCAAAATATGCATCTCCGACTTTTCTTTCAATGACCGTACTGTCAGTTAAAGTAAATTAGACTGTTTTATATGGCTTGATACCTATTTTTTTTAATTCTTTAGCTGGAACTAAAATATATACAGCACCTGAATCAACCAAGAAATTAATATTGATGTTCTTTTTGTCTTCTCTTGTAGGTTTGACCATCAATTTTACTTTTGTCAGACCCATTATTTTCCTTTTTGAATAGTTTTAATATATAGTTGCAAATATAACAAAAAAGCATTGATGTAATAAAGTTTAGAAAATTATTTTCGACGCCATCTCCTCCAAACTCCCCTCCAGCCACCGAATCTTCTCATTCCTGCTGAACCATGTCATTTGCCGCTTGGCATAGCGCCGGGTATTCCGCTGCATTAATTCCAGAGCTTCGCTTTCGCTGCAAAAGCCGTTTAAATATGCGATTGCTTCCTTATAGCCAACTGTATTCAATGAATTAAACGTAGGTGAATAACCCAAAGAAAGTACATTCCTCACTTCATCCAATAACCCGTTTCGCCACATATCCTCTGCCCTTCGGTTGATTTTCGCATAAAGAGCATCGCGCTCAATATTTATTCCGTAATATACAACATCAAATGGATTAGCGACAGGATTAGAATTCTTGTGGGATTCGGATAATGCTCTTCCCGTTAAATTATAATGCAGCAATGCCCTAATAACACGTCGCGGATTTTTATCTTCATATAAATTTGCCGAAATCGGGTCGCATAATTTCAACTCATCGTATAATTGCTCAATTCCATCAGTAAGTAACCGTTTTTCAAGGCTTTCCCTAACTTCTTTTTTCTCTTCTGAATCAAAATCCCCTTCATTGAAAAGCCCTTCACATAATGCCTTGATATACAATCCCGAACCGCCGCAAACTACCGGAATTCTTCCTCTTGCATGGATTTCACGGACAACACCGGCAGCATCATTCCCGAACCTGCCGGCAGAATAGTCTTCATCAGGATTCAATATATTGATAAAATGGTAGGGAGCAGCTCGCAATTCCTCGGCAGTCGGCTTTGCAGTACCGATATCGAGAAGCCGGTATATTTGCCGGGAGTCGGCTGATATTATTTCAATCGGCAGCAACTCCGCCAACTTCGTACAGACTGCCGTCTTGCCGGAAGCAGTCGGACCGCAAACAATTATGATTTTTATTTTAGTCAGAGATTCCACAAGCACTAGGATTTTTATTTTAGACTGCGACTCCACGAGCAGCAAAACTTTCCAATGTTTCCTTAACTAAATTCAAATACCATTGAGGTGTGCTGGTCGCGCCTGTAACGCCAACGCTTTTTACATCGTCGAATAATGAATAGTCTATTTCCGAAACATCCTCTATGAAATGTGTATTCGGATTTTCGCTTTTGCAGATATTGAAAAGGATTTTACCATTCGAGGAATCATGCCCCGCTACAAAGATAATCACATCGTTGGCTATGGAAAATTCCCTCAAAGCCGGCTCCCTGTCCGAAACGTATTTGCAGATTGTATCTCGCGACAGCACTTCCAATTCATTTCCGTTTTCATGAATAATCGATTCAATTTCGTCTTTAATCGCCAAAAAAGTTGGTCTGTCCATAGTTGTCTGGCTTAAAAGTACCGTTTTCAGGTTTGGATTAATCATTTCACGCGCTTCCTCAATTGAATGAACAACGACACATTCATCATTGCAGACGCCGCGCAATCCAATAATTTCGGCATGTTCCTTTTTGCCATAAATCACGATTTGGTAACCCTGCTCGTAGAATTTACCAACTCTTTTCTGGAGTGCAGTAACAAGCGGGCAGGTGGCATCGATTAAATCGATATTCAAATCCTTCGCTTTTTTGTAGGTCGAAGGAGCTTCGCCATGGGCGCGGATGATTACCTTAGAATTAGTACCTGAAATCCGCTCGAAATCAGAATGATTAATCGTTTGCAGACCGTTATTGGCAAGTCGTTCAATTTCACGTGGATTATGAATGATATTGCCGAGGACATAAATTTGTTCATCCTTGTTACCATTGAGTGTTTCTTCCACTTTATCAATCGTTCGCACAACACCCCAGCAGAAGCCGGCGGATTCATCTATATATATATTCATTTATTGCTACTTATAATTATTAATTACAAATTTTTTTTATTCCAAAATTATTTTTTCGTAATTCCTAAGAGGTATTAACGGATTAGGGCGTTCGATGTTTTGAAAAGAAATGGAAGTAATTTTCAATTATCAATTTTGCAATTTTCATTCAATTTTCAATTATTACTGAAAAAATAACTCCATAGGAGTGGTATATTTATAGAAAATAATAATAAGAAAATCAACCTAAACCCCATCGGGGTGAAATATGTTCGTTCAAACCCAAAGTTTATTTATTTCATCTTTGATTTTCTGCTCGAAGATTTTTATTAGCTCTTTATTGGCATCCACAAGTTTTTGTTCATTTTCGATTCGGCTTACGATTTCCTGCTGGATTTCGAGCGGGGGAAGGGGAATTTTAAATGTTTGTACAAAATCTTTCGGAACTCTTTGCAAACCTCCGGTACCTGTCATACTATCTTTTCCAAGTTTTTTGAAAGTCGGGGTGGTAACATTTAAGAAAATCCATATTGGAAGTATTTTATGGTTAGATCTGAAAACATAATATTCACTTGAACCAAAGCCAATTCCATTTATTAAATTTTTTGCTATTCCAGCTTTCCCATTTTCGAAACAAGGAGTTACTTTTGCCAATAGAACATCTTCATTTTTAAAGTATGTATAACCACCATAAACCTCCGAAAAGATTTTTTCTTCTTTCGTTTGAAAATAATATCCATCATCGCTTAAATCAGACATAGGTACAAATGAAACCATAGTGTTAGCATCTAAATCTTTAATCTCAGATTTTTTGGGATTCACTTCACAAACTTCCCCTAACTCCACCATTTCCCAATCGGGTTCTATATCAATTTGGGGTTTGTAGTTGGCAACAATCTGCTTTGCCCCGTCAATTATTTTTTGATAATTTTCAATTTTGGCTACTATTTCCTGCTGTATTGAGAGAGGCGGGAGAGGGATTTTTGCTTCTTTTAATTCTTTGTAATGTCTGCTATAGCCAAGATTCTTAATTATTAAATTTTTTAAACAGAAATAGAAAAATTTTGGCTCTATAATATCTTTTGGTTGGAGAATTTTTACACCGTCAGCACCTAAAACAAAATCAACATCTATGTACTTAAATATCCTCGTATGATCACCAAATATAATTATTGGTTTTGTTATTTTAAAAACATCTTTTTCATTATTCCAATAACCGGCAATATAATTTTCTGATTGGTCAATTATAGGATATTTTCCATTATCCAGAAAATCAGACTTTAAAATTTTATTTGAATATTTGACATCCTCAATTAATTCTTCAAAATCCACCATTTCATATTTCATCTTTCTCAGGTCATCCACTTTTCCATACCTGTCAATAGACAAATTATAATCGCCGTTTTTAGCAATGTCTGCCTTGGAAACAATTACGAATTGAGAATTACGAATTACGTTATCATCATCAATCGTAATTGATTCCCCTTTCGTAATTCGTAATTTGTAATTCGTAATTAGCTGCAAAGCAGCGGTTAGGTCATTTTTTTCAATTTCCTTACGCTGCGCTCCAAGCGAGAAGCCGTCGTTTTCTACCTTGATGAAAAGTATATTATCCGATTTCTTTGCTATTGCCCTGTCCAACAGCAGGATTGATGTTTTTACGCCGCTGTATGGCTGGAATATTCCGGCAGGCAGGCTAACGACAGCATATAAGTAGTCATTATCAACTAACATCTTACGCAATGATTTGTAGGCATTGGCGCTCTGGAAAATTATTCCTTCGGGAACAATCACACCCGCGCGACCGTTCCCGGGCATAATGTGTTCGGCAATATAATCCACGAACAGCACTTCGCTGCGGTTTGCCTGCATAGTGAATTTTTTATGCGGCTTGATTCCACCCTTCGGCGACATAAACGGAGGATTTGCCATAATGACATCGAAATATTCACCCCAGCGGTCTTCGCTCGTCAAAGTATCGTATTCGTATATTTTCGGATTTGTGAAATTATGCAGATACATATTTACCAAGCTAAGCCGTACCATATCCGGCGAAATATCATAGCCTGAGAAATTATTGATTAGCTTCTTTTTTTCTTGAGGGGTTAAATTGTCTGAACTGTGATTTGTATGATTTGTATGATTATTATGATTTGAAGAAATAGAAGATTCACTATTTCCATTACTTTTTGTTCTTGAAATCATGTAATCAAAAAAATCAGATGGAGCAAGATTCAGACGAATGTAATTATAAGCAGAAATCAAAAAGCCGGCAGTACCGCAGGCAGGGTCTAAAATGGATTCGTTTTTCTTTGGCTCAAGTGCTGCAACGATGAAATCAATGATATGTCTCGGAGTTCGGAATTGTCCTGCATCTCCCTGCGAGCTAAGCACTGAAAGTAAATATTCAAAAGCATCGCCTAACCGCTCGCTGTGGTCATAATTGAATTCATTGATTGTTTTAAGGAATAGATTCAGGGTTTCAATATTAGAGTATGGAACCTTGGCGCCTTCGAAAATTTTGCGAAAGAAATCGGGGAAATGTAAATCGGGATGCAGCGGAAGTTTCTTCAGACCTTCTTCAAATAATGAATACCGCTCGGCGCCACCTATTTTCGGATTCATTAAATTAGACCAACTGTATTTTTGGAAATCACCGGTAAAATAAGAAGCCTTGCCACCCCAGCCGATTGATTCTTTATCCATATCGTCCATAAATTTATAGATGAGGGCTATAGTAATTTGTTCTACCTGGCTTTTCGGGTCCGGTACTTTTCCAACTAATATATCCCGTGCGGTGTCAATTCTTCTCTTTGTTTCTGTATCAAGCATTTTTGTACTCTAATAATTTGTATAATTCTTCTTTATTTGGTAGAACAGTTTGATACTTGCTGGCAAATATCCGGTCGTTATTTTCGGGCAGTGTAATTTCCATTAAAAGTTCACTTTTCTTTTGGCACAGGATGATACCTATTGTCTTGTTTTCTTCCGGTAGTTTTAGAAAGCGGTCATAGTAGTTTACATACATCTGCATTTGCCCGATGTCCTGATGCTTTAATTCACCGATTTTTAAATCAATTAAAACAAAACATTTCAAAATTCTGTTATAAAAAACCAAATCAATATGAAAATGTTTATCATCAAAAGAGATTCGTTTTTGCCTGGCAACAAACGTATATCCTTTGCCCAATTCGAGTAAAAAGTGTTCTAATTTGTCAATCAAGGCATTTTCCAAATCCGATTCGGTATAGACCGGCTCTTCTTTTAAATCAAGAAATTCGAGAATGTAAGGTTCTTTAACAGCGTCTTTTGGTTGTTCAATTATCTGCCCTTTCTGAGAAAGCCTTTTTATTTCCTCTTTATTTTTACTTAAAGCCAACCGGGTATATAAAGCCGAATTGAATTGCCGTCTAAGTTCGCTTATTGACCAGCTATTTTCAAAAGATTCAATTTCATAGAACTTTCTTTCATCTTTATTTGTGATATGGGAAAGAAAGACATAGTGCGACCAGGACAATCGAAATTCATGTAACTCAAAAATCCGAGACGGTGTCTCGGAATTTTGTAAAATCAAATTATCTGTTTCAATAAAAGAAGAAATCCGAGACGATGTCTCGGAATTTTGTGAAATATTAGAATAGTGATCCGAATCTAATAAATTCGTAGATGGTGTCTGCGATTTTTCAGGAATAGGAATTAAGGCGAATGATGTTTTGAAAAGGTTTGGAAGTAATTTTCAATTATCAATTTTGCAATTTTCAATGAATTTTCAATGATTAAATTATTAAATCCATTATTAATCGAGTGGAAAATTTTGTAAATTTGCATTTTTGATGTTATTTGAAATAAAAATTTCTTTAAAGTTTACATAAGACTAGTTATATTACTTGATGCTGCCTTAATTGGAATTCCTCATCGTTTTGGTAGGATTACAGAAAATTAGTTATATTACGTAATTGGATTATAATTGTTTCACTATTTTGTTTTGGTAGGATTACAGAAAATTAGTTATATTACCGATATTAATTTTTATTTCGATAATACGGTGTTTTGGTAGGATTACAGAAAATTAGTTATATTACGTTCATTCTATTGCGTAACCATTCATCTAAGTTTTGGTAGGATTACAGAAAATTAGTTATATTACTTTAGCTGTATGTTTACGTACTGTTAAGTAGTTTTGGTAGGATTACAGAAAATTAGTTATATTACTTATCTTAATATCGTTCTTATATAATTTAAGTTTTGGTAGGATTACAGAAAATTAGTTATATTACCGGCTTGAGATTGAACACCGGGAAGTCGCAGTTTTGGTAGGATTACAGAAAATTAGTTATATTACTGTATAGCAGCTGAAGTCTTTCATCTCTAAGTTTTGGTAGGATTACAGAAAATTAGTTATATTACCTCAATCGGCGCTGCAACCTGCTGCGTCAATGTTTTGGTAGGATTACAGAAAATTAGTTATATTACCGAGGCGGCTAAGGAATTTAACAATGTTTTTGTTTTGGTAGGATTACAGAAAATTAGTTATATTACCTGGTTCAGCGATTGACGTGCCTTGATTTCGGTTTTGGTAGGATTACAGAAAATTAGTTATATTACCTTTTTGGATATCTCAATTAAAGAAGGACTCGTTTTGGTAGGATTACAGAAAATTAGTTATATTACCTCTGCGCACTTAAGCGGACGTTAAGCAGTAGTTTTGGTAGGATTACAGAAAATTAGTTATATTACCTTAAAAGCCAGGTTATGGCTGCTTACCAAAGTTTTGGTAGGATTACAGAAAATTAGTTATATTACCGTATTATTAAAGGAATCGAACTGCACTCTTGTTTTGGTAGGATTACAGAAAATTAGTTATATTACCTTGCGATTTGAGTAACCTTATTCAGGTTGGTTTTGGTAGGATTACAGAAAATTAGTTATATTACCTTGAGACGTGGCAGGAATGTTTAAGGGTGCGTTTTGGTAGGATTACAGAAAATTAGTTATATTACCTCAGTTATTTTTGGTTCGCAAGGTAACACAGTTTTGGTAGGATTACAGAAAATTAGTTATATTACCGAATGATTTAGAAACTACTAAGGCTGGTTTGTTTTGGTAGGATTACAGAAAATTAGTTATATTACCTCCTGATGAAAGAATCAGGCAGCAGGGAATGTTTTGGTAGGATTACAGAAAATTAGTTATATTACCCGGAGTTCACGGGCTGGCAATAACCACAGGGTTTTGGTAGGATTACAGAAAATTAGTTATATTACCGTAACAACCATGTTTGCCGGAACCTGTATCGTTTTGGTAGGATTACAGAAAATTAGTTATATTACTATTGAAACCGGAAGTATGAAAGGTTGTTTGTTTTGGTAGGATTACAGAAAATTAGTTATATTACCAATCAGTTCATCGAGCGAGCAACCGTTCTGGTTTTGGTAGGATTACAGAAAATTAGTTATATTACCGCGCCTGCCTGGACAGTTGGAGATAATATTGTTTTGGTAGGATTACAGAAAATTAGTTATATTACCAAATCGTTATTCGTTGTTAGTTCCCAGGTAGTTTTGGTAGGATTACAGAAAATTAGTTATATTACCTTCAAATCAATACTCTCAACCGAAACGGTAGTTTTGGTAGGATTACAGAAAATTAGTTATATTACCTGATTTGGTTCTCGACCCTTTTGTAGGCAGGTTTTGGTAGGATTACAGAAAATTAGTTATATTACTTTGGCGAACTTGGTAAAATGATTACCACGGTTTTGGTAGGATTACAGAAAATTAGTTATATTACCCTCGGAAATGGCGGGCAAATTAGTTGAGGCGTTTTGGTAGGATTACAGAAAATTAGTTATATTACCGGGTCGGTAGTGATTAAATCCACAGTTTTTGTTTTGGTAGGATTACAGAAAATTAGTTATATTACCTTTCCCGGTGTTCAATCTCAAGCCGGACCCGTTTTGGTAGGATTACAGAAAATTAGTTATATTACAATTGAGTCGGGCGCAACATTAGAAGTAGTGTTTTGGTAGGATTACAGAAAATTAGTTATATTACCTATCCGAATAACATTCCGGGCAAATCGGATGTTTTGGTAGGATTACAGAAAATTAGTTATATTACCAGCTTGCCGCGTAGCTCGCCGAAAGGATTAGTTTTGGTAGGATTACAGAAAATTAGTTATATTACCGCGTATTCAATTACTTAGTGGACTGCACATGTTTTGGTAGGATTACAGAAAATTAGTTATATTACCTTCTTTTGAATGCGTTAGAGCCTCATTGTGGTTTTGGTAGGATTACAGAAAATTAGTTATATTACCCTGTCGGGCTTCGGTTGGATTCGGGGGGAGTTTTGGTAGGATTACAGAAAATTAGTTATATTACCTATTTTCGGGACATGGACATTCAAGCCGTCGTTTTGGTAGGATTACAGAAAATTAGTTATATTACCTCCTTATCATTGGCATTACAAGCATCATTTGTTTTGGTAGGATTACAGAAAATTAGTTATATTACCCGCACAGTAGTTTGTGATACCAGATTACTTGTTTTGGTAGGATTACAGAAAATTAGTTATATTACCGCTGCCGGAATGTGATTGTCCCGATACTTGGTTTTGGTAGGATTACAGAAAATTAGTTATATTACCAAAGCGTCCGAATACCGGCAGCCTTTGCAGTTTTGGTAGGATTACAGAAAATTAGTTATATTACCTGATTTCTGCTGGAAAGTTATTGGCACAGCGTTTTGGTAGGATTACAGAAAATTAGTTATATTACCAAAATAGTTTGCGGTTCTCTTTGTGGCTTGGTTTTGGTAGGATTACAGAAAATTAGTTATATTACCAACGTGAAATGTTAGATTCAATGGGCTTAAGTTTTGGTAGGATTACAGAAAATTAGTTATATTACCTTCCGACCAGACGATAACAGAGGCTACTTAGTTTTGGTAGGATTACAGAAAATTAGTTATATTACCTTCTGAAGCAGGCAATTTAGAGCTTGAGAAGTTTTGGTAGGATTACAGAAAATTAGTTATATTACCAATGACGTAATTGCTCACGATTACTTCCTGGTTTTGGTAGGATTACAGAAAATTAGTTATATTACCAATGCCTCCCGGAACGAAGCCACAGCAGCGGTTTTGGTAGGATTACAGAAAATTAGTTATATTACCATATCAGGAAGTTGCTGAGGAAGAACCTTGGTTTTGGTAGGATTACAGAAAATTAGTTATATTACCTATCAAATAATTCGGTAATTGCAGTAATAGTTTTGGTAGGATTACAGAAAATTAGTTATATTACCAGGCTTCCTGCAAAGCCTTCTACCACAACAAGTTAGAGCGAAGTAGTATAATAAAAAATCAAAGGGAAAAGTTGAATTGTTCGGCTTTTCCCTCGATTTTTTTTCATAATACCTGGATTGAAATAAAAATAACACACCCCTTAATCCCCTCTCAAGAGGGGAATTATACTTCTATTTTCTACTTCTATGTTCTATTTCTAAAACCGGGGATTAAGGGGTGTGTTTTCTTATAATCCGAATTGATTTTTTAAAACATCTCCAACTGTTGAGGCGTCTCGCACTTGAGCGCCTCCTCCACCCCCCAATAATTCTTGATTAATTCAAATTGTTTGTCGGTTACCGATAAAATCGATACGAATCCTCTTTTTGGCAGGTGTTTTTCTATACGCTTAATGTGAGTTTCCATATTTTCAATGCTTGCGCAATGCCTTCTGTAAACCGAATATTGGTGCATGGTAAAGCCGTCTTTCAGCAGAAAGTTTCTGAAATCGGAATAAGCTTTTCTGTCGGACTTTGTTTCGGTCGGCAGGTCGAAAAAAGTAATAATCCACATTATTCTATATGGGCTTAAAGGCATAATATTCATTTAATTTCAAGAGAAACCCCCTAACCCCGGTTTTAGAAGTAGAACATAGAAGTAGAACATAGAAGTAGGAAAAGAAATAATTCCCCCTTTTTCAAAGGGGGTTAGGGGGTTTCTCTTATGTTAAAAATATAAATCCATCTTAAAGGCATAATTCGGGCAACTTGATTTTTTTAACTTTGCCGGTAAAATAATCATTAAGCGATGCGCATGTCATCTGTATTGCAACCGAAACCGGATGAGTCTTGGTTCCTATTTTCACATCCTGAAACGCAGCATTTATAAGCATTTTTTTGCCTTCCTTATGCAGAAATTCCTGATATGGATTTTCCAAATAATACTCATAAACTATATTATCTACAACGGGACGGTAAGGCTCCATCAAATCATCTGCAAGGCAAAAAGCATTGAATTTGTTTTTGTGAAATATGCCAAATGATGGATGCAATCCCGCCGTAACGATAGCCCTTGCAGTTACGGCACGGATTATAGCGTAACCATAATTGAGAAAATTATTCGGGAAATCGCCGTCCGGGTCTCTGCGGAAATCCGTTCCGGAAAAAAGTGTTTTCCAGTAATACTGTGCGGCAATGCCCTCCTGCTTAGTGCTGTCGCCGCTACGAACCCTCTCTATTTTTGCTGTCAGATTTTTTTCTTCTTTTCCGAAATGCTTCAGCAGCATAGCCTGATTCCTGATTTTTGCACGTACAACCTGCTGCCAGAGATTTTTGATTTGCGGAGCGCTTGCATTTATTTGTTTACGTAGTCTTTCGGTTTGCAAATAATTTCCATCTAATGGCAATGCAAGCATCAGGGGATGGTGATTACTGCCGGAGGTAATCACAGCGCCGCCGTTCGAGCCTATTTTATTTATTGCATTAGTCGAAATCGTAATCTGGTAATTGTCTAAAACAAGGAATCCCAGGTCTTCGGCAGGTATTTTGGAAATTTCTCCCGAAGCCTTGTTATTCACTATAATCTGCTCGTTCTCAGTTGAGATGTAGCATGGATTTTCAATATGGATAATACGCTTGAGCAATTATTTTGAAACTATAAAGCCAGCCATTATCGCCATAACCTGATGAAGTCTTTTATTTACGGGGTCAACTTCCAATGAAAAATTTTCCAGAGCTGTAGCTCCCAATAAAAATACCGAATCATCCACGCCTGCTATTACAGGACAAGTAATTTTACCCTCCTGACCTTCAATTTCGAATTTGCAAAAACCAAATAATTTCCTATCTGTTCTACCGTCAGCCAAAACTATGTTTCTTGTACTTTCGGGTTCGAATTGAATCTTATTCAAATAATTTTGAGGTATTAAAGTATAGATGGCGCCGGTATCAATCCAAAAATCATTCTCAAACCACAAATTACTTTTTTCAGGATTTGATACTTTAACTTTTTGTTTGAACATTCCCATTTTGTATCCTTAAATTAATTCAATAAATCACGACGGAATATAAAAATAATAATTTTAATTTAATCATCGGCAATCTCAAGAAAACCTAAAGGAGTAATTTTTAGTTTTGTTGCATTGAGTATCGGTGCATTTTTTCTATAAATACCCGGTTCATAATCTTTTCCTGTTTTATCCTTGCTTATTAAGACAGAAACATTATGCTTTCTAAACACCATTCTAAGATCTTGTATAATTATCTGAACCCTATAAATATGTTCGTATAGGAATTTATAATGATTCTTATTTTTTAAATCAATATTACCAGGAAGTTGTCCGATATAGACTATCTCATTTTTCATCAGCGAATACATAAACTCCTCGTTTGTTCCAAGCTCGGTATCTACTATCGGCAGCTTGTTTTTCTTTCTCTGCACAGCATCGAATAACGTAACGACTTTCCCGTTCTGCTTTCCTGTGTTCACGTCTTTGTAAATAATGATGTGATGATTACTGCCGGTTTCAACCCATAAATTATAGCCCCGAATATTCCTCATAGTCGAGGATGGCACTGCAATTCGCACGGATTTTGGAATAAATGTATTGCCGCTTCTGCCTTGTATAATTAAAGGTTTATTAAAAAAATCAGGTGGCAGTTTGTATTTTGAATTAGGGTCAATATCGAAAGCATAAAGCCGGTCGATAATAGCATCCTTTATGTTCAGCTCTACAATAGCATGAATCTGGCTATGAGTGAGATTGGCATCCAAATTTTTCCTTATATGGAAAAGCCGCAACCCCTTTTCATCCCTTCGTTCGAAGCCATCGGGATTTTTTCTTAATCCGTAATAAGATTCATCATGTAGTTGACCTCTTGCTCTTTTATTTACTTTGTGCGAAACGATTATGTTTTTTGCTTTTTCTTCAACATCATTTCTGAAATGTTCCCAGGGGAAGGGGAATCTTTCCAATCCCCTGTCATCGTCAATTCCTTCGAATCCGATATCTCCGGTAATTCGTGTATAGGTAGATAATGTTTGAAGTGATGACGAAGTCGTAAGTGCAATGACAACTGCATCAATAGCATGGTGGCGGTGGTCTTCCCGGTTTTTGATATTCTCGCCGCCTTTACCCAGAATGGAATTTAAGCCCCATAACCTTCGTAGGTAGGCAGTAGTTGAACCGTTGCCGACATTTACTTTATCGCAGATATGCTTCAAATAATTTACAGCCTCGCGGGAAATGTAACGCGTATCGTTAAGCTGACGCGAAATAAAACCTTCCTCGCCAATATAAAGTTTGAAATCTTCGTCATTCATTTTAAATCGTTTTGCTTTGCTGAAATTAGGAAAATCCTTGATTCTGTCCAAGATTCCCGCATATTTTGACTTATTTCCTGAGAATGCCTCCCAGGGAGTTTTATTGGTTTTTTCTGCATTTTCCGAACGGAAGCATACAACTTTATTCATGTAGGAATCATCGAGAGTTCGGCTGTAAGGCAAGATGTGGTCAACATCTGTTTCAGCAGAAAATAACTGATAAATACTGATTTGATCCCCCGAATAAATACACCTTTCTTTTTGCTCCTTCCAAAGCTTGTATTTAAGTATAAAGTTAGCTCTTGGAAAATCCTTTTCATGAAATTTCGAATCCCCGTAATGTTCGATTATTCGTTTCACTGCATCATCGTTAGCCTGCCTGTTCTTATCATTCTGTCTCTTGATATCATCGCGTTCATCTTTTGTTTTCTTCAAATCTCTTGCCATCTCAACGCGAACGACATCGGGTTTTCCGTATCGTTCGATAATTTCATTTACAACTTTTCTAACTTCGAATAAAGCAGTTGTAACGATTGGATTACGAATAAATGCAGGAGTTGGAAGGAAGTCCATTTTCTCAACTTCCTGTTCATCCAATGAATGACGGTAGCCGGCATCCAAAGCGGCTTCGTGATATTTCCTGCCGTTCCTCAAAAATGGCAACATCTTTCGCATTGCCCGAACGCTCAAAGAGGCGTATCCCGGCTCCAATCCTATATTAGCAAGTTTATTTGCAATATCATCATCCAATTCGAATTTTCTTTTTATATTATTAATCCTGATATCCATTCGTTTTTCAGTAAAAACAATTCTCCAGATTGCCTGCAGAAGCTCTTCAATCGTGATTTCATCCCTATGAAAATCCTTTTTTAATTCATCATTTATTTTGATTTTTTCCTGTAATGTATATTCGGTTAAATCATCAAACTTATGACTGAATATAGTTTTACCTTTAATTGCTCCAAATATTTTCCAGTAGGTTTTAACCCCATCAATTTTCTTCAACTGGTCGAAATTTGTAACATAAAAAGGATGTTTATCAATTTTTATAATTTGTGCAAGAGCTTTATTTCCGGCTTTTAGCTCAATATCTCTTGATATTAATAGTTTATTTATTAATCTCTCCCGTTCGTTTTGAGTTAATTCCTGTTCCTCACTCATAATTCTATCACCTCCGCTTATAGTCAGATTATTCACAACCTGATACAATCTGAATAGTTGGGCAATAGGATGTGACTTTGCCGCTCTTTTGTGATTTTGTTCAAACTTGCATTTGCCAACTAAGAATTTCTGAATTTTCAGAGGTCTCTGCCAATAAGCAGCCTTACTTATTACTTCTTTGAGGTCATCAGTTAAAATACTTGGTTTATATTCTGCTTGTTTTTCCCAAATCATATTAAATTCATCAATGAACATTTGACGTTCTGTATAACGTGCGCGAATCCTGATTTCATCAGTATTGAGCGATGCAAAATATTCACCGATAGTCCTGAATTTTCCACCATTTTCAATAAGTTCTTTTTTTAAATCATTAATACCGGTCATAACGATTTCGCCTTTTTCCCTCACACCCTCGAATATTTTTCCTTTTTCCTTTGCCGCTTCCTCGCCTTCGGCTGCGCTGCTTATATCGAAATACCCCCTTCGTTTAGCAAGATGGTAAATAATCCGTGCAAGTTCATCCAACGAGATTTTCTCATCCAAAGCTTTTTTCCTGATTGAGTAAGGCTCTATAGCATTGAACTGTTGAACTGTAAGGTGTGAAATATTGTTCTCACTGAAAATATAGCGAAGTTTTCTCAATCGGCGTTTTCTTCTCCAGAAGCGGCGTCGGGCAAGGCGGGCAACCCTTCTGTCAGCCATTTTTGATTGTTCCTTAGCAGTATCGAAACTATTTACACCTGCTGGAAAAACACGCGAACCTAAATCAATTATTTCATTACTTTCTTCGTCAAGCAAAGCCCAGCCTACTGAATTGGCTCCAATATCCAAACCCAGAACTTTATTCATTTGCTCCTCAAAATATTTGAAAAATAAAATCGTAAAAATACATTTGGAAATTAATAAAAATTATTTTAATTTGCAAAAAATGAATTTCTTCATTTTCTGTAATCTTACTAAAATAAGTGCTAAAAGCACGAAATAAAAATTACCCGGTAGAGATGTGAAAACAAAAAGCCGGGTTTTTTATTTCCAAAATATTTCCAAATCATTTTAAAATCATTTTCTTGCCAATACATTTCTGCATGATTATTTTTGCATGGAAGTGTTCTTTGAAGAGGCAGGAGCAGAAGTTTTGTGACCTTTGTGCATCCCTTTGTGTACTTTGTGGTAAAATTTCTTCTATCAATTTTTTAACACAAAGGACACAATGGTATGCTCAAAGGTCACAAATGGAAGAATTAAACAATGGTTAAAGGTCAATGATAAATGTTAAATGATAAATGGTAGAATAGACGCCCTCGTCTGTTCAGTGAAAGCCAAAAAATATAAAAACGTAGAAAATCGTAGAAAATAATTGTTAATGGTCAATGAGCAATGGTCAATGGAAAAATATAAAAATCGTAGAAAAACGTAGAAAAGCGTAGAAAAACGTAGAAAATAATTGTTAATGGTCAATGAGCAATGGTTAATGAAAGATAAAAATTGTCTGAATTAGGATTTGAAGGATTATAAGATTATAGGATTAAATCTCTTAATTCATAATTCATAATTCATAATTCATAATTCTTAATTTCTTCATTAACCATTGACCATTGACCATTAAGAAAGAAGGTTTTCTGCCAAACGATATATCGCCTCGACCTGCTCTGATATAGTCAGATTCGAGGTATCCAATTCAATGGCATCACCGGCTTTCCGCAATGGCGCAATTTCACGCGAACTATCGTATTTATCCCTGGCTGTAATTTGTGCGGCAATTTCCTCGACGCTTACCTCGACACCTTTTGCTTCATACTCCAATGCCCGCCTGCGCGCCCTCTCTTCGATTGTGGCAATCAGGAAGATTTTGAGTTCAGCATTGGGGAATACTACAGTTCCAATATCGCGACCGTCCAAGATGACGCCTCTACCCTCCCCCATTTTGCGCTGCATTGCAGTCATGCTATCGCGTACGCAAGCCATAGCGCTGACAGGAGAAACAAATTCCGTCACCTTGGCAGTGCGGATTTCCTCGCTGATGTCTGTTCCATTAAGAAAGGTTTTTTGGGAGAACTCTCCTTCATGGAATTCTATTTGAATTTGAGAAAGAATTCCCACAACAACCTCTTCGTTCAATTCCCTTCCGTCCTGTAACCAGGCATGAGTAACGGCTCTGTACATTGCGCCGGTATCGATATATATATAGCCTAATTTACCGGCTAAAATTCTTGCTGTAGTGGATTTACCCGAGCTGGCGGGACCATCGATTGCTATTATTATCTTTTTCATAGGAGTAGCTCATTGATTGAATTGATAATTGTGTCTGTATCTTCTAAATTTTCAAATATGAGGTCGGGAGTCAGTTCGGCTAACTGGTTATATGAGAATCCGCCTGTAGCCACGCAAAGAACAGGCAAGTAGTTATCCTTTGCGCATTTTATATCGAGCGGGGAATCCCCGATAATGATGGTATTCCGATGATTGAAGTAAACCGGAGCTTTAAATTGATTTGCTCTTTCAATAGCCAGGGGAGGAAGCTCGCTGCGATTAATGCGCTCGCAACCGAATGCCCCGAATGGGAAATATGTATGAAGGTTGAAAGCTGATAATTTTAGGTAGGCATTGGATTTGAAATTGCCGGTAAGTAATCCTAAGGTAGTATGTTCATCATTTTGGAATGTACCTATAAGCTCTTTAACGCCCGGCAGGAGGCGAATATATTCGGAAGTGCAGTAATTGCCGAACAGCTCGGTTAAACGCTCCCATAACCGGTTTATTTGGGTATTATCAATAGTTTGGTCAATACCTTCGGCTTGAAGGAAATCGAATAATATGCTCAAATCCGTTTTCCCGGCAAAGCTTACATTTCCTGACAAAGTACAGGGAACATGCAGGATTTCATCGATAGCCCTGACGAATAAACTTCTGGCAATACCTGAATTCAGCAGCAGGATAGTGCCGTCGATATCGAACAAGATTAATTTTTGCTTTGGTTTCAAGATTTAATTCGGCATGTGAAAGAAATATTCCAATTCAACTTCGGAGCTTAGGCTGCGAGTGACCGGACAGGTTTTGACAACATTTGAAAGTATTTTGAACTGATGCTCATCCAATTTATTTGGGAAAGTGATATCAAGCAAGAGTTTGCCGATTCTCCTGAATGGCTGATTAACCATTTGCTTTTCGACGATGATTTTCATTCCCTTGATATCAATGTTGTGAGTATCGGCAAGCTGCCCCATAATTGTAGCAACGCAGGAACCAATAGAAGCGCCGGCTAAATCGGTCGGAGAAATAAATTCGCCTTTCCCTTTGTTGTCAACAGGGGCATCAGTCATAAATGAGTTGCCTGATAGTCCGTGAGTTACCTTGCAGTGTAAGTCTCCTAAATAATCTACGGCTATTTTAACTTTATATTCATCCATCGCAATTCTTTTAAAAATTCAAAACATTTAGAATAACAAATTATGCTTAATTCAGTTAAAATCCAATAAGAAAACAATAGGCATACATAAAAAAAGCGGAACCGAATCCGGTTCCGCTTTTGATATTTAAAACAATCAGTTTATTTTTTAAGGTGAATACTGATTGTTTTATTGAATTCATTACCGGATTTCATATTAATGAAATATACTCCCGAAGCCATGTTCTCAACAGGTAACCTGAAGGAATATTCTCCGGAAGATAAATCACTATAAATCGGGGTTGAAATAACTGCACCAGCCGAATTAACAATTTGAATTGATGTCATGCTATTGTCTAATCCGACAGAGAATTTAACATCAGCGCCTTCGGTACCGATTGGATTCGGATTAATCTCCTGCAGAGCATAATGTGTCGATGTTGTAAATATCTTTCGTAAGTCATATACGCATGTTTTACCCATCGCTACAGTATCAGAGCTTGAATTAATTTTAAGGCATTGAGTTCCGATTGGAGCAAGCAAGGATGTAATCGATGTTTGATTCTGAGTAGTAATTTTCTTTGTATCTGTTTCATACGGTAAGAATGCATTATACTTCATAGTAAATAGTTTAATAGCATCCTTTGTAAAGAAACCGTTATTCTTCTTTATTGTAAATGAAACACCTTTGCCTCCACTGTTCGGGTCGGGTGCAACATTAAAACCTGATAATGATAAATCTGTGCTGCCCAATGTATATGGATTATTCTCATCTAATCTGAAGAAATCATCTTTGAATGTTACTTTTACAGCTAATTCATTAACTTGAGCAAGATCCATTTCAGGAATATCCTGCATTGTAACGTCATAAGTGAACTGCTGTCCAATATTAACGGAATGATTATTTACAGAACTAACAGTATTACGCTCATAACTGACTGCTTCGAATGTCAGGTTTGCAGTTACCAAAGGATTATCAACAGAGCTGTTTTTCAACTGTAGCTTAACTGTTTTACTCGGCATCATCGTACTTGGAGTATAACGGATAACGATGTCATAAACAACATTACTTTTACCTGGAAGGGTAAACGGCTTGGTGCTTACTATCATAACATCAGTAACAGGTTGGTCAAAAGAAATCTCAGTTACATCGATTTTACCGGTACCGGTGTTTTTAACGTGAACGACAATGCTATCAGTAGAACCAATGCAAAGTTTCAATGAGCCACCATTAAATGAAATACCTTCTGATAATCCGTTCCCATGCCATTTGGAAGTAACTTCGTTTAATGCATCACTCACTGTGGTAACGGTTGCATTATGGTCATTGACGTGTTGGGCAACAAAATAAGCCTGGAATTCAAGTTTTTCTCCCGGTTTCAATACTTTTGGTAATCCAATTGCTGCTTTATCAAACCAGAAACCTTCTTTAATTGATGGATTAGTCCCATCGGTAGAGATTTCATCGCCAACCGGACCAATAATTAGGTCTGTAATTGTAACATCATCACCATCACTCCATACTGAAAGTGGTGAATTATCAATAGAAATCATTTGTGATTGCTTATTGTTCATATCTTTAATAACGGTTGTACCGAATTCATAATCATAAGTTTTAATCACCGGTACAATACCGGTACCTTCAAGTACTGTTTCTGTCGGACTCAATACATCATTATCATAAGACATCTTTAAATAATGTTTACCGGTTTCCTTAGGCTCGAAAGTACAGTGGTTGTATAATTCCCCATTGGCAGGAATTTTAACATCATTGTACCCATTTCTATCAAACAAGAAGGCAGCGCCTTTAATATCGTCAATAATTTTCTTATCAAATACCTTAACTTCGGCAGTTCCCTTATTACGTAAAGTTATGACAGGGTCATCGCCCTGATTGATTTCATAAGGAGCAATTGGGAATGCAGGACGGGTAATACGTTTTCTTCCCCAATTGTAACCATTTGCAATAAGAGAAGCCTGAATTCCAATACCCTTCAACGGAGCAACCCAATCAACAGTTGTAGCATCGCTTGTAAATACAATGCTATCCAAATATGTTAGTTCTGCTTTAGGTGAAAAGTCAACTTCAAAAGTAATGTCACCATTTGGTGGTATTTGAATTGGGAATTTTGATTTGTAAGCTGCCCTGTAAGTTGCCGGAAGTTTAGGGTCGGTAGCGGATGTGATATTCAAAGTTGCACTTCCCAAATTACGGATATGAACTGATTTTCGGAGGGATTCATTTACTTTAACGTAACCGAAATCAGCATCGACTTTTAGATTAGGTTCATCGCCGACTAAAATTATTGGCTGCCCAACTTTAGCTTTTACAAACGATTTGGGGAACCAAACACATGTATCGCCTACACGGATAGAATCCCTGAAATCTTCGCCTTCCTTAACAGCTTTGAATTTGACTCTAAAAGGTTTGGATTCTTTTGGTCCTAAAGTAAACGGAGGAGCTAAATCCAAAATTTCGAAATTCTGGGCGCCCTGGCTTGCCATTTCTAACCTAGTTACAAAAACGGAACCATATTCCGATTCATTTATCACATTAAAGTTATGTGTTGATTCTTCACCTAATTTAATACGACCGTAATCAAAATTATCAGGGTCGATAGAAAGTTTAACTGCATAATAATTTATTTCAATTGTTGTGTCGTTACCGCGACGGTCTGTAAATGTAATAACAGCCTTAGCATCTTTCGAGAGGTCTATAACATTGATACTCCAGGAAGTTGTTCTTGTTTCGCCGGGAACAAAATCTTTATAAGTAAATTCATAATTAAAGCTTTCATCTTTCTGATAGGTAATCATGGAAAGGTTTGAGCGAACCGAATCATCATTCGGCATATCGGTAATTGTTCCGAGACCACCGTCAAGACTACCGTCGCATTTCAACTTCCATTTCGGGTCGGGGGGTACTGTATCCGGTCTTTCGAGATCTGCAAGTGCTGCGCTGGTAGGATAACCATAAGAATCGCACCAGTCATAACCGAATGAATACGCTGCAAAAGGCATATTAGCTTTGATTTTGAAAGCGCCTTCGCGGGGAAGAGTAAGGGTTCTCATAGCAAAATGCTTGCCGTCAATATCGTAATTATATTGTTTGTCGACACCAGGGAATTTCTGGTTAATAGGCGTCCAAGTGAATTGACCACCCTGAACGTCAGCAAACATAACGTCGTTGGGCATCATGCTGTTTGCATCGGTCTGATAAACTAAATTCAGGTAGTTTTCTTCGAATCCCAAACCACCTCTTGTTGCAGGTGTGCAGAAAGTAATTTCTTTCTGGTATTGAGCGATTGGAGTCATAACCATCCAGAATGGGTCGCTGTTCGGGAGCGGGTAACCGTCTTCCTGAACACCGCAGTTATAAACCATAACATAAATTGGTTTGTCGCCGGAGATAACAACTGGTCTTTGAGCCTGGTCCATGGGCGTTATACGTGTTTCCTGCCAGCCTTCTCCCATAATACCGCCATAATTTTTGATGAAGCTGATTTGTTTTCCATCACGATATATTGTTGTTTGGGGTTCTTTAGCAAATACACGCATCAATGATGGCCATTTTCTGCCGGGAACACTTGGCACATGGTAATCCTTACCCCACGTAAACGCAGGTAATTCCGATTCGACACAATAGTCACACCATTGATTACCGGCAGGTATATTATCGCATTGATTACCTGAAACAACACTTACCGGCTTTGTTGCAACAATTTTACTACCGGCTAAATCGCCAAAATCTCCCTTGGCGGAAACCATCCATACATCACCTTTATTCATTACGAATGATTTGGATTGACCTGGTTTCACACCTCCAGCGGTCATTGTAGCGGGATTACCTCCCATTACGAATTTAACTTTAGTGTCATTGTAAACTGCTGTAATACCACACATCGTAGGAAGGTGATAACCCCAAACAGCGGAGAACATTGGGTCTGTATTATAAGAAGCGCAAATATATTCTTTTCCGAGGGAAGAAGTAGGTACGGCAAGAAAACCATCGCTTGTAGCACGGAATCGAACTACGCAATAAACTACCATTGGATAATCCGATGATACATGGATTCCGGCGCCGGGGTAATTTTGTTCTTCAACTTCGGGTAATCTTCCATTTTTTATAAATGGTTGTGCATCTGCCGGTTTCAAATCGAAGGCAATAACGTCATTCGGAACCGACATTTTGGTTAGAAATTTTCCGCGACTTGGTATTTCAAGAGTTATTAGAGTCTTGACAGCGGTTGTAACGAAAACTTTGATGAAGTTATCATAACCGGAACTTTCATCCTCGAAGCAGGGTGGAATAGTAAACCAAAAATCTTTACCTACGTTATTTGCTCCAAGCATATCAGGTAATGTTTTCTTGATTTGCTTTTCCTCAGTCATTTTTTTCTCGGCACTAAAACTGCCTGCGGGCATGAACAGAGCGCATAGAAGAAATATAATTGCGAAATTAGTTAGTTTGTGTTTCATTAAATCCTCCGTTTTTGAAAAAATATATATAACTACTTAATAAAATTCAATTTCAAAAAACCCATATTAATAAAAATTTTTCAATTAATAAAATGATTTTAAAAATATTTTTTACCTTCCCTAAACTTTTTTGTAATTCATCTACAAACAAACAACAGATGAAAGTTCAAAAAGTTTCATAATTTTTGAAAAAAAATAAAAATAATTTTTTTTATAAGGAAATTTCCTTTTTAAATTGCATTATAATTAATGATTCATCAATAATTCTTTTTTAATTTCGAAAGTAATTTTTGGTGTTCTGAAAGCAGGTGTTATATGAAAAATCTAATTATTGTGAATTTATCCAGGCAAATTCTAATATTTTTTTGCTTATTAATAAGTATTAATTCTATATCATATTCTTCCAATCAGGATATTGTTTGGCTAAAACAAGGCTGTGGTGGCTCGATTGCTAAATTGAGAGCTGCCCCTTCCGGAAAATTTATCGTCTTCTCAACAAGTTTGAATGTATTATCCCTGTTCGATACCGATAGCAATAAAATTGTTAAAATGCTCGACAGCACTTACGTTTCGGGAGTTTATGCCTTCATTTTTTCCGAGGATTCCAAAACTTTGGCAACAGCAGTTTGCTCGGATTCAATTACTACATTAAAAGTCTGGGATTTGAAAAATTTGAAAATATTAAACAACATAACTTTCCCGATTGGTAACTTAAGACAGGTAGATATATCACCGGATTTTAGTCACATTGCGTGCAAGGATGATAATTCTGCACTTTCCGTTTGGGATACTGTAACCGGAAATAAAATGTCCGGATTCTTAAAATATGCAGATAATTTCTATTATTCATTATCCTATAATCGTGATGGAAAGATTCTTTCATTAATCAGCGCAGAAAACTTATTAATTGTTAATGCACTCACCGGGGATTCTGTTAATTCAATAACCGGGATAAATTATTGGACTAATAAATCGGTTTTTTCACCTGATAATTCAAAGCTAATCAAATACTCAACCGATGATATGGTGTATGTCTATTCAACAACGGGATTCAATTTATTAACAGCTATTAATACCCGCCGCAGAGTTACTGATGTTGCTTTTACAACCGATTCAAAAAGAATAATAACATCAACAAATTCCGATATTCTCGTATGGGACATCAATTCGGGAGATAGTTTAGGAATTTTCCAGATTATTCCATCACCCTCAACCCTGGATTTCACTTACATCAATCAATTACCGTTTTTAATAACAGGACGTGAAAATTTAAAAATTATCGATTTTATGGACGGAACTATTGTCAATACTTTTTTTGAAGATAATTCCAATATGAGATTCTCCAGCGACGGCAGTAAGGTGATTTCAAGAACATCCGATAGAGTTATACGTTTTTTTGATACTCCGACAGGAATAATATCCGGAACAACATCTTTCGGACAACAAGATATGGTATCCTTCCTGCCCTGGTCTGACTATATTTATATACTCAGACGTAATCAGAATTTCTTCCTGGTTAATATATTTACCGGTGATACGGTTGAAACTTATGACCTGAAATTTCGTTCGACTGCTTTTTCACTCTCTCCCAACAGGCAATATGCCCAGATTTTGGATTCATTACAACAAGTTCAAATTTGGGATTGGAAGGATAAAAAATTACTTTATATTCTCGATTCAATGCAAACAATGCAATTTTCACCTCAATCCAAATATATGTCCGGTTACTTGAAGAACCCTTCTAATTTGCAGGTATTGAGATTGGAGAATGGAAAAACAGTATTTCAGGTTCCCGACTCAAATGTCATCTATCATACATACACGTACGATGAAAAAATATGTATTGTTACTAAGGATAATACCTTAAAAATTTATGAAATTGAAAGCGGTAATTTATACCGGCAATTTACTCCTTTAAGTCAGAATAGAACTTATTTCAGGATTTTACCTGCGAAGGTAAGCAAATATCTTGTTGAAACCATTAGAGATGGCAGTATTCAGGTTCATAATATTTCAACCGGTGCAATCGAAAAAGTCTTTTTTGATTACCATTCTGCAATTGCCGATGCTTCAGGTGCGAGGATAGCAGGATGCGATGTTTCGCCTGATTTTAAATATATTGTTGCAGGCTACCCGGATGGAACCGGCATTCTATGGAGAATTGGAATAACCGTCGGTGTTGATGATAATAACGAAGTGAAAGATAGCCCTTATTGTACACCAAATCCCTGTAGCAATATATTAAAAATCAATCTCCCTTCCAATGATTTAACTTATGTTGATATTGATTTATACGGATTAAACGGAATCCATTTTGCATCAATTTTCAAAGGAATTCCTAATCCCCGGGAACATTCATACGAATTCGACACACGACATTTGCCGGAAGGAACGTATTTTTGTAGAATAATTTCAAACAATAAAATTAAATGGATTTTAGTTTGTATTCTGAGATAAGGTGATAAGAACATTTATAAAACGTATTACGGCTCAAAGTGAAAAAATCCTTTCTCGCTCAATTTTAGGTTACAACACCAAATTGTGCAAGGCTTTTATATGTACTACATCTGCCAGATGTGCTACATCTGCCAGATGTAGTACATCTTTGCTACGAATTATAGATTTTATTATTATCATCTTTGGAATTTTGTTCATCTCTTCATCTGAAGTTTCAGCTCAATCCGGTTCTAAAATTAAGCATTGGTCTGCTCCTGTTCCATGTTTATCATTAAATACCAGAGCAGATGAGTTCAGCCCTCAGTGGAATAGATACGAGAAACAATTATATTTTAATTCGACTGAAAGCGGTTTTTCAAATTTTTATACTTCTCAATTAACTGATACGGGTTTCACTCATCCAAAGAAAATTTTTGGAGATTTGAATAGAACATGGAACAATCAATCTTATATTACCTTTTCCGCACCGGATGAAGCTTATTTTTCTACATTCCGTCAATCCACAACCAGGTCGTTCTTAAATATTTTCCATACTATTAAAAGAAAAAATTCGTGGAGTAATATTTCGTTAGCCGACAGCCTGAACGATAACAGTTTCACCAGCCAACCAACAGTATCGCCCGACGGTACATTTCTAATATTTGCTTCGGACCGAAATTCTCCCGGTAACGACGTGGATTTATGGATGGCATTGCGCCAATCAGACGGTTCATACGTAGTCAGCGGTAATCTAATGGAATTAAATTCTCCCGGAAATGAGATTACACCTTTTCTTGCAACAAACGATACACTCTATTTCGCTACAAATGGTCAGGAGGGCGCCGGAGGTTATGACATCTTCTTATCCGTTCGTGAGGATGGGATTTGGTTGCGACCATCACCGGTCGATGGTATTAATACGCGTTATGATGAAAGTGATTTTATTACAATTGAACCGGATATTGCTATATTTGCTTCCGATAGACCCGGTTCGAAAGGCGGACTGGATTTATATTTATCTTATTTAGACAGCATGCCGGCTTCCAAAGAATCCGAAATCGTTACTCAAACAGATATTTCAATACTATCTGAACCTGAAAGATTAGACCTGAAAATTTCACTCGTATATTCATCCTGCTCCATATTACCTGTTATTTTCCTCGACCAAAACAATAATCCTTTATTGAATGAATTTACATTAAATACTGAGTTCATCAGAATTCCGGTTGCGGGAAATATTGATTCATCCTACCTGAATATGCCAGGTATAATTACATCCCGGATGAGGCAGTATCCTGAGGCAAAGTTAATTATTTTAGCTGGTGAGGGTAAGGAAACTGCTGCATCCAAAATAATAACTTTCTTTAATGAACGGTTTCAAATTAAACCGGTTCGAATGATTGTCAGAACAAAAAAAGAAAATACGGGATTTTTTGAACTTATAAGTGAAGAACCGGAAATTTTCTCATTATTTGAAATCGGCAGGTACGATTGTTCCATTGCATCAAATTTGTTCAATATTAGATGCGATGCCCGTCCACGTTCTGAATTTACCACTTTCGACTTAAATCTTATTGCCGGTAGTTCAACGATTCCACTCGATTCGAAAAGAGTATTCCCATGGGACAAAGCCTACGATTTATCGCGCTATTGTTCGATTTTAGCTAAGAATGAAAATTCGGAAATTCAAATTATTGCCGAAAGGAAAAACGGAAAAAATGTTATTGAAAAAATAACATTTCCTGTCAACCGGCTCAATCTTAGAGAACCGATGTTTCATAAATTACAGAATTCATCATATATCGAAGCATACCTGCAAATAGCATCCATCGAAGAGCCTGAAATTAGGTTGTCTGTTGAAAAACAAATCAAATCTTTAAAGGAAAACCTAAATAATCCAACTAAAATAATAATTCGTTATACACAATCGGAAACAAATAATAATTCCCATTATATTGAATTTATTACAAATTTAATCGTAAAAAATTTCGGACTGAATAGAAATCAAATATCAACGGAAAACCGCAGCAAGGCGCTTAATTTTTCTAATCCCCAATTATCCGAAACAATAGTTGAAATAGTAATGTTTCAATAATGGATTATTCTTTTAAGAATTAAGTTGTCATTCCTGCGAATGAGTCTGTGTGAAAACAAATAAAAATGGAAGAATGTCATTCTGAACGAAGTGAAGAATCCACTCCCAGTGCGGTTTATGGATTCTGAATCAAGTTACCAATGACAGATTTTTCTTGATTCAAAATAATGGCAACAATTTCTACATTGAGAAACCCCCTAACCCCCTTTGAAAAAGGGGGGACAAACAATTCCCCCTTTTTCAAAGGGGGTTAGGGGGTTTCTCTTTAATTTGTCATTGCTTATTTTTATTAATTCCATTATTTTGGAGTTCAGAATGACATTCTCCTTTTCTTTTTCAACAGGCTCTTAATATCATTTCTTATATAAATTTATATTGCTTGTGTATTCTATTTTATCATTTTTTAAAAATACTGTTGGAGCAACAAACTCAATGCGATACGGTACATATTCAATTTGTTTACTTCCGTAGGTTTTAGCCGGTAAGGGAAGCATTATACCGGTATTAATTCCAACAGGCAGAACAATTGGTTTCAATATTTCCATCAATTCCAATGGCACTTCATGGTACCAGGGTAATTTCCATTCCAGCAATTTGATGGAAAATTTTGTTTTAAGTAGAATTTTCTTTGGATTCGGCTTCAATACTGCAGAGCCATTTTCGCCCGGGAGAATATTGAAAGATATATTTTCATTAAGATACAACTCAACATCAGGTTTAACACTTGCCGGAACACCAGCGTATTTACCGGAGATTTTAATAAATCCTTTCCCTTCCAGCTCGATACCGGCTTCGATTGTTTTTCCTTCGATTTTATTAAAGTTTAGTTTTTTCAAATCCAGGCTCACATATCCGGTATCGATATTCATGTAATTTGTATATTTTACTCCAAGGAAAGACTTATCTTCACTGATAAAAGATTGCTTTGGTAAAAAGTTCACATTTAAATCATCAATCCTATTATTTGCCAATGAATTAGCAAACCGGTTAATGGCATTTTTACTTATTGATACATATAAATCGCTGCCTGAACTTAATTTTGACTTCGGTGCAACGATTTTCCTTAAACTGTCTGATTTATGCTCATAAAAAGAAATTTCACTTAGTGATTGCTCAACAGGCGGCAGAACAACAGTTTTGCAGGAATGTAATAAAACAACAAATACTACTAATAAAGATGTCATTCCTGCGAATGAGGCAGTTTGAAAAGTCAAGAAGAATGACATTCTAAACGAAGTGAAGAATCTTTTAGAAAAAATTGATACTTTATTTTTGTAAACAACCATCTCAAAAATTTTCAAAATGACAAAGAATAATCTTGTATTAATGCAGCTTCCGGTTTCATTTTTCCATTTTATTCCCTTCATTATAACATTCATCTGAACTTTCAGAAGATTCTTCACTTCGTTCAGAATGACTATCAAAACAAAGTTTTTGCACAGTCTCGAAAGCAAGTAAGACACTCGAAAATTAATAGAACTTCCAAAAATACTTTTTATTTTCATCTTCTACCTCACTTTCACAGATTCAAGATTCAGGGCTATAAAAATATTACCCTTGAAAATTAGCAATTCTTTTAATTTGATTTTGTAATCGATAGTATTCATCTGTCTTGTAAGCTGTAAATTGACTTTATCACGGATAGTGAAATTTGTCGAAGGAAAGTTCATCGAATTCGAGAAACCAAGAGGAATTTTAATTTCAGGCAGCTTGGAGCCAAGCCCGGCAAGATTGATTTTTACTAAATTTTCTATAATTTCTTCGGCAAGTGAAGCGACTCCTTTGCCTGTTGCAGTTGGCGATATGTTGAATGGTTCAAGAGATAAAACCAATTCACCATTCTTCATTTCAAGTGTCACAAGGCAATCCGTAATAAGCTCGAGTTCGACATTAAATTTGTTATTGTGTGCAATCATGCCAAGGGAAGCAGAGGCATAGCCGTCTTCGATAGCAACATTGATTTTTTTGATTGAAAAATTCGTATTGGCATCCAGCCAGCCTTCGGTTTGTTCATATTGATTCACTATTTTCCCAAGGAAATCATCTGATAATTGAATGCAAAAATCAGCATTATCAATTGGGTCCGTCTTCGATAGTCGAGCAGATAAATTTTGAAGGGATTCTGCTTTCAAACGTGAGATTTTAGCTCTTCGGGCAGCCTCGAATTGTTCAGCATCGATATCCACTCCGGCAGCTTTTTTGAAAATCGAACAGCCTGTTAGCATTTCCAAGCCAAGCAGAATTAAAAAAATAATAATTCGAACCATAAATTTATTTTCAATGTTTACACCAGATTCAAAATTACAAAATTCAAAATATTGTTAAGTGTTGCGGAAAAATAATATTTTTGTAAATGGTAAAAACGGTTTTTATTACAGGCGCTTCGCGGGGAATAGGAAGGGCTTTAGCTTTGGAGTATGCTAAAAAAGGTTCTCTTATAGTTCTTTCTTCACGCAATACGGAAGATTTAAATAAAGTCAAATCCTGGATTAGCTCAAACGGAGGGACTTGCCATACCATTCACTGCAATGTTGCTTCTTTAGACGAAATGAGGGAGGCTGCCAATCAAGCAAAAAAATTATTAGGCAATATTGACCTGGCTATATTAAATGCCGGATTTGCCGAATCTTTTCTATTTTCTAAATCTAATCCTGAATCATTAGTTAAAATTTTTGAAGTAAATGTTTTCGGACTTGCAAATGGATTATCTTGCCTTGTCCCGATTATGCTGGAACAAGGTGGAGGAACTATTGCCGGAGTAGGTTCATTAGCAGAATCGAGGGGAATTCCCGGCAATGCCGCATATTGTGCAAGCAAATCTGCTGCCGGTCATTTGTTAGAGGCTGCGCGGTGCGAGCTTGCACCAAAAAATATAAAAGTAATGACAATTAAACCCGGTTTTGTCCGAACGGAAATGACATCGGGAAATCAATTCAACATGCCCTTCCTGATTGACCCCGACGAAGCGGCGAAAATTATTGTCAAAGGAATTGAAAAAGAAAAAAGGATTATAGCTTTCCCACTGATTATGTCACTTTTTTCATATTTTGGAAAATCTGTTCCGGCAGCACTTTTTGATTTAATTTTATCAGGGAGAACTTTCCATAAGTCTGTTGATTGAATTAATTATTTCTCTCAATAAATCTCAGGAGTTAATATGACTAAAATTTCTTTGTTAGTAACAGTATTGATGCATCTATCTGTTTGTACACCACTTTTATCTGCAGACGAAGATACAAAATTTATCATAGGCGGATATATCGATGCATATATAGCAACTGATAACGGAATTTCGAGAACTAATATGAAGGACGATACCAATATGAGACAATTTACATTCGTCAGTCCACGGAAAAATGAATTTGCAATTAATACTGCTCAGGTTACCGGAAAAATCAATTATAAGGGAATTGTAAGGTCTATAATGACATTTCATGTAGGCGACCTTCATAAAACTGCATATTCGGCAACTGGAGTTCAAATGCCAATTGTTCAGCAGGCTAATGCCGGAATAAAAATATTTGATAATCTATGGCTTGATGCCGGATATTTCCTGACTCATATTGGTGGAGAAGGAATGCTGCCAAAGGATAATTGGCTTACTTCCCATTCATTAGTGACTTATTTCGAGCCTTTTTTTCAGGCTGGCATTCGGGCATCTTACGAAACTGATGATTTAACAGGTCAGTTCTGGGTCTTGAATGGGAATGGAATTTTCGATGAGAATAATTACAATAAAACCTTCGGAGGATTTCTTTCTTACAGGTTTGCTGATTATATCACTGTTTCTTATGCCGGAGTAATTGGAAATGAAGAACCAGGCAATCCCAATGATGCAATAACACACCAACTTCATAATCTTGTAGCTTCACTAAGCATCACAAAGGAATTTGCCGTTAAACTTCAAGGTGACTTAGCTTTGAAAGATGTTAAGGATGCCAATGGCAAAATAATTAACGGGCAATATTTGGGAGTCTTCGCAACAGCTCATTATGAATTTATCAAGAAATTGAGCGGCACTTTCAGATTTGCATTTGTCGATAATGAAGATGGGGTTTACGCGCCGGCACTTTCCGGAATTGACTTAACTTTAGGATGCGAATATAAACCTTACGACAATTCTTATATTCGGTTGGAAGGAAGAATGTTGAACTTCGGCGATAATTACAAATTATTTAATATGAACAGCGGAAAGCCGACTAATTCAAGAAGCGATTTTATACTTAATTTCGGTGTCTGGATAAATTAGCTGATTTCTTAGAATATAAGGAACTCTTGATATAAAACGAACATACACAATGATGAAGTGGCATTAATTCGATATAGTTGGATTAAGATTAAGGTGATAATTTTTAATTTCAATTTTTAAAATATTAATTAATACATTCCGTTTAGCAATAAAATAATAAATAAATAAAATGAAACAGAAAAGCGCAACATCAGCCGAAGTCTGGGAAATGTTAAAACAATTTTCCATCGATATGCAGCAACTTAGGGAAGCACAGCTTGAGACTAACCGGCAGTTTAAGGAGACTGACAGGCAGTTTAAGGAGACTGACAGGCAGTTTAAGGAGACTGACAAAAAGTTTCGCGAATTGGATATTTTTTTGGAGAAAGTCGGCAGGAGAATTGATGAGCAGGGAACCCAAATTGGAGGTGTGCATAAAAGTTTCGGTAATTTCACCGAAGATTTGCTGTTTAATTCACTCCAGTTACAATTGCAGTTACAGTTCGATATTGAATTTTTCGATACAAATGTAAGTAGAAGCATAAAAGGCGCCGATTTCGAAGCTGACGCTCTTGCTTTTTCGAATGGGAATTCTAATCAACTTTTCGTTATTGAAGTCAAGACACGGTTCAATAAAACACTAATCAAACAACTTACGAAGAAACTTGAAGAAGTCAACAGGTTCTGTCCTGAGCATCAAAGCAAGAAGAAATACGGAGTTATAGCCGTTCCACACCTGAAGCCGGGACAGCTTCAGGAAATTCTCAAAGCCGGTTACTATCCGGCAACTTTAAGGGGTGATATGCTTGTAATTGAATACCCACAGGGCTTCAAGCCAAGAGTGTATCAATAATTGATGACTACTTTGAGATGATATATTGATTTGAAGAATATATTCTGCCTGATTACTTTGAACGGACATAGAAGAAAATAAGAACAGTTGCTGCTGCAGATGCAACAATTACTACAGGCTCTATGATTTTATTCCACATACTTCCCTTTTTATCGGGTAAAGGTGCACGTGCAAACGGATATGCATTACTTTCTGCAGCATGAATCTGCCAGTGGAATAAAGTATCTATAACAAAAGATGAAAAATTCGGAAGGGAACGAATTAAACCCTCTTTGTTAGTAATATTAGCATTGATAGTAAGAAAACACTTGCGGATAATTTTATCAGTATCTGTTGAATCCTGCAAGTATTCAACTCCGAAGTTATTTAATATTACACTGATTGAAACAAGTTGATTGGGATTTTTCAGGGATGATTTCTCAATAAAAATGATTTTTTTTAAATTTGAATCGGTTATTATTTTTTGCTTCAATATCGAAACCGCATCAGATCCAGTGATATTAAGAATGATAGAATCTCCATTGGTCGGAACCAGAGCCAAGTTTAGATGTTGTGCAAATTTTTCGAATAAGGATTCAATTATTTCATTGTTACTTTTAATTTGAGAATAACATTTGAAATTGTAAAGATAAAAAAGCAAAATAATAATTAAAATAAAGCGGAAAATTTTCATTTTTGGAATCTATTTATTCAAATCCTTTTTCAATCGAGCGATAGACTGCACCAGACGCCCTTCGTTTAAAAACGACGATGGTCTTATCTTTAAAGATTTTCTTCTGTTATTAAGTTTAATCTTAATTACACGATGAGTTACCCTAAGCCGGTTTATTCTGTCCTTGCCCAATGCGATTTTTTGAATATCGGCTACACGATATATTTTTTCGCGAAACCTGCTTTTGAAAGTAATAAAATCTTTACCGATAATAATGGATAATCTTTTATAGTAATTAATGAAAAGCATAATCGCAGTGCAACAAATAAAAAACGCAAGGAGAATTACTAACGGTTCGTTGATTTCCATGGTTAGTTGATTGTATTCGAATGAACCCCTTAGCAAACTATATACAATCAGAATAATTGAATAGACCGCAATAGAACGCCAATAAAAATCTAATCTTTTTGAGAAAGACTCCTGATGGAGCGAGGTCATTTTATTTTTCAGTTCTTCCATATTTAAATTTATCAGACAATCAAAAGTCAATGAATGAAAATTATGAATAATTTTTCAAATATAAAAACTTTATTATTTCTTTTGCAATATTCTTTGCAGCATCAGGCTTACCAAGCTCTTTTGCTGCATTTGCCATATCAGATAATCGCACTTCATCGAAAATCAATTCATCAATCAGGGGAAATAATTTTTCCAGGATTTCCGAATCCTTGACAATACATGCAGCACCATGGCTGGCTAAGATTTTCCCGTTCGAACTTTGTTCGTCATTGGCGGCAGTCGGCAATGGGATTAAAACGGATGGTTTCCCCAAAGCGGCAAGCTCTGCAACGGTTGTACCTCCGCTGCGGCAAACCACAAGGTCGGCTGCCGAATAAGCAGAAGCCATATCGTCTATGAAATGCAATAAAATAATATTATCCGGTAATTTCCCTGTTTTTTCGAAACTATTACCGGTCTGCCATAGTATTTGATATTTAGAAGATTCGATTCCTGATATTGATTGTTTCACAGCATTATTAATAGACCTTGCACCTAAACTCCCACCGAAAATCAGTACAGTTTTTCTTCCGTCATCCAAACCGAAATTTTGCAAAGCACGGCTTCGTTCGGGAAGGTTGCCGAATGTATTTCTTAATGGATTCCCATAAGCTTTTAATTTACTCCGCACCTCCTTGGGGAAATGCTCTGCGCTTTCATCATAAGAAGTGAAGATAATTTTAGCCCTCCGCGATAGAATTTTATTCGTTTTGCCGGGATGCACATTTGATTCGATTAAAAAAACCGGGATTCCGCAAAGCGAAGCCGCTATTGCCGGCGGATAGCTTAAATAAGCGCCAGCAGCTATTAGTGCTTTGCAATCATGCTTTTTAATTATCCCGATACATCGGTTTATCGACCATATAATTTTTATTGGTAAAATGTAGGATTGTAAGGAAAATATTCCCTTGAATCCGGTTATAGGTAATGGATAATAATTGTATCCCAAACCGGGTAATATTTTCGATTCCATCCTATCCGGTGTTCCCGTAAAAATGAATTTAAATTTATTAGTATTTCCCAGCGATTCCAAAGCTTCGACAACTGCTAATGCAGGAAATAAGTGACCTCCTGTTCCACCGGCTGCCACGAGTAATGTTTTCGGTACCTTATTTTCGTTATTCATGAAACTTTTTATTTATAAACAAAAAGAGTAACTCAAAATTAATAAGTAAAATCTATAATTTATCAAATTAAGATTAATTTTATAAGTTTGAAGGTAATTATTTTGTACAATTTTTAATTTTATACTTTGAGGGTATTATTCGTTTATACAACCGATTGGATTGATTTAAGAACATATAAATTATTGGGACTCCAATATTCTTATCTCGGGATTTCTTATTTATCCTCTCACCTTAAATACACAGGACATCAAACCGATTTATTACTTCTCAGTAAAATATTATCGAAAAAGACAACTTTCAAATTGATTACTGAAAAGTTAAATAGTAGCAAACCTGATTTAATCTGTTTTACATGCGTTGCTACCGAATATCCCTATAATTCATTAATTGCCAATTTTATTAAAACCAATCACCCTGAAATACCACTAATTATAGGTGGTCCCCATGTATCATTATCATCCGATGAAGCAATAAGGGATTGTTTTAATTATATATGTATCGGCGAAGGAGAATTTTCACTTTCAGAACTTTGCACATGTTTGACAAACAGCAATGAACCTTTAGATATACCTAACCTGATAATAAAGCATGATGGTAAAATAAATGCAAATCCTGTACGACCATTCAACTGTGATTTGGATTCACTCCCATTTCCCGATAGGGAACTATGGAATAATGTCATCGATTACGATAAAAGTCAATCAATTCCTGTTCTTCTTGGTCGGGGATGTCCCTTTTTATGCACCTATTGCTCAAACCATGCACTGATGAAACTTGCGGAAGGCAAATATGTCAGATTGCGTTCGGTTGAAAATATCTTAATGGAATTAAAAGAGTTAATAAACAGTTATCCCAATTTGATAAATTATTATCTTGAAGTAGAAACTTTTGGTATTGATAAAAAATGGGCATTTGAACTTTGCGATGCACTGGCAGCGCTAAACAGTTCTATACCAAACCCCCGCACCTTCGGCACAAATCTTAGAATAACTCCAAGAACGAGTTATGAAGACCTTTTCGGAGCAATGAAGAGAGCGAATTTCGAATATATTAATATTGGTCTCGAATCCGGCTCCGACAGGGTACGGCGCGAAATACTTAATAGAAAATATTCAAATGACGATGTCCTATCTGCTATCCGGTTGGCTCAAAATGCAGGTTTGCGTGTAAATATATATAATCTCATAGGTCTGCCGGGTGAGACCTGGAATGAATTTAAAGAAACTGTCGAATTTAACAAAAAAGCCCAGCCGGCTACTTCACTTCATTCAATTTTCTATCCCTATCCGGGAACAAAATTATTCGATGTTTGCAAAAATATGGGCTTGCTGGAAAAGCGAATCGAAACCGATAAAGAACGATTATCACCTGTATTGGATATGCCGGGTTTTTCAAAGAGTCAAATTATGAAGGCTTATTTATGGTTTGATTATTATATTTATAAAGGTATAAAGCCACTTCCCGAACTTCTGATATCCTATTTACGAAGGAAGATAAATACTTTCCATTATTACAATAATCTTAGAAGGCTAACCCTAACTTCATTTTTAATAAATGTATTGAGGAGAAAATTCAGGAAATAGAAAAGTAAAAACAATAAAATGTGATAAGAATTATTATATCTTAATAAAAATATTTAACAACCCGCTTTGGGTCTTGCGAAAGCATGCAATAAAAATCAAAGAATAACTAATCAACCAGCCAAAAACGAGTAAACATCACGCTTTATCGGTTTAATAAAATCAGCGCCTGAAGTTTTCGATTTATAGCTACTGATTAAATCTTTAGCTGCTTTCAATGTTCTGTCAGCTTCGGATGTAGATTTAATAGAATTAACCGATGGTTTGCTTGACAGAGACTTATTCTCGGAGGCTTTTGATGTTATTGTTAATTTGTCAGATTGAACATTTTTCGCAAGTCGTGTAGTTGATGATTGAGCGTTGGCTTGGTTCTGCGATGCTCTGGAAGAAGCGATTTTCACTTCCTGACTATCGCTTGGCCTGGAAGTTGCTTTGCTAACTGCTGCCATTAATAAATCCTTTATAAATGTTATCCATATATATAAACCAAATTATAATAAATAACGATGATAAGCAAGATTTATTTTCATTAATCCTGAAATTATTATTTTGATATTAAAAGGTGGTACTAAAAAGTCCATGTTGTCATTCCCACGAAAGTGGGAATCCACTCCCAGAGCGGCTTTATGGATTCCCGCTTTCGCGGGAATGACAATTTTTAGAACTACCTTAAAATTAATTTTTTTCGTAATAAATCATTCTAAAATTCCGATATTGGAATGTCATTTTCAACAAAAATACTTTTATTGATTGATTCATTTAAAGAAATTCCATAATTTTGCAAAAGTTACCATTAACTTTTATAAAGAATAAAGTACTTTAATGCTCAAAGAAAAATATTTGACTAAAGCTACAATAGAGGTAAAATGCAATGAAATCCTTGCTCAGGCTCATCTTTATAATCAACGTTTATGCCAATTCAAAATAAGTTCAGGCTCTGCATTAATCGTTCTGGACATGCAAAAATATTTTTTAGATGAAAAATCCCTTGCTTTTGTCTCTTCTTCCGAAGCAATTATCGAGAGAATAAAAAAATTAATAAATAAATTCAAACATAGAAATTTACCTGTAATTTTTACCCGCCATTGGAATAATGAAGTAAATGCCGGGCAGATGAAATTCCACTGGCAAAGATTAATCGATAAGAAAAATCTTTTATTTGGAATTTCCGAATCGTTCAGAACAGATAATGAAATCATTATTGATAAAACACAATACGATGCATTCTACAAAACACCATTAAAAAAAATACTTAAGGAAAAGAATTGTCACACGCTGTTGATTTGCGGTGTTATGACTAATCTATGCTGCGATTCAACTGTGCGAAGCGCCTTTATTAAGGGTTTTACTCCCATATTTCCTGTTGATACTACTGCAGCTTATAACATGGAGTTGCACAAGGCGTCATACATCACATTATCGCAAGGATTTATAACACCCTGTATATCTGAGGAGATTCTTTGATTAATGGTCAATTGTTAATGGTAAATGAAATAAATTAAGAATTAGAAATTAGGAATTAACATTTAAGGAAGGTATTTTATTCATAATTCATAATTCATAATTGATATAAATCCTAATTCAGACAATAATGGAAAATACTTAATGGAAGAACAAATATATAAAGTAGCAATTATTGGCGCAGGTCCTGCAGGTATTGCTGCAGCGATACAGTTGAATAAATATGGGATTAAACCTCTCATTCTTGAAAAAAAATGCATCGGGGGAATGCTTCAGCAGGCTTTTTGGGTGGAAAATTATCCCGGATTTCCGAAAGGTATAAGCGGGGCGAAACTTACCTCAATATTCACTGAACAGCTTTTAAAGAATAATCAGGTAACCTATGAAGAAGTTATTGATGTAAAATTCAGTGATAATATTTTTTTCATACAGACGAATCAAAATTTATACAAATCCCACAAACTAATTTTGGCAACAGGGACTGTATCGAAACCACATCATTATTCTTATAAAATACCACCTGAAGCAATCGATTTAATTAAATTTGACATTTCGGATTTAATAGGAATGAGTTCCAAAAGAATTGCAATTATAGGTGGCGGCGACCTCGGATTCGATTTTGCTGTAACCCTATCGAAAAAAAACAGTGTAATCCTTTTTAACAAAAATACAAAGCCAGGCTGCAACATCAGCCTTATTGAGGAATATGAAAAGAGGAAAAAGAAAATACGGTATTTTAATAATTCATGGATAAACAAAATTGATTATGATGCAGCCGCTACCGAGCTTATGCTGCAAACCGAAATTATTAATAGAAAGAAGATTTTCACGGTAAATTATCTTATTTTTGCAATAGGAAGATGGCCTAATCTTGATTTGTTGAAAAATTTTGAAGGAAAATCCATTCATTATTTAAAGGAAGCTGATAGATTAGCTATTATCGGCGACGCACAAGGGAAGCGTAACCGTCAGACCGGAATTAGTATCGGGGACGGGTTAGAAGCCGCAATGAGATTTTATTGTAATTCAAGAATAAGCAAATAAATTGAAAATCATAGCACAAACAGCCGAAAGCGGCATTGCAACTGTATATATTGGTAGAATGGATAATGGAAAGCTTGTCGAGTTTGTTGAATCCTGTCAACCACCAATCCCTAAGAAAAAGAAATGGGTATTAATAATCTCAACCATGTATGGTTGTCCGGTAAAATGCCGCTTTTGCGATAGCGGCGGATATTATTCCGGTAAGCTTTCGAAGGAAGAAATTTTCTCACAGATTGATTTTTTAGTCGATAAATTTTACCCAAACAGTATAATCAATGTAGATAAATTCAAAATACAATTTGCCAGAATGGGAGAGCCTGCGCTTAATCCAAGCGTGCTTGATGTATTAAAAGAATTACCTGAAAGGTATAATGCTCCCGGTCTTCTGCCCTCCATTTCATCAATCGCTCCCTGCGGCTCGGAAACATTTTTTACATCCTTAGAACAAATTAAAGATAAATTTTATAGGAATAATTTTCAGTTGCAATTCTCCATTCACTCAACCGACGAAAAGCAGCGGAATTGGCTTATTCCTGTTAAGAAGTGGAGTTTTGGAGAAATAGCCCATTATGGTTCAAAATTTTATACGGATGATGAAAAACGTAAAGTAACTTTGAACTTTGCTTTATCAAAGGATTCGATTATTGAACCTGAAATCCTGCTTCAATATTTCTCTCCTGAGCAATTTCTCATTAAAATTACACCAGTTAATCCTACCTACAGGTCCTTTGAAAACGGAATTGCATCATACATTCAACCCGGAATAGTTGATTATCCTATTATTACCGAACTGAAGAATAGCGGTTATGACGTAATATTAAGTATTGGTGAGTTCGAAGAAAATAAAATAGGTAGCAATTGCGGTCAGTATATAATGAATTATATGCGGGAGAACTCACATCTCGAGAACAGCTATACGTATAATCTGGATTATGTAGTCGAAGAAGTCTTGGTATAATTTTCAATTTTTGAAGAAAAACCCACTAAACCCCTTTTTCAAAGGGAGTTAGGGGGTTTTTCTTCAAATAATAATCTTCAACCAGCTTTAATTGATAAAGATGTCCAACATCCGGCAGATGTTGGGCATCTATTCTTTTAAAATAGGCTCCGTATAGTCCCGGAGCCTATTTGTTTAAAGATTACAATCAATCTGTTAAACGAATGTAAATTACAATCTTATCATCCTCTGTCCGTATGCAGGCAATGCTTTGCATATTGACGCATCCATGTATCGAATAACGGCAGTTGTTCTTCTGTGAGAATAGAGCGTATCTGACGCAGCATATTACAGAAGCAATCATGTAATGCTAATCTGGCTCGTTCCCTTGCCGGATTATCATGCAATGCCTGGCGTGTGCGTGCATTAATTTCTCTTAGTTTCTGGTGAGCAACTTGCCTGTCGATTTTTCCCTCTTTAAGTTGCTGCAAAACATAATGTCTTGCTCTATTCGCATGGTCGATAATTTCCTTTTCAGATTCGCGTAAAGCATGCATTATTCTTTCATTGCAATCCCTGAAACCCTTATGGAACACAACAATGTGGGCTTTCTGCCGGTCGGTTAAATTGAGCGCATGTAATAACCTGCCGAATGGAACAAAGCCGCTCGGAACATCCTTTGCCGGATGCCTGTCATTCATCATCATGTTGCTACCACTCGACTCACCCATACATTTATCGCGTTCGTCCGAGGTTGCAGCCATCGGAGAATCTATGGACATATCGGTAACGGTAACGGGTTGGGTTTGAGTTTCAGTTGCAGGTATGGCATAATTCGTACCGGGTAAATCCTGTGTAGTAGCTGGGTCTGTAGTGCGCTGGCAGGAGTTGATAGTAAGAACTAAAAGCAGTAAAAAGATGCTTAATAAATACTTTTTCATTTGTAACCTCATAATTTATAAAAACAACCTATTAATTTCAATTATTAACCAACAGATTGATAAACACATAAGACATTTATGAGTTACAAAAAATTAAATTAATTTTTATTCATAATATATTAGAGACCTCTGAATAAAGGGGAAAGGTGACAAGGTTTTTTATTCTTTTTAGATAATTTTGTCATTAAAATACTATCATCATGTAGATAGACACTTAATTCAAGGTGGATAATTTTCAATTTTCAATTATCAATAAATGATTAATATTAAATGCTAAATAATAAAAAAATATTCGAATTTGATTTAGAATTGTAAAATTAGTAATTGAAAATTCTTTGAAATTTGTAAAATTGGAAATTGAAAATTAGACAAGACAATCTTCCCCTACAGTCAGAAGTTTCTTCTGACTGCCTTACTTGAAAAATGGCTATAATATAAATTATTTCATTGTTGTTCATGAGTCAATCAGAAGGAATTCTGACTATTGGGGAGGAAATTTCCATTCCTCAAGGAGAAGGGAATAGAACATGCACTCAATACTTCACAAACTTCTCTGTTCTGCTTCCGCAACGCACAAAATAAACCCCGGCAGACAGACCGGAAACGTCGAGAGTGGCGGCATTTGCGCCGTTTAATTGAATTTCCATATAATCATTTTAATAAATTCAATACGAAATTCTTTACCTTTTCCGCCATCTCGTAGGCTTCTCTTGCTTCTTCAACAGATGGAACATAAAAATCATCAGGATATCTTAATTCAACTGCATATTCTGTAAGATATTTTACATTTTGTATTTCTTCAAACGATGGCTCGAATCCCATACATTGAGTGAGAAGAATTTCCAATTTATGAGTTTTGTCAGGAGCTATTTCTTTGCTGACAAGGTATGCCTTCATATATTTTTCGACTGCCTGCTGGCAATGGAAGCAAATTGCATCAGTAATAATTTCCTTTACTTCAAACAACTGGGATGCGGCTTTTATATTGTTATCAGCTTTTATAAGCCACTTCCTGACTGCTTCTTCTATGTTCTTTTCCATATATTTTTCCCTTCTGTTTGGATAACGCGGGCTAATGTTGGCATGTTTGCATCATGTAAAAATTTTCTTTTTTCCTTTATCATAACATCAGCATTGTAGCCAAGTTTAGCAATATCATGTCTTAAATCTCCTAATAATTTTAATTTTGTTTTTCGTTCTAATTCGGAATCAGTCAAAATGGCAAAATCCAAATCGCTATCCGGTGTTGCCGTACCTCTTGCGTAGCTTCCGAATAAAAGAATATCCTGTGCATTAGTTACATGACTAAGGATCAAATCCTTTATTATATCAATATCTTGCTGGGAATACATAATTATTTAAAAATTATAAATTTTTAAAAATTGAGTTCTTAATCAATACCCTTAACAATCACAAATTTACAAAATATTCCACTTTATTAAAGATTTGTTATAGAAATTGTTATTCTTTAAAAGCTAAAATCCACTGAACCCCAATTGAAGGGGATTCCTGCATCCGCAGGAATGACAGCTATTTTTAATTTTTCAATTATTTTTTTCGTAAATTTGTAATCTTTATTAGATACAAAGATTAGAAAAATGTACGAACCTCAGAAAGAAAGAATAGAAACCCTGAAGCAAAGAAGCGCCGAATTACGGAGGTTTCTTTGACATCGACTCCCGTGCCTCTTCCATCGACGAATTAGAAACCCAAACCCATACGGAAAATTTCTGGAACGACTCCATCGCTGCCAAACAAATTATGCGCGAGATTTCAACGCATAAAGAGTGGTTAGACCAATGGAATAAAATTGATTATGCCGTCCACGAAGCCGAAGCCTTCCTGCAGCTTGCCGAAGAAGACAAAGACCCCATTCATGAAATTGAATTAAATCTTGAAATCTACAAAGCGCAGGCAGCCGTTGCGGAGCTTGAAATTAAAAATATTTTATCAGCCAAAGACGACGAAAGCAATGCAATTCTAACGATTCATTCCGGCGCTGGCGGCACCGAAGCCCAGGATTGGGCGGAAATGCTTCTCCGGATGTACACCCGCTGGGGTGAGCGTCATAACTATACGGTATATCTTTTGGATGAATTGGAAGGCGATGGCGCCGGTATTAAATCCGCTACAATCGAAATTACCGGCAAATATGCTTATGGTTATTTAAAGGCAGAGAATGGAGTGCATCGTCTTGTGCGGATATCTCCCTTCGACTCCAATGCCCGCCGCCATACTTCCTTCGCCTCGGTTTATGTCTATCCCGAAGTTGAGGATGACGTAGTAATCGAAATTAATCCGGTAGATGTGGAAATGGATACATTCCGCTCCGGTGGCAAGGGCGGTCAGAATGTGAACAAAGTCGAAACAGCGGTGCGTTTGCGGCATATTCCATCCGGAATTGTAGTAGCATGCCAGCAAGAGCGCTCACAATTTCAAAATCGCGAACGAGCAATGAAAATGCTGCGTAGCCGCCTTTATCAAAAGCGCCGTGAGGAAGAAGATGCAGCCAAGGCAGTAATCGAAGGAACAAAAAAGAAAATTGAGTGGGGCAGCCAGATACGTTCTTATGTTTTCCAGCCTTACACAATGGTAAACGACCATCGCTCGGAATTGAAACGTACAGATATTCATGCAGTAATGGACGGCGATTTGGATGATTTTATTAAGGCTTATCTTTTGCTTTAGTAATGCTGAATGCTGAATGCTGAATGCTGAATGCTGAATGCTGAATGCTGAATGCTGAATGCTGAATGCTGAATGCTGAATAAAAAAAAGAAATGCTATTACAGCGGGTGTGAATGTTTGAAAATTCAATAATTATATGAAATCAAAAGAAAAAGAAGAACCCCACCCTAACCCTCCACACAAGGGAGGGAAATGAAATTTAAGATGTTTAAAAGTTCCCTCCCTTGTAGGGAGGGTTAGGGTGGGGTTCTTCAATTATTTAAGTAAAAATTTGAAATTATGATTATGAAACGTACAGCAGTTATTATGGCAGGCGGAACCGGCGAAAGGTTCTGGCCCCTATCGCGTAAACATCGCCCTAAACAATTACTATATTTAACAAACGAAAATAAAATGATGTTGGAAGAAGCAATTGAACGCATTTCTTCCATCATTGCACCCGAAGATATATTCATAATTACGAGCGTAACCCTACTGGAACCTATCAGACGTGCAATACCTGTAATTCCAGCCGAAAATATAGTTGCCGAGCCTCTAAAGCGAAATACGGCGCCTTGTTTGGCATTAGCCGCCGCATTTATTGCAGAAAGATATTCAGGTATGGGGTTTGAACCGAAAGATATTTCTATTTCAGTTTTAACAGCCGACCATAGTATCCACCCTAAGGAAGCATTTGCAGCAACTGTGCTGTCAATTTTGGAATATGTTGAAACAAATCCGGTGCTTGCAACTATTGGTGTAATACCGAATCGACCTGAAACGGGTTATGGTTATATAGAAATTGAAAAGCGAATAGAAAAATCAGTTTCGGAAACACATATTATACCTGTTATGAAATTCCATGAAAAGCCGGATTATGCTACTGCTCTTCACTTCGTAAAAGACGGCAGACATCTCTGGAACAGCGGAATGTTCTTCTGGCGCTGCGATACTTTTGAAGCAAGCATGCTCAAATGCCTTCCTGAAGTTGGGAATGGTATATCAAAGATGAGGGAAAAATACAAAAGGCAGACCGCCAAAACTCTTGATAGTTACCTTGAATCAGCCTTCGAGATTTTCGAAAAATTCCCGAATATCTCGATAGATTACGGATTAATGGAAAAAGCTGATAATGTAGTCGTGGCAAGCGCATCATTTGAATGGGACGATATTGGTTCATTTGATTCATTGGAGCGAATCCGTACAAAAGATAGCGCCGGAAATATTTCTCAGGGCAATGTCATTTTGACTGATAGCTCAAACTCAATTATCATCAATTCATCGGATAAAATGATTGTATCCTTGCTGGGAATGGAAGATGTAGTAGTCATTACAACTGAAGATGCTGTAATGATATGCCCGAAAAATCGTGTTCAGGAAGTAAGGAAATCGGTCGATTCAGTGAGGAATAAATTCGAAGGAAAATGGTTGTAGGAAAAGTTGAAAGTTTATAAAGTTGAGTCCACTCTAAAAAGCATTTTTTGTGAAAATTTCATTCCAAAATCGGAATTGTAGAATGAGTTTTATCAGAGACTTACTAATTCCAAAGTTGTACTTTGGAATTGATTTTTAGGATTAAAGAGTAGATTCAAATTTTAATAATTCATTTTTTATTATTTTGCAAATTATTAATTAATGAAAATTGAAATTATCAAGAATTAATGAAAAGTTCCTATAACCATCCGGGAGGAAAATTAAGAAGACAAGGCGCATGGACTTGCAGCGAAAAGGAATTATTAGCAATAATAATCAATTCGGGTACAAAGAATTTTGATTCAGTACAAATTGCAGAAAAACTATTGGACAAATTCGGTGGCTTAAATAATATGATGGGTCATACATTACACGAACTTATCGAAATTGAAGGAATAGGCATTACAAAAGCGACACAAATAGCGGCTCTATTCGAATTAACAAAAAGAATATTGAGGAACCTGGAAAATGAATAAAGAAATATTCGATGAGTTAAACAGCAAACTTCCCGAAGTACCCCAACCATCATTTGAACATCTCAACAGGCAAATTCCACCTGAAGCTCATACCCCAATGTACAATTTTCATAAGTATTGGTCACGTAAAACCTGGAATGTAGTCGGAGAATTTATTGAAACCTACTGCCCAAAGAATGGAATCGTTTTTGACCCATTTGGCGGAAGCGGAGTAACTGCAATAGAAGCTATAAAAAGAGGAAGAAGAGCTATTATATCGGATGTAAATCCAATAGCTACCGAAATAACAAGATTAACTATTAAACCTGTTGTATTAAGCCGGCTGCAGGAGAGTTTTAACAGGATAGAAGCTGATGTTAAAGTTCGAATAAACGAATTATATATGACAAAATGCAGAAGGTGTAATAAAGAGTTTCCATTTACATGCTCAGTATGGATTAAAGATGTCTGTACGGATATTAGATATTATAAATGTCCCGAATGTGGGGATGAACAAAAGGATGGAAATCCCCTCACCAAATATGACCGGAAGATTTTATCAAATATTAACATACATAAGATACAGGAATGGTTCCCGAAAAACAGACTTTATTATTTAGATGGGAATCCTTTTAAAGAAAAACAAAAATTCGAATCTGTAGATGAATTATTTACAAAAAGAAATCTTTATGCTTTAGCAATATTAATTGAATCAATCGAAAAAGAACCCAAAAAAGAAATATTAGACTTTCTTAAAATAGGGTTCTCATCAATGGTTCATTTATGTTCTAAAATGACACCAGTTCGACCTACACGCCCTATGAGTTCTGCTTGGACAGAACATAGCTATTGGAGCGCCGGTGAATTTATGGAGCAAAATGTTTGGGAAAAATTCGAAAGTGCAATTATAGGAAAGCAAGGTTTAATCAGGGCTAAGGCAGAATCAAATCAATATTTCGAAAAAATAAAATTTGCAAAAAAAATTGAAGAAGTCATAGAAGGTAATGCAGATATTTTCATTCATAATGGAGATTGCCTTGAACTAATGCATAAGATGGATAAAAAATATAGTTCTCATGGATGTATCGACTATATATTTACTGACCCGCCTTATGATTCCTCCGTGCAATATGGTGAACTTTCCTATATGTGGGCTGCATGGCTTAGAAAAGATGATAAATACCTCGAAAATATAGATGGCAAAGAAATAATTCATAATGAAAAGCAGCATAAGGATTTTGCTGTTTATATATCTTTATTACAAAATAGCTTTAAAAATATGTTTAATATTTTAAAGCCAAATTGTTATTTGACTCTTACATTTCATAATCCTACCTTTAAAGTCCGAAACGCAACCATCCGAACGGGAGTATTAGCCGGATTTGAATTGCAAAAGATTCATCATCAGGAGTTGGCAAGACCTTCTGCAAAATCATTATTGCAACCATTTGGTTCGGCACAAGGTGATTTTTACCTCAGATTTCAAAAACCGGATTTTGGTAAGGATGGATTTAAGCCGGAAATCATAGATGAACACCGTTTCGAAAGTATTGTTGTTCAGACTACAACAAAAATATTAGCAGAAAGAGGCGAACCAACTCCTTATACAATCATTATCAATGCTATTGACCCCGAATTAACTAAACAAGGATATTTTTCAGAATTGGAAACAGGTCTCGATTCTGAAAAAGTTTTGAAAAACCATTTAGGTAATGAGTTTCGCTTAATTGAAGGTAAATTAGGAGGTAGTACCGGTAAACTGTGGTGGTTTGTCAATCCGAATATGGTTCCTCATTTGGAAAAAATTCCATTGACCGAACGTGTTGAACAAACTGTACTTAGGCAGTTGCAATCTAAAGGGAAGGTATCTTTTACTCAGATATGGGAAGCTATTAGCATCGCATTTCCAAATTCTCTAACTTCCGACCAGTCTAATATTAGAAATAGCCTCGAAGATTATGCCCGTCAGGTTGAGGGTGGATTTTGGTTAATCAAGGACAATTTCAAATCGGGTGCCGTCGAAAGAGAACATTCGACAATTATTGCAATGCTGGCTGAAATCGGAAGTCACTCCGGTTATAATATCTACATTGGAAAAGTCGAGCAATCCCATAAAATAGATAATCCTTTATCAAAGAAAAAATCATTGAAAGAATATGTCGATTTCCCTAATCTGCTACTATTACAAGATGTTAAAAATATTGAATCGGTTGATGATATTGATATTTTATGGATTAAGGACGAAAAAATTTGTTTTGCTTTCGAAGTTGAATCCACAACATCGATGACCAGCGCGCTTCAACGTGGTTCAAACCTTGCTCATACAATTCCAAAAGTCATGTTATTTCCTGCCGAACGATTCCGGCAATTTGAGAGTAAAATGAAATCACCTTTATTTAAAGATAGATTCGTACAAGACAACTGGAGTTTCGTTATCTTTGATTATTTATATGCAAAATGGAATAAAGAAAAAAATTCCCTTATTTTACATGATATTTTGAATATTGCTCCAAAACAGAACAATAGAAAGAATGAAAATGTTGACCAGATAATTATGAAATTCGTAGATTGAAAGGAATTAAAAAAATAAAATACCCCTTAAATAACAATTTAGATTAAGGGGTGTTTTTTTATTCTTTGATATAAAATAATCTAATTACTAATTACCAATTCATAATAACTCATAACAAATAATTCATAATTTACAACTTATATTGAACCATCAATGTAAAATAAGTTTGCCATAGTAAATTTTCTTTCATTAAGTCCTCTGCAGTATTTGGTGTAAGAAGTTCACCTCTACTGTCATCCTGCCCAATAATATTCATTGTGCCTAAGGAAATACTCGTATTTATCTGCCATCTGTCATAAATATTGCCTTCTACACCCAATTTAAAAGAAAATCCTAACCTGAAAGCATTTTCTTTGCCTCCAAAATCACGTTGTACACCCGGGTAAATCGCTTTTAATGAATCGTAAATAGGGACGAAAGATTCTTTGGTATTATCATTAAAAATAAAAGAAGGACGAATTTGTACACCACCATATATCCAAGCCCATTTTTTTAATGTATAGAAATAATAATTTATTCCTAATGTTGGGGTTAAAACCAATAAGGTATGCTTAGCCGATGACATAGCAGGAGTATAATAAGTCTCTGAACTATCAATTATTCCTATCATACCCGGACCTCGTATTCGACCGTCAAAGAAATAAAGGTCGGCTCCAATAGTAATCCTATACTCGTTTAACTCATCCACACCTGTAGAAAACAGAAACCCTATACCAGGTTGGGTACCGGCAAAATTACCTCCGGGATATTTACTATTGGTATCTTGTAGAAAAAATGGAACTGAATTTAAATTATTCCCTATTATGTTCGTTGTAATCAAACCGGCGGCTAAGGTTGGTTTAATCCATTGAGCCTTCGTTAAACTTGTTATATTCAACGTAAATACCGCTAAGATAATTATTTTGAGTACAAGATTCGATTTTCTCATAATATGCCTTTATTTTCTTGAAGATATTTTCTCTTTTATGCTATATGTAATGTTCGATATAGAATTCTTAACGAGCATTTCGCCAATTAATCCTATGGAAAATAATTGAACGCCAACAATAATTAAAGCAACGCCAAATAATGCTAAAGGTCTGTTGCTAAGCCAGGTTTTACCGAGAAACCATTCCACGGTAAGGTAAACATTCAATGCAAAGCCGGTAAGGAAAAACAATGTTCCGAAGGTTCCGAAAAAATGAAGCGGACGCTTAATATATCGAGTAGTAAAAAGAATTGTCAATAAATCGAGGAATCCTTTAATAAGACGCGTTGAACCGAATTTTGATTTTCCGAATTTACGGGAATGATGCTCAACAGGAATTTCAGTAACTTTAAAACCTTCCCATTTGGCAAGGGCTGGAATATACCTGTAAATTTCTCCATAAATTTGAAGGTTTTTAACTACTTCGCGCCTGTATGCCTTTAGTCCGCAATTAAAATCGTGAAGTTTCAGACCTGTTACAATCGATGTCACGAAATTGAAAAATCTCGATGGAATTGTTTTGGTTATTGGGTCTTTTCTTTTTTTCTTCCATCCTGAAACCAGGTCATAACCTTCTTTTAACTTGGAAATCAAATTCTGTATTTCTTTGGGGTCATCCTGCAAATCCGCATCCATAGTGATTACAACCAATCCGCGTGCTTCGGCAAACCCGACAGTCAAAGCAGCAGATTTGCCATAGTTGCGCCGGAATCGCAATACTTTGATATTTTGATTTCGCTTATTCAGTTGTTTCATTATATCGAAGGATTTATCGGTTGAACCATCATCAATAAAAATTATCTCATAAGAATTCTTTGCAAATTTATCTAATTCTCCTTCTAATGTCTGTGTTAGTTCCTGAAGGGATTCCTCTTCATTAAATACCGGAATAACTACAGATACAAATGTTTGTTTCGTTCTATCATTATCAAATTTTCGAAATTTTCTATCTTTATAATTTTTTTGAATTTGTTTTTCATTTTTTTGCTCATTTTTCTGTTCATCTTTTGGTTCTTCCTTGGGCTTTTGTTTTTTAATAATTTGCTGATTATCCACTTGTTCTATGCTCCTTTTCAATTTTTAAATAACAGTTTAAAATCGAAATAATTTCACTTTGCTTCTAAGTAATCTATTTTACTACAATTAGCTTACTGCACACTACCCCGCCGTTTCTCATCTTCAATAGCGCAAGATAAATTCCGGAAGGAATATCCGATAATTCTATTGATTCCCATGAGCGGATTTCATTCTTCTGATAAACAATTTCCGATAAATCGGAAATAATCTGAAGTTGTTGCACACTTTCAGATTGAATCTTAATAATATTGTGAGCCGGATTGGGATAGATAATTGGATGGTTGGTTGCTTCGGACTGTTCTGCTACCTCGGTTGGAAATAAATTATACCAAACAGTAATATAAAACCTGTTTTGGAATTGATTGGACACCATATATTTGTTAACTTTGAGCATATCAACATTAATGATAGTTCCGAAATCAATATCATTTAATTTCACTGAGTCAACTTCTTTAGGGAAACTCTTCCATTCTATGGTTAACTCATTATCTGCGGAACGCTGAACGACTAACAGGAATTTGATAGAAAATTTTTCTTGAGCAGGTACGGATTTAAAGTCATTATAGGATAGAATATTTAACATCTGACCTGTTGCTGAGTCAAGGTATTGAAATGAACCAAAAAAAGCCCCTTGTGGCGGATAATTTGGTATTTCCCATTCGCCTAATTCACTATCGATTTTATATGTAGCTTTGGAATTAATACCGAAGTTAAGATTGTCTAATTTCTCGGTTTTATTAGATAATATGATTTGATGCCGAAAAGCTGTAATGTCCTGCGCAGTCAATAAATTTATTGACAAAACAATAAACAAAAGCAGAAGTAAGGTAAAATTTTTCATTCTCTAATTTTTTTTCTTGAGGAAATAAAACGGGCAACACTACCTTTTGTTGGTATATGTTACCCGTTTATTCTTTTCAGTCGTTAACGAGCAGTTGAATATTACCTGATAATATTCAAAGTGCTTATTACTGTATTACCGCCGGATACTATTTTGCAGAAATATTGACCGGCTGTTAAATTGGCAGAGCTGACTTTAATATCATTATATTCGCCTGCTCTTCTATAATCATTTAATAATGTTGATACTTGTATTCCGAGAGCATCATATAATGTAATAGTTACATTGCCGCTTACCGGAATACTGTAGCTTAAGTTACTTTCAGTTACAATCGGATTTGGTTTACAGGAAATTTGCAAATCTGTAGAAATTTCCGTTTTCAAAATTTTGATTGTATTGGATTTTGTTGAACCTATTTCGATATTACCTGTTTCGCCTTTGTTGACTGAACCGAAAACCTGTCCTGATACTGCATCAACAAAAGTATATTTCGCATCAGCTTTCTCAATCGCAAGAGAAACAGGATAGGTTACGCCCTGAAGTTTTAATAACGGTTCAGATGAATTGTCAAGGCTGGTACCAATATTATTATTGAAACGAATGTCAAACAAATCGAAAGGTGGAGGCGGAGGTAATTCAAATGCATTAACATTAACATTGTTATTTGTTGTCAAATAAACAGTGCCTTCATTGCTTGAATTATCACGAACAGTTAATTGTGTGCTGTTTGTGAAAATGTTAGTTTTTGTATAATTATCTTCAACCTGGGCATTCATTTTTGAATTACCGATATTAGATAAATCAACTTCCATTTTCAAATAACCGCCCTTATTAACATACATCCAGTAACCTAAACCGGGTGACATTTCAGATACTTCTTTATAACCAATACCGGTAACATATCTGAAAACACCTTTTTTCTTAGTTTCGTTAATATCGGGTGGGTCTGAAGAATTGAAAGGAATAAGGTCAATATCTTTCACGTTTACAGGACCGGAGCAGGAACCAACGGTATTCCAACCGGTATAAAGCAAAGTTGGATAAACAACGGCATTAATTTGGTCAATATAAGCGCCGGAGAAGGATACATCGACTATATTATCCGGGTATCTTACCCAATATCCAACACCTGGCGTCAATACCGGCGCTTGTTGCCAGAGTTTGGCAAAAGTTACCGGAATATTGATAGCATTTTTATAAATTGCTTTCCAATTTGTGTTCACAGGGGCTCTTGGTAATGACAATAAATTCCAGCCGCTTTTAATAATTGGATTACCGTAACCGTCAACAAATTTGATTATGTTAGGAAGAGTATATTCAATGATGAATTCGGAATATTTAGCATCTTCGATAGTATAAGTCATTTTATTCGGACCTTTAGGATTTGCATTACGCATATCAACATGGAAGAGACCTCCGTTAACTGCATCCTTAATAGTAAATTTTCCGCCTTCTATTTGGATTTGTTTTTCCATAATAATAAAGTCGGTAACATCCCATTCTAATACAACTGGGTATTTATCCGGACCGCCTGCATTAAATTTACAATAGTAAATTAAGGATTTTAAAGTATCCATATTGCTGCGGATATCCCTCGATGAAGAATGAGGAACGTCTTCACTCGATGAAAAGTCACCAAATCCATTTTGTTCAAGATATACCTTGTGGTCAGCCTGAACTTCTTTAGGATTCATCGATGAGTGCCAGTACCAGCGTGCACCGAAGTTTTGCAAAGGAGAATCATAAGCATATTCGCCAAATAAAGAATCTACTCCATTACTTGCCTTAAAGCCGGTTCCAAATACTAAAGTTGTTACATCGGGAACAGGTGCGGAATTCATAACTGTCAGTTCAATACCTGGTAATCTTCCTCCGATAGCGCCTTCCCGGGGATTGCGGAAATAAATGAATGTTACCTTTAATTTAACCGGGGTGATTGCAGCCGCATCGGATTTGAATGTAAGGTATCCTACATAAATACCTGCATGCTCATATTCTGTTGCATTGTCTAAATATGTCGGATTGCATTGCACCTCTAAGAAGACATCACCATCAGCCACGGTTGGTATATCCATCGGGTCTTGATAATCGCCTAATATTCCATTATCGATATAATTAATATAATCAGCTCGAGTTGAAGTCGGTATCGGATTTTTTGTACCTGTTCCGTAAGACCTTGTTCTGAACCATAACCAAGGCTGGTCGGATTCAATTTCAATATCAGTCAAACGTGAACGAGAAACGGAATTCCTTAATTGGACAACTCGTGAACCCCATAGTGGTGTTACAGAGCCTGAATCTACTGTTATGGGGTCTGAAATCTCCCAAATTTCATATTCCGGCGCAGTTGGTATCTTTTTTACAGCCGGAATTTGACCTTTACCTCTGTTAATAACAAATTCAAATTGAGGTAAGGTTGTTTCAAATCTTAAATAAATAGAACCTGGTAATGTCGGCTCGGTAGCATATCTCGACCTTGTTGAATTATCAATACCACCCATACCGATATAAGGATTGGTTGAGTAATAAATTATATTCGCTCCGGGGTCAACGATTTTGCCTAGACCATAATATGGACCGACAGTGGATTTTTCGAACGGATGAGTTGTCCGGATGTTGCAATCATTATATTTTATTAATTTAGGTGAAATATAAATAGGAGTAAACAAACCGGCGCCAACTCCTGTTGCAACTATCCTGAATTTAACATAAAGCAGTACTTTAAAATCCTGGGCACTTAGGTCGGTATTTGGTAATGCGTTTGATGTTGCAGTACCGACTATTCTAATAGCTCTGCCCTTTTCGTTTTCAGCCTGTGTAGTTCCGGGGTCGAGGTATTCTTTGTAAGTTAAATCCCTTTCATCATACCATGCCATTGAGAAATTGCTGGCTAAGGGAGTATGATCAAGCCTTGCATCGCCGAATGGCTGCACTCCTGTTGCTCTGATAGCTGTTGAGTCATATACAACACTAAACTCGAAACTATAGATTGGATTGGCAATCAAGCTGGCTTCATTGTATGTGTACCATCTGTTCTCGACATATACAGGCAGGAGGAATTCCCTCGGACCATTTATAGATGCCGGCAGCCAAATTCTTCCATCCGGGTAGATTTCTTTGTTGTAGGTGTCATTTTCACCGGTTAAACTCAACACAGGAACTTGCGGTAATTGCTGAGCATTGGTTGTTTCGATTTCTACCAGGAATATTGCCGATAAAAGCAACAATCCGAATAGCAATCGAATTACCTTGTTTTGTAAAAAGTATCTCTTCATGAGAACCTCCAATTTGTTAAAAATTATTGATTTTTTATAAACTTTATTATTCTTATTTCGTTCTTTTTATTTCTTATAACGGCTAAATATAAACCGTTAGAAATATTGTCAAGATTAACAATTATGCTTTTATTATTAATTGTAATTTCAGTATTAATTTCATTTCCCTGCATATTATATAATATTAAATTTTGCGGTAGGCTGTTACTTGTTTCAACAATAAAATATTTATTATCGGATGAAACATAACCTATGTAATTATTATTAATAATTTCATCATTGTTAATTGATGTTACAGGATTTTTTGTGTTTAACAATAAAATCGTTGTATCGAGCAATCTTGTGGCACAAGCACAACCGTTAACTTTTAATGGAGTAAAATGTATTTTAATATTTTCATCTTTATCAATTTTTCTTGTAAATTCCACTTCAAATATATCTTCATTATTTACCGGTTGGAGAATTCTTGTTTTCAGTCTTTTGCCCTTTGCATCATCCAATACCGAATCAATAATAACATTGTTATTTTTTGACTTTATATCTGATACAAAGTAATTAGTTGGATTATCGAACGCAATCAGAAATTCGAGACTGTCCAAACCTTGAACTTTATTGATTTTCAATGAAATTGAAGTCTTTATTTCAAATGTATCGAATATAATTTTATTTGTTGGCAAAATAAACCGTAAATACCGCTGAGGATTATCATATATTTCAGCTTTTATTGTATTAACAGAATTACGACTAAATGTTTTCTTAAATTCATCGGTAAATTGAATATCTGTAAGTTTAATTTCCAAAGTTTCAGGACAATTGCCTAAATATTCACCAAGAAACGCTATTAATGGTTTATTTCCGTAAACAGGTGGTAAATTATAATTAAAATTCATACCTGCAGCAGAAATAACACCGTTACCTTGCAAATCAACAGAAAATGTAGGATTAACCTTGGTATCGAAATTATCTGCTAAAGTACCTATCAACAGGGCTGAATTGAACTTGATTTTGTTCCTGTCAAATTTAATTTCCAAATCAAAACCAAATAAAGAATCCGATTTCTTTATTAATCCTATATTTACAAGCAATTGAACTTCCCTGTCAATTTTATCACCGCATACATCGATTGGTTTTGCAAGGGATAAAGTAGCAGATTCCAATTCCTGGGACAATGCAGGCTGGTAGCCGCTAAGCAAGCTTAGCAGCAACCAGGCGCATGCAATATGTTTTTTAGGAAATTTCATTATTATCTTGCTACAACCATTTTATTCATAATCGTTAGATTTTCACCATTAAGTATATAGAAGTAAACACCATTTGGAACCGAAGAACCATTTTGGTCGGTTAAATTCCATTCAAATTGATTAAATCCGGCGTTTAAATTTCCATTTGTAATGGTTTTAATTTTATTGCCGAACAAATCAATGACTGTAATTGTGTAATTACCGGCATCTTTAATATTCGCAAATATTTGCGTGTTTTTTGTTACCGGATTATCATCATTATATAGTATGGAATTTGTATTTACCTGCTCTTCAGTCAAATGAATATTAATAGGATTCTTTTCATTATCGTTGAATCTTAAATCGGTAATATTAATGTCCTTAGAATCGGTTTTCACAATTAAATTAATGAAGGGAAATCCGGATTCGAATTTTCCACTGCCTGCAAAAACGAATGTTGAATTGTTATTATCAATCATTATGTCATCGCTGGCATTATTAAATATGTTAACGATTTCGCCATTAATATTGAATTTACCGGAAACGGTTCCTTCGCTATATCCATTGAATGCTATTGGAATCAGGTAGGTATTTTCAGCAACAGTCCTAATATCACCAATTTGAATATTTGATGACAACTGCTCTGTTGGCGTTACTTTTCCTGACCTGACAATAGTATCAATTAACCAGGGAAGCTTGGGAACGCGAGCTGCTAAGTAATGCAGAATTAATGAAGCATCAGCTTCAGTAACTGCAAAGTACACTGCTTTAGCGCTGGGAATAGTTGCCCATGTTAACGGGTCTCTCAGATTGTCGGTATAAACTTCATCCTGGTTTCTGATAAGGCGTTTCATAGTTGAGTCTTTAATAACTAATGTTAAGGGAACAACCCATGATGTATCTTTAAAGTAGAATCTACCGTTATGATTTGCATCACCATGGAAAGCTGCCCTTCTGCGGATACTATCGAGAGGTCGGTTTCTTGCTATGGAACGGATAATCGTTCTTGCATCATTTACGGAAACCCAGCGATTTTGGAACCATGGAGCAGGACCCGGATCTGCGTAATCCGAACCTCCCGGCGCTTTAGACATGCCTGCATCACCATCGCCCCACCATTCTTCTACGTTCAATTGGGGTTCGACTACGAAGCGGATTCTCCAATCGTTATAACCCGATGGTGTCCACATTGTTGTCAAATTTTCTTCTGTTCTTCTCTTGTATGGGTCAATTCCGAGACCACATACTGCATTATCATTATATAAAGCGTTGATAAAATCTACCCTGTCATCAATACCATTTTTCGAACGTCCACCGTAGAATTCGCCATTCAATCCGACTGACGAACCTTTTACAACGTTAGTTGAACCCTGTGTACTGTTAATATTTCCATAGCAGAATTCAATATCGCCCTGATATGAATTGGGGCTGGTTGATTCATATATTCTTACCTGGAATGTAGCAACAGATGATGGAATAGATTTATCATTTATATTCAAATTCTTCCATTCAATAATAAATACTCTTTTATTATTTGCTACTGTTTCCCAACCGGTCCTGACTGCTGATGAAACATAACCAGGCTCTTGTGCACTGCTTCTATAGTAGTGGTCGCCCCAGAAAGGAGCAATTACATTTATCGGGAAGTTTGGCGCTTTCTTGAAAAGAATCGTAGCATCACGCGATGATACTGCTAATTTCGGCGGTTCTGTAAAGGTAATGAATCCGTTTACTGAAATCCAGCAACCATCATAAACTTCACTGTTATATTCAAATTTAAAATTAGCTGGAAATTGAACATACTTATAACCATCATCATAACCTTGGTCGGGACGCGTTTGCCCCCAGATAGTAAACGAACTTCTGGCATAGTCACTTCTATTGGCTACAACCTCGGAATATGGCACATTCTTTTTAATTACCAAATCCTTAAACTGGCTGTACACCTGCGCGCCTAAGGGCTGCAAGCTGGCGAAAAGCAGAATTGCCATACTCGCAGCTAATAAGAATTTTTGTTTCATTTTTTTCTCCTTCGATTTATAATAAATTTTTTCTTCTTGTTAATTCGACTCTGCCCTTGTTAAAGGGGCAGAGCCGAGTTTGCGAATATTATTTAATGATAACTATCGGGTATGCCGAAACTACTCCGCCTGATATCAGTCTTACCATATATGCTCCAACAGGAAGTTCTACTTGATTCCATTGGATTGTATATTGGTTAGCTGTATATTCAACGTTGTTTACCATGGTTTTTACGATATTACCAAGTGCATCGACTATATCGATTTTTATCTTATTAGCTGCTGATAATTCAAAACTAATCTGTGCTGAGTTGTTTACCGGATTTGGCGCAACCGAAGTAATCTTATTACCCAAAATTGCCCCGTTCGTTTCAACATCACTTGCCCAATCATGAACAATAACAAATTCCCAAATTGTATTTGGTGCAATTACGATTTCGCAGTTATTACCATTATTATTTACCTGTATTGGTTTTACCCAGTTACCCAAACCAGTGTTCATATTTACATTGAACCATGAACCGTTCGAAGCTGCATCCCTGATGAACCATGAAGCTCCGCTTGGATTCTTAGTTCTATCACTTCTTGCAGGTACTTCCGTTTTATTCCATGTAAGTGTTAACGGATATGCCGGAGATGTTGTACCGTTTTCTCCTCCCGGTTGAATCTTACCAACATATCTGCGTTCTGTTGTATCGCCTACTTTACCAGTCTTGAAGATGTTTCTCAGGATACCATTCTTTGTAGGTATTGTCCAGCGTGCATCGAATACGTCAACCGGTGGAACGGGTGGACATTCGGTTTCGCAATATTCTTCATCCAAATGACCTGCTACCGGGTAATCAGTATCTGTACCATCACCGCTCGATGCATATCTTGGGGCTGTACCGAATGATAACATCTGGCTTGCTCCAATTGAATTTGCAACTAATAACTGACATTCAAAATCAACTGTTTCGGAAATCGATACCCTGTATGATATAACATGAGTTGCGCCTGATTTATCGGTAACTGTTATTTCAATTGTTGCTTTTCCATCCATATCTGCAGGTGGATTAAAGCTTGTGCTTTGGATTGTGAACGACCTCGAATAATCAGAACGTTGATAGACTCCGTTATCGGGTGTTCCGGTAAATATGCCGGAAATTGTTGATGGTGTTACCGAGAATCCTGATGTCGGTTTTGATACTGTTATTGTAATTGTTTCTGTCGGGTCACCGGGTTGTCTGCCACGCAGTAAATCAAGGTCGCGAACCCACATTGTTTCCGAATATGGAGCGCCTTTAACAACGCATTTCATAAGCGGTTCATTAAACATTGCCGGTCTGTGATTTGTTGAATCAACTGTTATATTTAATTGTCTTACATCGGTTAATCCGCCTTCATCCGTAACGAGAACCGTAACCAGATCTGTACGTGGAGCATCTTTTACTCCGGGTTTGCCATATAACAATCCACTCTGAGGATTAATATGAATCCATTCCGGTGTTGTTCTCATTGTGGTAAGATCCCAAACTCCTGCTTCGGGATAGCACGGGTCTTTAGGTACGGTTGTTATATTGGTATCATTCGGATAAATCAATCTGAAAGTATGTTTCTGACCTGGATTGGGGTCGAATACCTTAACCATTTTAGATGTATCAATCATTTGTTGATTGCCTGCATTACCATTCAACGTATATTCGAAATCTTCCTTGGCATTTGGTAAATCACCATTTGTAATTGTCGGTTTAACATTAATAAATATCGGTAATATCTTCGAATTCACACCACCATGACCATCGGATACGACAACTGAGAATACCGTATCGAGATTCATTGCGGCGTTTATCTGGTTTCTTGGCTTTAACAGCGCCATAGCAGAATCTTTCGGGATACGTATATTAATTTTTCCATTTGTCTGGAAATCAACCAATAATGTTCCGTCATTGCTTGCCTGGTCTTCTTTATTATATCTGAAATGCCATTTATTTGACATCCATCTTGGTCTTGTTTGCGTTATAATTGTATCGTTATCGATTCCATCGCTATAACCGAAATCGTCAACACCATCATAAACTGTAGTATCGATACCAATCAACTCACTACCTTTACGTGCAAGGTTCATGTAACCATAAGATGTTTTTCCAAATCTGAAATCCCAGTTTACAGCCCATGCATCTTCCAATTCATCATCTGTATTGAAATCAACCTGGAATCGCAGTTGGTCGGTTAAGTTTGCGATTAATTTCCCATCGTCCGTTTGATTACAGGTATAAACCGATGGTTCGTAAACAACCAAAGTATCATTACTTGTATTCATGTAATCAAGCCGTCTTATAACAGGTTCAGTTGCATCCGTTGGTTCGAAAAATCTTGGATTAGATTCAACGACAAATACCTGGAAATCATATTTATTAGTTATAACTGTTCCAAAATTAACCGTATCTTGCTGCAAAAATCTTGCATTAGTTACATCGTAAACCGGTGAACTCATATAAGGACAATATACTTCAATGAATTTATCAATTACATCCTGAGGAATTACTTTTGCCGAATCGTAAGGAGATATCTTATCGTTTACACGTTTATTATGAGCTAACATTGAATCGAGCATTCTATAATGCAACGGATAATTATCTACTTCAACGTGTACCCATTCGCCGCCTGGTACTATGTAAGGATTAATCGAGCGACCATGGAACTGAAGGTAACCTTTGGCTCCATTTCGCGGATTTTGAATTGTATTTCCCGCGAAATCTTCCGTATATCCTGCTTTTACCGTATCGCAAAGCAACCAGCGATATAATCCTGAATTACCGTCAACAGACCATCTGTATGTTAATGCCGAATATAATTTCGGTGAAAATTCGGTTACAGACCTCGGGTCATAGAAATTGTTCGAATCAACAGCAGTTACGGTCATAATAGAATCACGACCTTTGCCGCCGGCTGTCGGTAAATTTGAATAAGTACCTAATTGAACCGGATATTCCCTGTCCTCTGTTATAAAGATTTTATTTAAGAAATCAGTCATCTTTACAATCTTTATAAATTCCCATGGCTTATCGGATGGCATGGTTTTTATGACTGTATCTTTTTGCAACGAAACTACATTACCCGTAAATACCGGTGGTTGAGTAGAAGCTGATACTTTAAATACCATACTTTCATTGTAAGCTGTTAAAGCTCCGTCTCTCCAAAGAACCGTTCGCGATACGACACGAATTTGGTCACCAACGTTAACAGGAAGTGAATGATAGCGTTCGCCTGCATAATAGGTTTCCAAATTGGTTCCCAGAGGGTTGACGTTAGTTGCCGGCATATATGGAATAAATGCCGGGTCTCCGATATTTCTACCGTTCGAACCTTGTCCTGCTGAATTTCTGTTCGAATATGCTAACGGATTATTACCGGCTGCATTCCATGGAGTAGAATAACGACGTCCCGGGAGTGTCCCTTTATCTTCTTTATATGGTGCAAATGGTCTTGTACCGACATTTTGCAAAAATTCATTTCCATCACCTAAGTTAGACAATCCTTCTGCAGATCTGCGATATGAAGTTTGTGGATTTCTTAGGGTTGAATCCGGAACAAGTTCAACTCTTCCCCTGAATACTTCTCTGAAAGGAGCATCTTCGGATACTTGCTGTAAATTGATGCGCATGTAATCATCAGTACTTTCGTTAATTACAAAGAATACTGTTTCGTTCTTTGTCAAATTATCGTGATTGCTTCTTTCTACCAAACCGTCATAATTTACTATTGATTCTAAGTATAAAGGCTCACCAAGCGGGTGGTAAAGATTACCGCTCGGGTCCGGTTTCCATTCATCTTGAAGTAATGAAATAAATGGATATACTAAAACATTGTTATTATCTCTTTTCTCTGCAACTGCCGGGTCATGAATTAGTCTTCTGACATATTTATTAAACGACGGCTGTCGTGCTGTATTGAATAACCTCATATATGGGGGGATACCAACAGCGAAATCTTCTATCGGACTCATTCTGCGTTTTGAATAATCCGCTGTTTTAACATCAGTACCTTTATCATATAAATCATATATTCTGCCGGACTGTAGAATCTTTTCAGGAATACTTGCCGGGTCGGCAACGTTTTCATCGGTAGCAACATTTTTCAATGGTACCGGTTGATATGTAAATTTCAATAGCGATTCGAAAGGACCCTGTGTTCTCGGATCGGCAGGATTAGCCTGATAGCTGAAAGGCAGCCATGAAGTATTATCTCCCGATACGAAGAATGTTTCCTGTACAACTTTATTATTTTGTTGATTTGTTATATACATATTAACATTAGATTCTGTTTTACCCCAGTAGTTACCCCTCAATGTATCTGTTCCGCCAAATCCGTAACCGGTTGTTCCGGCTAATACACCTTTGGTATTAGGAGCATCGGGTAACCTGATTAAAAATCTTGCTGTGTTATCATAAATTGAGTTCGCTGCTTCCGAGAATAAATTTGATGGAAGAGGTCCCTGAATTTCTCCGTATATAATTGCGCCTGTCAAATCCTTCGAGGCTTGGTTATAAGTGTTATTACCATCCTTGATTACCGGACCAACGACGACATTCTGTGTTGCGCCGATTTGGTTTGACGGGTCAATTGAGTTACCTGTAATTAATGAACGGTTAAAGATAAGTTTCAGGTCGAAGTTATCGGAATAAACCGCTGCTCCGGTGAATGCAATATTGTTTTGCATTCTAACCCTGTTGAAGAATATTGAATCCTGACGATTCACCCTGTTTACCGTAATACTATCCAATACATAAACAGCGCCACCCAAACCGATTCCATTCTCAGGTAATCGTGCTTCGGGATGATAGCGTTTTACGTCAACTAATCTTTCATCCGCCGGTCTGCGTGTTGTCCAGGAAGCTCCGGCATCTGTTGTCTTCATCAATAAACCTTTATCGCCAACGATAAAGCCAACATTACTCGATGAGAAGTAAATATCTTTTAGATTATTTTTCGTTGTGAATGTAACTGAATTCCATTCAACTCCGCCATTTGTTGTCTTAATAGCAGTTCCGAAGTTACCAACAGCATATCCGTTTGATTGATTTGTGAAGCTAACTCCTACTAAATCATATGTAGTATTACTTACCATTTGATCCCAGCTATTTCCACCGTCTGATGTTCTTAGTACAACTCCACCGGAACCAACAATATTACCAGTATTTGTATTTATAAAGAAAATGTTATTCAATGAATTTGTAATTCCGGGAACGCCTGTTATTCCCCATGTACCTCCACCATCGGTAGTTTTCATTATCAAACCATTATCTCCGCATACGAAACCAATTGATGAACTGATAAAGTAAACATTGTATAATGGAATACCGGGAGCCGGATTGACCAAAGTAGAGCATACTGAACTCCAACCATCAGTCGTTTTATAAATCCCACCAGTTGATGTTACTACATAACCAATTTGAGAACCAATAAATGTTACTGCATTTAAGTTGCCGGGAGATGGTGGCAGTAATGTAACCGGATTCCAACTAGTGCCTGCATTAGTTGTCTTGTAGAAAAATCCACTTGTACCGACGGCATAACCTGAATTATCAGTTGGGAATTTAATATCATTTACTGTTGCCAACGGGTCAATCTGGTTAAATGCCCAATTAGAGGCTCCGCTTGTTAATTTAATAACTCTTCCGTTTTGACCACCGGCATAACCGGTGTTATCGTCAATCCAGTAAGTTGCATTCAAATTATCATTGGGATTCAGAGTACCAAGACCAACTTGTGTGGTTCCTGTTCCGTTAAGCGAATCTCTCATTGACTGGTCGGTTTCGCAAACGTTTTGTACGAATCGTGTTAACATACCCAAATCCGGTGGATAATATCTGTTATTCCACATACCGGAAGTATCGAATGTAAAGCACTTATTATTAGAAATAAAGCTTGTACCGACTGTCATATCGGTATTTAAATCCGGAGACATCTTATTTAAGGAAGTATTGATGGTATCGAGGTCGGAAACAATAAATCTTCTTGCCGATGACCATGGAGATACAATGGCTACTGCACCACCATTACCATTCTTAACTTTATTTGTTAAAAATTGAGCGCCCTTTACAATGTTAAGGTCTGCATTGACGCAATTAACAGCGCCGCCGCCTTTAACAGATGCAAAGTAAGCAGAATCGGCTGTATAACCGACTTGGTTCCCTTCGAATACCGAACGTATAATTTTTACTGCTCGCCTGTCGTCTGTAATTGTTGCGCCTTGGCTGCTCTTGATGTTGATTTCAATAGCGCCGCCGCCATAACCGGCAGTATTATTTAAAAATCTTATTGGGTACAAACCTCCATAACCGATTAACTGGTCGGCAACAACACCGCCAGCGCCGTTCATTGCCATATTACGGTTTGTATAAATAGCTCCTCCGGAAGCAGATGCCGTATTATTTTCGAATTTAATGTTAAATCCGAAATCTCTCGTTACGGGATTGACATCCGAACCGCCTATAATTGGCGATGCATAGAAAAATGGCGATCCTAAAGTATTATAAGGAACTTTTGTCATATTACCTTCAACGTACATTGCACCACCGTCGGCAGATTTATTGCCGACAAATTGTGTAGGATTGCTAATCAGGTCTCTTGCCGGACCGCCGCGTACCTGAATACGTCCGTAAGTTTCAGCTTCATAAATTGCTCCGCCTCTGGAGTATCCGCCGGTTGCCGGTCCCAAATTTGCTTGTTCGATAAATGGTACCGAAGTGGTATTTGTATTGTAATTACCGGCTAAAATAAGCGAAGTCATCGAGCCGACATAAATACCGCCGCCTCTTGCTCCTGAGGACTGAGTGGAGTTTTGATAGTTAATTGCTTTGTTGCCGGATAATACAAAATTATCCGGGGTTGTAAATGTTGATTCACCACCACCAATCATTATACTATTATTAATACCGAAACCTACTTCTATCTGCGATGTACTTGGAGCGCCTGCTTTACCGGAAATATAGATAGCGCCTCCGAAGGCTCCGTTTCCATATTCCTGGGGATAATTAGCCGGTCTGTCCGTAATATCCCTTGGAAGACTCATTGGTGGTATTAATCCGAAATTAGAAAGCATAACCTTATTGTTTGTAAATGTCAGGTTACGCATTCTTCCAAGATAAAGCGCTATACGTGCATCATCGAATGCTTGTCTTTCATAATCATTCAAATATTCGTAACGTGACCATGAGCAGCTTGGAGCAATTGTTCCCAATGCTTCATCTATTTCATCGATTCTTGGTACTCCGTTGAACTCGATAACGTCCGATGTACTGCCGTCTCTATCGGTAATGTTGGGATTTTTATTTGCAAAATAATTACCCCCATTTGTAGGATTTGTTACCGGTGTATTACCTGTCATCGGATATCCGTCCGGTGCTTGAAGTAATTGAATTGCGCCACCTCTAAACCTTGCAAAGTTATTGGTAAAAGAGCAGTTAATCAACCATGTCCTTGATGAAAAAGTTGTAATTGCTCCACCACTACCATTTGTAAGTTTTCGTAAAGTATTATTCATCAATGTACCGTCGCCTGCAGTTCCGCCAAGGTTAGCCGAGTAAATTGCAACTCTGTCAACAGTAGTATCTTTTCTGAAGCCTTCGAATGAACAGTTTCTAAAGAAAGCTGCTCTTGCGCCTGGTAATACGATAATATGTCCCCATTCCTGGGAATAATTACCAACATCACGTGCAACAAATTTAATCTGGGCAGGAGAAACATCGACCGGATACCCGCCAACTCTTTTCCATGAGCTAATATTAAGGTTAACGTCATCATAAGGGTCGCTTTGTAATCTCGAAGTAACAAATAAAATTGCATATTCGAAAGGAACAATTACCTGTCCGCTTGCCGGTACGCCCGGAACATCGGGTAATGGTTCTTTACCGATATCCAAATCAACTATTCTTCTGTATCTGTTTTTGTAAGTTGTATCTGTAGATAATGGATTAATAATGCTTGTATCGAGTACAACATTATAAATATAATTATATTTTGACGGATGCACGGTTACATCTCTTGGCGTATTTGCAGTAACGGTTGTAGGACCGGTCGGTAGTCCGCCGGGTACATAGTTACATAGAAAATAGCGAAGGTCGGCATAACCGGCAAATCCTTTGGGATTCGAAGTGCTGTAAGCAGTGCCCAATGGGTCCCAAGTGCCAGGATTGGGAGTATAAGTAGTTTGCGCGCGGCCATCAGCTATGATTCTGCCGCCTGTAGAATCTACTATTCTACTGTTGGGATTGAAGTAAATCAATGTCCCTGGTTCAATAATCAGCGTACCGCCGACTATATATTGATTGTTAATTTCATAGATAGAGTCTTTAACAAAAACTCTAACCTCACCGGGGCTAATGCGCCCGGAGACTCTGACAAGGTTTGGTGTTTGAGCTATTGCTTCTATCGAAAAAACAGCAAACAAACATATAAGTAAACTTAGACGAATCAGTCGATTCATATTACCTCCATAAAAAAAAACATGTTTTTATTAATATAGTATTTATTTATTCTCAAATTTTTCTCACTAATTTAATTAGTTTTCCTATTATTTTTCCTTTAATTACTCAATTATCGTGCCAATACGAATTAAGCCCGATTTTGCATGTAGTGTAAACTCCGAATATTGCGTTTCACCGATAATCTCTCTGTAAAGGCTTTCGGCTTTCTCCTTATTCCCTAATTTTTCGTATGCTAAACCACTGAAATATTTATATCTTGATTTGGCGGCATCATCGAGCGATAAAGCTGCTGCTTCGGTATAGTATTTTGCTGCCGATTCGAAATTGTTTTCTGTTTCTGCCAATGCGCCTAATGCCGCATTTGCACCGCTAACAACCAACCTGGAATCGGAGCCTGAGGCAATCTCATAAAATCTTTTAGCTTCTGCAGGTTTACCAAGGGCTATGAAACATTCTCCGGCATATAATGCTGCTACTTTGCCTGCCGGTCTTCCCGAATATTCATCTGCTATATATTCCAATCCTAACACTTCGTCGCCTCTTACTTTTGCTTTCGGGTCGCCCTTCAGCGCTGCGTCATAGTACTTTGCGTTAAAATATGGCAATACACGGGATAGAGCCAACACGGCTTTTTTATCATTTGCTTCGTTATTATATCTCACATAAATAAAAATAGCAATCAGGGCTATTAATCCAATGGAAATACTTATAACGTAAGTTCTATATTTTTGAATGTAAAATTGAAATTTTGATATGGAATCGTCTCTTTGGGGAGCAAGTATTTCTTCTTCTACTTCTTCCTGCTCGGTTAAGTTTTCTTCGTTTAAATTTTCTTTTTCGCTTCTTTTCATATCTGCCATTAAGTTATATTTAAATCAATTACTTGTACGCCTGAAGGGAATCGAACCCCCAACCTTTGGAACCGGAATCCAACGCTCTATCCTAATTGAGCTACAGGCGCAATTCTGGTTCCTGCATAGTTACAAATTTAACTATTATAGCTCAAATTGATGTTCAAAGATTTTGAAAATCGATATATATTATATAAAAAAACGATTTTTTTTTCTTTTTTATGTAATTTTATATTTACACTGTCAGATTAATTTCACACTTTTTAACTATAATATGTAAATTTTTCTTACACAATCATTTTCACATTGTAATTAAAAGCTGACAACTTTTCTGACAGTTTTTTTAATATCTTCTGTATTAAGCAGGATTTCCTTTTCGTATTCTTTTGCAAATCCGACGGGTGAAAATTTCGAGCAAGCCCGCATTACCGGTGCATCGAGTTTGCCAAAAGCTTTTTCGGTTATCAGCGCTACGATTTCGCCTCCGAAGCCGCCCATCATTTTATCTTCGTGAGCTACCACTACCCTATTGGTTTTCTCAACAGACGCTAAAATAGTTTCTTCATCCAACGGATTTAGTGAGCGCAAATCAACTACTTCAACTGAAATTCCTTCTTTGTTTAATTCTTCCGCTGCAATTAGACTTAAGTGGCAAGCCGTGCCATAAGTAATTATCGAAATATCTGTTCCGGTTCTTCGTACTTTTGCCTTTCCGAAAGGCAATATAAAATCCTCATTCGGTTCAATCGTACTAGCATTTTTGTAATTATACAGGAATTTTGGTTCAAGATATACAGTAACTCCCTGCGAACGCATTGCATTCCGCATCAATCCTATTGCGTCGTCTGCAAATGCCGGAGATACTACTCTTATACCGGGAATAGTAGTAAATACACCCTCTAAATTCTGTGAATGATACAAGCCTCCCTGGATATATCCACCGCTTGCAAGGCGTATTACAACATTGGGAGCAAATTGCCCCTTGGTTCGCCAATAATCATGCGAACATTCGATTAACTGGTCCATTGCGGGCCAGAAATAATCTGCAAATTCAGCGCCTTCAACTACCACCCAAATGTCTTTTCTATATCTTGAGAAACCGTTAGCAGTTCCGACAATATTATTCTCTGCAATTGGCGAATTAAACACTCTTTCATCACCGAATTCCTGTGCCATTCCTTTGGTTACATTGAAAACTCCGCCTTTATCCTTCGATGCAACATCCTGACCCCAGAGAAATGTATTCGGATTTCGCCTGAATTCTTCTTTCAGAGCCGAATTGATTGCATGAAGATACGTAACTTGAGGAGTGCCTTCTTTAGGAGCAGGTTCCTTATATTCTTTTGCAAACTGCTCCGGAACTATAAATTTATTCCATTGACTGCCGTCGGCATTCGGTGCCTTTTCTATCCGGTCGGCAGCTTCATATACTGTTTTCCGGTTCTTTTCTTCGATTGCAATTAGCTCTTCTTCCTTTGCTATCCCATTTTTTACAATAATATAACGAAGCTGGAGCATTGGGTCGCGCTTTGCCGCATCATCTAATTCATCATCAGAACGGTATAATTTATGCGGGTCGGAATTCGAATGTGCCCCCATTCTGTCGCAATCAGCATGTACGATTGCCGGACCTGCGCCCGATTCAACATATCTCTTTGCTGCCGAAAGGGTTTTGAATGAATTAAACGGACATCTGCCATTGCAATTAAATATTTTCAGGTTCTTGAATCCTGAATAATTCTCGGATACCAATATATTAGCCGTTTGCTGCACTAAAGGAACCGATATAGCATACCTGTTATTCTGTATCACGAAAATAACAGGGAGCTTCTCAAGAGTAGCGCAATTCAATGCCTCCCAGAAATAACCTTCCGAACTTGCGGATTCGCCACCGGAATAATATACAACTTCATCCCCGCCGTATTTTTTAACTGCGCGAGCCAATCCTGCTGCATGTTGGGCATGATTACCCGTGCATGACGAAACGTTCTGGATATTTAATGATTGTTTGGCAAAATGATTGCTCATGTGCCTTCCTCCCCCTGCTATGTCATCTTCCTTGCTAAGTCCGTTGAGAATAATCTCATCGACAGTAATTCCTGCAATAAGACAAGTTAACATATCCCTGTAATATGGAAACAGGAAATCCTTTCCCTGCCGGAAGATTTTACCCAAAGCAAACTGAATCCCGTCATGTCCACCGAATGGAGCGTGGTAAGTCCATCCTTTTGCCATTTTCACATAAAGGGCGGCTTTATCGTCCAACGTCCTGCCCAAATGTATTTGAGAATACCAATCAATCACGGTTTCATTGTCAACATTTCTCGTATCGAATGGGCAGTTCAGGATAATTTCCCGCTCCTTACCCTGATACGTCATCTTTATAATTCCGGGTATCTGATTCAGTATTTTTCCAATGCTTATATAAGTTTTAGATTTAGTATGGTCATTGGGCATATATTATACTCCCTAATTTACAAATTCATTATATATTTCTTTGTCATAAAGAACTAAAGAATATATTAACGTTTTTTGCTGATAAAAATTTTGCTTATACTTTATAAGATGGAATAATGAACAAGGATTAACGATTTTTGAATTTAGAAGTAAGTAAAAAGGGGAAAAACTAATTATATATAAACGATTTTTCAGCATAAAAATTTTTAAGTAAATTGCAATATGTTAAGATTAGGATTTTTTGCTTCGCATGGCGGTTCGAATATGCAGTCAATTATTGACGCAATAAAAAGCGGAAATATTGATGCAAAAGTCTCTTTTGTTATTTCGAACAATTCCGATTCCGGCGCTATCGAAAGAGCAAAACGAGAACGAATTCCATATTATCACGTCAGTACAAAAACACATTACGATACCGATTCCTTCATTCGCGAAATCATACGAATCATTGATTACCATAATGCCGATACGATAATTCTTGCCGGGTACATGAAGAAACTTGACGACAAAATCATTTCATACATTAACGGCAGGGTATTGAATATTCATCCGGCGTTACTGCCGAAATACGGCGGAAAAGGAATGTACGGCAGATTTGTTCACGAAGCAGTTTTAGCAAATAATGAAAAAAAAACCGGACCAACGGTACATCTTGTCGATAACATTTTCGACCACGGCAGGATATTAGCTCAGATAGAGGTGCCTGTTCTGCCGGGAGATAATATTGAATCATTATCAAAAAGAGTGTTGGAAGCCGAGCATATTCTCTATCCCGAGACAATTCGGAAAATTGCGAGTGGGGTGATTATCATTTAAAGAAGGGAGATGTCCAACATCTGGCAGATGTTGGACATCTTTTTATCAAATTCCTATACAAAGAAGAATGTCATTCAGAGCGAAGCGAAGAATCCAGGTTCCATTAAATCATTGAATTTTCATTCCTGCGGATACAGGAATCCCCTGCTGGAGCGGCTTCCCAGCTATACTATAACTTGCAGTTATAGCATAGCTTCCTTCAAATCAAATCAATCCCGTAGGGATGACATATTTATAGAAAATCCCAACCCCGGAAACCATATAAATCCCGTAGGGATGACATATTATTCCATCCCAACGGGATTATTTTGGAAGGGAGATTGAATTGTCATTCCAGCGGTTGTTGTAAACCCTTGCTATAGCAATTATTGAGATTATTGCTAACATTCGAAAAAATAATTTGGATTATATTATTGTTTTGGTTATTTTTAGTAATTAAATTATATACAAGCAATTATTGTTTATTTATATAGATTAAAAGCATATTTACGAAAGAACTGTTAAAGCGGACACAATCTATATTTACAAAAATAACGCTATTGCTTGGAAAATTTATGAGCAAAAGCATAATAAACATAAGTTCAATAATTTGTGGAGCTATTATGAAAACTAAATTATCTTTTTTGGCAATTTTATTAATTGCATTTTGTATAAACATACAAGCAAAATCCTTTATTAAATACGGGGAAATTCAAAACGGGAAACCTGTTTTAACAATAACACCCGGCAATCTGATAATTATGCTTGAAAAGATGCTGAATAACGGCTCGCGTATAACTTCTGTTGAAATTGAAGTTAACGGCAGTAATTTCTTTTTAAAAGGAACTGGCAATCACTTGGGAAAAAGCGTTACTTGTGGATTTTTATTAGTCAAAGTAGGCAATGAATTTGGGCAGTACTTGAATGCAGTTGAAACTCTTCAAATATGTGTTTGTGCCAATTGCGCATCATGTTTATTCAATTTTAATGATTCGAATCAATTTGAAGGATGCAAATGCACAGCCAGTGAGCAAAATAGCGAAGGTGGCTTCAATCATTGCATCCGCCAGGTTGTTATTACCGATTAACAGCATGTTTGATTGCAAAAGTATCATTTCTGAGAATAAACTAATCTAAATTCCTGAGACTCTGCCTAAAGATTTAGATGTCCAACATCTGGCAGATGTTGGACATCTTTTCTCTTTTTCTGTCATTCCTGCGGATGCAGGAATCCCTTGCTGGAGCGGCTTTCCAGCTATACTATAACTTGCAGTTATAGCATAGCTTTCTTCAAATTCAAATCAAATCAATCCCGTAGGGATGACATATTTATAGAAAATCCCAACCCCGGAAACCATATAAATCCCGTAGGGATGACATATTATTCCATCCCTACGGGATTCCTGTTGGTAATTTGGGGTTTCATTCTATACATATAACATCCTTACGGGATTATTTTGGAAGGGAGATTGCTTTGTCATTCCTGCGGATGCAGGAATCCCTTATTAGTAATGGTTGTCATTCCTGCGAATGCAGTAATCCCCTGCTGGAGCGGTTTTTCAGCTATACTATAACTTACAGTTATAGTATAGCTTTTCTTAATAAAAAATAAATTTGGATTTTATTATTTTTCCGATTAAGTTGCTTTTTGTGAAATGATTTTCAGAAATTTTTCTCAAATTTTCTCAAATTTTCTCAAATTTTCTCAAATTTTCTCAAATTTTCTCAAAGGGTATTGAAATAAATTTTAAAAAGAAACTAAAGTTAGAGTAGAAATTTTAAAATGGGAACAACCTTAAATAATGAGTCCTATACTGCGGTTATTAAAAAAATAATTTTAGTGTTGAAAAGAAAATATCAAAATTTCCAAAACGAGGAAATAGCCGATTGCGTATTCGAAGCGTACAATGAGTTTATCTTTAAGGAAATACCTGAAACGTACCCTGAAGTAAATTCCCAGGCAAATATTATTCCGAACTCAATTTATTACAAAATATCAAATAAAATGTTCAGCATCATCCAAAAAAGAGCTGAATGGAAGCTTTTAAATTTATACAGGATAAATAAAAAATTCGTTTCGTTAGATTCTATCACGGATGATGAACAAGCAACTCTTATTAATTCTCAAGGTTTCGCCTATACAATTGAAAATAAAATTTCCGATACCGATGAATTAATGCAAATATTGGAACAGCTTCCCAACCGTTTGAAGGAAATACTCAATCTTCATTATTATAAAGGCTTGACAATTAATGAAATTTCAGTAAAGTTTAATTGCAGCAAGGATAAAGTATATAGAGGGCATAAGGCGGCTCTGGCTCTATGCAGAAGATTGCTGAACCTGCCGGGAAAGTGAATTTTGTAAAATGAAGAATAAATTAATTTAAATTAATATATGAAAATATTGCAAAAATGTCAATTTTCAATTGTTTATACATTATAAGGCATGCGCAAAATTGTTTTCATTGACATAAAAAAATTGATAGAGCCGGTCAAAAAGCCGTGCTGATAATAAATTGATTCTCAAATAATACCGGAGAAGAAAAATGCTCAAACCCTATTAGCCGGGGCATATAAAAATAGCAGAGCCGGAAGGTTGCCCCACCGACTCCACAATTGGCTAAAATGGGCATCGTCATGTATGCAGAATCTTTCGCAAGGGTTTGCATTGGACACCGCCCATTAAGATTACTAAATTACTAATAATTTACTAAAGGAAAAGAAATGAAAACTAAATTCATTTTATTATTCTTATTGGCAATATTCACACTGCTAAATAACTCGGAGTTAAAAGCTCAATGTGACATTGATCCCAATGTTGAGGATTGTTATGATGCAGGAGGTTCAGGAGCATGGACAGAAGCAACGGAAACAATTCGTTTGCCAGATTGGAACATGTTATGTCCGGTGACAATTGACTTTTGTTGGCGACAAGTAAGCCCACCTCCAAATCATCAAGTTCAATTGTTTATTAAAAAAATACATGTCCCTTCTAATCCTGAATGCAATGGATTGAGAGATTATCTTAATGTGAATGATGATGCATTAGCAGCTCATAATGCCAATTACTTAAAACAGCTAGTTCAAAATGCACTCACACTTAATCTTTTTCTTTATATGTGGGAACATTTAACAACTCAAGAAGAAAAAAATTCATATCTATGCCCAGGAGGACCTTCAGGAAGTGATCCTAATGCACTTCATTGGCGTACCAAATATTTTTTTGAAGATGGTTTATGCCAAGCATGGTGTAGGGTTTATCAGCCTGTTGGTTTGGATGATGACATTCTTTTAGTACCAAAAGCATGTACTGAAGCCGAATGTTGTAAAATTACCATACGTTATTGTGTAACTAATCCAAATACTAATCCTCCAACAATTATGATGGTTAAAACTTATGATGGACAATCTGCACCAAGTTGTCATTCAATCCAAACACCTTATATTGAATGTCCGGCTGGTGTTGAGGTCACTTATTTATCCTGCAAATCTAATTGCCAGGAACTTCATTTAAATGATTAATGGAGGATACAATGAAAAAAACAACTATTTTTATTATTATTTTCATTTTCATTAATATTTTTGTTAATGAAGCCCATTCATTGGGTAAGAACAATAATAAAAAATTTAATATTAATTCCGAAAAAAGAATTTTTGTTAAATCAACTATAATTAAGGTAATCACTCCAAACTCACAAAAAACCTATTCCGTTAATTCTGAAAATAACTCATTGGAGAGTTTGAAAATAGAATGGATTTATGGAATTGGAAATCTTTTAAATTTCAATTTATATTCCAAAATTAATCAAAAGATTCAATTAAGAATTTTTGATTTATCGGGGAAAGTAAATGAACAAAGATATATCGAAATAAATAAAGGTATGAATCTCTATTCATTAAATATCGATAATCTTAACATCGGCATCTTTATTGCTTCGTTCATAATTGATAATAATAAAAAGGATTTTAAGTTCTTAAAATTTGAATAATTTAAATAACGGGAGGAAAAATATTTTTTTCCTCCCGTTTATATCTAATTTAAAAATCAAAATTATGAAATACTTTTATATCACAATTGCACTGTTATTAGTATCCATCAATTTAAATGCTGAAAATATCTGGTGGAAAGAAATTAATATACCAGATAAAATGAAGAATATTTATCATATGATAGGTATTAAGGAAAAAGATGATGGTTCTATATTCTGGATTTTCAGTTTTGTGGATAGTATTGTTGACCATGAAATCCCCGCTTTAATGAAAACGGATAAAGATGGGAATGTTAATTGGCTATTCTATAAATCTTATGATAAAAAAGTAATTCCAAATTATATTCAAGTTAATGAAAATGGTGAAATTATTTATCATTGCATTTGGGTGAGAATTTTTGGGGTTGATGATAATATTGATTTTCGTCCGTTAGTGATAAAATTAAATAAAAAAGGTGAATTTATAGAAGATTATGTCGATAGTGCTTCACCAGTTGAAAGATTTAAAACCTTTTGGTATCAAGGTTCTTTTGTAGAAAATAATGATAAAAATATTATTAATTTTACTTTTTTATATAGAAATAAAAATAATTATTTTTATATAAATAAATGGGATTCTTTATGCAACTTCCAGCAACAGATTATGTTTGATTCGGTTTCATATTCTTTTGAACCCGGAAAGGATAAAACTTTTTATATCCCATTTGCTATAAGAACCAATGATGATGGTTATTTATTGAGAATTGCCTGTTTTACCTATTCGGGAAAACGATTTGGCGGTTATTATCTTAAATTGGATAAAGACTTTAAAAAGGAATGGGAAATTATCCCATTCGATGATGACCCGTTAATTTATTACGAAGATTATAAAACAATATTATTAAAAAATAATGACTTTGCTGTAATATCCAAAACAATACCCATATCTGTGGCAGATTCCCAAAAGTATGGTTTAAATATTAGAAGATTTGATATGAAAGGAAAATTAATATCAAATACTTATAATTATTCGAAAGGAAATTTCTATATTAATGATTTTATTGAGGATAGCGATGGTGGATTTGCCATTGTTGGTGATAGTAATGACTTAAAAACAAAAAGTTCAACAATTTTTTATCTTTTAAAAACGAATATCAAAGGAGAAATTATTAATTCAAAATTTTGGGATTTAGGAGGGCGTACACATTCTTTAAAAAAATTAGCTTTAAGTAATGATAAGAATTATTTTGTTATGGCAAATAGATGGGATAATAAGGGTTATTATCAATTTTATTATGCTAAATTAAATTCAATAATTACGTCTGTTGAAGAGCAGGTTGATTACAACAAGACATTATTAATTTTCCCAAATCCAGCTTCTGTCATTATAACAATCCATCTCGGCTTGCAGGGCGGCACCGTAGCAATTTACGACCTGCTCGGCGAGAAAGTTTATGAAAGCAAAATCGAAGGCGACAATCCTTTGAATATAGATGTTTCGGAATGGCAGTGCGGTGTTTATTTATGTGTCTTTCGTAATATTAACGGTACAATAACTGAAAAAATAGTAATTGCAAGATAACACAAACCTTTCTGAAAGTAAGGAAACTTTCCGAAAGGTTGCCTACTTTCGGTAACTATACCCTTTAGTCAGAAGTTCATTCTGACTGTAGGAATAATTGTCCGAACTATGATTTTGATGATTTGTGTTATTATTATGATTTAAAAATAGAAATCCAATGTTTGGCAAACATTGGATTTCTGACTATCATTTCTTAAAAATCGTTTCCAAACCTTTTTAATTTCATTTTTATAGGATTAATTTCCTCCTGATTAATTTGCTTCGTTTGTATTATTAAAATTGAAGAAAATTATGAATGAAGAAATTAGCAGTAGCACCGACACAAAGAAAATGCTATGGGATTTGCAGGATGGCGAACCGCTTAATACCTATAGTGTTTTTGAATTCTACCTGTCTTTGGGAATGACACGCTCATACAAGAAAGCAGCGGATTTTTTTAACCTGACCAAACAAACCGTTTACAATTACGCAAAACGCTGGAATTGGCAGGAAAGAGTTGCCCTCCACGACCGCCTTCATGCAGAATTGAGGAAAAATGATTACCTGCTTGAACTTGAAAAACGACGTGAAGAAACCGATAAAATCAAGATGGATTTAACTTTGTATGCCAGCCGCGCCCTTACTGAGGTTTCAAATATTTACCGCGATTACTGGGCTTTCTATAATAATCCCGATACCGCAGCCAAACTGAAATTTCTTGATAAAATTAATAGAACTATCGACAAAATAATCAAATATATCGATATGCCAATATCCGGGAGTTTATCCAACGCAAAATCCAAAAGAGATATAAATATCAATTGTCTTCTGGAACTCAGGGAAGATATAAAGCAGATTGAAACAGAATCGGATTTTGCATATCAAAACCTTATGAATGAAAATGAAGTAAAGAGACTACCCTTGCTTATTAGCCAAGTGCGCAATAATCCTGAGAAATTACCGGATAATTGGAAATCGGAAATTGAAAAAATGGAAAATGAGTAAATCAATGGTAAATGGTAAATGGTTAATTAGGAAAAGGAGAATAGACATTCTTGTCTGTTCGTCTAATTTAAAAATGCAAAAAGCGTAGAAAATCGTAGAAAGGCGTAGAAAACGTAATTAATTTGAAAATGTAACAATTTGAAAATGTAACAATTTGAAAATAAAAAAAACGTAGAAAATCATAGAAAATCGTATAAAGGTGTAGAAAAACGGGGGAAATGGGTGAATGTTAGGTAAATGGGAACATTACAATTCATTATTCATAATTTATAATTGACCATTGACCATTAACCATTGACCATTAAAATTTAAAATATCATTACTTCGAAACCGTTTACAATTCTTTGTACGCAATTGGAATTGAAATAGAGAAATGCATCAGACAGATATATTAATCATAGGTACCGGAATCGCCGGCGCTGTCGCGGCTATCACCGCCGCCGACATGGGTAAGAGCGTTACAATTTTAACAAAAACTCCGGAAATTTTAAGCGGCAACACAGCCTACGCCCAAGGTGGAATTATATACAAAGGTCTAACTGATTCTCCGCAGAAATTAAAGCAGGATATTCTCGATGCCGGAGCAGGTCATTCATGGGAGCCGGCAGTTGATTTCCTCTGTACCGAAGGTCCTCCCTTAGTCGAGAAATTATTAATCGAGCGCTTCAAAGTCAACTTCGACCGCAACGGCGACAATTCGCTCGACCTGACTTCGGAAGGCGCCCACTCGCAGGCGAGAATCATCCATTCCAAAGATAATACCGGAGTGACGATTCAATCTGCCCTCATCAATCAATTGAAGGCTCATAAGAACATCACGATTCTGCTCGAGCATACTGCCGTCGATTTAATGACGCTGTCGCACCATTCGAGCAATTCATTGGATATTTACGAAAAACCTGCATGCTTCGGCGCTATTGTTCTGGATGGGCAAAGCGGCAAAGTCTATCCGATTTACGCATCGCACACAATCCTTGCTACCGGAGGCTTGGGGCAAATATATCTTCATTCCACAAATCCCGAAGAATCCACCGGCGATGGCATCGGCTTGGCATGGCGGGCAGGCGCTCGTTGCTTTAATTTGCAGTTTATCCAGTTCCATCCAACATCGTTTTTCGGCGAGCGTGAGCGCTTCCTTATATCGGAATCGGTTCGCGGCGAAGGCGGCATCCTAATTGACAAAAACGGCACCGAATTTATGACGGCATTTCATGATTCAGGCTCGCTTGCGCCTCGCGATATTGTTGCACGCGGAATATCCCAGCGGATGTTGGACTCCGGACACCCTTGCGTTTACCTTGATATTTCATTCAAAGATGCCGAATGGATAAAAGGTAGATTCCCAACGATTTATAACAAATGTATAACTTTTGGCGTTGATATAACGAAGGAACCGATTCCCGTAGTTCCGGCAGCGCATTACTCCTGCGGCGGAGTCGGAGTTAGCCTTCGCGGCAGGACATCCCTCAAGCGCTTATATGCTATCGGCGAGGTTGCATGCACAGGTGTTCATGGCGCTAACCGGCTGGCATCAACATCTCTTCTTGAAAGTGTGGTATGGGCTGTGAAGGCGGCAGAAGATGCGGTTCGCGGCTCGAAGGGTGACGATTATTTCCCGCATATATATCCATGGAAGGAAGAGGATGATTTCGTCGACCCGGCATTAATAGCACAGGATTGGCTGACTATAAAAAATACAATGTGGAATTATGTCGGGCTTGTACGCACAAGGCAGCGTCTGTTGAGGGCACGTACGATACTGAGGCATCTACAATCGGAAATCGAGCAATTCTATCAGAAGGCGAAAATGACGCGCTCAGTAGTGGAATTGCGCAATGGCGTCCAGACTGCATTAGCCGTAACCTCGGCAACATTGGAGGCACCGAAGAGTCTTGGTTCGCATTATTTGCAGGAGAGCCATGCAAGGTCGGTAATGATTGAGTAGGAAAAATTAGATGTCCAACATCTGGCAGATGTTGGACATCTTTTCCAGCTATATAATTTGCAATTATAACATAGCACTTTTCAAATAGAATATTAACTGAAGGGGGGTTCTAAAAATTGTCATTCTGAGCGAAGTAAAGAATCCAGTCCCAATGCTGTTTCTGGATTCTTCACTCCATTCAGAATGACATTCTACTTTGTATATGAGACAGCATCTGTAAGAAAAACCATAACTTAAAAATCATCTATAATCCTAAGACAATAGTCTCTGTAAGAACAGTTCGGCAGCGCATTCACCGACTTCAAATAATCGTCCTTTGAAATAAAATTCATACCCAGAGCCACTTCCTCCAGACAGGCAATCTTGCGTCCCTGGCGCTTCTCTATTGCAGCGATGAATTCTGCAGCTTCCAATAAATTTTCCGGCGTTCCGGTATCGAGCCAGGCAAGCCCGCGACCCATGAGTTCTACCCGTAGTTTGCCTTGTGCTAAATAAGCTTTCTGTACTTCTGTTATTTCTAATTCTCCGCGCTGGCTGGGCTTAATGTTCTTTGATATATCTACTACATTCGAATCGAAAATATATAATCCGGGTATTGCATAATTCGATTTCGGTTTTGAGGGCTTCTCATCGATTGAAAGCACTTTGCCTTCGGAACTGAATTCCACAACGCCGTAGCTTTCCGGATTCGTTACGCGATATCCGAAAACCGTACCGCCGTCGTTGTTTTGTAGAGCATTCCTGAAGAAATCGAGCTTGCCATAGAAAAGGTTATCACCAAGAATCAAACATACCTGAGCGCCATCGATAAATTCTGCGCCATAGATGAAAGCCTCAGCTATACCTTTGGGAGCATGTTGAACGATGTATTGCAAATTTATTCCCCAGTGAGAACCGTCGCCTAATAGTTTGCTGAAATTAGGAGTGTCCTCCGGTGTAGAAATTATAAGTATATCGCGAATACCGCCCAGCATAAGGGTCGAGAGCGGATAATATATCATCGGCTTATCGTAAACCGGTTGAAGCTGTTTCGAAAAAACGGCAGTAGTCGGATAGAGCCTTGTACCACTGCCACCGGCAAGTATAATCCCTTTAGTTGTCATTTGTTCTCAAAATGTAAATTATAAACATTACAAATTTACCGAATTTTCCCTTTTAATAAATTCGGGATTGGAGCGTCAAATAGAAATAGTGGATATGTATGGAGTGAGAATTGGTTAATCAAATGTTGTGAATAAAGTTCGTAAAACTATAAATTGAGGGATATATGGAAGTGCAAGGGCAAAATAATCCTACAAAAATATCAACACATAAAAAAGGAATGAGCGCCGAGGATATGGCGGTTGCTTATATTGAGAAATTGAATTTCGATATAGTGAAGCGGAATTTCCGATTCGGACAATTAGGCGAAATCGATATAATTGCCAAAGATAAAGATATATTGGTTTTCGTTGAGGTAAAATCAGCCCGAACAAAGGAATATGGCGACCCGGTTTATTTTATTAATCAAGGCAAACAAAAACAAATAAGGAAAATTGCCGAAGCTTATCTTTATATAAATAAAATTACAAATACCGATTGCCGTTTCGATGCTGTAATAATTGACTATACTGAAAAACCTCCGAAGCTAACGTACTTCAAAGATGCGATGTAAGAATTTTTATAGATTTATTAAATCAGGTTATTATTTACGATAAGTTATGACATTTAAGAGAAACCCCCTAACTCCCTTTGAAAAAGGGGGAATAATTATTCCCCCTTTTTCAAAGGGGGTTAGGGGGTTTCTCTTATCATCAATTACCAGCGGCAATCTCCCACTTCCCAATTAACTGCCAGGGTTCAGGAATTATTGATTCTGAAAACTCGAATTCTACTTTTTTCTTTGAAGAAGTTAGGGAAGCCGAAGCAAGAGCTGCATTAAATAAATCACTTTCATCCTTTTTCCAGTTTTTCATATTCTTATCAATAAAATCGGTATATGTATTGCCGGCGATAAACTCTTCATGTTCCAATACCCGTATCATAAAACCAATCGAGGTTTTTACGCCAAGAATTATATTATCCTTTAGAGCAAGAATCATCCTGACTCGTGCCTCTTCCCTGTCTTTACCAAAAGTAATAAGTTTTGCAAGTACAGGGTCATAAAATACAGGAATAGTGGCTCCCTGATATATACCTGAATCATACCGGATTCCCCCACCGAGTGGCTCCCTTAAATAATGAATAATCCCGGAAGATGGCATAAAATTATTATCGGCATCTTCGGCATAAATACGACATTCAATGGCATGTCCCCGTTGATTCAAATCGTCCTGTGTAAAAGGTAATGTTTCTCCGTCAGCAATTTGAATCTGTAATTTAACGAGGTCAATACCGGTTACAGCCTCCGTTATCGGATGTTCGACTTGAATACGAGCATTTACTTCGAGGAAATAGAAATTTTTATTCTTATCGACAAGAAATTCAACAGTACCCAGATTATTATAATTTGAAGCTTTAATAACTCGAACGGCTGTCTCACCCATTTTACGCCTTAGTTCTGCATCGATAGCTGTTGACGGAGACTCCTCGATTATTTTCTGGTGGCGACGTTGAATAGAACATTCTCTTTCAAAAAGATGAAGTGCATTACCATGATTATCCGCAGCAACCTGGAATTCAATATGCCGTGGTTGTTCGATATACTTTTCAAGAAATACTTCATCACTCCCGAAAGCTGATAATGACTCCCGCATTGCAGATTCGACAGAAGATGCCAAATCATCTTTTTTATTTACGATTCGCATTCCTTTTCCTCCGCCACCTGCTGATGCTTTTATTAGGACAGGAAATCCCATTGATTCGGCAGCCTCCTCGAAATCTTCAATCTTTTTTGAACTTGAATTCATCCCGGGTATTACCGGAACTCCGGCTTCTAACATTTTAATGCGGGATGCAACTTTAGAACCCAACAGTTTCATGGGTTCAGGGTCAGGTCCAATAAATATCAACCCGGCATCTCTTACTTTTTGGTTAAACTCGTGATTCTCAGCAAGAAAGCCATACCCCGGATGAATAGCATCGCTACCGGTTTGCATTGCTGCTTCAATTATCGCTTCCATTTTTAAATAAGAATCCCGTGCCGGCGCCGGACCAATACATACCGCTTCATCGGCAATCCTGACATGCCGGGATAATGCATCTGCCTCCGAATAAACGGCTACCGACTTAATTCCCATTTCCTTGCATGCCTTAATGACACGACAAGCTATTTCACTTCGATTTGCAATTAAAATCTTTTTAAACATTTTTATTCCTTATTTAGCCTTTGATACCATCAATTCAATTAATATGATTGATAAACTTTATCTATTATAGTTCAAAATTAAAAAATTTGTAACTATTCAGCAATTATGTATAGAAAAAATATTTAAGAACTAGGTTTAACGATTTATGATTTATGATTTCGTACTTTTTTTTTGCTCATTCTTCAGTGTAGCTTCAACGCTTTTTACGAAAATAGGTATAAATTCAATTCTTTTATATTCATATAATTACTTTTTTTCCTGTTTGCTTTCTTCTAAAATCTTAAATTGTTAATCCTTGTTCGTTATTCCATCCTCCTGAGTAGTACAAAAATTTTTCTTAGTATTATACCAAGTTGCGTTCAAACAGACAAGGATGTCTGTTCTACTGTTATTGGTAGAACAGACATCCTTGTCTGTTTGAACGCAACTTGGTATTAGGAATATATTGAAACCGTTTATTTAAGGAAAATACAAAAAAAAGAGCGGCTAATTTTACTTAGCCGCTCTTAAGATATAATTAATAATCAATAATTATTTGATATGAATTACCTTCTGCGCTTCGTTAAAGAGTCCGGCTTCGATACGAACGACGTACATACCATTTGCAAGGCTTGTACCATCGATATCGATTCTGTATGTGCCGGCATCGAATTCCTGTCCATTTATGATTGTTGCAACTTTCATACCAGCTTCATTGAAGATACTGATTGTTACTTTTTCATTTCTCGGAATTGAGAATTCAACATTTGCCTGCTCAGCGAAAGGATTGGGCTGTACGGATTGTAATAAATAACCGTCTGCTAACCATTCTTTTACGTCACTAACAGGTCCAACGATTGAGAATACGCCTGTCCTGGAATATTCCATTGAAGGATCGCCGACCAATACTGCACGGATTATACCTTTATCGGTATTAATCTTCGGTACTGACCATACCAAATTATATTTTGATGCAACTACGTTATTTGCCAGTTTTTCCCAGGTTGCACCGCCATCGCGGCTGAACTGAAGGTCGAAACGGGTAACACCGTTGAAGGTCCATTTAATTGTTTCTTGTGTACCTAATGTAATTTTCTTTCCATCGGTTGGTGAAGTTAGAGTAACCTTGCCAACTAATATCCTGAAGTAGCCTGAACGAATCATTTCGGTTCCGTTATCGTTATTAATCATACGAACGACGGCGGTTTTTGTATTTACCGAAGGAAGCGTCCATTTTACCTGGTCTAAGTTTGCATTTACAACTGCTGTAACTGATGTCCATTTCGTTCCGCCATCCGATGAGAATTCGAAACGAATATTCGATGTGTTGCTGACTTTCCATTTAATATAGTCGGATGAGCCACCGGCATAAGTAGGATCGGAAGCTGCCGGACGAATTAACTGAAGAGCCGGAGGATTAATTGTAAATACTGCGTCTGAACGGTCGATTTCAGTTCCGTTTTCGGAATTTGTCAATCTAACCAAACATTCGGCAGAATTAGCCTGAGGAACTTTCCAGATGAATTTCTGGGACATAGCGCTTGTTGGTGCAGTTGTAATTCTCTGCCATGATTTGCCATTGTCCAGAGATAATTCAATATGTACAAGTACTTCCTCTGCAGGTTTTGTCCATGAAATGTTGTAAACATCGCCTGATTGAAGTATTTCGCCACCGTTCGGGACAATAATTGCAATTTCATTGCTTGTAATTATCGGGCTGATTGGTAAGAATGTACCTTTACTTGTTTTGTCAACACCATCGACATCATGAACAACTTTACTGCGGTGCCATGTAAATGAATATTCATTGGTTGGAACAACAACCTGGAATCTTAAAGTACCGACATAAGTTTTTATTCTGGGGACAATCTGACCTGGTAAATGTTTTCCATTGAATACATGACTATCAAAGTCGATTTCGATTGTTCTCAAATCGGAAATTGGATTCTTTGTATTCATATTCGGTGCAGAATATTGTTGGAAATACCCGAGGTCAGGTCTTTCGTTGAAGATAACTTCTTTATTTCTAATCAGGCTCTCAAATTTTAAAGCGCCTGCATTGAAATTAATGGCAAAAGTAGCATTTCCCATTGCAAAATCATCACCTGTATTTTGAATGTAAACATCAACATCAACAAATTGACCATTTACTTTTGTTTCTGCCATAACTTTATAGTTAATACCGGCTGCTAATACTCTGTCCTGATTCTTTCCGAATATTGGAGCAGACGGATTTGATTGTTTAGATAACAATTCAGAAGTTAATTTGGCAGCTTTGATGTACATCATTGACAACTCAGGTTCTTCGGGCAATATGATAGAAGGAGTATTAAACCCGTTACCGGTTCCGGCAATGAGTCCCAATCCTGCAATGGATGAACCTTTGTTGAAGTTGTTATCGCAAATCAATCGGTCAGTTGCATTAACAAAACCGTCGCCATTAACGTCGCTTTCATAATTATTACTCGAGCCTGCAGCAATAACAATCTTTGTTCTATCAGCAGAGTTAATTTGACCGTCTTTTACTGCATCACCGCCAACCATAGCTGCAAATGCAACATCGATATCTTCGTCACCATTACCGTTATTGTAACTCAGACCTGTATTACCCCAATTCGGTTCACCTTTAGTAACAATAGAATTACCATAAGCAGTATATTTTGTACCGATAGTTGGGGGTTCAGTAGCTGCTTCGGCTTCGGTAACCTGGTCATCAGTTCCATCCCAGTTTTGGAAATCCCAACCGGATTCAACATCCCATGTTCCAATAGCATCACCTGAGAAATAGAACGGTGTAGCATAACGGGAAAGAATCGGTAAGTGATTTATATGGTCAACTTTTACGAAATAACGACCATCGGATAATGTCCTGAAAATAAATGGTACATTACCGTATGTCGAACCATCAGTACCTCTTATAACGGGTGTAGTAGGATTAAGAGTCGAAGCATCGGTATAATATCCAAGTGTAGACTCAGCAGAATCCAATTTTGTTCCGGCAGAACTACCATTATCTTCGTACATACTGATTCTTAAACCGCCAGTTACATAAGATGTGCCGATTGGCATTCCGTCTGTGCCTTGATTTCCTCTGTGAAAACCTTCCAAAAGAACACGAACGGTATAATTACTCGGAGGTGTTATATCAAATACCTTTGATTTGGAAAGTAATGAGTACATTCTCCCATCGTCTTCATTCTCATATTCAAGGAACGAACCGTTAATATAAGTACGAGCTCTCAATTGCAATTGTCCTTGAGTCATCGATGAAGGAATTTCTCCCTGTTCCGAGTAATCCAGTTCTCCTGCAACTTCAGGATTTGCCATCGATACATCGAGTATTCCTGAATATTGAGAAGCATTGAATGAACCGGGAAATTCATATTCACTATTGCTGGAAGGCAAAGTCAAAGAGTTAACATAACTTGCAACATTATGACGCATACTTGCAACATATTTGAATGGTGTAAATGCCATTCCTCCACCGCCACGGGTCGAGAACCACAAGTCAGGATAATATGTTGAATCACCGGCTCGGAATGTAGGTGCTGTTGAAGCATCATAAGCCAATTCGTTATTTTTTGTAAAATCGGAACCAACCCATCGAACACGTAAATCGGTTTGCGTTGTGGGAACTGATTGTTCAAATACAGGTTCTACTAATTTAACAAAAGGTGGTGTTGCTTTATAGCTAACATCATAACCCATTACCTTAGCATCCAAACCAAGTCTTGATGGAAAAGCGGAAACGCTCATCCAATTTCCGTTGGATATAAAACTTCCACCATTTAGTAAGAATGCCATCCTTAAATTCTTGGAATAATCAGTTCCGAGAATCGTAGTTAATGAATCTGTGGGTACAGTACAGGCTCCTTGAACAAATTTCGACAATGATGTCGGTTCTGTTCCTGTTGCATCCATACCGGCAGGATTACTTCCCCAGACTCTTAAATCCCTAATCATACCTAAGAATAATTCGGCACTTGCATCAGGTTCATAACCTATAAAAGCAGGATATAGATTCAAACTATTTACGGATATACCTGATGTTGCAGTAAATTGAACTGACGATGAACTCTGCGGGGTACCATCGATGTAGAAAATTACCTGATGTCCGGTACCGCCGTTAGCCAGGTTAAACCATACTCCAACATGAGTCCAGACAGAATCGAATACCCTTGAATTAGGTGCAACGATAGGGTCTGTACTTAAACTGGTTGCCGTATAAATTGTACCACTGCTACTGCCAACTGCAAACTGCAACTGACCTGTACTGAGTAGTCTTAATGAATAATGCATAGTTTTAGCTGTTGAAGTATCCCTTTTTGAGAAAATCGGGAAAAATTTACCTGATGTAGGCAGTTTATAAGGATTTATCCAACTCTCTATAAAACCATAAGCTCCGGTTAAATTGATAGTTGTCGTGCTAGGAACTCTAATATATGAGGAACCGTTGTTTTCAAAAGCGAAATACGGAGCAACTGTAAAATCACTTGATTGGTCATATATACTATTCCAATTACCATCAGATGTAACGATTCTTAACTGGCAGGTTTTATCAAAATTACCGTCAAATGTAGTTTGTGCAGTTACAAGTGGAACAACACTTTGCAAATCGTCGGCAACATCATTGGATGCACCTTGATTCCTGTATGGCTCCCAAGTAGCCTGACCATTAACTATACTCATGTTAATCATAGGATTACCATCGCTGGCAATACCATCAAACCAATTGTTTCCGCCATCGCGGGTAGCCTGGACTTGAACGCTGTCATAGCTGGAACTAAATCCATAAGATACCCAACGAACATCAAAAGTAAAGTCTTTTCTATTTACAACTCCTTCGTTTCCAACAGGTGCAGTTAATTTGATATGCGGTCTGTCGGGTCGGAAATTAATACTGCTATTCGAAGCAGAACTCAATATATTAGAAGTCGTATATAAATTTATTACATTTGGTCCGGCTTGCCAGGTATAATCACCGGCAACATCCGTTCTTGCACCCTGGAATGAAAAATCCATATCCAAAGCTGTTCGTAAATCTTGTGACGTTGAACCAACGGGGGTTGTAGAACCATCGGGATCTGTAACACCAATGATCCTTGCTCTTAATTGGTCTTGAGTTAAAGCAGTTCTCCAAACACGAACTTCTTTTACACCGCCATGTAAATAATTTGTTGAAGTAAAAGTACCGCTTGTTAAATTACTTGGTCCAATACCGGTATTATAAGTGGTATTCGGATTTAAACCAATCCAAATCGGATGTTTGGTTTGAAGTAACTGAATATTCTTGGCATTTTTATTTGTTTGTTTATCGACAATTTCGCCATTAACATACAATGTAACAACATTGTTTTCAACAGTTGCTGCAACATGTGTCCAATGTGAAGTATGTGCATTTACTATTGGTACGACCGGGTTTGATGTAGTCAAAGAATCCGGAGACACAACTACCGCGAGGAATGAATCAACTAATCCACGACCACTCATTTCACGGCATTTGAATGCCGGATATTTTCCCTGGTTCAGATAAAGCATCCATGCTCCTTCTTCATTTGATGTTGGACCTGCTGATGAAGCAACAATTGCAGGATACCCACCAAAATTGGATGGGGTATGATTCAAGTTAACCCAAGCTTCAACAGTTAACTGTGCAGCGCCTTCATAATTGTATGAAGTTCGGAGATATGAAGAACTACCATCCAACTGTACAAAGAATAGCCTACCAAGTATAAATGTATAGGGACTTACGGCATAACGCGATGCTTCGGTATATGAAGTAATCAGCGTACGGCTTGTTATAGTCGTGGTTGTCGATGCCGATGCAGTATCGAGTTGGGTTATCTTCATCTTGGCAACCTCCGAACGTGATAAAAATTCGGAATCGCCTTTCCATAAAACCCTTAAGATACCACTAAAACCATTATTTTCCGAATATAATGAATCCGTACCATTTCCTTGGGTAACAGTATAGTTATATGTATCTGATAATGTATCAATATCATCGGAACGATGGTTATTGACATTTTCACCTAATGTAACTACATCGTAAACCGTTTCGGCAACTCTGCCGAATTCAGTCCATAACGTACCATTATCCAATGAATATTCAAATTTATAAGCCAGCTTATTTGTACCATAAGTTTCGTCGGTTCCGGCATTTGCCAAAAGAAGTCCGCTTCTTTCGAAGTATATCGGATAACTATGGTTATTAAATGCACTCATAAATTGATATGTAGGTACCGGATATCTGTTAACTGTTTGATTTAGTCCGATAGGATTCAATAAAGTGATACCGCGCAATTTGAAGTCGCTTGTTGATGTGAAATCAACATTGGTAGTTACATTTGTTCCACCGGCTGTCATAACAATAGGACTACCGACAGATGCATCTTCATTGATGCTAATACCGGTCAAAATTGCATTCGTTATTGCCGTTGCTTGAAGTATTTTGAATTTCAATAATCCTACGAACGAACCTTTACCTGTTGATAATGGTTTGAAACCGGTTGTGGTATTCAATACGACCTGCAAACCATAAAAACTGGTTGGACTGCCACCGATGAGTCCGGAACCTGCCGAGGCACTCATCGTTCCGAATCCATATACAGCGCCGGTACCTTGTGATGAGTAATTTGATTGAATTGTCTGATATGGGTCGGATGCTTCCGGTATATCAAATAATATCGAATCTGTCGTGGCATATGCTGTTGTCCCTGTTGGGGATAGATATGTCGAGTTATAGAGAACGTTTAACGTCATGTTGCCGAGTTGGGTAGCATTAGTAGCATCTGCTGATTTAATCCATACCTCTACTCCGATTGTATCGCCCATACGACGTTGGTTAAGAGAAACCGAATAATATGTCTGAGCGAAGAGTTCGCTGCCAATCAGTATTAAACCGACGGCAATTAACATGAACAACTGGCTAACGGAAAAGTGACGTCCTTTTCTTTCCGTTTTGTTCAATTTTGTTATCATAGCTTTATTCCTTTATATTTTAAATAATTAATTTTTTCCCTCTTTCATAACAAGGGAGCATGCTCCCTTGTTATTTCTGAACTCTTGCCATTTACCGGGTAACGCTGAATATTTCGGCGCCTTTTGAAGTAACTTTCACTGTGTAAGTGGAAGCTGCGCTAAAAGCACCGCTTACTCCGTAAATCCTCATTGTATATGTACCCGCTTCTAAGCTGTTTATACCAAAACCGTCGTTTTGCGAACCAGTTAGCATTGCTCTTCGAACAATCACATTATCAGAATTATAAAGTTCGACATTGTAATTTGCCGGAAGTCCGTACAATTTCACCCTGATATTCGGTGAAGTCTTAACAACCCTGAAATTGAACCAATCTTCATCGGTTGCTGACTTTATCGTTCCAGCCAATGGAGTATTAGTACCTATCGGTTTTGATTTTACAAAATTATCATTATCTCCATAAACAACATCATCGTCATCGGAACTTGTCGTAGCTTGGGATTTAGGATTTCCTGTGCCAAAACCCGTAAGAAGATAATTTTCATATCCGGTTGAACCTTCATAAGAAAATACCTTGAAGTAATATGTTCTTCCGGGGGTTAATCCTGTTAAATTCACCGAAGTACCTGTTCCATTATAAACAACTACACCGTCTCCGAGTGATGAGCCAAGACCCAAATGAGAATTTGCGATATAGGTTTCTCCATCGACAGGTGTGTCGGAAATAGCTGCATCAGCCCTGACAACAACTAATGCACTTGTAGCCGGATTTGTCCATGCAACAGTCAAAGTTGTATAATCAACACTACTGAAAATTATTCCTGATGCCTGTGCGCCGGGGTCGGAGCCAATAATCGAGAATGGGTCGCTAATCGTAGCTTGAATTCTTTCGTCTGTGAATCCATCTGAAGCTGTTCCGTTAGTATCGGCTATGAATTGATGGTTTGCTTCTCCACTAAGGTTAGTAAGAGTCAAACCTGTCAAAGTTACTTCGCTTGAGCCAACGGGAATGCTTCCGGTTGCTTGAGTTAAAGTTGCAGTTCCATATTTTGTATTTAATTTTACCTTAAATGCTGATGAACCTGTTGCTAATACCGGCTGACCGTCCTGGTCCTGAAGCTCGATTGTAACATCGAAAACTTCGTCTGTTCTGACAGGATTAGGATTGATATTTTTCACAACTACTTTTGTATCGCCAAAATCTATGCCGATAGCATGGTCTTTACTTGAATCAGCAGAATTATCACCAACAAAAATTGCCCAATAACCGCTTAATGAGTCTTTCTTTATTGGATAAGAACTTGCATCAAAACTTTGTGTAATACTAGGTGTTGCTGTGGCATCATAATCTGCAGCGAGTGTTTGAGAAGTTCTATAAGATTTCCAACTTGTACCTCGCCATTTTGCAGTAAATACTGTATTATTTGCCGAACCTTCATCTAACTCATAAGTAGTGTTCCATCCGAAAGTTGCATTTAAGCTATCGGTGGGAGCTGTACCTTCTGCTGTTATGTTCCATGTAACGTTTACAGATTTTGTTGCATCGCCGTTTCTTCCGACAGTTGGTTCTAAAGCAGTCGATGAGATTAAAACATCCTGGCTGCTGCCGGTATTCTTAAATGCTAAGGTTACAGGTCTATAGAGAGCTATAGTTGTACCACCGCCGATATTAAACGGAGTGGAAGTCTTTGTTACTGTTCTGCGCAAATTACCATAAACATAATAAGTTGAAGTAAATGCCCTCGTTATGGTAGAATTGGGACCTAATGTAAATATAAAGTCACCTGTTGTGACAGTAAAAGGACCGCCAAGCTGAGTGAAAGCGCCATTAACCTTTAAGTTAGAAGGTAAAGTTAATGCTGCTACTGTAGTCAAAGCATCACATTCGTTATTCTTGAATATATTCAAGGGCATTGTTGTCATACCGGGTGAGAAAATAACATGTGATAAGGTCGGTGCATAAATATGTCCTGACGACATAGTCACTAAGCTTGTGCCTGAAGTGAGGTCTTCGAACATTAATGAATACTTATCCAGATTAAGGCTTTGATTACCTGAATTCATGGTAAGTGTTCCTCTTACAAACAAATCGCCTTTTAATGTTTCAGCACGTTTTAAAGTAAGATTATAGACCTGGTCGCCTGCAAAATAGTTCTTTGTTAAATTTGTTACCGAACCGGTGCTGTCTAACATTAAAATGCAGGCTGCTACGTTACTATATAATAATTTATAGTTTGTCGATAATTGAGTTAATCCGCCGACAAGCCTTAATTCATAAGTTGAATAATCAAAATAATCGCCAAGGGTAAGTGTACCGTTAACGGTTAAATTGCCATCCAAAGCATCTTTAAAGCTTGCTTTAAGGTTATAAAGTGTGCCGGGTTCGGTTGAACTACCTGTGAATAACAAGTCTTTCAATAAAGCAGTTGTGTGATAGTAAACCGAATTGCCTATCATTTCGTAAGTTCCCGTAGCGCCATCAATGAAGCCGCTTGGACTAGCACCAACGGTTACTGTACCTGCGACTTGCATCGTTGCCGAGCCGAGATTCAAATATCCCTTTGTTAAAGTTAAAGCTGCCGAAGCAGTTGGGGATATACGAATATCACGGTATAATGTAATTGTAGAATCTGCCTTTGTTGTTCCCATTGCAGCATCATTTTTGTTGAGTACAAGGATAGCAAAATCCACAGGTGGGTTGGTAGCATAAGTTGATGTACCGCGAATACCCTGACCTGCTGCGCCGTTGAATGTAACAACACCAGCAGCGCCTGAAGTAAAGTTAGCCTCGTCATTTACTGTGAAATCACCTCTTATGTAAATATAATCTGCCGGGTCCAAAGTTGCATTTGCAAATTCCTGAATGAGCAAATTATAAAATTTACATTTGTCTGCTGTCGGGCTTGCAATTACCGGGTAATTATAACCTGAGAACATAACTGTCGATGGCGAGCTTGCTATGAATGAAGCATTTGCTGCTATGGTAAATACATTACCAATCACTGCAAAGTCATCTTCGGTTGTCAGGTCATTGCTGGCAGTACCTGCAAGTGTCATGTTGTAAATCTGCAATGAATCGCCGCTGTTAATGATAATTTTTTCATTAGCGCCGGCAAAATTAATTGTTCCGCCCCAAGCTATGAAAGTTCCACCGGTTAAAACTTCAATACCGGCTGCATTGCTCGAGCCGCTTCCGGAACCGTCTATTGTAAAGTTATTATTTGTCAGTGAGTCAACCTGGACATCAGAACTTGCAGCTACTGTAACACGTGAAAATGTTAAAGCTGCGGAGTTGGTTCCGAAGTTTCTTATTTTGCGTACTGCAGTATTGTCAAATGTTACTTTACCTGCTGAAGCAATAAAGGTAGCGTTCGGTTTCACATAAATATCACCTACAATTGTGAAGTCATCGCCTGTTGTTACGGCTGTAGATGTTACTGCATCTCCAACGTATAAGTGATAGAATTTTAAAGTTCCGTCTGTATTTGATATTGACTGTGTACCAATCAGGGTGATATAACCACCGGTAGCCCGGAATGTAGAAACTCCATCCATTTCGATACCACTCGTACTTACTGAGAAATTACTTGATGTGGTTACTTCCGAACCATCAATTATTTTTATACCATAGAATTCCAGATTTCCGGAACCGCTTTCGGTGATACTTGTTCCTAAAGTAGAAGTATTCTCAAATGAAACTACTCCACTTGTCGGTGCAAAATCAGCAGAACCTGTCTTTGTTAAATCGTTTTTAACATAAAACCCGGTTGTCGGAGTTAATTCAAAGCTATTATTTATTGTTAAGTTGTAGAATTTACATTCACCGTTATTAACAACACCATTTACTGCAGAGGTTGGGTCGAGTGTTACTGCACCGGCGCTTGCAATAAATGATGCGCCGACATCTGCCGTCAAATTTTCCCTGACAGTGAAATTCGATGATGTTGTTACGGCTGTATTATTACTTTCAAAATATAGATTTGTAAACTGGCATGATGCTGTAGATGCTACTGATAAAGTTTGTGCTATGCCGCCCTTCATCTTAATTGTTCCATAAGCAGCATTATCCGGCGCCAAGGCTGCAGTACCTGATAATGTTAAATTACCTCTAACGTCAATAATATAATCACCAACAAATATCATCGAAGCATCATTGGAAATGGTAAGATTATTGAAGTTAATACCAACGCATGTCGGTGATGCAGGGTCGCTATTTGTAGCATCAATAACGGGAACCAAATACCCGCCGGCATTAATTGTTGTATTAATATTGCCAACAACGTTGAGTGACTTGAATCCGGAAGCTGTCGAGCCTTCGGATAAACGAAGGTCACCGCTTATTGTAAGTGCAATGGTATCTGTGCTTTTGGGCCTGATTAAAGTAACTGCCGAGCCTGCCGTACCGCCTGGGTAAGGAGCCGGAGTTCCGATTGTAATACTATTTGCATAACGTGTAGCGCCGGAACGCAATTCAACTATTTTATTATCGGGAATATAGACATGGCTTGTTGCTGACGGAACGCTTTCAGGATACCAGTTTGTAGCAACATCCCAATAACCCGGGCTTGCGCCTGTAAAGCGTTTCATCCATCTGGATGCTACGGTAAACCAACCGGAGCCACCCGATGTAATCAAGTTTCCTGCTGTGTAATTTTTGTAAACTGTTCCTGTTCCTGTACCCGGCGTATTTGTTGTATCCGTTGTACTCAAGGAACCGGCTTCCGTACCCCATTCTGCAGCAGTCGGTGCAGCAGCAACGGCGGCAGCATCAACATTATGTACTGCAAAATAATCTGAATTTCCGATTATCTCACTATTATCATAGGTTATAGTTACGGCATCGATATCGGCATCCGAAGCCAACACGTAATATACCCTGTTGATGGAAACACAGGTATCATTGATATTGACCGACCTGGGATATCTTCTCACTTGCAATGTTGTTGCAACGAGTGAACCGACATTTAATCCCAAACCGCTTGCATTCAGTTGTTCATCTGTTATGGATGAATTAGTCATAATATATCCGGTACCGGTTGGAACCGAATTTTTAATTGTACTTCCGACACCTTCGGAAATTACCTGGTCATCATGAGTTAATAAGATTGTATAATTTCCATTTAAGTCAAGGTCACCTGAAGTTAATGTTAAAACGGTTCCCGCTGCTACCGCAAAACCTAAAATCCCTGCAAGTTTTACTCCTGCAGGATTAATAACAATAATAGCCCTGAATTCATTATCAGTTGCTGCAAAATAATCGCAATCGATTGTTTGCGGCGCCTGACCTGTGAAATAAACAGTTCCTGCTGATGGCATATATGTCGAGCCGGTTGTTGTGGCTGTAAAATTGCCTTTTACCCTGAAACTAATAGCAGGGGTTAAAGCAAAACCGGAACCGGCAATTGTTAAATTCTGGAATTGGCATGCTCCTGATGTTGCATAAGTTACACCACCACCAGCCGGGGAAACCAAAGCTGCCGTAGGCGCGCTAAAAGTAACAACACTACTACCTTCGGCAATGAAAGCGCCTAAAGATTCGGTAGTTCCAACCGTCATTATACCGGAACCGGCAACATCCTGAAGGATTGTAAAAGATGCTTTTGTCCTTACGACATTACCGGAGGTTGAAGCAATTGTTAAATTAATAAACGAAAGTGTGCCGCCGGATTCGACGGTTATCCATTTTGTTGTACCGCCTGCAAAAGTAACTAATTGGGCAGTTGCAGTTGCCAAAGGTGAGAAATCCCCAGTGGGACCAATCGTAAAGTTTCCATATACCATAAAACTTGCTTCAACACCTGTATGACCACCGCCAGCCGCATTGTCTAATGCTCCGAGGTTACCTGTTACCCTAACACTATAAAAACGAAGTTTTGCATTACCTGCATCGAAATCGATATCAATTGCCGTACCTGGGCTGCTTAGTGTAATTTCACTTGTTGAACCCGTAATTGCCGCATCAAATTCGCATGTACTAGCGGCGCTAAATGTTCCAATGGTAGCCAATGCACATGTCTGTATTATTCCATCAATAGTAAAATTGGATGATGTGTTGACAACAGTTGAATTAGCGGTTGAAAGTACTAAGTTAAAAAATGTTAAAGTACCTGCATCACTTTTTGTTATGGTTATGGTACCATTTTTATCAAAAACAGTATTATCGGCAGTTTGAATAAAGCTGCCGTTACCTTGAACTGTGAAATTTCCCATTACCTTTAAAGTATGTGCTGTTGTAACAACAGCGCCGTCTGCAATAACAACATTTGTAAAATTAATAATACCAACAGCTACTGTTGTTATAGCAGCACTTGAAATAGTAGTTGTACCGTTAAATGTTACTGTTCCGGTACTGGTTAAAGTTCCCTGACCTGCAACAGTACCGCCTGTTAGATTTCCTTTAATAGTAAATGCAGAAGCTGATGTTACGTCTGAATTAGCAGCATCCGTTATTGTTAAGTTATAAAATTCCAAATATCCAGCCGAAGCAACTACTATTGTGCTTGTGATAGCTCCGCCGGAAAGTATTGTCATTGTTCCGGCTGTTGCTTTAAACCAACCATTGCAAGTAATAGCGTAGTTAGCGTCATCTGATAATGAAAAATTGGTTGCACAAGTTACGTAAGAACCCGAATTTATTGTAAGATTAGCAAATGTTAAATCAGTGGTAGCATTTGCTGCATTATTAAAAATTGTTTTCGGATGTGCGGCATTGCCTGTATTAGCAAAAGATACAGTTCCTGCCGTAGGTATAAATGAAGCAGTCTGGGCTACTTTGAAATCTCCCTGCACAAAAAAGCTCGCTGCAGTTACAACATCTGAATTTGTTGCTGTTGCTATATCGAGAATACCGATATGTAAATTATAAAATTTCAAATCCTGTGCCGAGCCGGCATTTACTATTGTAGCATTAGCATTTGTAGATGTACTGAAACCAATGGTTCCGGCAGTTGCCGTGAATTTTCCACCGGCAGCAATATCAAATTTATCTGCTGCTGCTGTACCCAATGCCGTAATCAAAAAGTCCGAAGCAGTTGTTACGTTTGCTGTAGCTCCGATATATAACTGATTAAATCGTAAAACACCCAAGGGCGCTTTATATATTGTTTGAGCTGTCGAACCTGAAAATTGTTCTCTGTGTAATGCTGTAGTTGCAAGAAATATCATTGAACCGTTTCCTAATACACTGAGATTTCCATAGAAATTAAATGTATTTGCAATTGCTCCCGCAGATGTTATTACAGCAGCGTTTGCCACAATGAAATCGTTAAATCTGAATATGTTTGCCGCGTTGGTTACCGTTATGGCGCCTGTACCATCTATGGCTGTCATTATTATATTTAATGCGCCTCTTGTTCCGGAGACCGCATCGCCGTTAAGAGCCGAAGCAGCAGCGCTGCCTGTAATATCATCGCCTATTTCTAAGGTATGAGTAGTACCAACACTTGATTGAATCGATGCAGTTGTTGTAAATATTAAATCACCTGCGATAAGAGTTTTGTAATTCCCTTTCATGTTAACTACACCAGCCGCAAGTAAGGTTAAATTATTAATCCTTAATTCACGGTCGCGGGTAGTTGTTATTGTTACTGTACTTGCAGCAACTATATTAACGTTAAGTGTTCCACGTACTGTAGCTACTGCAACACCGTCAATCTTGTAGAACCCTGCACCAACGCAAGTTATAGCAGCGCCGGTAGCGCCATTGCCAACTGCTAATGTTGCAGTACCAGCGGCAACAGCCTGCACTCTTGAATTTGCATTTAAAGTAAGAGTATTGCAAAGTCCTGAGGCTGCGTTGGCTATAGTAACCAAAAAGCCTGCAGGGATAATGGCATCGTCGGCAGCAGTAGGAACAACTGCGGGTGTCCAGTTTGCCGCCGTATTCCAATCATTATCTGTACTACCATCGAATGTATAGGTAGTTGCCGATGCGTTCTGCACAGCAAAAAATGCGAATAAGAACGCAAGGAAGATTCCGATTCTCAAAATTCGAGTTTTCTGTTTCATAACATAAACCTTTTAATTAATTGTAAAACTATAGTATTTAAAAATTATTGTTGCCTTCTTTCGATACGCATAAAACCGGCATTAAAAAAATAGCCGGTGCATAATCGACATCCGATGTCCTTTTGCGCATGCCGCGGCAGTCCTTTGCAGTGCCGGGCAAAAATTTTTCAAACTGGAGAGCGTATATCAGGGGTCTGTATATTGCTCATAAATCCTCCGTAATTAGTAAAAAATTATCCCATTCCTTTGGGTATTAAAGTAAAAAATCTATTTAGTTTGATTCTATCTGAATTATTGTAATTATAAGTCATTCTATTTTCCAAAAAAAATTTAATATCAAATATGATTATCGGAATCATTAATTAAAACTTTAGTTTTTTTGTATAAAAACTTTCCCTTATACATTATTGTTATCATTTATTTAAACATTTGAGTCATATTTTTTCTAAGTTAATTTTTTTTAATCAATTTTATATGAGAGTTTTATTTGTAAATTTTATACATAAAGTTGCTATTGAAGCTAACCTGAGATTATTTTTAAATCTGAAATTCGAATTTGCTCCAGTAGTTTTCATTATAACATATAATAATATTATTATCAATAAATATAATACATTTGTGGTAAATAACACCACAATAGTATAAGTTACTAATAATAATAGTAAATGAAATGGTTTTAAGTATATATCACAGAAGCAAAAACACACCGCTATGATTAGCGGACTAATCATTAAAGTTTTTGCCGGTCTAATTCCATTTAGTTTGGCAATCACAAATATTCTTCCCCGGTTATTTAATGACCGATGGATTCCCCCGCAGCGCTTCAAAAACTAAAGTCCATTTTTCCTTTTGAAGCAACTTTCCTTTTCTAAATTATCTTCAATTTCAATAATCGGCTGAATTATTAAGAAACTTTAATTCGTTTCGAAATAATCAGGCTATTTTTGTTGTTCAATTAACATGCCATTCATTGAAAAGTATATAATCAGCCAATTCCGGGCAATGACGTCTCTTAGTAATGGTATAGTTCTAAAACTCAATTTTAATGTCATTCTGAGCAAAGCGAAGAATCTAAGTTCCTATATAATCACAAGATAGATTCTTCGCTCTGCTCAGAATGACATTAATATAAACCTTGTTACGGAAACCATAAATTTTATTTAGAAAAATGCCGAAAATGTGATAAATTGTACTTAACAAATTTGAATATCGGGATTTTTATTTTCGGAATTTGTTGAGAAATATTTTTTAAACGGAGATGTATTAACATGAAAAATATAGAGCTTAGGGGAACAATCACAGCTATTGTCACTCCTTTTTTAAGCGACACAACTATTGATTTCGAAGCGCTTAAAACGCTGCTCGAATTCCAAATCTCTTCCGGAGTCGAAGGAATCGTAATTTCCGGCTCTACCGGTGAAGGCGCAACTTTATCAGCAAAAGAAAAAATGTCCCTCATTGTTCAGACTGTTGAATATTGTTCGCCAAATATCCAGGTAATCATGGGAGCCGGCACAAATTCTACACAGGCATCCATAGATATGACCTTAGTCGCTAAGGAATACGGCGCCGATGCTGTACTGCTTGTTGCTCCTTATTATAATAAACCAAATCAGCAGGGACTATTCGAGCATTTCCGTGCAATTGCGGAAGCCGTCGATATTCCTCAAATTCTTTACAATGTTCCGGGTAGAACGGGAGTTAACATGACTGCAGAAACACAACAGAAACTTGCTGAAACATGTCAGAATATCATTGGAACTAAAGAAGCATCAGGCGATTTGGAACAGATGATGGAAATTATTAAGTATGCACCTGAACATTTTAAATTATATAGCGGCGATGATTCATTAGCATTACCGGTTGTTTTTATGGGAGGCGCCGGAGTAATATCGGTACTTTCGAATTATGCTCCAAAGAAATTCAGCGATTGCATTCGCGCAGCTTTAGCCGGTCATTACCACCAAGCTAAAGAACTTCATTACGAACTACTCGATTTGATGCAGATTAATTTCATCGAAACAAATCCCATTCCCGTGAAAGCAGCACTCGCAATGATGGGTATGCTCGAAGAAGTTTACAGGCTTCCATTGGTTCCGGCAAGGAGCGAAAGCAAAGAGAAAATCCGTCAGGCATTACTAAAAGCCGGGATAATAAGTTAAATTTTGTTATCTATTCTTTTACGGACTACATAATTGTCATTCCTGCGAATGAGGATGTGTGAAAAGTCAAGTAGAATGTCATTCGTAAGCGAAGTGAAGAATCCAGTTACGGCATTGGAACTGGATTCTGAATCAAGTTACCAATGACAGATTTTTTTGCACTTTAATTTAAAGGACTTAAATTATCAATTAGTAAACAAAAATTATGAAACAAATTCCGACAAAGAGAAACCCCCTAACCCCCTTTGAAAAAGGGGGGACAAACAATTCCCCCTTTTTCAAAGGGGGTTAGGGGGTTTCTCTTGAATTTGTCATTGCATATTTTTATTAATTCCATTATTTTGGGGTTCAGAATGACATTCTTCCATTTAATTAGTTTTTCCACAGACTTTTGGAATTATTTTCGTATTTTTGCCATAGTATTATGTACTAAATTATTCCTAACTTATGCGTTCTGATCAAATCAATAATCAACGAAACATTTACAAAATAGTTGAAAAATTAAGTTCAAGAAAATTTAAAAATGAGCTAACTTTACTCAAAACTTTAATCCACGACATTGTCAGCCACAAAGAATTTGAAATAACCGGTGGACGAATCTGGGAACTGAATCCAATTGAACTTTCATATACTTTAAAATACCAATTCGGGAAGTTAAAAAAAATTCCTGACGGTTACTCGGTTAATATTAGCGACCATGGTGACACTTTCACCCAATTACTTAAAGAAAGAACCCTGTTAAATTATGAAACCGATGAACTATTGAAAAGCATGGGAATTTGGCTGTATTCCATGACAGGAGTCGGTGAAATTGTCAGGACAAAATCCGGGAAGTTTTACAAATACGTTATCGGATTCAATGCCGACAGCATCAAGCCTCAATTTTCGGAATTGTTATCTGTCATCAGCAGCGTAGCTTCCGTACACATTCAAAAGCTGTCAAACGAAGCCAAGCAAAACAAATTTAAAAAAGACATAAAAAAAGCCTCCGAAATCCAGCGGAACCTCCTGCCGGAACATCATTACAAATTTTGCGATTATTCGATTTTCGGAATCTGCGTGCCTGATAGCGGAGTTGGCGGGGATTACTTCGATTATTTGAAATACCCCGGCGAGGAAGAAGACAGGCTCGGTGTTGTAATTATGGATGCTGCGAGCAAAGGATTATCCGCTGCAATTCAAGCCCTGTTTGTATCCGGAGCAATCAGGATGGCAATGGGCTTTTCTCCAAAAATATCACTATTGCTCAATCGGTTGAACTCATTAATATTTGATAATTTCCCTTACGAGCGTTTTGTCACTCTTGTTTTTCTCGAACTGACGACAATGTCGAACAGGTTAGTACTATACGCTAATGCCGGTCATTGCCAGCCGATTCACTATACTCCCGAAACGGATAGAATAAAGTTTTTAAGCAATACAGGCGGCTTGCTTGGTCTAATGAAAGACCAGAAGTTCACAGTTGAAAATTTCCGGCTTCACCCCGGAGATGTACTTGTCCTTTATACTGATGGCATTACCGAAGCAAATGACGGCGAAGGGAATTTCTTCGGTGAAGACAGGTTATGTGAAATAATTCGAAATAATCATCATTTATCCCCACAAAATATTGCATACAGTATTCTGGAAGACGTTCAGAAATTTTCAGCCGACTCCTTTTACAACGACGATAAAACACTTGTCGTTATAAAACGGGAACATTCCTCTGAGCAGGACAAAGAAACCGAATAATTATTTATTTTTATAATTATTATAATGATAAATTTGACATTAGTATATTTTAGAGTACACATTACAAATAGAAATATATTATACATTTCTATTTATTACCCATATTTCACAATTAATTAAAATAATATATTACCTTACTTTACGTTAACGGTTTTTTAACATTTTAAAAAGGAATAGAAATTGGATTTGAACCTTATTAAAAAAGAAATAGAAACTGAGGTAATAAATATTTGCGACTACTATCACGACAAAAACTTCGAAGCGCTTAGCCGCTTGTTCTCAACAAAATCAAACATTATGATATTCGGTACAAATTCGAAAGAAACATACAGGACAATTGAGGAATGGCAAGCCCTGGTTAAAAGAGACATTGAATTATACGATGTAATAAATTTCGGTAAAATCAGGAATCTCTCCATACAAGTTGCATCGAGCGCTAATTTTGCTACTTCTTTTTTTGAAGCTGAATTGGAATATACTGCAGAATACGAGAGGTCTAATCCTGATATAAGATTAGCTTTGACCTGGATAAAAGAGGATGAAAACTGGAAAATTATTCAATGGCTTGCAAGCTTTCCGGCTACTGAAGAGCAACAAATTATTTTTTAAATAAAAAGGAAAATATGAGTTTATTTATTATTCATTTAAAAAAGGATTTCTTCCGATACTTAATATTTACATTCTTAATTCTTTTTGCAATCCATCCTTCCTACTCGAAAATCCTTTTGAAACCCTACCTTCAGGTGCCATCCAATAATGGTGTTTGTGTAATGGTCGAATCGGATTCAAAAGAACCGGTCACTGTTCAATTCGGGTCTAATACATCGTATGGCAAGGAAGCTTCAAGCAGTGCATTTCTTGAAACCGGCGCCGAGCCGGCATCATTCGTACATAGAATCTTCATTAATGGTCTGCCGCCAAATTCCGTTTGCCATTATCGCTCAATCCAGGGAAGTGATACAACATCGGATTCTTATTTCAAAACCTGCGGGATGCCCGGTGAACCTTTAAAATTCGCAGTTATGGGTGATTGCCGTTCGGGAAAAGACCTGCATGCAAGAATTGCCAAAGGTATTCTTAAAAATGAACCATTATTTTCGATTTATACCGGCGATTTATGCTTCGATAGGAGCTACGAAAAATGGAAAAGCGAGTTCTTCCTACCCGAAGAATTAGAACTTTCATCACGAGTTCCATTTTGCAACTCTCCCGGCAACCATGAAGGCTGGACAAACAATACTAAAGCCTTTACTCAAGCCCCTCAATCTTCTTCAGGTTCTCAGGAATACTATTCTTTCGATATAGGTGATGTACACTTCATCATAATTAGCACTGAGAATAAATGCTGCAAGGATTGCCCTCAATATAAATTCATAGAAGAAGATTTAAAAGCATCTAAAAAGCCATGGAAAATTGCGGCATTTCACGAATCTGCATATTGCTACGGCGGACATGGTAATAATAATATGATGAAGAAGGTTTCTGAAAATCTTTTCGAGAAATATGGTGTCCAGCTTGTCGTGACCGGACATTCCCACTTTTATCAACACAATCTGGTAGCCGGAATTCATCATCTTACTCTTGCCGGTGGCGGCGCACCTTTATATTCTCCCAAAAGTTCTGAATATACGGTAAAGTCTGCCAAGGAGCATCATTATGCGATTTGCGATGTTACTTCCAATACCTTAAAAATAACCGTCTTTAATATTGACGGAAAGATATTGGATGAAATTGAATTGAAGAAGAAATAAATTTATATTTAAAGACAATTTTTTAGAATTTCATTCTTGCGAATATAGGAATCCCCTGAATTACTATTTTGAGGCTCTCAAAAAAGTCAAGAAGAATGTCATTAGTAAGCGAAGTGAAGAATCCAGTGCAAATGACAAACTGGATTCTTCACTTCGCTTACTAATGACATTTTTACATTTTATTGTCTTAAGAGACAACTTTTATACTAATCTTATTTATGGTTTGGTATAAAAATAAAAATCCGTAAACAACACGATTTTACAATATTTCAAAGTTTTTGTAACTTTTTTTTATTCTACTCGTATTTTATTGCGTTGTCTAATTATTGATTGAGATATAAATTTAGAGCTTAATATAATATTTTACTTGACATTAATATTTATATTTTGTAATTTTGTGAGTATTTAAAAACAATATTGGAAAAAGTGATGAAAAGATTAAACGAAATACCGCTTAGAGAAAGAAAACATGCGCAAACAAAATTAGCTCTCATGAAAATTGCTGAATCAAAAATATTAGAAAAACCATTTTCGGAAATTACCGTAAAGGAACTTTGCAATGAAGTTCAGATTTCCGATGCAACTTTTTTCAATTATTTCTCCAAAAAAAGCGACCTGCTTGTATATTACATTCAGCTTTGGACACTTGATATGTCGTGGTATGAAGAACATTCGGACAAAAGAAAATCTTCATTGAAAAAAATCGAATCAGTTTTCATCCGAACTGCTGAAAAAATGAAAGCAAATTCCAGAATAATGAATGAAATAATTTCATTTATGGCTCTAACCGAATCTCCATTAGAATTTAAAGAGCTACCCAATGAAGAGCGTTATCTTGCATTTCCGGAACTTGAAGAAATTGAGAACATCTCTTCCCTTCCCTTTGATAAAATGTTTCTGGAAAAATTAAATGATGCTATTAAATCCGGTGAACTACCCAAAAAAGTAGATATTCAGGCTGCTATGACAGGTTTACTCTCAATTTTCTTTGGTATTCCACTGCTTTTCAGTAGGTATGCTCCGCATCTAATCGGACAATTTTATAAATCTCAACTTTCGATATTCTGGCAAGGTTTAATAAATTATTATTCTAAAATAAAAAGGTAAAATCATGTTTTCACATCGTTATTCTAAATCACTAATTTTTTGTCTAATATTATTTGTTTTTATCAATATTACAAATAATAAGACTTTTGCACAAACCGACAAGAATGTGCCTACTCAATCCATCAAGGGCGAAGTGCTTAATTACAAGACACAGCAGCCTTTGTCTGGCGTACGCCTCTTCTTAGCTGATACGAAATTTGGAACATTCACTAAAAAGGACGGCTCGTTTAAGATTCCAAATGTTCCTGCAGGAAGATACACTTTCAAGGCAACTTCAATAGGTTACGAGTCTTTTAACGCATCCATTGTCGTGACATCCGGTAAAGAACTTCAAATATTCGTACAATTAGATGAATCCTACGTTAAACTTGATTCTGTATTAGTTACTGCAGAGAAAAACAAGTTCAATCCAATCAATGAAACAGCACTTGTCAGTTCGGCAATCTTTTCAACTGACGATGTGCAGAGATTTGCCGGAAGCCGCATGGACCCTGCCCGTATGGCACAGAATTTTGCCGGTGTTCTCGGAGCAAATGATTTGCGAAATGATATAATTATCCGAGGAGGTTCGCCTACAGAATTGCTCTGGCGTATTGACGGATTGGATATACCAAATCCAAATCACTTTGCTACTCAGGGTGCAACGGGTGGACCCGTCAGCGCATTAAACAGTAATCTGCTCGACTTCAGTGATTTCATTACAGGTGCATTCCCTGCAGAATACGGCAACAAGCTAAGCGGGGTGTTCGATTTGCATACGAAAAAAGGCAATCAGGAAAAATATGAGTTCCTCGGTCAATTCGGCTTTAATGGTTTTGAATTGGGCGCAGAAGGACCCATACCATTAGACCATGGCTCATTTATCATCGATTATAGATATTCATTTTTGGATTTAATGGATAAAATGGGATTCAAATTTGGATTTGCAGGTATTCCCCGATATCAGGATTGCATGATTAAATCCGACTTCAATCTTGATGAAACCAACAGATTAGCATTTACTGCATTACTCGGTACAAGCAGTATTTTTATTGACCAGGCTGCGCAAGATACTGTACGAACAGGAGATTTCAATATTAAAAATGGAAGCACTTTATATAGCGTTGGATTGAATTGGAAGCATTTATTTTCTGAAAAGATGTACTCAAATCTATTAGCCGGCGCAGTTTATACCAAATATTTTACAGATATAGATTCAATACATACAATTGTGAATGATAAAGTAGATAATCTCTCCCCTTGGTTCAGTGGAAACTCGGTAGAAGGCTACTATACATTAAAGTATAACCTGAATTATTCCTACGATTCATGGAATTTTTTATCGGCTGGAATCGAAACCAGATGGAATTTCTTTGATTTGAATAATAGAAGATTGACTGTTGGAAGCGGTGATATAAAAGCATGGAGCATTGTAAATGAAGGAAATGCCGGACAAATACTGGGTTTTGTAAATTGGAATTGGAGAATTTCCGAAGACTTAACTTCGAATGTTGGCTTCCATACTCAATACTTTGGTGTGAACAAAAAAATGGCAATTGAACCGAGATTATCATTATCTTATAAACTTGCTACATCTCAATCATTCAATGCGGGATTCGGCATCCACAGCCAGTCTTTACCTCTCGTACTTCACTTCGACAACAAGGATTCGAATGATATACACGATAAAAACCTTGATTTCATGAAGTCTATTCATTATATCGTTGGTTATGCTTATCAGCTTGCCGAAGATGCTATGTTCAAGGTAGAAGGCTATTACAAAGATTTGTCTCAAATTCCGGTAGAATCTAATAAACTGAGTTCATGGTCATTCATCAATTCCGGAGCAAGTTTCGGTTCGGTTGATCAGAAAGGTTATATGAAAAGTACTGGTGTAGGTCGCACCTACGGCTTCGAGGCATCATTTATTAAGAATTTTGCAAATGGATATTACATAACTGCAACAGGCTCTTATGTACGCCAGCAATACAAAGGTTCCGATGATATCTGGCGATTCGGCGCATTCGATAATATTTTTATTTTGAATCTTCTTGCAGGTTACGAATGGGTAATATCGCCGGCTTTTATGATTGAATTTTCAGGGAAATACACTACTGCAGGCGGCTCGCCTTATACTCCTGTTGATATTGATAGGTCATACGAAGAAAATAGAACCTATTATTTAGATAAAGAAGCATTCACATTGCGGAATCCCGATTATGGACGTTTCGATATAAGAATTGATTTCAGGAATAATTTTAAATCTTTTGCAATTACAAGTTACGTTTCGGCAGAGAATATGTTGAATCAGAAGAATATTCTTTTGCATCAATATTCTACAAGAAAAAATGAAGTAGAAGCAGTAAATCAATTAGGATTCTTCTTTGTCGGCGGATTTAAGATTGAGTTTTAAGAAACGCACTTTTATTAAGAATTGATGTCCAACATCTGGCAGATGTTGGACATCTTTATTTATTACTAAAAAAAACTTATGAATGTATTAAACCGACATAAAAACCCTAAATATTTTCCTTAATCTCGTCGACAGTTAAATTTACAGTCTTTAGGATATTATGCAAAGTGCCTTTTTTAATTTCTTTATGATTAGGAACCAATACCGATAGATTTTTTTCATCATTATGAAGAAATATATGGCTTCCCCGTTGATGGTCAACTATATACCCTTTCCGTTTAAGGGCTTTAATTAATTCTTTGCCCGAAAATGTTTTACTCATACTGCAAATTCCAACTCAACGATTTTAGAACCAGGTTTGGAATACAACCGATTCAGCTTTTCAAGCCCCTCAAGATAACATATTATAGCTTCTTTTGCATTGATAAGAGCCTCCTCTTCGGTATCACCCTGAGTAAAGCAACCATTGAGTGCTGGCACTATTACATTGTAACCGCCTTCTTCGGCATTTTCCAAAACTACATTGAAATGCATTATTTACTCCAATTTAAAAGAATTTTGACGAAACTGGTTTTCAATTATTTTCTGATAACCGATAATTAAAAAACACCTTCATGTTCTAATTTTTTGGGGTCAACTGTTAATAGTGAAAATCTGGAATGAAACAATCCCGAAGTATCCATCTTATTCCAAGTAGTGCCAATATCAGTTGAGTAAATTATTCCTAAAGAACAAGTTGCCAATAATAATTTTTTTCTTTGAAATAATAAGTGCAGCAAATATTTAAAATGGTTTAATAAGGGTTTCATGTTTATCTATAAACTATTAGTTTTTTTGAAAAGATAATTTTCAATTTAACAATTTCTAATTTACAATCAATTTTTTAATTTATTTTTAAATTTTTATACTTTTTCATTTGATATTGTTTAAAAAGTGCAAAATTGAAAATTCAATCACTTCGTTAGAATAAGAATCATCAAATACTAAAAAATTCCTTACATAATATCAATTCCTCACTCATTCTTAATTATACCAATTCCCAATTCTTTCAATTGAGCCTCATCAACATAAGACGGCGAGCCGTCCATCAGCGACAAACCGCTCGTAGTCTTTGGGAACGCAATTACATCACGGATATTATCAGTGCCGAGAAGAAGCATCGTAATCCTATCCAAGCCAAGCGCTATGCCTCCATGCGGCGGCGCTCCGTATTTCAAAGCATCTAAGAGAAATCCGAATTTAGCATCGGCATCTTCCGGCGTAAATCCTAACAGTTCAAACATCCTTTTCTGGATGTCGCCTCGATGAATTCTGATGCTGCCTCCACCAACTTCCGAGCCGTTCAAAACAATATCATAAGCCTTGGCGCGAACCTTTTCAGGAGCTGTATCCATAAGAGGAATATCCTCATCAACAGGACTAGTAAATGGATGGTGCATTGCAATAAAACGACCGCTTTCTGCATCATATTCCAGTAAAGGAAAATCAGTTACCCAAAGAAATGAATATTGATTTTTCACTTGCTCCAAAATTCCGGTCCTTCGGGCAATTTCGAGCCTCACTGCCCCCAGAATAGTATAGCAGCGATGCCATGTATCCGATGATATAAGTAGCAAATCGCCTTCTTCGCAACCGGCAGCTTTCATAATTTTTTCAATTTCTGATTCGGATAAAAACTTTGAAATCGGCGAATTAACCACCCCACCGGAAAATTTAATCCAAGCAAGTCCCTTTGCGCCATATTTTTTTGCAAACTCGGTAAGCTCGTCTAATTGCTTACGTGAGTAGCCGGCACATCCTTTAGCATTGATGAGAGCTACTTCTCCTTTGCTTTGCACGATGTCCGAAAATACTTTGAATTCGGAATTCGAGACTAAATCAGTTATTGTATTTATTTCTAATCCAAAACGCAAGTCCGGTTTATCGCTGCCATAGCGGGTCATAGCTTCATTATAACTCATTTGCAGGAACGGCGCTTCTACTTCGATACCTAATGTTTCTTTCCATAATCTAACGAAGAAGCCTTCGATAAGCGAGAAAATATCTTCACGCTCGATGAATGACATTTCAATATCAATCTGTGTAAATTCAAATTGCCGGTCACTGCGCAAATCCTCATCGCGGAAGCATTTTACGATTTGCATATACCGGTCGAATCCCGCGACCATCAATATTTGTTTGAAAATCTGTGGCGATTGCGGCAAAGCATAGAACCTGCCCTTGTTTATACGGCTTGGTACGAGGAAATCGCGGGCGCCTTCCGGTGTGGATTTCATCATTACCGGAGTTTCAATTTCAAGGAAATCATTTTCGGCAAAATAATTATGAGTAACCTGATAAACAAGATTGCGCATTATGAAATTCTTCTGCAAATCCGGGCGGCGCAAATCCAGATAGCGATATTTTAAACGCAAATCCTCAGCGGTAGTAATATCATTTATTATCTCGAATGGCGGGAGCTCGCTACGGTTGATTATATCAAAATCTTCTAAAAGAATTTCAATTAATCCCGTAGGGATTTTAGGATTTGGGTTTTCACGCATACACACGGTTCCTGATGCCCAAATAACGAATTCACTTTTAAGCTGACGTGCCCGTTCGACAAGAGCAGGGCTATCTTCGGGATGAATGAATAACTGAGTGATGCCATATCTGTCGCGAAGGTCAATAAAAAACAAACCACCCAAATCCCGTACTGTTGCTACCCAACCATTTAATATTACTTTTTCCCCTGAATCTTCCGTACGCAGGCTGCCGCAATTATGTGTTCTCTTCTGAAATAATGCCATAAATATTTAATTCCAAATTTAATTTAAAATAAGACTACAAAATTAACTTTAAATATTACAATAATAACTTTAAAATTAATTGCAAATCTTTACGAGGAGTCTCAAAAGTCAAGAAGAAAGTCATTCGTAAGCGAAGTGAAGAATCTATAATCCCCATTGGAACTGGATTCTTCACTTTGTTCAGAATGACATTCTTCCATTTTATTAACTTTTGAGACAATTCCTATCAGGGGTGGTAAAAAGTAAAAATCTATTTCAGGTTTGCCAATTTATTTCCCGGTAATTCTTTGAAATGATAGATGTATGGCGGCTCAATGCTAAGAATAGTAATATCTTTTGGTGAAGTTATTACAGGTATCAATATTCCTGTTGTGTCATCAATTAATTGATTGTACCGGATATATGCATTGATTGTCTCCGGGGAGAAATCAGCTATTTGCGCTGCACCCCCTCGAACTGTCACTCTAATATATTTTGGACTTAAGATATGATTCTTCAGTTTTGGTCCGCCAATCATTTTTATTTCAACATCGTTCACAACTGTTTCGGCAATTTGTTGAATTTCAACTGAAAATGAAATTTTAGCAGGATTAACCGTTACAATACCGCTCAGGCTGTCCGAAATACCGATTAAAAGATTTTGTGATGAATTAATATCAGACAATTCAAGATATTCGGATTTCCAGCTTTTTATGGTTTGAAGAAGCTTTTCATTTCCACGAATTAAAATGGAATCAGGCTCCAGCTTTACTTGCCCAACCTGAATAAAACCATCCCTTGGTTTGACTGATATATTAGCAATAATTGGTAGTTTCTTAAAAATGACATTTCCGGTTTTTAAACTGACGGATTCCGGAATAACATCGATTGGTTCTACGTTATTGAATCCCTGTATACCTTTTAAAATTTGATTTCTATCAATATTATATTCATTTGCCATCAATGGATTTTTTGTTAGGTCAATTGTGCAAACTGCCGATGTATTCAGGACTATCAGATTGAACAAGTCCCAACCCGTACCGCGTACTTTGACTGAAATTTTTTCCGGTGGTATAATTTCAATCGCTTTATTATTAGGCAGGGAAATTTTAAATGGAACCGATACAAAAGTAACATATCTGCCGTTTAAACCTGCATAAGCCCATAGCGATATTGCAAAAATAATCGAACCGATGAATGATTTCGATTTAAGTAATTTTTTTATTTTAACTAATGTTTTTTCTTTTTTCATACCAATCAATTAATTTTGCCGATTATTATTTATAAATCGAATAATAGCAGTCTTTTATTGTATAAACTAATATTTTTTTTAAGATTTTATGAAACTTCCTGAATTCATTGATGTAAAATCAGCAGCAGAACGCATCAGAACGTTCATTCACCAAACACCCGTGCTTACAAGTCAAAGCATTAATGAAATAGCAGGCGCTAAACTTTATTTCAAATGTGAAAATTTCCAGAAGGCAGGCTCTTTCAAGATGCGAGGCGCCTCGAATGCAGTATTTTCACTGCCGGATGAAAAATTACTGAACGGTGTTGCTACTCATTCTTCCGGGAATTTTGCCCAGGCGTTGGCTTTGGCAGCCGGCAAAAGAAATATCACATCATACATCGTCATGCCAGATACCTCTCCCAAAGCAAAATCCGATGCGGTTCGCTCTTATGGAGGTAAAATCATTTTCTGCGAACCAACACTTGAAGCACGAGAAGCCACTTTAAACAAAATTGTTGATGAAACTGGCGCGGTATTTATACACCCATACAATCAATACGATGTTATTGCAGGACAGGGAACTGCAGCATTAGAATTAATCAATGAAGCCGGCGAATTAGATGCAATATTTGCTCCGGTGGGCGGCGGTGGGCTTCTCAGTGGTACTTCGATTACAACCAAACATCTTCTGCCAAATGCTAAAATTATCGGGGGAGAGCCTATGGGTGCCGATGATGCCTTTCGTTCACTATTGAAAGGAGAAATCTTACCCTCAATAAATCCCAAAACCATTGCAGATGGACTTCTTACATCACTCGGTAGCTTGACATTCCCTATTCTCCGGAAAAATATCGACTGTATTGTTACGGTTTCTGAGGAAGAGATAATTTATGCAATGAGATTAATTTGGGAGCGCATGAAAATTATCGTAGAACCATCGGCTGCAGTTAGTCTGGCTGCCGCATTGCAAATACGTTATACATTATCAAAAAAGAAGATTGGAATAATTTTATCAGGCGGAAATCTTGATTTGAATAATTTGCCATGGTGATTTAATATGAAGATTAAAAACTTCATTCCTGCTAATCAGAGTGATTGAAAAGTTAAAGACATAGTCATTCCGAACTTGATTCAGAATCCATTAACCTCACTGGGAGTGACTTCTGAATATAGTTCAGAATGATATTATATTATTTTTAGAACCACTCTAAAGATATATTTCGAATAACCTAAATTATAAAGTCAACCAAACTTTTTCGAATCAATCAGGGATGATTGAACTACTAAAATATTGAAATTAAAAGTAGGACATCATCTGATTGTCATTATTTATTTGATATGACGCTAGTGTAACTATTCTTTGAAAAGCTGACTATGTGGTTGTTAGATGGACTCCACCTGGCAGGTGGAGTCCATCTTTTAATACTCAGCTTTTCAATGAATTGTTACACTAGTTCCGGAGTAATGGAAGTTTTATTTATAATTTATATTTATTATATATATTTTTATTTTTAATATAAGAAGAAGGTGAAAATGAAAAAACATTAACTTACACAAGTACAATTCCAATTGAATTAATGACTTCATTGAATCACTACTCTAAAAAAAATAAAATTCCTAAAAATAGAATTATCGAAAATGCTGTGAACTATTATCTTCAATTGATGAAAATAAATGAATATGTGGAATCATTCAAACGAGCTAAAAACGATGCCGAAATGATTGAATTGGCAGATGCAGGATTTGAAGATTATTTAAATATAATAAATAAATGAAACAAAAAGACATTTATTTCGCCGACTTAAACCCAATAAAAGGTTCTGAGCAAAGAAGAATCAGACCGGTTGTGATAATCAGCGGAAATGCTATGAATGATAATTTAGAAATCTGCATGGCATGTCCATTGAGTACTTCATTAAAATATTACTCCGGCTCTGTTTTCATTTTCAAAGATAGGATCAATAATCTTGAAAGGGATTCTGAAGTAATAACGTTTCAGATTAGAAGCATATCCAAGGAACGGTTAATTCAAAAAATCGGGGAAATTTCAAATAACCAGCTATTAGAAATCAAAATGAAATTAAATGAAGTCTTAAGTTATTAGGAGCCTGTTGAAAAAGTAAAGAAGAATGTCATTCGTAAGCGAAGTGAAGAATCCAGAAGCGGCATTGGGACTGGATTCTTCACTTCGTTCAGAATGACATTCCTCCATATAATTAGTTTTTCCACAGACTCTTAGGACAATTTAATACCAAAATACTTTTGAGTATCTACAAGACAGGGAAACCTTCTTTTTCAGGAATGATAATTGAAATTTAAAACCACTTTTTAAAACTAAATTTGTTTAAATGAAATAACTATGATAATTTTGTAATTTATTAATATTTTATAAATTTAGGAGATGGCATGAAATACAAAACTTCACTAATTGTTTCGATGATACTTTTCATGTTTTTAACATTAGATTGTACAAGTCAACAAAATAAAAATCAAACACAAAAGGAAGGTAAACAAGTGGAACATCCACAATACGTTATTAGCTTAACACAAGCCGGCAAGCCGTTAGGAGATATTGTAATCGAACTATTTCCCGAGACAGCACCCCTACATTGCAAAAATTTTGACAGTCTCGTTTCAGTAAAATTCTATGATGGGACAGCTTTCCATCGCGTAATTCCCGGATTTATGATTCAGGGCGGCGACCCCAATTCCAAATCCAAACCGCGTGAAACATGGGGTGTGGGCGAACCCGGGCAAAAAACAGTTAAAGCTGAATTCAGTGATATTTCACATAAACGAGGAATTCTTTCGACAGCACGAAAAGGCAATGATATAAACAGTGCTACTTCACAATTCTTTATTATTGTAGCCGATTCTCCGTTTCTGGATAAGCAATATACAGTGTTCGGACAGGTCGTAACCGGGATGGAAATTGCAGATATAATCGTAAGTTCAGAGCGCGATGGCAGGGATAATCCTAAGGAAAAAATTGAAATGCAGGTAAAGAAAAAATAAATTCTTAAGATAATTTACAATCGATTTTTATGAATGTGAGTGAAAAAATAAAAGATGGAAGAATGTCATTCTGAACGAAGTGAAGAATCCAGAAGCAACAATTAATCTGGATTCTTCACTTCGTTCAGAATGACATTCTTCTTGTCTTTTTATACTTACCTCCGAATATAGGAATGAAAATAGAAATCAGGAAATAGGATTGAAAACAAAACAAAATATCAATTATCTGGAATTAGTTCCATATCAAAGGAGTCAATTCGAAACCAAGCCGGATGGATTGGTAGATATAATAATACCGAGATTCAAATCAAAATTTTTGCAGCAAATGCTTCTTCCAAAAAGAAAGAGTCCGTATTTACATGCAAATTTAGACATAGTTGGTTCGGCAGTGTGGCTCTTGATTGACGGGAAAAAGACAGTTGAAGAAATTACATTGGCACTCGAAAAACAGTTAGTCGAAAAACTCGAAAAACCTGCTGAACGAGTCGTCCTTTTCCTAACTCAGCTTCATAGAAATAATTTTATAGAATATAACGGATTTGAAAAAAATACATTTTTCAGAAATAATAAAAATAATACCAACAAATAAAATAAGGATTAAAATGGCAAATGTTCTCAGTGGATTGAAACCCCAATTAGTTTGGGAGATTTTCGAAAATATACTTTCGCATCCGCACCCCTCGAAGAAAGAAGAAAAGCTTGCAGCATATATTCTGAATTTTGCAGCCGAGCGCAGCCTGGAAACTAAGCGTGATAAATCAGGCAATATCGTTATTCGTAAGCCTGCTACTGCCGGCATGGAGAATCGCAAACCGGTAGTAATTCAAGGTCATATCGATATGGTTTGCGAAAAGAACAGCGATGTTGAATTCGATTTTGATAATGACCCAATCCAACCCTGGATTGACGGCGATTGGGTACGTGCCAAAGGTACTACCTTAGGCGCCGATAACGGTATTGGCGTTGCTATGGGAATGGCATTATTAGCATCACACGATATACCACATCCCGGACTTGAATTGCTTTGCACTTTGGATGAAGAAACAGGTTTAACCGGTGCAATACAACTTGAAACCGGGATGTTAAATGCAGAAGTACTTATTAATCTCGACTCCGAGGAAGATGGAGCTTTCACTATCGGCTGCGCTGGCGGGCAGAATACCGCTGCTTCATTCAAATATCAGGGCGCTCCAATTCCTGCCGATTCAGTTGCTTTTGAAATCGTATTAAAGGGATTAAAAGGTGGTCATTCCGGTATCGAAATCCATGATGGACGCGGAAATGCATTAAAATTAATGAATCGTCTGCTTTGGGATTTAACCCATAAATATAATATCCGCCTGTCATCATTCTTCGGTGGAAATAAACATAATGCAATTCCAAGGGAGTGTTTCGCAACAATAGTTGTAGCTAAAGCGGCAGAATCCGATGTGCTGGATTACATCAATAAATATTCGGAAATAATGACATCGGAATGGATTTCAAAGGAACCGAATATATTGATATCAAGTAAGGCAACTACAATGCCTGCCAGAATTATGGATGTCGATTTCCAGAAACGTTTCCTCAATTCGATGTATTCTGCTCCCCATGGAGTAATCCGTATGAGTCCCGATATTCCAGGCTTGGTTCAGACTTCGACAAATTTAGCTATACTCGAAACCCGCAGTGATGATATGTATGTACTTACCAGTCAGAGAAGTTCAGTCGAAACCGAAAAGTATGATATTGCAAATATGGTACGCTCATGTTTCGAATTGGGCGGCGCAGAAGTTACTTTTGGTGAGGGATATCCCGGCTGGCAGCCCAATGTAAACTCTCCTATCCTAAAGGTAGCAATAAATGTATTCAAGGATATGTATGGCAAGGAACCAAAAATAGAAGCCATTCATGCAGGATTGGAATGTGGTTTGGTTGGGGAGAAATACCCCGGAATGGACATGCTGTCATTCGGACCGAACCTGAAGGACGTTCACTCTCCGGACGAAAAGATACAAATATCGACGGTAGATAAATGCTGGAATTTACTTTTATCGATTTTACTGAATATACCCGAGCGGGCATAAATACTTGTTTTTGATATTTCAATCCCTTCTTCCGCAAACGAAGAGGGGATTTGTTTATTTGTTTGAATTAATAGAAATATGGAAGCTATCAAAAGGCTTTTGCCTTACTTAAATAGATATAAAACACGACTTTATTTAGGATTTTTATTCGTGACAATTTCAAATATTTGCTCTACACTTGTTCCTCGCTATGCCGGTAAAGCTATCGACCAGATAAGCATCCATAATGCTACTATGTCGGGTATTTTAGAGAGTATAGCAATTATGCTGCTCCTGACTGCCGGAAGCGGTATATTCATGTTTGCAACCAGGCGAACAATAATAGTTTCATCACGGCTGATAGAATATGATTTGAGGAGGGATTTCCTATATTCATTAGAACTCCAGCCTGCAGCATTCTTCAATAAAAATCCTACCGGTATGTTAATGTCATATATCAATAATGATATATCGGCAGCGCGGGAATTTCTCGGACCCGCTGTTATGTATGCTGCGAACACGATTACAACATTTTTTTTCGTATTGTATTTTATGCTTGGTCTAAGCTGGGATATTACACTTATTTCACTATTACCCCTGCCATTAATCACAATAGGGACGTATTTTATCGGGAGCAAAGTCCATAATGCATTTCGAGATGTTCAGGAGCAATTTTCCCAGTTAACTTCCTCTGCCCAGGAAACTTTTTCCGGCATTCGAGTCGTGCGCTCATATTTACGAGAAGCCTTTGAAAGTTTAAGATTTGAAGGATTAAGCAGGCAATATCTCAAAAAAAATATGAAATTAGCAATCCTGCAATCAGCATTCATTCCCGGAATTATGTTATTGGTTGGTTTTTCTTTATTGATAATGCTCGGATATGGAGGAAGGGCTGTAATACAGGGAAATATGACATTAGGCGGACTAACGCAATTTTATATTTATTTAGGGCTACTTATTTGGCCCGTAGCTGCAATTGGCTGGATTACCAATATTATTCAAAGGGCATCGGCTTCGACAGCAAGAATCTTCTCTATCATGGATTCTATGAAGCATGGATTACAAAATAATTCTTCTATTAATATTAATAATGATGAAAAAATTGATGGCGCTATCGAGCTAAATTCCGTATCGTTCAAATATACCGAAGATATGCCGAATAGTCTTTCAGATGTTTCATTTAAATTATCTCATGGTTCGTCGCTTGGCATAACCGGTACAATAGGTTCGGGTAAATCAACTATCGTAAATCTGCTGACCCGACTTTATGAACCGGATAGCGGAAATATATTTATTGGAGGTAAGGAATTAAAAAATATTGATGAAGGAACTCTTCGTAAGTCAGTTGCGTCTGTCCTTCAGGATACATTTATTTTTTCTATTAGTATAGCAGATAATATAAAATTCGGAAGACCCGAAGCAACAATTGATGAAGTTACCGAAGCCGCCCGGACAGCCGGTTTACACGAAGAGATATTAACATTTCCTGCCGGCTATCAAACCGTTGTTGGCGAAAGGGGAGTAATTTTATCCGGTGGTCAAAGACAAAGATTGGCTTTGGCTCGTGCTATCTTGCGCAATCCTTCAATATTGATTCTGGATGATGCTTTTTCTGCAGTCGATACTCAAACCGAAGATTACATCCTGAAAAGAATTCTCCCAAACGGCAAATCCGGTAATGGCTCGCAATCTTCTTTGCCGGACTATTCAAGAACATGTATAATTATCTCCCACAGAATTTCAACCGTAAAATATTCTGATAATATATTATATATGAATGATGGAAATATTGTTGAATCCGGCTCCCACCCGGAATTATTGGCTCTGCAAGGCAGGTACTTCGATACATTCCAACGGCAGCAATTAGAAGAAGAATTGCAGAAATTATAAGAATTTCAAAGAAAAATGACACACCCCTTATTTATACTCATAAGAGTAAATAAGGGGTGTGTTTAACTTTATTTTGTTCAAGCTTATAGTTCTTTATTAGAAATTATTTCTACTCGCTTTGATTTAACAAATCTTTTATTAAAATGAACATTTCACTTACGTTTATAGGTTTTGACAAATAGTGAGTACAGCCACCGGACAGGAATTCCTCTTTATGAGCTTTTGTAGCATAAGCAGTAACAGCAATAATTGGAACTTTTTCGTAACCGTTTATTTGCCTGATTTGTTTTGTGGCTTCCATACCATTAATACCAAGCCCTAATTCAATATCCATTATAATCAAATTATATGGCTTAGATGTAGCTTTTTCAACGGCAGTCTTTCCGTCGGTTGCTACTTCTATATTGCAAATACTCCGTAGCACCCGTTTATTAAGCTCCATACTAAAGACATCGTTCTCAACGATTAATACTGTTGGCAGCTCGGTTGAAGCGGCTTGATATATTGTTTCACCTTCCATAAAATCAGTATTCCTTTGTTTTCAATATTTCGATTGTTTTAAAATCCCGACATAATTAAGTAATGTCCATAAATCAAAAAGTTAATTTAGTAAAAGATTTAGAAAAAAACAAGTTATTTCATTTTTGTTTAATTTTTTTGATTCGGATTTCATTAGTTTTTAATCTCAATACTTATACGGAAAATTTTTTTGTACAAAATGTTTGTTATATTTTGCAATCTATGTAACTTTTGCATTTTTTATTTGTTTTTTAAATAGTTGAATAAGACAAAAAAAATATATGAAAAAAACGATATATACAATAGTTATTCTTTGTATTGGTTTGAATATAGTTTTTGCTCAAAAAGAATTTAATAATTGGCATTTCGGGCAAAAAGCTGCAATAACCTTCAACACACCTGATGGCAGCCCTTCTCCAATAAAAGGCAGCGCACTTATCTCAAACCAGGGCTGTGCATCCATATCCGATAGTGTTGGTAATTTATTATTCTATACAAACGGCATGTCGGTTTGGAATAAATATCATAAAGTAATGCCTAACGGTAAAAACCTATTAGGACATTTTGCATCTACACAGGCTGCTTTAATAGTTCCCAAACCAAACAACTACACAACTTATTATATCTTTACGTCCGATTATGGCCATGGTACAAACGGGATAAGATATTCCAGGGTTGAAATGCGTTTAAATGGTGGTAATGGTGATTTGGACACAAATGAAAAGAATGTTCGATTGTTAAATTCTGCAACCGAAAAAATGATTAGCGTGCGACATAAAACCAAACATGCAGTCTGGGTAATAGTTCATGAATGGGGAAGCAATAAATTCAGGGCTTATTTAGTTTCGCAAAACGGCGTCGATACCAATGCTGTAGTGAGCGCTGCCGGTAGTAATCATAGCGGAGATGATGGTAATGCCGCCGGTTATCTGAAAGCATCTCCGGACGGAACAAAGCTGGCTTTAGCTGTAAGGGCAAGCAACTATTGCGAATTATTTAATTTCAACAACGAAACTGGTGTCGTTTCAAATCCGGTAGTGCTGAAGCCATCAACTAAAAATACTTATGGAGTGGAATTTTCACCCGACGGGACCAAGCTTTTTATCGCATCAAATGCAGAAAACAGGATTTATCAATACGACGTTACTTCAAGCGACCCGAATGATATTAACAATACTGCAATCCTAATCGGCTTAACTAAAAAATCCGTAATTGGAGCCTTACAGTTGGCTCCAGATGGGAAGATATATTTTGCCAAATTATATACAAATTATCTTGGAGTAATTAATTACCCGAATGAATATGGAAAAGATTGTCAATTCGTAGATGAGGCAGTATTTTTTAATATCGATGATAACGATAGGGAAAGTCTTTTGGGATTACCACCTCCGGTTCAAAGTTTCTATACTTCGTTTATTAATGTTAAGACAAATACCCCTTTATGCGAAGGAAGTACTTTGCAGCTTTCTATCGGAGAAGGTCCTAATATTGTTCCGGTATCCTATAAATGGCAGGGACCTCAGGGCTTTTCTTCAAATGATTCTTCACCCAAAATTAATAATGTTTCTCCTGTGCAGTCCGGCTTTTATTCTGTGGTTGTTACCGACGCCAACAGTACAACATATACAGCCAGGCAATATGTAAAGATAAGGGGTATTCGGATTCTCAAACCTGAATTGGTAGAAGTTCCCAGCGTTTGCGTTGGCAGCGCAATATCCCATTCATTTACCGTTTCGAATATTTCGACTGATAGGATTGATTTCAGTATTACTCCGCCAGCATTAGTAGAAGTATTAGCCCTGTCTCTTCCCAAACCGAAAACCTCATTAAATGTCAATGAAAGTGTCGTAATCAGCCTGACTTTTACTCCCGATTCCGTAGCCGATTATCACGATAGTATTATTGTCAATGTTTCAAGTCCATGCTCGTATAGAATTGCTGTACCAATATCGGCAAAGGCTGCGCCATCCACTGTAACTTATTTGGATTCAATTTCCGGCATACCGGGAGAAAGTATTTCCATCGCTATTAAATCGAAATTATTTTGGGATTCGCCGAATCCTATTAATTTGCCATTTACTGCATACATGCACATTTCTGCAGATGCATTCCTGCCGGATGACATGACTAGTGCAAGGCTCACGAATGATACTTTATATTTGAAAATTGAAGGTAATGCCGATTTTTCCAGCATTTATACGGAAATAGCATCAATAAAAGGCACTCTATTATTATCATCAAATAAAAAGAATGAATTTATTTTGGATTCCATGGTTCTGGGTAAGCAAGGCTACTGCTCACTTACCGAAAACGGCAGCTTAAATATAATTGGAGTTTGCTCTTTTGACATACGAAAAATCAAATCTTATTCGCCATCGAAGCTGGAAGTATCTCCGAATCCGGCTTATAGTGACATTTCCATCGAAATATTTTCTTCTGCTCGAGGGCAGCACTCAATTGAATTGTTTTCCCCTGAAGGCAGAAAATTATTTTCGCAGGAAATTCCCGGTTCAGAAAATAATATTTCTCTAAAACTCAAAATCAATCCTAAAGAACAGCAAATTTCATCCGGAGTTTACTTCGTTGTATTCAAAACGCCAACGGGAGTGCTTACTAAGCAAATAGTGATTATATTATGATTATTCATCCGATGACTCCCAGTCATCGGATGAGTGTTCTTCTTTAGGTTTCAAGATTTATAATTCCTTTGTGTACCTTTGTGATTTTACTTTGTGTCCTTTGTGGTAAAATTTCTTTTGTTCTTAAAGGTTTTTTTTTAACACAAAGGTAACAAAGGTTTAAATCAAGGATTCAAGCTGGTTTAGAAACTTTTTGGATTATTGACCTCATCACTCAAAAAAATATTTTTCAACAAAATGTAACTTTTTCTTGTTTTATTTGTTTATTATTTGTAAATTGCAAAAGCATTATATAAAAAGGTTTTCAAAAAATAGAACTTATAGCTCGGCAAAAGAAAAAAACTTTACGTTCAAAATAAAAATTGTCTATAATATTTTACAAAATAAAATAATTAATTAACAGTGTTTTGACAAAGTATTTATGCGGAGGTTTTATGTTTAAGAAATCATTAATTAGTCTTTTTGTCTTGTTTTTCACTCTCGCGGGGGGGGGGGACGTTAGCTCTC